>NZ_JACANU010000019.1:0-40671 GCF_030329325.1 Acinetobacter sp. 226-1
GATGTAAGATCCCATCGTGTAAATTTAGCTTTTGCTTTTTTCAGCTATTTAATTTAAATCCAATGCGTAACATCAGTTTCTAAATCAAAATTTTGCTTTTGTATTTTTAAGCCCCTGCTAAACTCATCTTTATTCATTCAATAAAACTAATATCGCCATGATCGAAATCCATTCTAAACTCCCAGCGCAAGGCATCACTATTTTTAGCATCATGAGTGCAATGGCTCAGCGTCTAAATGCACTGAATCTATCGCAGGGTTTTCCTGATTTTGCTGCACCACCCGAATTATTAAATGCACTGAGTCAAGCAACCTTAGATGGCTTTAATCAATACGCCGCAGGTGATGGTTTTTTGCCATTGCGCGAGCAAGTTGCACAACAATTTTTAAAGCGTGATCAATTAGATCTAAATCCCCTTACCGAAATTACCATTACACCCGGTGCAACCATTGGTATTTTTTCAGCAATTCAGGCACTTATTCATGCAGGTGATGAAGTCATTATTTTTGACCCAAGCTATGATAGTTATGCACCAAGCATACAATTGGTGGGTGGTCGAGCAATTCATATTGCCTTAAACAGCACTGATTTTTCTGTAGACTGGAATCAAGTCCAAGCCGCAATCAATGATAAAACACGCATGATTATTGTGAATACACCACATAACCCTACTGGGGCGATTTGGTCAAAGCAAGATTGGTTAAATCTAATTGATTTAATTCAAGATAAAAATATTGTGGTGTTGTCTGATGAGGTTTATGAACATTTAGTTTTTGACAATCAGAAACATTATTCTGCACTATCATTCCCTGAACTACGTGATCGCAGTTTTGTGATTGGTTCTTTTGGTAAAACTTTCCATGTTACAGGTTGGAAAACAGGCTACTGTATTGCTGCACCACAATTAATGACTGTTTTCCGTCAAGTTTATCAATTTGCTAATTTTTGTGGTGTAACACCTATTCAAATTGCACTTGCTAATTTTATGCAGCAACATCCTGAACATATTGAAAATTTGGCTGCATTTTATCAACAAAAACGCGATATGTTTAACTTAGGACTCAGTCAGTCACGTTTTAAATTTACACCCTCTCAGGGGACGTATTTCCAAAATGTAGACTACAGCAACATTCGTCCTAAGCTCAATGATATCGAAATGTGTAAATTTCTTGCTGAAACACATAAAATTGTCGCCATTCCAGTCTCAGTTTTTTATAAAAATGCGCCTCAAGATTTACGTCTGATCCGTTTTTGTTTTGCTAAAAAACAGGAAACCTTGCAACAGGCTTGTGAAATCTTAGCTCAAGTCTAAAATTTATTTTTCTCTTCAATCAATTGCCTTAGTTACTTAAAAGCTAAGGCTTTTTTCTAGAATTATGATATTTTGAATTATAAAACAATTTCAATGGAATGGGTCATAAACTAAGAATGTCAGCAAAAGAGAATCTACTACACCATCCTCGATTTTGGAAAGGCTTCCTTATTTTTTTGGCGCCTTTAATTGCAACAAATATTCTGCAAAATCTTTCGGGCACAATAAACACCATTTTTGTTGGGCAAATGATGGGCGTCAATGCTATTGCTGCCATTGCTGTCTTTTTTCCTATTCTATTTTTTTTATTGGCTTTTGTGATTGGTTTATCTTCAGGCGCAACTGTTTTGGTTGGGCAAGCTTGGGGAGCAAAAAATATTGAAAAAGTCAAAATGGTGGTGGGCTCTACTTTATTTATGACCTTAATTGGTGGCTGCCTGATTGCTATTTTAGGTGTAGTTTTTGCTAAACAACTTTTATTGCTATTAGGCGTAGATCCTAATGTCATGCATCTATCTTTACCTTATGTACAATGGATGCTTGCAGGAAGTCCTCTTTTATTTATCTATATTATTTATACATCTATTTTACGTGGTGTAGGTGATAGTACGACACCTTTAATTGCTTCAGGCATGACTATTCTAATTGGTGTGATGGTCACACCTATTTTAATTGCAGGTTATTTTGGTTTTCCAAAATTAGGGATTATTGCCCCTGCTATTGCAACAAGTATAGGTTATGTGTCGGTTTTAGCTTTTTTATACTATTATTTAAATAAAAAAAATCATGCCTTAAAACTCGATATGGCATTACTGCGCCACATTAAACATGAACCTGAATTGAGCCGTATTATTTTACGTTTGGGCATACCTACAGGTATTCAAATGGTCACTACTTCTGCGGCTGGTTTGGTGATTATTGGCTTGGTGAATCATTATGGTTCGCATGCGACAGCAGCTTACGGTGCAGTAAATCAAGTACTTAACTATATTCAATTTCCTGCCTTGTCCATTTCAATTGCAGCCTCTATTTTTGCTGCACAAGCGATTGGTGCAGGTAAATCTGAATTATTGGCAAAAGTCACACGAACTTCTTTAATTATGAATCTGGTGATTACGGGAAGTTTAGTTTTATTGGCTTACTTATTTTCTAAATATTTAATGGCTCTATTTATTACAGACCCTTCTGTTATTGAGCTTGGGCAAAATCTTTTATTTATTGTGTTATGGTCTATTTTATTTTTTGGTGCAGGCTCTATTTTTGCATCAATCATGCGAGCAAGCGGCACTGTTACCGCACCTATGTTAATCAATGTACTCGCAATTTTATTGATTGAAGTTCCTGCTGCCTATTTATTTAGTGATTGGTGGGGCTTAAAAGGAATTTGGTATGCCTACGCATTGGCATTTGTTTCGTTATGTCTTCTGCAAGCCTTGTATTATCAATTTGTTTGGAAGAAAAAAACCATTAAAGTCTTAATTTAAACCTAGTCGTTATGCGCTAAAATTTTGCCATAAAAATGCCCAGATTTGGGCATTTTTTTATACTTTTGCTTTACCATGTTAAGCCATAACGTGCTAATTCATGTGGTTCTATCACTATTTTTTGGTCTTTAAAATCTTGTAAAATATCATTTTTAATTATGGTTAAACGATAATCCTCACGTTTTCGTGGTCGCTCTAAATTGATATCAACAATGCGTTTAATCCTTCCGGGGTTTGGCTGCATCACCACAATACGATCACCCAATAACACTGCTTCTTCTACATCATGGGTCACTAAAATCGTTGTCACTTTTTCTGAAGATAAAATACGTTGTAATTCCTGTTGTAAATTCGCTCTCGTTAAAGCATCTAAAGCACCAAAGGGTTCATCTAAAAGTAAAATACGTGGACGATTCACCAAGCTTCGCGCAATGGCGACACGTTGGCTCATTCCTCCAGAAAGTTGGCTTGGATAAGCTTTTTTAAATGCACTGAGTTTTACTAAATCTAAATGATAGGCAATTAATTCATGTTTTTCAGCTTTGCTTAATGTACTTTTTTCCAAAGCTAACGCAATATTTTGCTCGACATTGAGCCATGGAAATAAACGATGATCTTGAAATACAATTCCTCGATCTAAACTTGTGCCCTGAATTGGTGTTTGGTCAATTTTAATTTCCCCTTCAAAATCATCATCTAAACCGACCAAAAGCCGTAGTAAAGTTGATTTTCCACAACCACTATTTCCAACAATACTAATAAACTCACCAGAAGCAATGTCTAAGTTAATTTGCTCTAATACATGTAATGGCTCAGCTTGAGTATTGAAATATTTATTTAAGTTTTTGATGGTGACTTGTCCATTTGCATTCACTTTTTGATTCATCTTTATACCTATTTAAAATCTTATTTATGCGTACCTTGACGCCAACGAAGGTTATAATTTTCAAAGTATTGTGCAATTTTGGCAAAGACTAAGCCCACCAAAGCAATAATCGCCATCCCATATAAAACCACTTCCATTTGAAAGAGATTTTGACCATCTAAAATAGGATTCACCACACCAGGTGCAGCGATAAAGAAATACTCCGCGCCAATCGTAGCCACCCAAGAAAAAACCAATGCAATGTTTAATCCTGCAAAAATACTGGGTGCAGCAGAGGGTAAAATCACTTTAAAAAAAGTACTCCATGCACTGAGTTGAAAAATTTTGGCGACCTCTTTATTTTTTTCTGAGACATTTTTCACACCATCATAGGTATTAAAAAATACAGGGTAAAAAACAACCAATGCGATAAAAATAATTTTTGAAGTTTCCGCATTACCAAACCACATGATCATTAATGGAATCCAAGCAAAAACCGCAACATGTTTAATCGCATTTAAAGTCGGTGAAAAAAATCGATCTGCCCAAGTATTTAAACCTAAAAATAATCCAAATAATGCGCCAATCATGCCACCTGCAATAAATCCAGCAGTATTACGTGCCAAGCTATAGCCGATATTTTCAAAAAGCTCTTTAGACTGCCAACTCTCTACAAAAACCTGCCAAACTTGTTGAGGTAAAGGCAGTAATGCACGATCAATCCATTGCTGTTGAGTCACAATAGACCACACTAGCAAGAGTAAAATGGGAATGACCCAAGCTCTAAGGTCTAATTTTTTCATATTTTAATCTGCCTCTATTTAGCTATTCCATGGGCTGAGTTTCTTTTGCAGCAAACGAATCAGCACATCAAAAAAGAACCCAACGAACCCGATCACAATCACCGTTGCCATCACCACATCAAGTTGGAAAATTTGTCTGCCATATACCATCAAATAACCAATTCCTTCACTTGATGCCAACAACTCAACTGCAACCAATGCTCCCCATGCACTTGCAAGAGAAAGTCTTAAACCACCTATAAAACTCATAAAAGCGCCGGGTAAAACTAAATTTTTAAACCGTGACCATGTACTAAGCTGATAAACATCAACAACTTCTGTTAAAGACTCAGGAATATTACGCACACCTTTAAAAATATTAATCGTCATTGGAACTAAAGCTGCCTTTGCAATCAAAATAATTTTTAATGCTTCATCAATGCCCACCAACAAAATTAAAAGAGGAATCCATCCCACAACAGGCACTAAATTAATGACTTTAAAGGTCGGCCACACGTAGGCTTCAACTGTACGAGAAAGCCCCATGCTCAAACCTAAAATAAGCGCAAGCAGCATACCTGCACTAAACCCATAAGCGATTCGTGTCAGGCTAATACTCAAATTTGCCCATAATTCCCCACTCTCATATAAGTCTTTCAACGCAGTCCAAACCAAGTCTGGTGCAGGTAATAGCAGAGGATTCACCCAACTTTTTTCTACCGCAACATGCCAAAGCAATAATAAAAATAATGGAAAAATTGAGCCAATCAGCCAAGTAAATTGACGGTTATTTTTGAGAAATGCCCATAAAGAGGCTTTCTTTGTCACTTCAATCTTTGTGTTATGTGTTGTCGTCTGTTTAAAAACAATATCCTGAGACATTTTTAAATCTCCTATCACAAAAAGTGCAAGTGCTTATTTATCACTTGCACCTTGAGGTGTCCAAAATGTCTGTAAGTTCAATGTTTTCAATGCATTATTAACATATTTTGGTTCAATCCAACGATCTACATCAATATTGCCACGAATCAATTTAAGGTCTTGACCTGCCTTTAATTTTTGTTTGATCAGTGAAATGTTATAGCCATCAAAAATAGGAGCACTATGTCGTTTTAAGTCCACACTAGCATAGGCTTTATCAAAGTTCGCATAAGGTAAGCCTGACTTTGACCAAAGTTTAAAAAGTTCAGTTTTATGTGCAGGATCACTTTCCCAAGCGGCTTGTTTCACCAGTACATTGACAATCCGTTGTACGGTTTCAGGATATTTTTGCTCAAATTTTGAATTTACAAGTACATAACCTGAAAGGCGATTTACCGCAGGTTCTTGCTTTGTGCTATAAATAATTTTTGCAATTCCTCGGTCTACAACAGGAAATAATGTTTGATTACTCCAAATCGCATCTAAATCGCCACTGGCTAAAGCAGAATATCCTACTGCTCCATCAGTATTCACAAAACGGAAGTCTTTTTCAGATAAACCCTGTCTTTTCAATGTACTAATTAAAGACAAATGAATGCTTGTGCCTTTGAAAAAACCAATTTTCTTACCTTTTAAATCAGCAAAAGACTTGGCAGTAGAACCTGTTGGTACAGCTAAATAAGCATTATCATTCGTTCCGCCCACCGCAATTAAACGTGTATCTAAACGACTTGCTTTACCAATTAAAGATGGTAAGTCACCTAACCAAGTGATATCCACTAGACCATTAGCAAAAGACTCATTAATTGCAGGACCTGCTCCTTTGAAGTTATTCCATTGCACTTTAATGCCATCTTTTTGAAATTCTTTTTCAATCAAGCCTAATGTTTGTGTTGTTGAATAATAATTACTGTATCCCACAGGTCGATTCCCTGTACCAACATAAGGTGTCGCTAAACGAATCACTGTTGGTTTTGCTTCTGCTGCAAATACAGGTGTTGCTGTGCAAAATGTTGTTGTGATTAGACCTGTAAATACTAATTTTGACCATAAAGCCATTGGGCATTCCTCTTTATTTAAAAATTTGAATTAAAAACCGTATTGGAACTGAGCAACCAGTTCGTTATATTTTTGATGGGTAATTTCATTATTGATGTGATTTAAATTCAGTTGGAACTTGGTGGTTTCTGCAAAAAAAGCATTTAAACCTAAACTATGAATATCAATGCTTTGATTGTCCGCATGTTTATCACGATTGATTTTGTCAAAACGATAAAAACTTTGGTAAGACTTTGGCCACCAGTCATCATAACGACCTTGATTTCGGAAGCCTTTGACAAATTGCTCACCAAAATTCCAAAATAAAGTTCCCGTATGCGACTCACTTTTACGGTTATAAATGCCACCCGTATCATGAACAAAGGTGTCATCTTCACCTTGTACATATTCATACGTTGCCCCAAAAGGATGATGGTTATAATAAATATCAAAGCCTTTGCGTAGCACATCGCCTTTGCCTGCAAATGAAGCTTCAGCACCACTCAAATCAAATAAATTACTTTTTCCTTGGTACCAAGACACGCCAAAACTTAACTCACGTAACCACGAGTTATATTCGGCAGGTAAGGTATAACGTAAACGTCCAACAAAGTTTTTGTCGTCATTATCATCTGATTTATTTGCGCCATTTCCATTCACAATACCAAATGCATAACTGAGCATAGGCGAGCGATAGTTATAACCATAATCCACTGTTGGAAAAGCATCGCCGCGAAGTACTAAACCCACTTCTCGCATGGCTAGACCATAGCCATAACCAGGTAAGCTAAATAATGCATTATTAATGGTTGGCTTAAGGTCTTCTGTCGCTTGCACTTCTTGCCCAAAAGGAAGTAATTGTTGTCCTAGCGTTGCAGTCAACCGACCTGTATCTAAACTTAAAGTGGGTAAAATGTTATAAATCAACTGAGCATCAAGAAGATTTAAATAGCTATTATTTGTTCCTGATTGTGGCGAAGTACCAAAACGTAAATTAAAGTCTAGATTTCTTCCTTGGTTATAGTCCTTAAACAGATTGCCATTGAAACCAATTTGTACAGCACCCAAGTCAAATGAAGAATGACGATCATTTACCGCTAAGCTCGTATTTTTAGCATTCGGGGAAATACGTTGTGCTTCATCTAAATAAGATGCTTTGGCTTGTACCACACCGTTAATTAATAATTGACGAGTAGATAAGGCTGTTTTTGTATCACGCTCACGTTGTACTTGATATTTATAGTTTTCTAAATCACTCTGTATCCCTTGAAATTCAGCTTGTGTGACATAGTTCTGTTCAGTGTTGCCCTCTAAATCCTCATTTGTACTCTGCACGATTTCATCTTGTTGTACATGTTGATTTGGCTCTCTCTCTGTCGAAACAGGCGTTTGCTGCGCTTTTAAACGATTAATTTCACCTTTCAAATTTTTTAAAGACTTTTCTAATTCAAGCACTTGCTGTTGTAGCTGCTGTACATCACTGTCTGCATGACTTAAGGAAATACTGGCACTTAATATACTTAATGTTGCAATAACACATTTAAATTGTTGTTTCATAAAACGTATACACCTACAGTTTTGCAAGTGATACATCAGTCGATTTGATGAGCACAATAACTTGGCTACCCACTTGTAAATCGAGCTGTTCAACAGAGCGTGTCGTAATGACTGAGGTAAAAATGCCTGAGGCTGTGACAACATCGACCTCAGAAACAACATCACCTTTAATAATTTCTTGAATGGTACCTTTAAGTTGATTACGAACATTAATAGACTGAATGGTCATTATAAATTCCTCTGATTATTTAAAACCAATATGTAATATTTTTTAAACATTAAAAAATAATATAAACAGATTTAAATATCAGTTTTCTTAAATAAGAAAATTTCAAAACTAAATATTCAAAATAACACCATCCAAATATGATTTATCTTTGATAATAATATTCTCATATTGCCAATTTATAATATTTAAATCAGAAAGTTTTTTGATCTCTTTGTTAATTGTTTGTCTTGAACTAGATAATAAATCAGCTAAATCATGCTGTGATATTTTTAAATAAATTTCAGTTCCTAAAGGATGGCGGATCCCGTACTGTTGAGATAAGCTCAGTAAAACCTTACATATTTTTTGATGTAAATTAGCGACATGCAAAAACTTTACTTCAGCAATAAGCCGATGCATTCTTAAGGCAACAATGTTAAGAAAATCTTCATTTAACTTATTGTTATTATTTAATTCTTCTAAAATAATTTGTTTAGGAATAACCAAGACAAGTACTTGATTAAAAGCATAATAGTTATAATCAATGATATAACCTTTTATACAAGGCAATAAATTAATCACATGTTTTTCTGAAAAATAACTAAAAGTATGAAAACGTCCAGATGCACTTAAATAACCAATATGAATAATCCCATCTAGCAATATATATAAATCATCCGCACAATTCTTTTCATTTAATATTAATTCATTCTTTTGAAAAACCTTCACCATAGAATTACTTAATATATATTTAATTCGATCATCCGCAACATGATTAAATATATTCTTCAACACTTCACAGTTTAAATTAAAGTTTAAATCATAGTATTTCATATAAAATCCATCTAATATTTTAATTTAATACTAGATGGATAATAAAATATGGGCTAATAATTTATTCTAAATTTCATTGATTTATTTATGCAAAGTTATTTTAATTTTATGCTTTCTTTATGAAACTTTTTCATATATGCCCGCTTCACTCAAACGATAATCTTTGATATCGAATTTTTCATCTTTATGGAAAGTCTGACTTGGACGACCATCAACTCCCACAGGAATATCACCTTCTAAAGTCACGCGACGTACTACGCGATGCTGATCTCCATAATCATTAATCGCTCGATGTTGGGTGGCACGATTATCCCAAATTGCAACATCACCTGCTTCCCAGCGCCAACGGACAATATTTTCCTGTTTAACAATATGACTTTGAAATAAATCAAATAACTTACGAGATTCTCTACTACTGAACCCAACAAAACGTTTAAAGAAATGCCCTAAAAGTAATGTCTTTTCACCTGTTTCAGGATGTACACGAACTAAGGGATGTTCTGTCTCATATTCTGTTGATTTAAAAAAGTTTTTATATTTTGCTAAAGCTTCTTTATTGACGGTTAAATCACTATTTGCATAATCAAAATCATTACTGTGAATCACACGTAAAGAATCTGCTAATACTTTTAACGCTTCTGGTAATGTCGCATAAGCTGATGTGGTATTTGCCCAAGCGGTGTCACCACCTGCAACAGGTGCAACTACACTACGCAAAATAGACGCTTTAGGATATGCATCTAAAAATGTGATATCAGTATGCCAACTGTCTGCACGCGCCCCATGTGCCGAGTCCAACTCTAAAATATGCTTTGATCCATTTTTAATAGGAACTGTTGGATGGTTCAATGGCGTACCTAAACGTGCCGCAAAAGCCTCTTGTCCTGCATCATCTAAATGGTGCTGAGCTTTGAAAAAAATCACTTTATATTGCAATAATGCTTGGTTAATTTCATCAATCACATGTGCTTCAAGTTCTGAAGATAGTTCCACATTTGCAATTTCAGCACCAATGCGTCCTGTAATGGGTTTAACTTGAATATGTTTATAGTCATGGCTCATCTTTATTTCCTCAATATCTTTATTGTTTGCTATTGCATTGTGGCATTTCTGCCTATGTCTACATCTTGCCTGAATGACTTATTCCAATCTGTCAAATAGGCGACATTTTTATGCTGTATTTTAGATAAAGAAGAAAAATTAAATGATTTAGTCGTCAAACAACTGATGTAACTTTAAAAAATAGCTCAAATACATTGCTCACTTTCTGATTGAAAATAGAATGAACAACAGATTCAAGCTACATAAAATAATTAAAAAATTGGATCAATCGTCTTGGGCTAAATCCTGCATGTCCAAAACAGTTTGTGCTTGTAATTTAGCAGCATTACGTTTCATAATTTTCTGTGCCTCTGTATCACTTAAATCATAAATCGCGATAATTTTGCTTGGCTGCGCGCCGTAACTACGATCTACAGCGCCAATTACCAAAATTTTTTGCTTATCTAATTCAACAATTTTAAAAGGCTGAAAAGCCAATTTAAATGATTTTACCTGATGTTCAGATGCTGTTTTTGCATCTATAAAATGCAGTAAATATTGATATCTTTCATGATTTTCTTGATCATCTACAGCCTGATGGTCTAAATAGCTATACTCACTTGCGACCTTTTCAACAAAAAAATGACCAAAGTGATCTAAATTCCCCATGTCATTTAACTCACGATATTTTTGTGCATAATCACTATCATCATTCTGTTCATCCTGACTGGCTTTAAGCCCAACTTTTTGAACTAAATGGTTTAAACGAGTGTCATAAACCGAAAAATATTCACTATAGCGGTCTTTAGCTTTTACAATATAACGATATTCACTGACATGAGAAACCACAGGATAAGGCACTTCAAAAGGACTATGATAAAAACTCATATCCTGTGTATTCATATAAATATAAGGCTCATCAGACCAATCACCTAAAATTTTAATATTTCCTGAGATCGGGCTAAAACTTAAA
The DNA here is from genome assembly GCF_030329325.1 of Acinetobacter sp. 226-1. NCBI lineage: Bacteria > Pseudomonadati > Pseudomonadota > Gammaproteobacteria > Moraxellales > Moraxellaceae > Acinetobacter > Acinetobacter sp. 226-1. The sequence goes on from NZ_JACANU010000019.1 coordinate 11,016, forward strand.
TCAATTTCACGACAAAAATGCCCTTGATAAGCATCAGGTAAGGCTTTATGTTCAATTTGACCTGTTTGCAGATTAATTTTAGAAATACTATTTGCAACACCATTATAAACAAATAAATATTCACCACTTTCATCTAATAATAATTTACGTGGATAACGCTCAACTTTATATTTTTCAATGACTTGATTATTTGATAAATTAATCGCGAAGACTTGGTTATAGTCCAAAGAAGCAACATAAGCAATCTGACCATTTTTACTCAAAACAACATCAGTCGCCCCCACACCTCGACACATATTATGATCACAGCCATCTTTTTTTTGCTCTAAAGGATACTGATAAATCAAATGCTCTTTTAATGTTTTACTATCGAAACGATAAACTGCATTTTTCTCAGAATGCGTATAATAAATATCTTGATCATAAATTCTAAAATCACCTAAAAAATCTAAATTTTCTAGCTTCCCGATTTGATGAGGAATTTCTTCTAAATTCACATTATTTTGTACAAATTGCTGTAAGTCTAATTTAGTTTTTTGACAATTGGCAATAAATTGTTGCGCAGACAACTCTACTTGCGCAAGAGTATATTCATCAGGTGTTTGACCACCCCAAACATTTCGACACTGAACAGCAGCATTTTCTAAAAGCTTTAATTGAGTTTGTGTATGACTCTCTGAAGCTTGAGGCTGCGCTTTGGGTAAAGCTGCCAATAATGCTTGGGTTTTCTTTTGATTCTCAACTGAATTTAAATAGGTTTTAAACTTTTCAGCCCATTGTAAATTTTCTTTGGCTTGATATGAATCATAAAAACGCGTTGATAAATAAAATGCATCATAAGCTTTAATTTGTGCATTTAAAAAATGCCCTGTTTCTAATGCAAAATGATTAAGCTGTGCAATATTTTCCAAATGCTTTTTATAATTTTTTTTTGAATCAATTGTATGAAACTCATCTAATATTTTTTGATATTGGTCAATTTGCCTCACCAATTTCAGCAATTGTTTTTCTTGTTGTTGATAGATTCCCTGCATATTTTCGACTTCACTGCGATATCGTCTATACTGGTTGTCACTTAAAATAGGTAACGGTGCATTAAAATCGATCAGTTTTAAAATGGCTTGATTAAATGCTATATAAAGCTGAATCTGTTGTTGAATATGAGCAACATTACTATAAATTTCAGATAAATTTTGATACAACAAGGCATCAATTTTAGATTTTTTTGCGGTTAAAGCACGTAATTCAAGTTGAGCATTTTCTTTAATATAGCGCTGCATTTGTTCTTGCGCCTTATTAAAACGTGGAATTTGCTGTTGTCGTTCATAATAATGTTCTAAATATCTAAAAAATAATGCATCTCCATCATCAACTTTTACATAGTCAGGATATAAACGTAAAATTTCAGGTCTAATTTCCTTATAGCGGTCTTCATCTGTTTGTTCTTCGTTATCTTCTATTGTTTCATTTTCAGATGTTTGGGGCTCTTTTAGTACAGTTGCACTTGCATCTAAATTTGGTCGGGTTTGAGCAAAACTACTTAAACTTAAAGGAAATAATACGGCAAGACTTAAAGCCAACATGCTTTTTTTCATCATCATCATCCAAATTTTTTATCACATAGCAATCAAAGCTATATTTATCATTTGTTCAAAATATCATTTTTTATATGCATGATATTGTATATAAAATAAATGCTTTACCAAGTTTTTCTTATCTTTACATCGACTAAACCACTTTATTATCAAATAAAACCCATAAAAAAACCGCCATAACTGACGGTTTTATATACAAAAAAATCAATTATTTTGGTTCAAAACGCTTGGTCAGTTTTGTTGCCATCGTTGCAAGCTTTTGATAACCCGTTGGTAATAAACGTTGTGCCAAATCTACAATCACCGCATCGCCACCAATCAATAAACGGCGTTTGTCTGCTAATACTGCATCTAAAATTTCTTGTGCCGCTTCTACCGCAGGTTTACGTAATAGTTTATTAAATGCTTTTGCAGATTTATCAGGATTCATCCCCAATGATTTTAAGCTGTCATTCATACGTGCATCATTTGCAATGTTGGTACGAATACCGCCCGGATGTACACACAGCGCACTCACGCCACATTTTTCAATATCAAGTTCTTGACGTAAAGACTCAGTAAAACCACGCACTGCAAACTTCGTTGCGTTATAACCAGACTGAGTTGGCTGAGCAGTTAAACCAAAGATACTTGAAGTATTGATGATATGACCATCACCTGTTTTCTTGATGTATGGTAAAAATTCTTTCGTGCCATAAACCACACCCCAGAAGTTAATCCCTACGATCCATTCAAGTTCTTCGTAACTTTCACCTTCTACTGTCGCACCTAATGCTACACCAGCATTATTAAAAATCATGTTGACAGAACCATGATTTTGAACAGTTTCTTCCGCCCAAGCTTTAACTTCTTGTTGTTTTGCAACGTTTACTTTCTTTGATGTAACACGTACGTCATATTGTTTAACTAATTCTACAGTTTCGGCTAAACCTTTTTCATTCACATCACTAATTGAAAGGTGGCAACCTGCTTTTGCTAATAAAATAGCCAGTTGTTGTCCCATACCTGAGCCTGCACCTGTGATTGCAGCGACTTTATTTTTAAAATTTTTCATCGAGTTTCCTTGTTTGAATTTTTGCCGTATGTACGTTCTATATACATACACTCACAGCTCCACTATAATTTTGACAATGACTATTGTCAATATAATATGTTAAGCTTTTCAATGTTGATTAACTTGCTCAGGATCATGACATAACCATCAACGATTTTATGAATCAAACCTTGCAATTTGCATAATTAAGTTGGCACACACTGATATGACAACAGATTTTTTAGATGAAACAACACAACAGGTGCAGGAACAAAAGACACCGAAAAAACTCGTGAAAGAAAGACAGTTCAAAGGAATGTCTCTTTCTGAGCGTAAATTAGCACGTCGTGAAAAATTAATTGAAGCAGGGATCGAAACTTATGGTACTCATGGCTTCTTTTCAGTAACCGTCAAAGATGTTTGTATTGAAGCTAAACTGACAGAACGTTATTTTTATGAATCTTTTAAAAAGAGTGAAGAGCTGTTTCAAACTATTTTTTTACAATTAGTTGATCAGCTACAACACACTGTGATGCAAGGTGTCATGCAATCGTCACCAGATCCGAAACCAATGATTCATTCGGGTTTAATGGCTTTATTTTCTATGCTCAAAGCAGATCCACGTGTTGCACGGATTATTTATGTTGATGCAATGTTGGTTCAAGAATTACATAATCACGCCACAATTCATGAAACTATGGGACGTTTTGATCGCATGATCCATGCCTTTGTTATGTTGATGATGCCGCGTATCGACTATAGTGAGCAGGAAATTTCCTTGGTTTCGACAGGATTAAATGGTTATGTAACGCAAGTTGCTGTGCGTTGGGTCATGGGAGGCTTTAAACTTTCTGTAGAACAAGTTGTATTTGCATGTGAAGCTGTTTTTTTCTCATTGCTCAACTCATTTTCAGAAAAACAAAGTGCCTAAATTGTCCAAAATACTTCTAAAATGCCTCTGAAAGAAAAAGACCTGATATTTTTAATTAAACTGTAAAAATAAAATGTCATCGTTCTTTTAAGTGAAATTTCACATCAATTCACAAGTTTTGTCACAAAAAATTGCAAATAATAGCCGATATCTATTTTTTGCAATGATATTGTCATAATTAATCTTTGTAATAAGCCTGTCATAAATAATAAAACGGTACACCGTTCATACATAGGATATTGCGTTGTGAAAGATGACTATATTTTAATCGTCGATGACGAACTTCCGATTCGAGAAATGATCCATACCTCATTAGATATGGCAGGCTTTCAATGCTTACAAGCAGAGGATGCCAAACAAGCACATCAAATGATTGTCGATCAAAGACCCGCTTTGATTTTATTAGATTGGATGATGCCGGGCGGCGTGAGTGGCGTAGATTTATGTCGTCGCTTGAAACGTGATGAAAGTCTGGCAGAAATCCCAGTCATTATGTTGACTGCACGAGGTGAAGAAGATCACAAAGTGCAAGGACTCGATGCTGGTGCAGATGATTATATGACGAAACCATTTTCAACACGTGAATTGGTCTCTCGTATTAAAGCTGTTTTACGTCGTGCAAATGCCTTAAGTGGTGAAAAATCAATTGATGCAAATGGTTTAATTTTAGATCCTGTCAGTCAACGTGTGAGTTTTGGCAACAGTATTTTAGAAATGGGACCCACTGAATATCGTTTATTAGCCTTCTTTATGACACATCCTGAACGTGCTTATACACGTGCCCAGTTACTTGACCAAGTCTGGGGTGGTAATGTCTATATCGAAGACCGTACAATTGATGTGCATATTCGTCGTTTACGTAAAGTATTAGAACCTTATGGCGCAGACCGTTATGTACAAACAGTACGTGGTACAGGTTACCGTTTCTCTACACGCGCTGATGTCGCTTTAGGTTAGCTTTTTAGGTCAATTTGTTTTTATGTATGAACCCTACCCCGTCCCAGATCTTGCACGTGAACATAAACAATTTCGTTACAGCAGTTTATGGGCGTTTGCCAAACAAGATTTACGACTTTTAGCATTTTTATTAGTCATCGGATGTTTTATTGGTTTTGGGATCGGGTATTTTTGGGTCTGCATTTCTTTAGCTTTTGCGACTTTTTTTATTTTCCAACTTCGCTCTTTGTATTTAGTAAATGAGTGGATTTCCAACCGTCCCTATGATGTTCCTCCTAATTTAAGTGGTATATGGGGCGCATTATTATTTAATGTTTATCGTGCGCAGCGCCAAGAACGTGTTGTTCAAGCTGAAATGGTTGGATTGATTGACCGAGCACAATCTTCACTGATTGCGCTTGCTGAAGCGGTGGTTTTAACCGATGAACTGCATCAAATAGAATGGTGGAATCCTGCAGCAGAAAAACTGTTAGGCATCCAAATGCTCGATCGTGGACGTAATATTTTAACCATTATTCGTCAACCGAGCTTTATTGAATATTTTAATAATATTGACCAATCGCCTGATGGCATCAAAATCAAATCTTCAGTTTATGATGAACATTATGTACAAATTAAACTCACCCGTTTTGGTAGCGAAAGTCGTTTACTGGTTGCTTATGATGTCACGCGTGTCCACAACTTAGAACAAATGCGTAAAGATTTTGTCGATAATATTTCACATGAATTACGAACGCCGCTTACTGTTCTAAGTGGCTATATAGAAACATTTACTGATCAAGAAGATCTAAATCCACGTTGGAAACGTGCATTTGACCAGATGCAATCACAAACTCGCCGTATGAATGCTTTGGTGAATGATTTATTACTTTTATCTCGACTTGAAGGTAATAAGCAAATTGCTAAAAACCAAATCATTGAAATGCCTAGTTTAATGAATCAATTATTTGATGATGCTCAAGCCTATAATGTTGATTATGGGCATACATTAAACTTAGATATTGATAGCCATTGTGACTTAATTGGTTCAGATACCGAACTTGCCAGTGCATTTAGTAACTTAATCACCAATGCGATTAAATATACCCCTAAAGGCGGCACAGTAACGATGGGCTGGCATGATGATGGTTCACATGGTTATTTTACTGTACAAGATACGGGAATTGGCATTGACCCTAAACACTTACCTCGTTTAACTGAGCGTTTCTATCGGGTAGATAGCGCACGTAGCCGTCAAACAGGTGGAACAGGTCTAGGTTTAGCGATTGTCAAACATGTATTGATGCAACACAATGCTTATTTAGAAGTTGAATCAAAAGAAAATCAAGGTTCAACCTTTAAAGTGGTATTTCCAAAAGAACGTTTATATAAACCTGAATAAAACATTTAGCAAGTTTAAGCAAAAATCACCTTCTTTATTGAGGAAAGTGATTTTTGTGATCTAAAATTATAGGCTATGCCCCAAAGCTTCGCCCATTACCACTGTAGAGTTTGCTTGAAATTGAGTATCCCAATTCATTTTATTTTGCTCAAATAAAACGATTGCTGTTGACCCTAAATAGAAGCGTCCTAACTCATCACCTTTTTCAAGTTTCAATTCATGATGGTCAAGTTCAACACGACCAGAAGGTTTTACTTTACCTGTTGCAACTGTTTCTATACCTGCAACAATCATTGCACCCACCAAGACTACAGCCATACGTCCAAGTTCTGTATCAAATAAGCAAACCATACGCTCATTACGTGCAAATAAACCTGGTACATTTTCCGCAGTGGTTTGATTTACTGAAAATAACTCACCTGGAATATATAACGTTTCTGTCAATGTACCTGCAAATGGCATATGCACACGATGATAATCACGTGGTGATAAATATACTGTCGCAAATTCACCATTTTTAAATGGCGCTGCCAATTGTGGGTCACCAATGAGTTTCTCCACAGAAAAACTTTGCCCTTTCGCTTGAAATACATCGCCTTCTTTGACTTTACCTAATTGGGAAATCGCGCCATCCGCAGGTGAAACAATACTATTTGCATCTGTATCGATTTCACGGACACCCTCTTTTAAAGCACGTGTAAAAAACTCATTAAATGATTTGTATTTCAAAGCATCAGTTTGTTGTGCAATTGATAAATCAATGCCGTACTGTGCTTTAAAAGCTTGAATCGCAATATTTTTTATAATTAAATTTTCACTTGCTGCGACTTTTCCAACCACACGGCTCAGTTGTTGTTGAGGTACAAGGTTTTGCGCACGAATAAAAAGTTGTTTTTTCAAATTTGAGGCTAGACTCACGACGGTGATTCTCCACTAATAATTGGACTGTCGAGGCGATTGCCCCATTCGCTCCACGCACCATCATAAGCTTGAATATCCCAACCGAGCAATCGCCCTAAAATATAAGCCAAACCTGAACGGTGATGAGACTGACAATACACCACCACAGGTTGATCTAAATGAAAACCCAATTGTTCTAAGCGTTGTTGGGTGCGTTCTAAGGAATGCAATTTTAAATGATTTTGACGATTAATTGCAGTACTCCACTCAAAATGTAATGCATTTGGTAGATGACCACCGCGTCGTGCTGCTAAGCGTTGACCTGTATATTCCTCAGTTGTACGACAATCCCAAATTTGCACTGCATTTTTTTGTACTTTTTCGAGTAATTCATCATATTTAATTCTATATTTTTCAACATCTTGTAAATTTATTTTAAATAAATTTGTGACAGGTTTAAGTTCTTCTACCTCAGCCGAAGTTGGAAAGCCTGCGCCTAGCCAAGCATGAATGCCACCATTTAATAAACTGACATTTTCAAAGCCAAGGCAATGTAAATTCCAAATCAAACGCCCTGCCCATGCGCCCCCTTCATCATCATAAACAACCACGTGATGTTCAGGAGAAATATTTAAATACTCAATTAAAGTGTTTAATCCTGCTTCATCTGGCAATAAACCCGAAGCATTTTCCTCTTGGCGAACTAAATACTGCGGTTTGAGATGTAAAGCATGTGGAATATGCAATTGTTCATAAACAGAACTACGGCTTAAATCAACAATCCGTAATTGTTCATGTCCTAAATAGGGAACAAGTTGCTCAGCTTCAATTAATAATTCAAAATGAAAGGGAGAAGTCGTCATAAGATTTTTTGAATTTTAGCAGGATTATTTTGACCATCTTAGCATAGTCTTTTTTACGATTTAGCTGATTTCCTGCATTTCTTTAGCAAAAAATCAGCTATCGTTTTTCTTCTAATTGCTTGGCTCAGCAATTTCAAAAACCTGACGCAGATACGCTAAAAAAGTATCGTTATCGGTCATGGTCTTTCCTGGACTATCAGAAATTTTTGCGACAGATTGACCATTACATTCTACAAGTTTAAGTACAATATTTAACGGCGTTTGCCCCATATCATTGGTTAAATTTGTTCCTATACCAAAACTGACTTGGAAGCGGTCTTTAAAGTATTGATATAAGCTCCAAGCGCGCTCTAAATCTAAGCCATCACTAAATGTGAGCATTTTAGTTTTGGTATCAATTTTGAGCTGACAATAATGTCGATAGGCTTTGTCTCCCCACTCATAAGGGTCGCCACTGTCATGACGTAAACCATCAAATAGTTTGGCAAAATACAAATCAAAATCACGTAAAAAAGCATCCATTCCCACAACATCTGTGAGGGCAATACCTAAGTCACCTCGATACTCTTGTACCCATGTTTCTAGTGCAGATTTTTGAAAATCACGTAATCGTACATCTAAAGCTTGGAAGGCTTGTAAAAACTCATGTGCCATTGTTCCAATTGGGAAAATATTAAGCTCTTTGGCAATCAGAACATTACTGGTGCCACGGAAAATACTTGGTGCTGCTTTATGAAAGGTTTGAATCACATGGCGCTGCCAATCTAAACTATAACGGCGGCGTGTGCCAAAATCTGAAACTAAGAAAGGTGGGTCATTGGCTTGTTGTTCTTCTGTGTATTTTTTCAATAATTCAACTTTTGCCTGTAGGCGACGCTCTCCTTCCGCCAGCACCTCATCGGAGCGAATCCGACGGAAATACAGTTCATTGACAATTGCCAAAACGAATATTTCAAACATCATGGCTTGAACCATAGGTCCTTCAACCCAGATATCCAAACGCCCTTCTTCATCAATCCCAGCTTTAATAAAACGGCGTTTTAATTGGAATAATTCTAAATAATCAACGAAATCACTTTTAATAAAACGTAAGCGGCGTAGATAAGTTAATTCATCTTCTTTAAAACTTAATTGACAGAGGTAATCGAGTTGCTCATTCAAATCATCTAAAATATCCTTCAATGGATAAACGGTATCTTCTAAGTTTCGGCAACGGAAATGATATACGCTGTGTGTTTGTGGGAACTTATGAAGTACCACTTGCAACATTGTAAATTTGTACAAATCCGTATCAAGCAATGACTGAATGATGGGTTGCATATTTGTTCCAATTAATCGTTCTACACTCACTATAAAAACTTAATCCCATCTTGCAAATCAAAAAAATCAGATATCTGACATTTTTAACAAAAATCTGCTGACTTTTAAATTTTAGTGAATAATAAAAGCAAAACATTAACATATAATTATAATTAAATATATTTTAGTTAATCTTTATTGAAATTTAATTATTTTTTAATTAACATTCTGTGAGATATAACTGTATTGAAAAAAGCTAAGGTTAAAAAATACTTTTTATATTTCAAAATTTTTTTAAAAAAATAGGACATAGACATGGCTAAATTGAGTTTAGATGCACTAAATGAAATTGATGGGGTAATTGCAGCAGCTTTAGTTGATAGCTCAAGTGGTCTAGCACTTGGAACTATCGGTTCAGGTTTGGACTTAGAGCTTGCAGCAGCAGGTAATACAGAAGTCATCCGAGCAAAACGTAAAGTTGCAAAAGCTTTACAACTCAATGATAAAGTTGAAGATGTTTTAATTACACTAGGTAAGCAATACCATTTATTACGTCCATTAGATCGTAATGAAGATTTATTTTTATACTTGGTTTTAGATCGTCAAAAATCTAATCTTGCAATGGCACGTCATGAACTCCGTGCTTTTGAAAAAGAACTCGATTTTTCTTAATTCTTAAGCATTAACTCTTAAGCAAACACCCTTCCATTACCCCAAGTGATGGAAGGATTTTAATTTATTCATCGTCATTTCAAATGGTCAAAACAATTCATACAAATTTCATCTGTATTTGTTTGAATATTTTTAGTCATTTTTTTCCTGACGTTCAACAGCATTAGTTTTAATTTGAGTTGCATACTCAACACCATGTGTCTGTAAATATTCACGAATCAATTGACGAACCACCTGAGAGGGTGTCAAGTCTTGCTGATTACACAATTCTTCAAACGCTTTCTTTTTGACAGGATCAATCAAAATTGTGAGTCGTGCTGTTTTATTTTCCACAACAATACCTTCTCTAGTTTATTATCATTAAATTCTAATCAAATTAACACATAAATTCATTAACTATTTTAAAATACCTTTTCGTCATTTCTTAAAATGGCTCATTTTTAAGTGATTTAAATTTAAAAAGTATAAATTTATTGAGTTTTTTGAGAAAAATTATGCTCTATTCTGCCTACTAAATTTAGCATTTTTGTGTTTTGAATCATAGATGAATTTTTACTCACCTATTTAAAAATAAAGATTTAAAAAAATGATTATTCATCTTTATGATATATCTCTAGGTCAATGATGAGCCAAAATTCATTTTTTAAAAGCCTGTATTGAGCAATCTGTATGCCAACCTGCTTTTCTATTTGTTATTTTATGCTGATAGATTCATGCTTATCAGTCTATAATCCTTTGAAAACAAAATATAAGTAAGATGAAAAGGATCTTCATACTGCATACTTTGTGGTGATTAGAACCTCGAAACACGCTTATATTTCAAACTCTTTGTTACTAAGTGATAGTGTATTTATGCAAAATTCTATTCGTGTAGGCATCGCAGGTTACGGCAACCTTGGTCGTGGTGTTGAAACTGCTATTCATAAAAACCCTGATATGCAGTTGGTTGGTATTTTTACTCGTCGTTCGCCAAGTAGCGTTTCACCATACTTTGCAGAAACTCAGGTCTATAGCATTGATGAATTATTAAGTGATTTTAGCGATAAAATTGATGTACTTATTCTTTGTGGTGGTTCTAAAGATGACTTACCTCAACAAGGACCAATTTTCGCCAGTCAGTTTAATACAGTAGATAGTTTTGACACACATGCTCGTATTCCTGAGTATTTTGCTGCTGTTGATGCACCTGCAACTGCTCATCAAAAAACCTGTTTAATTTCTATTGGTTGGGATCCTGGTATGTTCTCAATTAATCGTTTATTAGGTGAAGCATTATTACCTGATGGTGAAACTTACACATTTTGGGGTAAAGGTTTAAGCCAAGGTCATTCAGATGCAATTCGTCGTGTTGAAGGTGTTAAAGCAGGTGTGCAATATACCATTCCTTCAACTGATGCCATTGAGCAGGTACGTAGTGGCGCACGTCCTGAATTAGCCACAAAAGATAAGCATCATCGTGACTGTTATGTGGTTTTAGAAGACGGTGCTGATGCAGCAACGGTTGAAAACACCATTGTTACCATGCCTGATTATTTTGCAGATTATAATACGACTGTAAACTTTATTAGCGAAGAAACCCTACAAAAAGATCATCAGCGTATGCCTCATGGTGGTTTTGTCATTCGTAGTGGTAATACCAGTGCTGAACAGTCTCAAGTGATGGAGTTTTCATTAAAACTTGAAAGTAATCCAGAGTTTACAGCGAGTGTACTGGTTGCTTATGCACGTGCTTGTCATCGCTTAAATCAAAGCCAACAATATGGTGCAAAAACTGCATTTGATGTTGCACCAGCATTACTTTCAATCAAAACACCTGAACAGTTACGTAAAGAATTGCTCTAAACCGCTTCTGATCTGTATTGAAAATAAGACCACTGAGCAGTCATGCAAAGTGGTCTTTTTGATGAACATACATTTTTGTATGATCTCAATATTCAAGCTAAATATGATGGCTGAAATGCAAAAAAACCGAGCTATATCTAACTCGGTTTTTAATTTTTAAAATCAATAAAATGAAGACTGACTTATAGATCTAAAGTGATTTCTTTACCTTTGGCACGAGAAACACAAATCATCATACTTTGCTGTGATGCTTTTTCATCGTCATCTAAATATTGGTCAAAATGCTCCGCTTCACCTTGTAAAATCGCAGTTTCACATGTTCCACATACACCTTCACGACATAAACATTCAACATCAACATTTAAAGCTTCGATCGCTTGTAAAATGGTTTGATCTGCCATGACTTCGATACGCTGATTTGATTTTGCCAAAATTACAGTAAATGATTCAGCATTTTCAGGCGCACTTGAAGCAAATTGTTCCCAGTGTATATATTCATCACGATAACGGTGCTGATTACAGGTATTAATCACCGCATCAATCATTGGTTTTGGTCCACATACATAGACATGTGTGCCTTTTGGCTGAGAACCAATAAGCGTATTTAAATCTAAATGTGAGCCTTCACTGTCAACATAACTATAAATATGTTCAGCATGTGTACCTTGTTTGAGTTCATCCAACAAAGCAGCATGTTCAGGCGAACGAAATGCATAATGCAACTCGTAATTTGCACCACGTGCATCCAACTCATCCATTTGTGGTAAAAATGGGGTAATCCCTATACCACCCGCAATTAAAATGTGCTTTTCACCCGTTTGTGATAGTTCAAACAAATTTTTAGGTGATGAAATTTCAAGTTTAAAGTCTTGCAAGCAATGATCATGCATGAAAACTGAACCACCTTTCCCTTCAATATCTTTACGGACACAGACTTGATAAGTGGATAAATCTGCTGCATTACTCATCAATGAATAGGCATTAGAAAGCTTGTCATTCATTTTGACAATAATATGGCTGCCACCTGTAAATGCAGGAAAATTTTCACCATTTTCACGTTTAAAAGTAAAGCGTTTAATTAAAGGGGTAAGTTGCTCGACTGCTGTAACAACAGAGGGAAACATTTGATAACTGTCAGTCATCTTTAAATCCTGATTTTTAGCATAAAACACTGCACGTACAGTCTTTAATTTTGAAAAATACACCGATTTCAGCGTATATATTTGTGCTTAAAAACAAATTGCTATACGCTAAAACTTTAAAAATTTGTTGAATGAAATCTCGATTTCAAATCAAGTCAAAATCAAACACCTAAACATAAGTATTTGATTGTCATAAACTCTTCTAAACCATATTTAGAACCTTCACGACCAATACCTGACTGTTTCACCCCACCAAAAGGTACAACTTCATTTGAAATAGCCGTTGAGTTCATTCCCACCATGCCATATTCAAGTTGCTCTGAAACTTTGAAAATACGAGAGATATTTTCGGTATAAATATAAGCAGCTAAGCCATAAATGGTTGCATTGGCTTGTTCAATCACTTCTTCATCAGTTTCAAAGCTGATCAATGGTGCAACAGGTCCAAAGATTTCTTCAGAAACAATTTCCATGCTTTGATCGACATTGGTCAAAATCGTTGGCTCAAAAAAGCTATGACCTAATGCATGACGCTGACCACCACAGGCAATTTCAGCACCTTTACTGCATGCTTCATCAATCAGTTTTTCTGCTTTTAGTACAGCTTTTTCATTGATTAATGGACCAATTTGGACACCTTCATCCAAACCATTGCCAATTTTTAAAGCCTGTACCGCTGCGACAAATTTTTCAGTAAATGCAGCATAGACATTTTTATGTACATAAATACGGTTAGCGCATACACAGGTTTGCCCTGCGTTACGGTATTTTGCCAACATTGCGCCTTGAACCGCTTTATCTAAATCAGCATCTTCAAATACGATCAAAGGTGCATTACCACCTAGTTCTAGCGCAAGCTTTTTAATGGTTGGCGCACATTGTTGCATGAGCAAACGACCCACAGGTGTAGAGCCTGTAAATGTCAATTTTTTCACTTTTTCATGTGTAGTGAAAATCGAACCAATCGCTTCAGATTTACCTGTTACAACATTGATCACACCTGCTGGAATACCTGCTTTTTCAGCCAATTTTGCAATCGCTAAAGCACAATAAGGTGTTTCATTGGCAGGTTTAATCACAATCGTACAACCCGCAGCAAGTGCAGGTGCAGCTTTACGTGTAATCATTGCCAGTGGGAAATTCCACGGCGTAATTGCAGCAACAACACCGACAGGTTCTTTAGTCACTAAGAAACGTTGACCTGCATTGGTTGTTGGAATGACATCGCCATAAACACGCTTGCCTTCTTCGGCAAACCATTGAATAAATGACGCTGCATATTTGACTTCGCCCAGTGCTTCAGCAAGTGGTTTTCCTTGCTCAATGGTCATGATACGTGCAAGGTCATCTGCATGTTCTAAAGTCAATTTATGCCATGCAAGCAATAAATCAGCACGTGTTTGTGCTGTTAAATTTTTCCATGACTGTAATGCTTGGTATGAACTTTCTACTGCTTGCAGTGCTTCCGCTTGTCCCATATTTGGAATTGAGCCGATTTCTTCATCTGTTGCAGGGTTAGTGACAAACACTCGGTCTTGATCATTTGCCTCTACCCATTTTCCATGAATAAAAGCAGATTGTTGGAATAATACGTTATCTTGTAATACTGACATTTTTTAATCCTAAAGTTGGCGTATTGGGTTGGGAAATAAGAATGGGCTTATTCCCAACCCAAAAGTGTCGTTCATCAAATTATTGATGATGTTTTGCTACAAGACTTTGGAAGTAAGCAATACCATGCTCACTAATGCCTGAACGTTGTTGATCTGTCATGATACGACCTTGACCACGGTAACCACGTGATTTCAAACCACGTTGTACACTTTCAACGAGATTTAAATCTTCTGGACGGAATACATGTTTGTACCATTCGATCAAATCTTTTTGTTCTTGTGTTAACTCTTCATTTAAGAAATAGATGTCGTAGTGTTGTAGTGTAGTTTCTTCATCTACAGGGAATTCATAAATTGCTGTCATGAAATCGCCACCTGGTGGTACGTTAAACATCGTACTTGGCCAAGTCCAGAAACCACTGAAAGATGGGTCAACAATGGATGGATCAAGTTTGAATGATTTTTCAGAAGAACGTGCGTAACCAAACTGTAAAGTCCAGTTTTCATGAATCGTGTGCCAATATTTATCGACTTGGACTGAGTCTGAGAAACCAGGGTGTGCAGGACCACAGTGGTAGCATTCCATGTAGTTATCTACGATAAGCTTCCAGTTCGCTGCTGTATCTGTGACAAAACGTGCTGCAAGTTTAAGGTCTTTTACCACTTTACATGCTTCATCAAGTTTTTCTGCGAAACCAGGCAGTTGATCAGCAACACACGTTGCTTCAGGATCCATATTGATAAAAATGAAACCTGCATGTTCTTCAACTTTTAAAGACACAAGGTTTGAACCTTCTTTGTCAAAGTTGGCAACATTTTCACAGTTACGAGCCAATGCCAATGAACCATCTAATTTGAATGTCCAAGCATGGTATGGGCAAGTGATGACATTTTTAGATTTGCCTGCACCTGTTAATAACTCATGCCCACGATGTGGACAAACGTTATAGAACGCACGCAATACGCTGTCTTTACCACGAATGACAATAATATTTTCACCAATAATTTTACGTGTGAAATATTGGTTTGGTGTTGCAACTTCGCTGCAATGTCCTACACAAATCCAACTTTTTGCATAAATTTCTTCTTTTTCTTTTTCAAAAACTTGCTTCGATGTATAAAACGCTTTAGGAATTGTCCATGCGTTGTCTGCATCCTGACAGAAGTCTTCAGGTAATGTATCGACTGCTTCTACAGTAGGAATCTTTTCAAGTGAATTCATCGTATTCTCCTCACTAAAACTTAAATTGCTGATTTTTTCAAATTTGGATTTAAGAACTGCAACAAAGCATCATAAATTGCTGCGACTTCATGACAATCTCGTAGTAATGGCAAGCAATTACCACGTAGCCCTTTGCCTGTATGTGTTTGAATATATGGACTTAGATGATTTAACTTTTTAACTAAGTCGACATTTTCTGCATAGCAAACATCATATTGAGTCAAGGCAATAAAACTGTTAGGCACAACTTGTGTAAGTACAGGTACACAACGTAAAGCATGCTGTGCAGAGGTTGCTGTCCATGTCTGCATCAACTGTTGATCTTCAATTTGATACACTAAACTTTGTGGCTGATCTGAACTGCCTTGGGCTATAAATGATGGAAAAATTAATGCCAAAGCTTTCGGTTGTTGCTGTGCTGATAAGGCTTGTTGCACTTGTAATGCAAGTGAAACCCCTGAACCATCTGCCACAATTGCCGCTTGTTCAGCGCAAATATTCCATTTTTCTGCTTGCGTACAAATCAATTGATAAGCTTCTAAACAATCCTGTTTTCCTTGCGCCCAATCAAACTCTGGCACTAGACCATATTCAGCTAAAAAAACTTTAACCTTTAAATCTCGGGCTAACTGGCGAGCAATATATTCATGTGAGTCAGCACTACCCACCACATTGCCACCACCATGCACATAAAAAATCCAAGACCAACCTGCTTCAGGTTCGATACCCTCAGGTCGAAATACACGTAAATCAATCGCATGTGTTGACAAGGTCAAGGTGCAATCATCTATGTGCATTTCTTCAGTTCTTGGCAAGGTATAATGTTGCTGAAATGCATCATATGCTGCCCGAAGAGAATCAATATGTTGATCGGCAGGGCTATATACACCACTCCAATAATCAAACATTTGCATATCTTCTGTTAAAATCGGCAGATTATTTTCCATCATACTGACTTCCTTTCACGCTCAGAATCTAATTCAGTCTTCAGTACAGTTGAATTTAATGCTTGTTGTATGAGTACATCGTTCGTTTCTTGAATTCGTTTTAGCGTGTCGCTTTTCTCACCTTTTTCAATCATATAAGAAGGTAATTTTGCATAGTCATCACGCAACCAACGCACTAAACCAAATGTCTGTACCAAAATAATGACAATAAAAGGTAAAGCAGTGACAATTGTTGCTGCCTTCATGGTGTCTAAAGGCGCTTTCGAAAAAATCATTGCTAATGGGACGAGTGTGAGCATCACACACCAAAACAAACGAATATTCGGCGATGGATCTTGACCTTCTTGTAAGCCTTTAGAACAGGTTGCCGACACAGCGTAACCTACAGCATCCATATGAGCAGCAAGGAAAATCACCATGATTGCTAAATAAATCCACATCACAGCAGCACCACCAGGTAAAAGGTTGAGTAACTGTGCAATTGCGACTTCACCACCCTGTGTACTTAATATTTCAGGTACATTCACCGCACCTTGTAGGAATTGGTAAATACTGTAATTTTCCATGATGCCAAAGAAAACCCACATGCCTACACTGCCACCAAGCACCATTGCCAATATGACTTCTTTAATGGTACGACCTTTCGATACACGTGTTACAAAGAGCGCAACGCCAGGTGCATAAGATGTCCACCATAACCAATAAAATACAGTCCACTCACGTGTGAATTTTCCATCACCTAAAGGATCAGTAAATAAACTCATACTGACAAAGTTACTGAACATCAGCCCAATACTGCTGATTGTGTTGTTTAACATGAACTGACTTGGTCCAAAAAAGAACACATAAACAGCAAATGCTAATAAGGCATAACACACCATTGAGCTTAGACGCTGCATACCTTTACTCATACCGACATAAGAGCTCAAAGCAAATAAAATCGATACGAAAAGTACAATTACAGCAGTCGTTACAAACGTATTTGGAATACCTGTTAGAGATGACAAAATATTAGTGAACGTAATTGCAGTCAGTACCAAAGAAATCGTTAAGGCACCAAACATACATAACAGGAACATTAAATCGATTAAACGTCCGACCACCCCTGTCGCTTTAAAGCCAGTAATTGACTCCATAATGGCAGCTAAACTGAGCCCTTTATTTTTACGTACATGGAAGCTATAACATACAGAAACAGAGGCTAAGGCATAAATTGACCATGCGCTGATGGTCCAATGGAACATGGTATAAGGCACACTATATTTCAATGCTTCAGGCGTTTTTGCTGCTATGTTTAAGCCAGGCGTTTGATAATAATATGCCCAATCTAAAAAACACCAATATAAAGTTGAAGATCCTAAGCCCGCCAAAATAAACATGAAAATCCATGACGATGTACGATATTCTGGTTTTCCTTCCCCTAATTTGATATGTCCATATTTACTAAATGCTAAACCAGCCACAAAAATACAGGCAAAAAAACCAAATAAAAGCACTGGAGCGGAAAAAATAGAAGTGCTCCAATATAAAATCTTTTCTGCAAATGCAATTGATTCTTTCGAATAAACTGAAAGCGCGAGTACCGAAAGGAAAACAATAGATAAACTGATACTTGCCAGTACCTTATCCATTTTGACCTTATTGGCTTTACTATCCATATTCATAAATCCTTATTGATGAAACTCAATCATTACTGATCAGTCCCTATGAATAATTTGTGATCAATACTGCTATTGCAGCGCTCACTTCATCCGTTGTTGCCATACAATAAACACAAGCGTATTGAACTAAGTTTGCTGTTCATGTACTGCTTTGTATTTTTTTGCTGACAACTCAAAAGCAAAATGTCATGGTTAGAAAATGAATAAATATCAAGACAGTGTATTCATGAGCCTTTCATAACCCCTTAGAACACAAGGAGATTCTGTCTTGATATTCAATTACAGCGCGCATAAAACAATTATGAGGGAGTGAACACAGTCTTTACTCCCACTATGCCTTGTGGTAAAACCTCTACGCCAATTCCATCACCTGTACTGGTTACGATTTCCCCTAATCTTCGCCATGAAAACTCATTTCGCTTCTTAGCACATTTCTCAGACGCTAAGATGCTTTTTCAGGCATCAAAGATCAACAAGGTAATCATTAACCCAATGGACACGAATCGTGAATAATCTACCTAACCTTTCAGACTTAAAGGTCTTTTGCGTAGTTGCGAAGAGGAAAAGTTTTGTTGCTTCAGCAGATGAACTTGGTGCATCACCTGCTTATGTCAGTAAACGAATCAATATTTTAGAAAATAATTTAAACTGTACTTTGTTTCACCGTAGCACACGGCATGTCAGTTTAACTGAGGATGGAAAGCTGATATTGGAGCGAGTTTCCAATATTTTAAATGAGTTCGATGAACTGAGTGACCTCATTAATAACCCACAAAACACACCCACTGGGCGTATTGATATTGTCAGTAGTTTTGGTTTTGGGCGTACTCATATTGCCCCAATTTTATCTAAACTCATGACGATGTATCCCGCATTAGATATTCAATTTAATACCATTGACCACACAATTGATTTAATCCAACACAGTCTAGATCTTGATATTTTTGTAGGTAATGATATTTCACCAAATATGATTGCAAAAAAATTATTGTCTAATTTCCGTATTTTGTGTGCATCACCACGTTATCTACAAATTAACAGTGAACCTGATGATTTAGATGAACTGGCTCACCATACTTGTTTAGCCATCAAAGAACGTGACCAATCTCGTCATGCTTGGAAATTACGTAGCCCAATGGAAGATGTTTCTATTTCCATTACCCCAAAATTTACTTCAAATAACAGCGAAATTATCAAGCAATTGGTGATGGATGATCAAGGCATTATGCTGTGTTCTGTGTGGGATGTACTCGAAGAATTACAGGATGGGCGTTTACAACATGTTTTAACGAGTTACTGGCAAGATGCTGATATTTGGGCAGTTTACCCTTCTCGTTTACGTAGCTCGTCGAAATTAAAAACCTGTATTTTGTTTATTCAGGCGCAATTATTAAATCGCCTACAATATTTAAATACCTTAACTCGCGGTAAACCTATTTTAGCTAAACCTGCGCCAATGACCTTACCTCCTGAAAAAGTATTTTTATAGTTTTCTCATCTTTTTATGTCTTTATTAAATAAAATGTTGAGGTAATTTTTTTATTATTACCCCAACAAAATTTAATATCATTTTTAAGATAATGACTCGAATATGATTTAAAAATAATAACCCACTGCTAAATATAAAAGTTTATTCCAGTCATTATGATCTCCTTCTGCCAATGCTTTGCTTGTGCCGCCAATCATTGCATCATTACGAGCCCAAATATATTCGGCTTGTACTCCTATTTTTTTATAGTTAAATGCTAAACCTGCAATAATACGATTTGAATCTTCATATCCTGCTTCATCTTTAAAAAATTGACTATATGACAGATAAGGTTTAATCCCTGTAATGCCATTAAATTCATTATTCACACTATAATTCAGTTCAGCCATCGCATATTTTCCATCATTGGCAATATTATAGGCATAGTCAAAAGCGCCCAATGTTGAACTATTCGGCATGAGTTGGTCTTTATTATTTATTTTTTGCTGCCCAGCCAATAACATCACTTGCCAATCTTGATAATTGGTGGTGCTAAAAATATTCCAATTACTTTTATGCCCTGTTTGATCATTTTTTTTATTTTCTAAATCTGAATACCAAATCGAGCTACCAATTTCTGATGAGAAACGATTCTGTTCATCCCATGTGATATTTTTTGATGCACGTGCCACCCACATATTTTTTTCTTGAATATGGGTACCATGTTCTAAATCATCAGCTTCAACAAAGTTGCCTGTATAACGGCTTGAATCTTTCGAAGTTCCTTTAAAATTACCACCATCTGTTGGGTAAAAACCTAAAGTTAAATGATAATCTGGATGCTTGAGTTGATATTTTAAACCAAGATTATGTACATCCTCATAACCCATTGTGTTAAATAGCGTTTCGTAATAACTACTACCCCAAAAACGTCCAAATCCAAAATCCACAGCTTGTAGACCTGCACTTAATATTTGTTGGTCATTAATTTTATAACCTGCCCAAGCACTATGTAAAAAAACAGCATCACATAATCGGTCATATTGATAACAGCGCACATCACTTTGCGCTAACCAGTTTGGATTTTCATAATTTAACACGAGCTTTAAATCAGCAAGTTTCCAGTCACCATTTGTACCTTCACTTGCTTCATCAGCAAAATCTTTATATTGGTAACGTGTACGTACTGCACCTGAAACTGCCAATTGTCCTGCTTCAGCTTGTTTGTCGCCCCATGCAAAAGCCTCTGCATGACTCAAAGAACTTCCCAATAATGCAATTATTGAACTATACATCCATACATTTTTCATAGTGAACATCCCTGCCAAAAAGGTGTACAACTTGAAGAATTTTAGACATTTAATCAATGTGTTATCTATAAACCTAGCCTTTACGTTATGTGTTTAATCTCTATAAGCTATAGTACAACTCAATTTATATTTTATTTTTGAGTTAAAAAGCATAAAAAATACGGATTAAATCAATTAATCCGTATTAGGTTTAAGTCCAAAATATAGAGTTAAACTGTCTATATTTTTACTCATATTCCATTTATTGATAAAATTTTTCGTTATCTAACATTCGTTTGTGCTGTGCTTTAGGATACTTTTGTTCTTGTAAAAGTTTCTTCAATGCAGCTTTTCCATGTTCTTTATACGCCTTACAATAGGTTGCCGAGACAGCCAATTCATCTAAAGCTCGCCATTCATAGACACTCGCATTAATAAATAAACCATTTGCAGGCAAAGGAATATCAACTGCTTGTTTCGCAAAATAGCACGCCAAATCAAAATCTTTTTTTGCTCGATAATAACGGGC
Organism: Acinetobacter sp. 226-1; assembly: GCF_030329325.1. NCBI lineage: Bacteria > Pseudomonadati > Pseudomonadota > Gammaproteobacteria > Moraxellales > Moraxellaceae > Acinetobacter > Acinetobacter sp. 226-1. The sequence goes on from NZ_JACANU010000019.1 coordinate 32,360, forward strand.
TAATTCATATAGCGGCTCTGCACGATGCTGCTTGACTATCCAACTTTGTAAGTACTCTCGATAAACGATACGCTCATCCATTTGTAAACGATCAGCCATTTGCGCCGCGCGGAACTGAGCAACCCAACGTTCTTCATCCCAACCACGCCCCGCAGCACGCTTTAAATACACTTCGCGACTTTTATCTAAAATTCCTGCATCTCGATAACTTTGTGCCAGATAAAAAACATAACGCAAATTATCAGGCTCATCTTTCAAGCCTTGTTCAAGTACAGCGATATCTTTGAGATAGGTTTCTTTATTTTGCGCTCTAGCACCATCATGCTGCACAAAAATATTTAACCCTGTTAATGTTGCCCAACGATGTGGTTCTGTCGAATGTAAATATTCATGTAATACACCTTTCCACTCCCAAGGTAATTGAGTGGAAATCATAGCATTGCGTCGATAACGTAAACTGCCATAAATCACTGGAAAATAATAAGCATTTTCAGTCAAATTTGACCAAGCAAAATTTGGTTCTGGTTTTAATTGTTCATCAGCATCAATAAATAATAAATAATCTGCTGTAGGAAGATCTTTCGATACAGCCAGTTGTAATGCTTCTGTACGGTTAAAACCAAAGTTTTTCCAAGGGCGTTCGTATAAACAACCTGGAATATCTTTTAAATAGTTTTGAATAATTTCTTGCGTGCCATCTGTTGACCCAGTATCAACAATGCACCATGAGTCGATCCACGGTTTAACAGAAGCTAAACATCTTAAAATGACATGTGCTTCATTTTTCACAATCATATTTAGGCGAATATGTTTTTTCACTTGAATATTCCTTTTTGCTCTAAACCAATCATCATCATGACTCACCTAGATTTTTAAATATGAACTAAAGTTTATTGAAAAAACCGCCTTCATTTAAAGGCGGTTTTTATTTCATCTACAAGCTAATATTCTTAGAACAATAACTGTTGATTACGTACTAATTCTTCAAGCGTAGTGTCTGTATTGTTCAATGTTAACAACACATGAGAACTATATGCTGAACCACTACCATCTCGGTCAATACTGATCACAGTATCATTACCATTCTTCTCAGCTTTAATAAATTGAGAAAGATAATTCAATGCACCCGGTAGATCACCATTATTTGAAATCAGGTGATCATAATTAGAATGATCAAAGTTAGTTAATAGCTCTTGTACATCAATGATATCGGCATTTTTATTAACCTCAACTGAACCTTTTTGGAAGCCAAACCATGTATCAGCACCATGACCACCTGTTGCATCAGTTTTATTTAATAAATCATAAATAACAGTATCTTGACCGATAGACTGGCTATGGAATTCATCATTACCAGCGCCACCATTAAAGATATTGTTACCTAACCCACCATAGAGTTTGTCGTTGCCTTCATTACCAAAGAGGATGTCATCACCAGCGCCACCATAAATCGTATCATCACCAGCGCCACCTGAAACATAGTCATTACCAGCGCCTGCTGAGATCACATCATTTCCTAAACCGCCATAAATCGTGTCGTTATGGTTACTGCCAGTTAAGATATCATCGCCAGCATAACCATACATCACCACAGAACGGTCTGAAGTTGATGCATCTAAATGATCAACTGCGTTATCACCTTCAATCAGTTTCAAGTTGCTATTAAGCGTTGAATCTTTAGTGATTAAGCTGAGGTCAAGTAACTTACCTAATGATTCAGTGGTTGAGATGTTTTGGCTGTCTGTTGCAGTCACTTTAATATTATTCAATAGGTCAAGTGATAACAAATTACCATCCACAATACCCAAAGCACCATCTTCAGTCGTGAAGCGAATTGTTGCTAAAAGCTGGTTAATTGCAGCATTACTGATATTTGGCTGTAATGGATTTGTGCTGGTAAATGTAATCGACACTGATGATGCAATAAGTCCTAACACACCAGAGTTTGCTGTAATTTCAGCTTTAATACCTAACTCAGCAGCAAGTTTTTCTGAATAAACAAATGTCGGTTTAGTTAAGTTCACACTGATCAATTGTTCAAACGTTAAACTTACTTTTCTCAAATCTTCATCTGCATCGAAGACAAAGATATCTTGAGCACCAAGGTCGATTAAACCTAACACATCAAGTCCAACAAGCCCTAATAATGAAGTATCAGTACCAAAGACTAATGGTGCTTGGTTGTTTGGATTAAAGCTTACATCTTCAAGGTCAGAGGTATCGAAGTTGATATCTGTCTTAGAAGTATCGCCATCGTTATCTTCAACAACAATTTCAACATTGGTATTGTTGCTGCTTGAGCTTGATACATCTAACTTCGGCACAAGCAACTTACCATTAGCAATGAGTGAACCAATCACTTCATAGTCTGAATTGAAACGTGCTGCGTAATCACCTTCGCCTTGTAACAGTAAATTCACATTATCAAGTTTGATAATCTGATTCACACTTTCCATATGAAGGTCAGCGTTAAACCCACCAACGAACTCACCGTCTACACTGATATAAATCAATGTTTGATTTGTTGTAGCATCAAACTCAAAGTGTAGATAATTAATCAAGTTACCTGCACCAAAGCCTAGACGTCCACCACCGACTAACATATCAGAGAGATCAATTACATCTCCGCCTAATGCCACTGAACGCATGTCAAAATCAGTAATACGATCTACAGCACCAAGGAAGCCATTACGATAATCACTCTTCTCCCAACGGAAGACATCTGAACCTTCACCACCTGTAAGTACATCATTACCTTGACCACCAACGATCAAGTCATTACCTGCACCACCAAAGATAGTGTCGTTGCCTGTACCACCATATAAGATGTCATTTTTATTACCACCATACAGCGTATCGTTACCGCCTAAGCCATAAAGTGAGTAAGACAAATTATTATCTACAGGACGCATTTCAGAACTTGCTGAACCTTCATCCATGATGACAGTCTTAGCTTCAGTACCCAATAATAAATCACTGAGTAATCCAACATTTAGCAGTTCAGTATTGCCTTTCGATGCAAGTGTTGCACCTGAAGCATCTTTCGCTGTGATGTTGACTGTTGGTAATACAGATAAATCTAGTATTCCACCTAAAGCACCACCATCGACTGTGACTGTTTTTAATAGCTGATTGACTTTCAGTGCATCTACAGGCGTACCATCAAGATTTGTAATGGTTAATTTCATCGGCACTAAGCCTAAAGTTGCTTTTTGTGAAACAACTTTCAGACCAAGTTCAGCCGCAAGTTTGGTATTGAACAGTAATTCTTTTGAGTTACCTAATAACGAACCTAATAAACCACCTACATCAAGTGCGCCAATACTGATTTCAACTGAAGAAGCACCTTCACCTTGGATTGAGAATAATTGTTCACTTTGTAAGTTAATGATACCAGCAACGTTTAAGCCAACCGTACCCAGTAAACTATTCGTTTGTCCACCCAATGAAACTGATACAGGCTCAGGTTTGTTATAAACCGCAGGATCAACCTCAAATACTGAATAATGATATTGACCTGTCGCTAGATTTACGGTGATGGTTTCACCAGATAACGTCGTAACTAATAACTCACCACCTTCTAAGCCTTTATAGTTATAAGCATAGGTAATGATTTCTGGTGATGAACCTGATTGAGTAATCGTATTTGATTCTGGATCAAATTCAAAAGTTACTCCAGCAACTTTCACTGATTTAACAAAACCACCATCTGCACCATAGTTATGAACAACTTGATCTACGCTACCATTTGGCTGAGTTACAGTTTCAATAAACACATTGCCTTCAACCTCATAAGTATTGGTTAACTTATAAGTTTCACTTGCATTGGTCACTGGTTTGTCATCAGTCACTTTCACCGTAATATATTCAGACTCTGAAACATCACCACGATGGTTGCTAAAGTTCATACGAATATCAAATGCAAGCACGTCATCTAAAGTGGTACCCACTTCGCCATGACCAATTGCTTGTTTTAAGTTCACAGTATATGTGCCGTCATCTTGGATAGAGACCACAATCACTTCAGACTTAACAACTTGACCATTTTCAACGTTATTGACATAACCAATTAAGTCACCATCTGCATTATGTTCCCAAAGTACATCTTGTCCTTTTGAGGTTAATGCTGTTGCAGGTGGCTCTAGATAGATATGACTATACGCAACATTTGGTAAATCAAACTGACCTGTATAACTTAAACCTGTTGAAGCATTCGCAGCCGATAATAAGTCATGTTCAGAGAACTCTACAATCGTGCCAGCTTGGTCTAAATCATTGTCTTTATAATGCAACTCTACTGTTGTTGTTTCCGAAACATTACCTGCTTTATCGGTAACAACAGCTTCAATCGTAAACTGAGTATCATCACTCCAAGTAATATCATCTAGTAATGAACTTGGAACATTAACACTCCATTCACCATTCATCACTACCGCATCAACTGGACCCAAACCATTAACTGTAACTTTAACAATTTGACCATCTTCTGCACCATCAGTTTTACCACTCACAGTAAGACCTTGTTGCAACTCAACAGCAGTTAAAATATCGTCCACAGCAATTGGCTGATCAATCGTAACTTCAGGCGCAACTGTATCAACAATCACATGGTGTGATGATGAGTTTGTATTACCTGCACTATCAGTGACTTGAACTGTAACATTATGGTCTGCATCAGGAAGTGGTTGATTTGCAGTAATACTCCAAGAACCGTCTGCACCTGCAACGACAGTACCATAAGAAATATTACCTACTTTGATTTCAACAATCGCCCCTGCTTCAGTTTTACCAGACCATGTTGGTGTTGGGTCATTACTATAGCCTGCTTTATCCGTTAGGATATTTTGCCCAGCATCATCATGTACTTCAAATGTTGGAGCTACAATACTCTTCTTCACTGTAAAGTCATGGCTAGCAAGTTTATTGAGACTTAAACCACTTAAATTATAAACCTCAATTCGATACTGACCATCAGCCATTGTCGCAAGCTGTGTAGGTGTTAAATCTGCGCTCCAAGTATCCTTAGATGTAAATTGAGAACCTGTATCATTTGTATTCCATCTAGAACTACCTAATCGGAAGATCTGTGTTGTTGTACCATCTGCATTGACTTTGAAAATACGTGCATATGTTGTAGTCAGGTTCGTGTCACCATAAATCTTAACCGCAACAGCACTTTCAGCACCATTAATAATGTTATCACCTGCAACGACACCAATCGTTGCATTTGCTGGAGCAGATATACCATTATTAAGATCTGTCACTGCTTCAGATTTACTCACTGAAGCTGATGCATTACCTGCACTATCTTTCGCTACAGCACTAATTGAAACATTACCTGAGCTTGGATATGTCACTGCATTTGCAGGAACTTTATAGCTCCAGTTGCCCTTAGCATCAGTCATGACTGTTGCTGTATGCGGATTACCACTAGCACCTGTAATCGTCACCGTAATTTCAGCATTTGCTTCGCTTGTACCTTTCACTGTATAGCCAAACGCACGCTCTGCCTGATCAATACCATTCCCATCAGCAACGCTTGTAATGTTTACAGTAGGTGCTTGAGTATCAAGTGTTACAACCTTATCAAATACGCTAACTGTAGTATTTTCATCATTTGCAGATGCACCATCATATTGGCGTACCAAAATATCACCAACTGCATATTTGCCATCAGCAGGTAAGTTAAACTGACCCGTCGTTGCAGTGCTTCCTTTTGGAGCACCTTCAAGCCATGTTAAACCGCCATCTGTTGAATATTCCCAACCCAGTTCAGCCTCTAAACCACTGACTTTAATCGCTGGATTTTTGGTAATACCATCTTGTTTTTGATGCTCTGAAATTGCACCAGAAGCCACTGCAAAAGTATCTTCTAATAAACTTAATTCAACAGATGCAGGTGCAATAACATCGCCAGTGATCTCTCCTGGTGCTTCAAGTGAAGCGGTTTGATCATTGCTCTTACCTGTCGTCACACTATTAAATGCATTTGGATCTACAGAGATTTTACCCACAACATCATTACTTTGATCTGGTGTAAATACTGCGGTATAAATCTCAGGATCATTGACGTCTTGACGTAAATTCGACAACGTACCACCCGTAACTTTGACATCGCTTAAGTCAAAGCCAGTGACTAACTCAGAGAATTTAAACGTAATAATCGTTGTATCGTCAGTTGCATTAACCACATAGCTATCAGAAGTAATCGTTAATGTTGGCGGCAAGCTCATATCCACCGTCACAACTGAACTTTGTCCTGCAAGATTTCCATTACCGACTTCATCAGTAAAGATATCTGTTGCTAAATCCACAACAACTGGACCGTAAAAATCAACTGTTGTTAAATCGACAGTCGTAGGGTCAATTGCACTATTTGGATCCATTGGAACAAATTGGATATAAGGCTGCGCACCACCTGTTGGTGTTACAACAATAAACTTACCTTGATCACTTGTTAACTGATCTGCAATATCCTGTAAATCAACAGGAGTCACAACACCATTATCAAGCTTAAATAGCGGCTCTGTGCTTACAACTTCAACAACACCATTTGCATCAATTTGAATCGTGACTTCAGGTGCTTCTGCATCAAGTGTGATTGAGTCATCTTGTACTGTTTCACTAACGTTACCCACTTCATCAGTTGCTGTAACTTCAATATTTAATGACGAATCTGCTTGTTGCTGTTGATAGCTATTTAAAGTCGCTAAGTCTGCTGGTGTTAAAGGTACATTCCATGCGCCTGTCGGATCTGTCGTTACTGTAAATGGTGTATTTAGACCTTCAATAGAAACCACAACCGTTGAATTTGGCTCTGCTGTTCCTTGAATCACAACGGTATTAGCAAGTTCATCTGCATTGATAGCTTGGTCATTACCATAAATACCACCACCAATGGTCGTAATACCTGTTACTACTGGATTGACAGTTTTAGTATCGACAAGGAAAGTGAGCTCTGAGCTATCGACATTACCTTGCTGATCAGTTGCTTTAACGACAACCTGATTATTTCCTTCACGTACAGTGATGGCAACTTCTATTTTCCCTGCATCAATATCAGCTTGCTGTAGAACATAGTTGTCACCATTCACATTAATGATGTCACCTGCTTGATTGGCATTCGTTAATGGAATTGAGATATCAACTTTATTGTCATTACCCAATTCTTTCTTATTAATTGCACCATCTACAAGATCGGTATCATCAAGTAAGCTAATTGGACCTACTAAATCAGTCGCTTGGGTATCCACTACAAAGTCAAGCTGCTCTTGATCAACATTACCTTGTGCATCGGTCATTGTTGCAGTAATGGTATTTGCATCTTCATTAATGACGATGTTTTGAATCACTTTTCCTGCTAACCATTCACTGTGCGTAATGGTGTAGTCATTACCATTAATTGTAATGGTATCGCCTTCTTTGGCATCTTGACCCAAAATCACTTCAACTTGCGTTGATGTTTTATTTGCACCAAGTTCTTTCAGATTGAGTACACCATCGCCGTTTTTATCTTGAGTTAATCGAATTTCACTAATTAAATCAGCTGGCTTGGTATCTACAGTCACCTGAGCTTTTGACTCTTCAATTAACTGACCTGTCGCATCTTTTAAACCAAGTTCAAAAGTATTGTCACCTTCTTTTAACGGTCCAACATTTTCAACCAGTGCAAAGCCTTGATCAATATCACCTTGTGTCACTGTATGAGTGATACCACCCACCTCAATTGTGTCACCCACTTTAACATCTGTACCTAACTCGATAGTTAAATCAACCAAGTTATCTACAGGTTTTTCAGTGCTGTTTAAAATATTATCGCCATTAATATCTTCAACAACAGTCACTTTACCAATCAAGTCAGATACAACAACTTCAACAACAGTAATATCACGTTCAACTTGACCTTTACTGTTAGTCACTTCAACAACAATGGCATTTGTACCTGATTTAACAGCAACCAATACATCTAGCTCTGCTGCTGAAATTTCAGCTGCTGTCAAGATATGAGGTTGACCATTAATAACAACAACATTACCCGCTACTAAAGCATTTGCTATTGGATCATTTAATTGAATTTTGACACTTGTTAAACCATCGTTGCCAACTTCTCTCGTATCCAGTGTTCCTGAAAGATCTAAATCATCATTTAAGGTTACTGACTTAATTAAATCAGCGACAGAGCCTTCACCAGTTGCACCCGTTTCGCCTGTAGCGCCGGTTTCACCTGTAGCGCCAGTTTCGCCTGTAGCACCGGTTTCGCCTGTAGCACCGGTTTCGCCTGTAGCACCCGTTTCACCTGTAGCGCCAGTTTC
>NZ_JACANU010000001.1:0-155531 GCF_030329325.1 Acinetobacter sp. 226-1
GACATCGTTGATGACGAAGAGTTAATCGAATTAGTTGAAATGGAAGTTCGTGAACTTCTTTCTACTTATGACTTCCCAGGTGATGACACTCCAGTAATCCGTGGTTCAGCTTTAGCTGCACTTAACGGTGAAGATGGTCAATACGGTGTTCCTGCTGTTCTTCAACTTGTTGAAGCGCTTGATACTTATATCCCAGAGCCAGAGCGTGCTATCGATAAAGCATTCTTAATGCCAATCGAAGACGTATTCTCAATTTCTGGTCGTGGTACAGTAGTAACTGGCCGTGTTGAATCAGGTATTGTGAAAGTAGGCGAAGAAGTTGAAATCGTTGGTATCAAAGACACAGTTAAAACAACTGTAACTGGCGTTGAAATGTTCCGTAAACTTCTTGACGAAGGTCGTGCGGGTGAGAACTGTGGTATTCTTCTACGTGGTACTAAACGTGAAGACGTACAACGTGGTCAAGTATTGGCTAAACCAGGTTCAATCAAACCACACACTAAATTCGACGCAGAAGTATACGTACTTTCTAAAGACGAAGGTGGTCGCCATACTCCATTCCTTAACGGTTACCGTCCACAATTCTATTTCCGTACAACTGACGTAACTGGTGCGATCCAGTTGAAAGAAGGCGTTGAAATGGTAATGCCTGGTGACAACGTTGAAATGTCAGTAGAATTAATCCACCCAATCGCAATGGACCCAGGTCTACGTTTTGCGATCCGTGAAGGTGGTCGTACAGTTGGTGCTGGTGTAGTTGCTAAAGTAACTGCATAATCATTGATTGTGTAAAAAAGAGCGCTCCTTTGGGGCGCTTTTTTTATAATTAAAAAATAATTTAAAATCATATTAAGTTTTTGATGTTATTCATTTAATTTTTTATTGATAATTTTTATGTTCTGTTTAATGAAAGTCATATTTTAATCATTGTACTGATGATTTTTCTTAGATTTGCATTCTTTATGATTACTTCTTATGTCCCTAAGTGATATTTGTTTGACCTGATCAGCAATTATTTCAATTTGATAAAAATGTAATATAAAAATAAGAAAAAAAATCACAAAGGATTTAAGTGATCATTCACTTAATAGGAGTTGTTTTAATGAATGCTAAAGTTAATGTGTCTAATCGTGCAGGTGCATCATTTCCAGTACGTCGTATGAATTTTAATTTTGATCATGTGCCAGAGTATTGGGCAAATAATTCTGCTGGTATTACCCATTTTATGACAGCATTATCAGCATTGTTTCCTGATGGTGAAAAGTTATTTATTGATTCAGTGCGAGCAGTTCGTTATCACCCAGCGATTAAAGATAATGATGCTTTACAGAAAGAGATTAGTGCTTTTATTGGGCAAGAAGCAATGCATACACAAGAGCATGTTGGGTTTAATGCTTCTGCACAAAAATATGGTCATGATGTCGCTAAATTTGAACGTGAAACAGGACGTTTGATTCAAGGTGCACGTAAATGGTTTGCACGTGCTGTCAAGCCTTTTGGTATGACACAAGAAATGGTTGATCTAACTGCAACTACAGCACTGGAGCATTTTACAGCAACAATTGCTTCAGAGTTATTAAGAAATCAGCATATTCAAGCACTAATGACAGATCCAACCATGTCTTATATGTGGTATTGGCATGCGGTAGAAGAAAATGAACATAAAGCGGTTGCTTATGATGTTTATGAAGGCGTATTTGGTAAGGGTTTAAAGGCTTATGCTTTACGTAATATTGCTTTAGTGATCGCAATGGCTTTGATTTTTACAGCTCAGTCTTCTTTTGTAATTCGTTTGCTAAAAGAAGATGGCAAACTCAATATGAAAGAATTGGGTATGATTTATAAATATGCATATAGTCCTTCAAAAGGAATTATTGCAGGTATGACCAAAGAGATGCTGGCATATTTTAAACCTAGTTTTCATCCTAATGATTTAGATACGGTTGAATTATTGGAAACTTGGAAAAATAAATTAGGTTTTTAACAGTTAAATTTAATTTTTAAAGAGGACGGATCGAATTCTTCCTCTTTTTATTAGACTTCTAGATAGAAGTTCTTATAATTCGCTTTCCATTTCCAAAGATGATGAACGAAGATGATTCGTTTAATGCAACAGACAGATTTAAATGCTGTCTCAGAAATTGAAAATATTGTTCAATCGCACCCTTGGACAAAGCAGCAGTTTCAAGAATCTATACTCAGCTATCAAAGTACAGTTTTAGAAGCACAAGGACAGGTGGTGGGTTTTTGTATTTTGCAACCTGTTTTAGATGAAGCAAATCTTTTACTTATGGCAATTCATCCAAGTCAGCAGGGTAAAGGTTTTGGTTTTAAATTACTGGATCAATCTATTCAATTATTGAAAAATAAACCCGTGCAAATTTTCTTAGAAGTTCGTGAATCAAATACGGCAGCAATCGCTTTATATGAAAAATCCGATTTTCATCAGATAGATTTACGTAAAAATTATTATCCAAATAAAAATGGAACACGTGAACATGCCATTATTATGGTAAAAACATGTAGTGATGATTTTGCTACACTATTTAAGTGATTTTGAGTTTAATTTTTTTATTTAATAATAGGCTCATTCCATTCTGAAGGAAGGGTGGTCATGAGCATTTCACCCAGTTTGTTAATTTCATCTTGATCAAGATGTCTGCTGATACGACGCCATTGACCATCTAGTAATAATTCAAAGGGAGCATATTGAGATTTATAGTTCATTTTTGTAGAGTGCGGAACCCAATAGCCTAAGTATACATAGTCTAAATTTAAAGTTTTAACATATTCAATTTGTTTTAAAATAGCAAATACGCCTAAAGAACGACGACTTTCTTCTGGATCAAAAAAAGTATAGACAGCAGAAATCCCATCATCTAGCTGATCGCAAGTTGAGACACTAATGAGTTGCTCATCTTTCCATAGTTCTAAAAAGAAACTATCGCTGCAACTGTGAATGAGAAATTTTTCAAATTGATCGTAGCTCGGTGGAAACATATCTCCATCCGCATGTCTTAAATTAATATAACGCTCATACAATTTATAATGCGTTATATTGGCATCTTGGGTAGATATAATTTTGACTGTTAAATCTTGGTTGCGTTTCCATGCCTTTTTTTGTGCGCTATTCATTTGAAATTCATGAACAGGTACACGGCAAGATAAACATTGGCGGCATAAATGGCATTCAGGGCGATAAACAAAATCACCACTGCGACGGAAGCCTAAACGTGATAACTCAGATAAAGTCACAACATCTATGCGATGTGCAGGGTCTAAAAATACCATGCGCGCCGATTTTTCTGCCAAATAACTGCAACCATGAGGCGGTGTAATATAATACTGTAAGTCATTCAATAGGGACTTAGGGTGATATGAGTTCATCGTGATATATCCCTCCTCGTATTGTTCAAGACTATTCTTTTCAATCCATTAATTTTGCAATTTGCGCTATTGTTTTACTTGAAAATACACGTTCTTGATAACTTTTCCAATCTATAGGGGGGTGTTTAATTACATTTTGTAACGATTTTAGATAGTCTTGGCGAGAAAGTGTACATGCACCTAAGCTTAATAAGTGATCATTGACCAATTGGCAGTCAATCCAAGGAAGTTGATTTTCCTGTCCAATTAGCATCAGTGTGTAAAATGCCATTTTTGAGACATCGGTTTGTGTGCTAAACATTGATTCACCAAAGCAACCTTGACCAATTGTCACCCCATATAAGCCACCAACCAGTTTATCTTGATCCCAAACTTCAACACTATAGGCATAACCTTCTTGAAACAGCGCACAATAGCCTTGAATAATGTCCTCAGAAATCCAAGTTTCATTGGTATAGCTACGTGGTAAGGAACATGAGTGAATGACTTCAGGAAAAGCTTGATTAATTGTAATTTTATAATCAAATTTTTTCATATTACGGAGTAAGGATTTACTCGGCTGATAATGATTTGGGCGAATAATGCATCGTGGTTCAGGACTCCACCAGCAAATTGGTTCTCCTTCTGAAAACCATGGAAATAGTCCATGTGTATATGCTTCAAATAAAGTAGATGGATTTAGATCAGCACCAATACAAATCAGTCCTTCACCTTCAGGATCGTATTCTAAAGGGTCTGGAAATTTAAATTTTGAAGGATTCAGCATAGGGATTAAATAAAAAAAGATCAGCTTTATATTAGCTGATCTTTTTGAGGGATGTCGTGCAGAAGTTATGCAAAAAGTTTCAATTGTTTGGCTATTTTGATGAGGTCTTGATCAAGGAAAATTTGGGCTTTATTTTGTAAAAGCGCTAGACTTTGTGCTTTATCAGTAATGGTTTCGCCTTTATCCAGAATAAACCAACCTAAATTATTTAATGCTTGTTGCGCATATTCAGCAAATTGTTTAGCTGTTTTTAAGCCATCAATGAAGTGCGCACGATAGAATAACTGCGTGAACTGATCAGCATTAAGACCAATACCCGAAATTGGGCAAGCTAAAACCTGATAGTTATTGTGAAAACTTGCCTGCTCTAAAATAAAGCGATTTAACTGATGAGCATGTTTGAGTGTTTCTTCTGAAACATCGGTTTGACAAGGCTGTGCTAAATTTAAATGACATAAAATAACAAGTGCATTTAAGATTTTTTCATAAGATTGATCTGGAAGTTTTTTCTCAATCGTTGCAATCGTTTGAGGTGCATAATTTGCTTCTTTAAAAAGTTTACCTAATGGTTCATAAACGTCTTGGATTAAATTAAATTGACCTAAATATCCTGTGATGGTTTTAGGGAAATGTTCAGGTGCAACTAAGATTGCAAAAGGTGTATTTCTTAAGCGAGTTCGTGTTTCTAATGGACTTAGATTATTTTTACCACGAATAAATAAGTCTCTTCTAAACTGGGTATTGGTAAAATAGTCGCGGCATTGCTCCTTGAAAATAGGGTGTTCAATTTTATTTAAAAATTGCTGATGTTCTTCTGAAAAATTAATATTATCTAAATGCGCACTTAAATCGGTTGAACCTGCATAAGTGAGTTTTGTTTCTTCTAAGATACGTACAACTTGTTGGAATGAAAAACATTGCCAGTCTTGGTTTAAATATTCATGAATTAAGTAATTTGGATTTTGTTGTTGTAAGTCTTGGACTTTTTTAATGGCATTAGGATTACGCTGCGCAAAATTAGGATTTTGATTTAACAGGGCTTCACTAAAAGCGAGAGAATCTTTGACTTTTTGAATAGGATTGGTGCTAACACTATTAAACTTAAAGTGGCTATGGAATAACTCACGGATTGGCATATTGGCTGCCCAGCCAGTAACACAGTTATAGCTGATATAGACAATACCGTTTGGTTTTAGATATTTACGAATAAACTTTAAAATAATATGCTGATTTTCATGACTGATCCAACTCCAAATACCATGTAAGCTGATCGAATCAAGCATTGGTAAATCTTTATTGAGGAGTTCTTCAAAGCTTGCGTCATAGAACTGATGACTGATCTGTGCTTGGTGAGCAAGCATAGTGGCATGAGCAGCGTGTGCTGGATTGAAGTCTGTACCTAGAAACTGACCTGATTCAGATGCAGCATGAATATTGAGACTAACACCTTGCCCAAAGCCTAATTCGCAATGTGTATGATCTTGGTTTTCGGTAGGACTATCAACGCCATTAAGTAAAAGGCAAAATTTTTGATAATTTGGGCTCAAATCTTTGTAGTAACCATAGGTGTAATTTACTTCTGTTTGATAGCCATCAGTCCAAGTTGTACTCATTTTTATTCCTTAACTCTAGTTTTTCATTAGGTTTAGTGTGGATCTTTATAATTCCCCATGGTTAAGATGCTATAAGTGAAGCTAGGATTGCAACACAATTTTTTAAAAAAAGTGGAAGGATCTCATGAAATTGAAATGATCTGATTAAATAATATAAAAAACCGCCATAAATGGCGGTTTTAAACTCAAAGACTAGATTTATTTCTCTAAGCTATCTAAGTAGCGGTCAGCATCTAATGCTGCCATACAGCCAGAACCTGCTGAGGTAATGGCTTGACGATATACGTCATCAGCAACATCACCCGCAGCAAAAACACCTGCAACAGAAGTTGCTGTGGCATTGCCCGCAGTTCCACTATGAACTTGAATATAACCATTACGTAGTTCGAGTTGACCTTCAAACATCGTTGTATTGGGTTTATGACCAATAGCGACAAACATACCTGTTACATCGATATCTTGAGTTGAGTCATCCTGAGTTGATTTGATACGTACAGCAGTTACACCAGACTGCGCATCACCAAGCACTTCTTCAACTGCATGGTTCCAAATGATACTGATTTTTCCTTCTTTTTCTTTTTCAAAGATATGATCTTGAAGAATTTTTTCAGAACGTAATTTATCGCGGCGATGAACTAAGGTTACATGCGAAGCAATATTAGATAAATAAAGTGCTTCTTCAACAGCAGTATTACCACCACCAACAACCATTACTTTTTGGTTTTTATAGAAGAAGCCATCACATGTTGCACAAGCACTTACACCTTGCCCCATATAGGCTTGCTCAGACTCTAAACCTAAATATTGAGCTGTTGCACCTGTTGCAATAATTAAAGCATCACAAGTGTACTCATCCATATCACCCTTTAAAACAAATGGACGAACTTGAAGATCTACTTCATTAATATGATCATATAAAATTTCTGTACCAAAACGTTCAGCATGCGCTTGCATACGTTCCATCAGTGCAGGACCTGTTAAACCTTCAGGATCACCTGGCCAGTTGTCAACTTCAGTCGTTGTGGTTAACTGACCACCAAGCTGCATGCCTGCAATCAGCGTAGGCTTTAAGTTTGCACGTGCAGCATAAACAGCAGCACTATAGCCTGCTGGACCAGAACCTAAAATAATTAAACGTGAGTGACGAACGCTCATTCCTGTCATCCTTTTTATAGCAAAAATATCGAAACTGTTAAAATTATACGTGAAAGTTTATCGTCATGGGACTTGTTCAATGTCGATAATATTGATGATCTAAATCGAATTGAACCATATACCGAATATATACAAATAAGTTAACAACATACTGCAACAATCTTGCATCTTTTTTGCAAGAAGAGGTGCATAATATAAAGATTTCTTCTATGAAGAAAGTAATTCGCTTCACAAAAGTACATTAATGAATAATCGGTTACAGGACAATATATGACTGCGGTGTCGAGTGTTTATGCACAGCGCTTATTATTAACATTATTCTTGATTTCATTTGGGATCTATCTGTTTTTAGCAACAGTAACATATACCCCATTTGATCCAGGCTGGATGCATATTTCAAGTGACACACAACAAGTGTCAAACGCCAGTGGCGTAGCAGGTGCTTGGATAGCTGATTTGCTCTTTGGCTTTTTAGGATGGGCAAGCTTACTTATTCCTTTCTTTTTATTTGTTGAAGCGATCCAAGTGTGGTGGCCAAGAAGCTTTTTAAGTACTCCATTTCGTTATGCAGCACAATTTTTTATTTTGCTGACGACAGCAAGTTTATTGTACTTACTTTGGAATGTACCTGCTGATACTTTGGCAAATGCTTCAGGTGGAATCATCGGTTATGAGTTAGGCGAAAGTTTATCGCAATTACTCACCATTTATGGTGCAGGGGCTTTTTTATTCCTGTTTCTACTGATTCTATTTACTTTGGCTTTTGGTATTCAATGGAATAAAACTTGGGCGATGATGAAAGCAACGCCTGCTTATCTTCAAGATTTATTTTATAAAAATGTACCCGAAAGCGAATCGGCTTATGATTTAACAGAGCAACCAAAGTCTGTTGTTAAAAGTAAGAAAAAGCCTGTTGTAAATAATGCACCAGAACATACAGAAGTTGTTGCACAAATGAATGTGCCTAAGGCAGAAGCTTCTCGCCATGAACAAGCGGCTGAGCGTTTGTTTGACGATATGGTAAGTCAAGAGCGTCAAGGGCAACAAACTTTATTGGCTGAAAATGAAATTGATGATTTAGAGTTAGAAAAAACTTTAGAAAAAGCACGTCGCTTAAAACAAGAAACACAACAAACTGTTCCAACAGGAGAAGTTTGGAAAGCGTTAAATCAAAATGAAAAACAAGATCATAATCAAGAAATTGATGCATTATTGCGCGCGTCCGAAGATGATCAATTAAATCATCAAAATCATCGGATTCATCCTGTTGTTCATACTGAACAAAATACAGCACCTTTAAAGCAAAATACGCATGATGAACATGATTTAGACTGGGATGATGACCAAGTTTTTGATGATTTGTTAGCTGTTGTACCGAATGGGGGAGCAGCAACAGATGTGCATCGCCCATTTAGTCAAACCACTCAGCAAAATGAGCAGGTTGAACATACTTCTGTTGTTCATAAAAAAATAGATAGTTTGGCTGATGAATTAGATGATTTAGCACAAATGGCAGATGAAACAACCATTGAACCGCCTGTTGCTCGGACAACAAGTAGTTATGCTCAATCTACGCCTTTAGTGAAAGCAGAAATTCAAACTCATTTAATGAATTCAAGTGTTTCTGAAGAAGAAAAATCTCGAATAGCTGCTGATAAAGATGCATTTAGAGAGGCTTGGCAGGAAACAGCAGGTAAACCTGAGGATGATCCGCAGGAAGAGCTTGCATTTGATCTTGATGCGCCATTAACAGATGCCTTTGGTCGACCAATGTCGCGTGCTATGCAAGTCGCACAAAAAAGACGTGATTTGCCAACATTACCTGGTTATGAGTTATTAGATAAAGTTGACCCTAATAAAAAAGTAAACTTCACGGCTGATCAATTAGCGCGTTTGTCAGAGCTGCTTGAAATTAAATTACAAGAATTTAACATCAAGTCAAAAGTGATAGAAGCACAACCAGGTCCTGTTGTTACACGTTTTGAATTAGATTTAGCACCAGGGGTAAAAGCGTCTAAAGTCACTAATATTTCACGTGATTTGGCGCGTTCTATGTCAATGGCGTCTGTGCGTGTGGTTGAGGTTATTCCAGGTAAACCTTATATTGGCATTGAAGTACCAAATAGTTCTCGTGAAATGGTGCGCCTGATTGAGCTTTTAGAAACACCAGCATTTAAAGACCCAGCAGGTCTACTTTCAATGGCAATGGGTAAAGACATTTCAGGTAGTCCTGTTATTACCGATTTAGGCAAAGCACCACATATGTTGGTGGCTGGAACAACAGGTTCAGGTAAGTCTGTTGCTGTTAACTCCATGATTTTGTCAATGTTGTTGAAATATACACCAGATCAATTACGCTTAATTCTGATTGATCCAAAGCAATTAGAATTAGCAAACTATAATGATATTCCACATTTATTGACACCTGTAGTCACAGATATGAAAGATGCTGTGAGTGCATTGAACTGGTGTGTTAATGAAATGGAACGCCGTTATAAATTAATGTCATTCTTAAAAATTCGTAAATTAGCGGATTACAATCGTAAGGTTGAAGAAGCTATTGCCAATGGTGAAGATTTAATTGATCCAACATGGAAAGCTAGCGACTCAGCAACACAAGAACGCGCACCACGTTTGACGCCATTACCTTCAATCGTTATTGTTGCTGATGAATTTGCAGATATGATCATGCAAGTGGGTAAAAAAGCTGAAGAAATGATTACACGATTGGCACAAAAATCACGTGCTGCAGGAATTCATTTATTACTTGCTACACAGCGCCCTTCGGTTGATGTGATTACAGGTTTAATTAAAGCCAATATACCGACACGAGTTGCATTGCGTGTAAATAGTAAAATTGACTCACGAACAATTTTAGATGCAGGTGGTGCAGAAGACTTATTAGGTCATGGTGATATGCTGTTCTTAGGACCAGGTAAAATTGAACCTGAGCGTGTACATGGGGCTTTTATTTCTGATGATGAAGTCAATAGAATTTGTGATGCTTGGCGCGAACGTGGCGAGCCAAATTATGTGGATGAAATTTTAACACCTTATGATGAAGAGCCAACATCAAAAGGCTTTGAAGATGGCGATGGTGATCCAAACCGTGATGCTTTATATGATCAGTGCGTCTCTTTTGTGCTAGAAACACGTAAAGTATCTGTTTCATCGCTACAGCGTAAATTTAGTTTGGGGTATAACCGTGCTGCACGTATTGTTGACCAGATGGAAGAACAGGGCATTGTGAGTGCAATGGGACCAAATGGAAAACGAGAAATTTTAGTTTGATTGAGTTTAACTTGAGATTGGCAATGAGTTTCGGCTCATTGCAATTTTGTAGCACACTTAGTGGCTAATTCAGCGAGATTTTTAATTTGAAATAAATCATTTTCAGTTCAAGATGTTCTTTCACCCAATAGGGGATCTCTCATGTTATTGGCATTAAGTACCTTAGTTTTTATCCATTTTTGTGCTTTAGTTACACCAGGTCCAGATTTTTTTATTGTTTCTCAAACTGCGATTAGTCGTTCTCGTACTCAAGCGATGTGTGTGGTATTGGGAATTACAGTTGCAGTATTGTTGTGGGCATTTTTTGCTTTAATGGGCTTAAATTATATTTTTGAAAAATTTGTTTGGTTTAAACATGTCATGTTGGTATTAGGTGGTATTTATTTATGCTGGCTAGGCTTTCAGTTATTAAAATCTGCATTTTCCAAGCAAAAAATAAATAGTCCAATCGTTGAAGTTGAATTACCTAAAAGCCATTTTAAGTTTTTTATGAAAGGTTTGTTGACGAACTTATCTAATCCGAAAGCTGTCATTTACTTTGGTAGTGTTTTTTCTATGTTTCTTGCAAATCCTCAATTAGATCACATGCATGCAGTTTTATTGTTGATTGTTGGGGTAGAAACATTGATCTGGTTTGTTTTTGTAGCATTCATTTTTTCATTGCCGAGTTTTAAAACCGCTTATCAACGTGCAGCAAAATGGATTGATGGTATATCTGGTGGATTATTTACTGCATTTGGATCTTATTTAATTATTAATAAATAATCATCAATCAATAATTGTAAATTTTGAGTGAAATGGTTTAAAAATTGATTTTTAGCTATAAAAAAACCTGCAAAATGTGCAGGTTTTTATACGTCATTTTAGATTAAGCAAATTTTGCTAAAACTTCTAAAAAGCCTTCTTTTTGACGTGGATATTGTGCAATCACATCATGAATACGTTGACCTTCAGGATTTGTTGCATTGATGTCACGACGATCTGCGATAAATTTATTTAATAAGCGTTCATAGTCAAAAGGACGCATGTGTTTAAAAGCATGATAAAGCACATGAAAGTCAGCATTGACACCTGCTGGAGGTAACTGATCTAAATAGGCAAAAACACGCTCGTCCGACCATTCCTCGTTGAACGTTGCTGGCTGTGAAAGTGCCATAACAGCATCTCCTTAAAATAAAAAATTGACATTCTTCAGTATTATAAAAAGCTTTTTAAGAACTACTTATAAGGAATACTGCAAAGGTTTTCTGAATTATGTCTAATAAAAAAGGCAAAAAATAAGGCAGAAAAAACAATTTAGCTCAATCTGCCCACTCGAAGCATACGCTTCTCGTCTTGAGACTGGGCAAATCCTTAAAACGATGTTTTAAGTTCGTTAATCCTGTCTCATATTTTGCCTTGAATCAATCTACTTGACTAATCAATTATGAAATTAACGTTCTTCAGGTAAATTGATATTCATTTCCAGCATTTCGATATTTGCTTCAGAGCGAACAGACATTTGAATATGTTGTTCGTCTACACCACGGACATAGCGATTGACAACTTGCATGATTTCTTTTTTCATTTGATCAATTTTATCTTGACTCAAACGTTTACCTAAACCTTGTTCAGATGCAACAATAACTTTTAAACGATCTTTCGCAGTTTGCGCACTTGAAGGCTTATCATCATTACTAAATAATTTACTCCAAAATCCTGCCATTATTACGCTCCAAATAATCTAGCTAACCAACCTTTAGGTTTAACAGTAATATGACGATATGGACGATCTTCACCTAAGAAACGTGCAACTAAGTCATCATAAGCTTGTCCTGCGCTTGCTTCTGTATAAAGAATGACAGGTTTACCTTCATTTGATGCTTGTAATACGCTTGGGCATTCAGGAATTACACCTAAAGTCGGAATACGTAAAATATCTTTAGAAATATCATCAATGGTTAGCATTTCTTGTTTATCAGCACGTTCTGGATTGAAACGAGTGATACATAAGTGTTTGCGAACACGTCCTTCATTATTTTCTATTTTCTTGGTTTTGCTGTCGAGCATACCAATAATACGGTCAGAATCTCGAACCGAAGAAATTTCAGGATTTGTCACAATAATTGCTTCATCTGCATGATACATTGCCAGAATAGCACCACGCTCAATACCTGCAGGTGAGTCACAGATAATGTAATCAAACTCTTGTGAAAGTTCATCCATGACACGTGCAACACCTTCATCGGTTAATGCATCTTTATCACGTGTTTGTGAAGCAGGTAAAATATAAAGATTTTCAATGTCTTTATCACGAATTAATGCTTGTTGTAAACGAGCTTCATTGTTTAAAACATTTACAAAGTCATAAACAACACGGCGTTCACAACCCATGATTAAGTCTAAGTTTCTCAAACCGACATCAAAATCGATCACAACAGTTTTATGACCACGAAGGGCTAATCCTGTTGCAAAAGATGCACTTGTTGTAGTTTTACCTACGCCGCCTTTGCCTGATGTAACGACAACAATTTTGGCCACCGAATCCACTCCTGTTATGGTCATTCATCCCCTTGATAAGGGAAGTTTATTATGGTGTTAATTTATACTTTAAAATTGCAGAACTGAAAACTCAAGTTCTTGCTGATCATTTAAGTAAATATGTACAGATTTTTTAAGGAATTCCGCTGGAATATCATCTGCTACGCAATATGTTCCTGCAATAGAAACCAGTTCAGCTTCTAAGGAATGACAAAAAATTCTTGCAGCGCTATTACCGCCTGCACCTGCGATGACTCTACCACGAACAATGCCGTAGATATGTATATTTCCTGAAGCAATAACCTCTGAGCCACTGTTAATACCTGCGGTGAGAATAATGTCACCATGGTCTTGTACTAAACATTGTCCTGTCCGCAAAATTTCATCATGATATGACGTAATATGCTGAATCGTTGTTTGTTGTTGTGTAACTTTAGCAGCTTGATCTGTGGTGTTTGTTGAATCCTTTGTCGGGGTTTCAACTTTTTGCTCTTTCGTTGCTTTGATCCGTTGCAAAGGGCGATCAGCAGGTAAAATTGGAAATTGAATGGCGCGAGCTTGTTCTTCTAAAATGCCATCAATAACACCCATTGGTTGTAGATCTAGACTAATTAAAAGCTGGATTAGTGCGATAAGCTCCTGTTCAACTGTACTGTCGAGAATCACTAAAGCCCCTTGATAAGAGGTTTCATTCATCATTGCTGCAAGTTGCTGGCGGATGGCATTATGATCATTTGTATCAAAGGTTAATCGGGTAAAATTAACCATTCTGCCCGTAATCCGTATATCAGCCATAATTATTCCTTACAGGTGTTGTCACCTGAAAATTATAGAGAAAGTCAATTTGTCGAAACTGCACAAATGCTAGAACAAATTGACTAATTTCACTAGCAAAGATACAAATATTTGCATTGATTTGTTCAATCTTTGAATCACTTAGTCTTTGCTTTGATCGTATTTTTCTAGTTCGATTTGCCACTGCTTGATTTTGACTTGTTTGCGCAAGGATTCAAGGCTCTCATAGACCACAGATTCGACCAATTCTTCAAGTTTTTTATTTTCAATATTGAGCTGACTGACTTTATCTGAAATGAGTGTATAAATTTGATTTGGTTGAGTGTGGCTACCTTCTGTTAATGGGTCAATTAAACCATGCGTAATATTTTCACCGAGTTGTTGCCCAATATTTTGGATTTGATTTTCGATCATGCTGCCTGCAATAGGAATAAGCCTTAAAAGCTGAGTCAGTTGAGGTGTATCTTCAATTGCTTTTTTGACAATATGCCCAACATGATCTGCAATGAGGTTTTGTTGTGCTTTGAGTTCATTGGCTAAAGCATCTTGTAAAATTTCAGCCAAGGCTTGTGCAAAAATATCACGATGATGATCAACTAAGTCATGAATAATTTTTTTGTGACTAGAGCTCGTATCAAGTTCATATTTAATACCATCAATCACAGATACAACAACACGGTCAGAGATTTCTTCCATCACAACCCGATAGTAAAACAATACTTTTTTCATAATATTGTCAGGAATAACTTTATAGCCGAGTTCATGTAAACGATAGGCAATAATTCCTGCACGAATTAAACGTAAAAAACGTAAATAAGGAATGATGGCTAAAATTTCGTACCAGTGAACAAAAGGAAAAAAGAACCAACGTTGATGATGTTTATAAATAATCGCAATCAACCAACGTACAGCTAATTCAACAACTAAAAATAAAATAAACCATCCTTCAGTTTTAATAACCCAAGGGTGTAGGTCTGATTTATAAAAGGCTAAAACTTGAGGTAAATGGATTTCATCGAAAAATAACTGACCAAAGCTGCTCATTAAAAAAACATTGGCACAGAGACAAAAAAGGTTAAAAACAATGATTGCCATCATAAAGATGTCATAAACCAAAAAAAGTCTCCACCCTAAAGTGTTGTGATTTTCTGGGCGAATACTTTTTTGCTGTGCCATAGTATGGTCTGTCATGAGAGTCCTAATTGTTATTGTATAATTTTAATTTTGGTACTGTTGTTTCATGTGCGTAATAAGTTGATCTTTTTCTTGCCACAAATCATCAATCCATTGTTGAAATTTAGCACGATATTCAGCATCTTCTTCATAATCACCTTGTAAAACCCAATCGGGCAGATCAATTTTACGCAGATTTACCGCAATTCGTGGTACTTCACCTAGCCAAAATTCGCCATAACCTGGCACGCCATCGGGATAAACAATGGTCATATCAACAAGGGCGTCGATTTGATCGCCTAAAATATTTAAAGCGAGTGCCATGCCTCCTGCTTTTGGTTTAAGTAAATTGCGATAAGGTGATTGTTGTTGTTGCTGTTTTTCTACTGTAAAACGTGTGCCTTCAAGATAGTTTAATAAAGTAAAAGGCTGACTCAATAGTTGTTCACATGCTTTACGTGCTTCATCTAAGTCTTGATGTTTCAATGCTGGATTTTTTGCAATCTGAGCTTTGGTATGGCGTTTCATCATTGGAAAGCCTAAAATTTTAAAGGCTTGCCCCACAAATGGGATAAAAATAAGTTCCCATTTGGTAAAAAAGCGGGTGAGTGGCATACGAGTAAGACCAAAATATTGATTGACTGTGGTGTCTACCCAGCTTTGATGGTTAGAAGTCATCAAATAACGACCTTGCATATTTAAGTCTAAATTTTCATCTACTGTAATGTCCCAGTGTGTTTCAGGAAGCACATGATCAATTAACCAATTATTTACACTCAGCCAGCTATTTGTAATATGGATATTGGTCTCATCGACTTTGGCAGACTTTTTAAATAGCTTTGTTAAGCCAAGAGCCAGTACAGGAGGACCATGAAAAAAGGTACTTCCTGTAATCACAGAACCCACAGTCAAACCTTTGGTAATTTTTTTTAAAATAGATTGCTTCTGTTGTTGAGATGACATAAAAAAGTCCTAAAAAAGAGTTTAATTTGATCATAGTTGTTTTTAAATATAGTCTTTGTTTATTGAATTAAAAAGTCTCAAAAGCTAACTATGTATAAATTATGATGAAGTAACTTCAAAATACTCATTTATTTATTTCAAAATGTAACGATTTCGGATATTTTTAACAAAATGTCAATGGTTTAAGCGCATAATTTAAATCATTATTTCATTCATAGAAAAACACAAACCTTGGAGGCATGTAATGCGTGCACTTGTAATTTCAGCGGTAGTAGGGGCTTTGGCACTATCTGGTTGTCAAAACATGGAATATGACAAAGCAGCAATCGGTACAGGCTTAGGTGCATTATTAGGCGCTGGTATTGCTTATTCAAATGCCGATAAAGATAAAATGGGTCAAGCTGCTGCAATCGGTGCTGTAGTGGGTGCGGGTGCAGGTGCGCTTCTTGACCGTAAAGAAAAACGTTTACGTGAAGAATTAGCGGGTACAGGTGTTGATGTAAACCGTAATCCAGATGGTTCTATTAACATGGTAATGCCGAGCGTAACATTTGCGTCAAGCTCTGCAACGATTCAACCACGTTTCCAAACAGCATTAAACGATGTTGCAAAAGTATTACGTGAAGATGGTACAGGTGGTAAATTAGCGCTTGTTATTCATGGTCATACAGACAATACAGGTAATGACGGTATCAATATTCCATTGTCTCAAAACCGTGCAAACTCTGTATTGAACTATCTTGCAACTCAAGGTATTTCAGCATCTCGCATGACAGCTAAAGGTTATGGTTCAACTTCTCCAATCGCTGATAACTCAACAGCTGCGGGTCGTGAACAAAACCGTCGTGTAGAAATTACAGTATATGAAACTAAATAATTTTTAGTTTTCATAGGCATAAAAAAACCACCGAAAGGTGGTTTTTTTATTTTGTAATTGTTGTATTGAAAATTTCATTAAACGTTAGGCAAGTTCTGTTTTGATGACTATAATCTAGCGCGAAGTTTGTAGAGGATGAACAATGTCAAAAGCAAGTCAGTTGAATGACAAGCAACTTGAAGCCATGAAATATACTCAAGGACCCTTGTTAGTACTTGCAGGAGCGGGTTCAGGTAAAACTTCCGTGATTACCCGTAAAGTGGCTTATTTAGTCCAACAATGTGGAATTCCTGCACACCGTATCACGGCAATGACCTTTACCAATAAAGCTGCACGTGAAATGAAAGAGCGTGTGAGTAAATTACTCTCTAAAGAGGAAGCAAAAGGCTTATCTGTTTCAACTTTCCATACCTTTGGTTTAAATTTATTACGCTTAGAACTTAAAAATACACCATTAAAAAATAACTTTTCAATTTTAGATGCAGACGACTGTAAACGTATTTTAATGGATTTGATGCATCGAGATAACTTATCAGGTGCGGAGAGTAAAGACCTGATTGCTAAGGCAATGAAAAAGATTTCAGATTGGAAAAATGATCTGATTTTACCAGAGCAAGCGCATAGTACTTGTGAAACACCTGAAGACGTACAATTTGCACATTTATATCAACTCTATGAGCGTAATTTACGTGCTTATAATGCAGTAGATTTTGATGATTTGATCGTCATGCCGACACGTTTATTGCAAGACAATGCAGAAGTGCGTGATCGTTGGCAAAATCGAGTACGTTATTTATTGGTCGATGAATATCAAGATACCAATACTGCACAGTATATTTTGGTTAAGCTCTTGGTTGGCGTGATGGGGCAATTCACAGCCGTAGGTGATGATGACCAATCGATTTATGCATGGCGTGGAGCAAAGCCTGAAAATATGGCATTGCTGAAAGATGATTTTCGTAATTTAAAAGTGATTAAACTTGAACAAAATTATCGTTCAACCAGTCGTATTTTAAAAGCAGCGAACCATGTGATTGAGAATAATCCGCATATTTTTGACAAAAAATTGTGGAGTGATAAAGGTCATGGTGAAGTGATTCGTGTGATTACGTGTCGTAATGATGATGATGAATCAGAACGTGTAGTCAAAGACTTGCTAACCCATAAATTAATGAATGGTAAAAACTGGAAAGACTATGCTGTGTTATATCGCGGCAACTTCCAAGCACGTGTCTTAGAAACTCAGCTTCGCCAGATGCAAATTCCATATAAATTATCAGGTGGACAGTCCTTTTTCGCACGCGCAGAAATCAAGGATGTGATGAGTTATCTGCGAGTTATTATTAATCCTGAAGATGACAGTGCATTTTTACGTATTATTAATACACCTAAACGGGCAATTGGTCCTGTAACATTGGAAAAATTGGGTTTGTTTGCTCAAGAAAATAATCTTTCTTTATTGGCAGCAGCAAGTGATCAGCGCCTTTTGATGGTGATGCCGAAAAAAGCAACCACACAATTGGCTGAATTTTCTGGTTTTATTACAGATTTTACTCGTGAGTTATTAGACGATGATGAGCCTGTACCTAAAATACGCCAAATGATGATGGAAGCAGGTTATATTGATTATTTACGTGAAACGGCAGCAACACCCGCACAGGAAAAAACCAAACTTGATAATGTAGAAATGCTCTACAGCAGTATTCAAAGTTTGATTAATCGTGCTGAAGATGTGGGCGAAAAAAATATCGAAAGTGTGATTCGTAAAATGGTGTTGCTTGATATGCTTGAGCAGCAACAAGAAGAAGAAGACACAGACAAAGTCAATCTATTGACTTTGCATGCATCAAAAGGTTTAGAGTTTCCATTTGTTTATATCATGGGTTTAGAGGAAGAGCTTCTTCCACATAAAAACTCGATTGCTGCAGAAACTATTGAAGAAGAGCGTCGCTTGATGTATGTGGGCATTACCCGTGCACAGCAAGGCTTGACCTTGACTTTGGCAGAGCAACGAAAAAATGGTGGGCAAATGAAGCAAATGACACCAAGTCGTTTCTTAGATGAGTTGCCACAAGATGAGTTAGATTGGTTAGGTCGTAAGAAAAAATTGGCTGAAAATATCGACCCGAAACTACAGGCACAGCATTATTTACAAAATTTAAAAGCGCTATTAAAACGCTAATTCATGAATGTAATTTTCCTTCTTTTTTCTCTGCTTTAGTGAAAGAGCAGAGAAACTTTTGCTATTTTTCCACTTTATTGAATATAGGATTTCAATATGAAAGTTCAAGTAAAAATTCTTGATTCACGTTTAGGTCAAGAGTGGCCAATGCCAACTTATGCGACAACTGGTTCAGCAGGTTTAGATTTACGTGCATGTGTAGCAGAAACCATTCAAATTGAGCCAGGTCAAACTGTTTTAGTGAAAACAGGTATGGCAATTTATATTCAAGATCCAAATTTTGCGGGTTTAGTTTTACCACGTTCAGGCTTAGGACATAAGCATGGTATCGTTTTAGGTAATTTAGTTGGCTTGATTGATTCAGATTATCAAGGTGAATTGATGGTGTCTGTATGGAATCGTGGGCAAACTACATTTAGTTTAGAGCCAGGTGAGCGCTTAGCTCAATATGTATTAGTACCAGTTGTGCAAGCAGAATTTGACTTAGTCAATGAGTTTGAAGCAACTGAGCGTGGTGCAGGTGGTTTTGGGCATACAGGTAAAAATTAATTAATTTTTCATCTAAAAAAGCCTGATTTTCAGGCTTTTTGTCATTTTTTTCTAGCTTTGTAACCAAAAGTATATTTAAAATATGGGTTAATGTTACATATAGTGTTAATACAATTTTAATAGAATTGACTTGATCCTAAAAAGCTTTAAAAAAGATGACTGACTTCTAGCCATCTAATGGGGGATGGTCATTAGAAGTATTGCTTATGATAAATTCTTTTGAATTTCCACATCATATTTTTCGTGCATATGATATTCGTGGAAAAGTCGAGTTACTAAAACCTGAGTTGGTTCACTGTATTGCCCAAGCATTAGTGAAACAATATCAACAATATAACCAACGTCAGATTGTCATTGGTTATGATGCTCGTTTGAGTAGTCCTATTTTTGCAAAAATTATTGAGAATGTGTTTTTACAACATGATTTTGAAGTGATTTCAATCGGTTGTTGTTCGTCACCACAAATGTATTTTGCGGCGCGTAAAGCTCAAGGAAATGGTTTAATTATTACAGCCAGTCATAATCCTAAAGTGGATAATGGCATGAAGTGGATTATACAAGGTGAGCCACCTTGCCCAGACATGATTCAGGCGATTGGTCATCAGGCTGAACAGTTTTTACTGCAACAGACACAAATTATTGCATTACCTACAGTGAAGCATGAAATTAAAACCGAATTTTGTGTGGCTTATCAGACGGCTTTATTACGTGATATTTATTTAAAACGACCGCTTAAGGTTGTCATTGATGGTTTAAACGGTTCAGCAGGGTTTTGTTCTCAAATTATTTTAAGAAAGCTAGGTTGTGAAGTGATTGCACTGCGCTGCAATGCTGATGGAAATTTTCCTGACCATGCGCCAGATCCATCACAAGCGAAACATCTCGAATTATTACGGCAAAATATTTTAAATCATGAAGCTGATATTGGAATTGCGTTAGATGGTGATGGCGATCGTGTTGTTATTTTAGATGAACATGCACATATTATTTCCCCAGATCGTTTAATGGCACTATTTGCACACATCTGTTTAAAGGCAAATCCACACCGAGAGATTGT
The DNA here is from genome assembly GCF_030329325.1 of Acinetobacter sp. 226-1. NCBI lineage: Bacteria > Pseudomonadati > Pseudomonadota > Gammaproteobacteria > Moraxellales > Moraxellaceae > Acinetobacter > Acinetobacter sp. 226-1. Next base: position 20,329 of record NZ_JACANU010000001.1, read on the forward strand.
ATTTGATGTCAAATGTTCGCCTATAGTGCGACAAACGATTGAAAAAATGGGTGGTAAAGCCACCATGATTCGTACAGGAAGTAGTTTTTTACGTAAATATTTAACACAGTCTAAAGGTCAAGCGGTCTTCGGTGGAGAATACGCAGGGCATTATGTTTTTAATGATGGACGTGGTTTAGGCTATGATGATGGTTTATATGCAGCATTGCGTATCATGGAATATTTATGTGATTTGCCAAGTCAAATGTCATTGTCAAACGCATTAGCAGTTTATCCTGAACGGTGCTATACCGAAGATACTTACATCAGTACACATAGCACGAATCCTAAAATTGTACTGAGTGAAATTGAACAACTGAGTGCGCGTTATGGTGCGGAATTAATTAAAATAGATGGAATTCGACTTGATTTTGATCATGGATTTGGCATCATTCGAGCATCAAATACAGGTGAGTTCTTTACTGTTCGCTTTGATGCAGATTGCCCATCTCGTTTAGATGAAATTCGGCAAACATTTGCGTCTATGCTGCATGATCATTATCCTATGATCGCTCAAGATATCTTGAAGGCTCATTAATTTACATGATTGTGACGGGAGAAAAGCATGCCACATCAACACACTGGCACTGATAAAGCGCAAATTTTAACAGAAGCCTTACCTTATATTCAGCGCTTTTCAGGTAAAACGCTAGTCGTAAAATATGGCGGCAATGCAATGACAGATCCTGCTTTGGAAAGTTCATTTGCTCGTGACATTGTGCTCTTAAAAACTGTGGGAATAAATCCGATTGTTGTACATGGTGGTGGTCCACAAGTTGATTCATTTTTAAAACAACTTGGACGTGAGTCTGACCGTATTGATGGTATGCGTGTGACTGACCCTGCAACGATGGAAGTTGTAGAGATGGTTTTAGGCGGAAGTGTTAATAAATCAATCGTAAATTTAATCAATAAGCATGGCGGTCGTGCAATTGGTCTGACAGGTAAAGATGGTAATTTACTGCGCGCACGTAAATTATTAATGGAAAAAGTCCAAGATGATGGTTCTGTAAAACAAATTGATCTTGGTTTAGTGGGTGAAGTGACGGGTGTAAAAACCGATGTCTTAGAAATGTTTACCCAAAGTGATTTTATTCCTGTCATTGCACCTTTGGGTGTAGATGAAGAAGGGAAAACCTATAATATCAATGCTGATTTAGTCGCAGGTAAAGTTGCAGAAGCTTTAGGTGCGGAAAAATTGATTTTATTAACCAATATCACAGGGGTTTTAGACGAAAATAAAAATCTTTTGACAGGTTTATCTACACAGGAAGTTGATGATCTGATTGAAACAGGTGTGATTTATGGTGGTATGATTCCTAAGGTGGGTTGTGCTCTAGATGCTGTAAAAGGTGGCGTAGTGAGTGCGCATATCGTTGATGGTCGTGTACCTCATGCAACCTTGCTCGAAATTTTTACAGATCATGGTGTAGGTACTTTAATTACCAATCGTACAAAATCAACGTCAGTTTGATCTTAAACGTTTATGTTAAAAAGCCAGTCATTTATTTAATGCCAGTCAGTTAAGCAAAATTATGAGATAAATTTCTAAAAATCTCCCCTAACCCCTCTTTGAAAAAGAGGGGGATTTCCAGTAACTAATGTAATTTTGAGTAATAGAAAGTTCCCTCCTTTGAAAAGGAGGGTTGGGGAGGATTAAAAAAGCTTAACTGATCAGCATTCGTCATTTACTGGCTTTTTTTATATGTAATTTATAAGATCATTATTTAGAATGTGTTTTTGAATGGTCATAAATTAGTCATTGATTTGTCATTTAGATTCTCTAGTGTGATGAAAAGCACAAGGAGTTCTAAATTATGTTTGCAAAGTTAAATCAATACAGACAAAACATTAGTTTCCCACTGACACGCCCTAAAAAACCTCAATTACAATACAAATTTGAATGGGCAGAGGACATTAAACAATTAAAAGAAATTCAAAAATTTCGAGCTGAACAATTTGCAGAACAGTTTGGTGTTCAATTTGAGCATGGTTTAGACCAAGATTTATATGACTTAGATTGTCATCATGCTGTATTACGTGACAAGTGGAGCAATGAGATCGTGGCTTATACGCGTTTGAAATTGGTACATGGTCATCAATTAGCCCAAAGTTATAGTGCCCAAGAGTTTGATGTTTCTCAATTTTCTCATTTAAATAATATTGTAGAAATTGGTCGTACGTGTGTTCATCCACGTTATCGTAATGGAAAAGCATTGTCGATTTTATGGCTTAATTTAGTACCGATGGTACTCTGGAAAATGAAAGCTAAACATTTAATGGGCTGTGTGAGTATTCGCTTAGAAGACAATAAAGCACGTGCTTACTACACGCATCAATTTATTAAAAAATTAAGTAAAAATCAAACAATTCATGTGCCAGCTAAACCCAGTTATGAACCAACATATCCTGAGTTTAGTTTTCTGCAAGATGAACGTATTCCTAAATTATTTGACGTGTATTTAAAAATGAATGCGCGTTTATCACAGCAGGCATATCATGATCAGCAATTTAATTGTCTGGACTATTTTGTGTTCTTAGATGTCAATGAAGTGGCGAAAAGCTTTGTATTAAACAAAATGGTCAGTCGTTAAATAGTCTAACTACATTTCGTTTGCAAACATTCTGATTTGCAAGCGAGGTGGGACTGATGCACAATATTCACATAATGATAATGTTGTAATGAATGATTATGTGCCAATTACTTGGAATGAACTGTGCAACACCAACGGATATTACATTTTCTTTCCGTGGGTTTTCGCAACGTGCGGGAATTACTTCTGACCATTCTGATGGTTTTGGTATTGCATTTTTTGAAGATAAAGCCTGTCGTTTATTTGTCGATAATCAGTCTGCGGTAGAGTCACCTATTGCTGAGTTGGTTCGTAATTATCCAATCAAATCACGCAATGTCATTGCGCATATCCGTAAAGCAACACAAGGTAAAATTACCTTAGAAAATTCGCATCCTTTTGTGCGTGAGTTGTGGGGGCGACAATGGATTTTTGCTCATAATGGTGATTTATATGATTTTCAGCCACGACTTTCAGGGCGTTTTACTCCTGTAGGAAATACAGATAGTGAACTTGCTTTTTGTTATTTACTGGATAAGTTGGTTGAAAAATTTGGTTATCATGAACCTTCATTGAAAGAAATTTTTGCAGTATTACACGAAATTTCTCCTAAAATTGCCGAATATGGCACATTTAATTTTTGTCTTTCAAATGGGCAAGCCTTATTTAGTTATGCCACGACAAAGTTGCATTGGTTAGTACGTGAATATCCATTTCAACATGCAAAATTGATAGATTTAGATGTCGATATTGATTTTAGTGAAGTGACTACACCTGAAGATCGTGTTGCTGTGATCACCACAGAGCCTCTAACGCATAATGAAACATGGCAAGCATATCGACAAGGTGAAATGATTTTATTTCAACATGGACAGCCCATTCAGCGTGCAATGACTGTCGTGGCGCGTTTACAACGTGAAGCTCAAGATCCAAGTTTGAAGCGTATCACTAAGGCAGATCAATATTGAGTTTATTTTTAGATCAATAGTGATGATTGAATAAGATAAAATATATGACACTCTATTTTAAATATAGGGTGTTTTATTTAAATAATATTAAACTCTATTTAAAGTATAAAAAATAAAAATATTTTTATTAAAAAGCTTATTTTAAAATGAATATTGATTGAATATAAAATAAAGATAAAAATAATATTTTGGTTAAAAAATACTTTATTCTTTTACTTGGTTATCATGCTTTTATTTCTTTAAAACAATGAGTTGTAGTTTTTTGCTACAGAAAGCCTGAAACCCGACTAAACTAGTTGATTTTTATTTATTTTTTAAGCGGTTATGATGTAACCATGTAATGAATAATATTTTTAAGTTGAGTGGGGCATTGGTATGAAGATGAAATGGCTTCCTGAATATAATACGGGAATTGATGTGATCGATGATCAACATAAACGTATTTTAGATTATATCAATGAGCTACAAAGCGTAGATGTCATTTCAGACCGCGCACGAATTAAAGAAATTTTAGATAATATTATTGACTATACACAGTCACATTTTACCTTCGAAGAAAGTTTACAAGAAGAAGCAAATTATAAATATCGTGTACCCCATAAACGTGTACATGATTTATTTATTAAACGCATTGAAGGGTACCGTCAAAATTTTGAGGATGGTAAATCTATTGAAAATGAGTTGAGCGAAGTTTTAGCAAAATGGTTGATTAACCATATTCAACATGATGATGCAGATTATGTGGGTGCTGTAAAACACAATATGATGGGAATTATTCATGAAAATGAAAAGAAAAAAGGTAAAAATTGGTTTCAACGCTTTTTTTCTTAAAATGAATAATAAAAAACAGAAAATAAGAAGAGTAGAAACTGACTAGCGCAGCAAACCATAACTTGGTTTGCTTTTTTTATGCCTAATCTTTGATTTTCATTGAGGACAAAGGCAAAATAGCAGCAATTTATTATGAAACACCTCATGCAGGATTATTCTATGTCACGATGGTTATCGCCGCTCATGGCATTTTGTCTATCATTTATGATTATTGTGGGCTTAGCACCTAGCTTAGGTCTACAAATTGATCGACAAATTGACTTTTGGTTATTGTGGTTGAGTACAATGCTGATTTTAGCATTGCCAATGACTTATTTAGAAATCGCATTAGCAAAACGTTCAAAAAAAACACCACTTACTGCTTTAGCTGAGTTAACCCGTGATGCGGATGCTTCACAACATTGGCGTATAGTAGGTTGGCTGTCAGTTGTATTTATTCCTTTTTTAGCAGGTGCAATTTTATCTAATGTGACACTGAATAGCCTTCAACATGCACAGCTTGGGTTACAAGCAAACTTGCTTTTAGTGATTGGTGCAGTGGTTGCAGTTGGCTTATCATTTTTGTCACGTTCGATTTTAGTTTTATTAACAGCTCTTGGTGTGATTGCTTCTCTTGTAGTGGCTAACATTTTTGGTACAGCTTTACAGCCATGGCATGTGACTCCAATTGAGTTTAAAGAGTGGGGGAATGCTACGATTCTTGCTTTAGTGGCAAGTGGTTTAGGTTTAGGACTGTATTGGCAAACAAATACATTACACGCTAAAGAAAGTGCGGCAACACAAGCAGTGTTTCCAATTTGGATTGCCCAACTGGTTGCTGTCATTGCTTTTGGGTTTTTTGCGGTAAGTACACAGATTCCTGCTTTTGTTTTATGCTTTGCCGCAATTAGTAGTGCTGCGCTGTTATTACAATTGGCTAAAGAACAGTTAAGCCAACGTAATATTGCACCTGTTTTACAATATATTATTATCTTGCTTGCTTTGTTAGTTTGGGCTATTCCAAATATTACAACTATTTTTAATAGTATTGTGATGTTATGGGGCTTAGTGATTTGTTTGATTTATGCTGTATTTGTGGGTTGGATTATGAAAATTAGTCACCTACGTAAATCTATGAATTTTAGTTCAGAAGCTTTTTATAATATTTGGCGTATTGCAGTACGTATCGTGACACCACTTGCGATTTTAATTGCAATCATTTCATTTATTGGGCAACTTATCTAATGACTGTTGTAGCGCAAAAATCTGATGGAAAAGTTTGGGTTGCTTATGCAACCCAAAGTCAGCAGTTTCATATTGCTGTTCAATTTGAGGAAGGCATGACGGCTTACGATGCAATCGTAAAAAGTGGAATTCAAGCTCAAGTTGATTTGCCTGAACCCTACCAACTTGGGATTTTTGGTGTCAAAATTTCAGATCAAAATCAAGTTTTAGCGATGGGCGAGCGAGTCGAGATTTATCGTGCGCTGACCATTAACCCAAAAGATATTCGACGTAATCGAGCAAAAGCCAACCCAGTGGGGCGTTATTGCCGAGGCAATCGCTATCGCCAGCTTTTGTCAAAATAGTGCGATATTTCAACTTATCGCTTTAAACTATGACAATGATAATAAAAACCCCTGATGGAGGGGTTTCTTTTTATTGGAAAATGTCTATAGTGGAGGCGCATTCAAAATTGCTTCTTTAGAAGCAGGCAAACCAGGTTGAGATTCTGGAATCGTTTCTAGTCCTTCAATATTAGTCACAATTCCTGACTCATTAAAATATATTTTTAAATGTTGACCATGTGCAGCAGGAATTTTAGCTTTTTTAGCATAAGTTCCAGGAATATAGTTGTAGATGTAGTCCCAACGTGATGGGTTTAATGGATCAGTGACTGTTGGACTGCCAAGTAAGAAGCGAACTTGCTGATAGTTCATACCAACTTGAACTTTTGAAGCTTGTGCTTGGGTTAAAGGTGTTCCTTGTGGGATATCAACTTTATATACACCGAATACGGAACATCCACCAAGTAAAGAAGCGACGAATAACGTCAGCATGATTTTTTGCATTTTGCTACACTATCCCAAATTAATTATGATGCAATTGATCTAGGGATAGATCATACTGCATCTAAACTCTGTTGCATATTCCAACTTAAAATTTGTTGAGACCTTTGTATATGGCTATTTCAAATCAAGATTTACGCAAAGCTGGACTTAAAGTTACCCTACCACGAATCAAGATTTTGGAATTATTAGAAAATTCAAGACAACACCACTTGAGCGCGGAAGACATTTATAAAACATTACTTGAGCAAGGTGAAGATGTCGGTCTTGCGACCGTATATCGTGTGTTAACACAATTCGAAGCTGCGGGTATTATTCAGCGTCATCATTTTGAAAATAATCATTCAGTTTTTGAAATCATGCAAGAAGATCACCACGATCATATTGTTTGTCAAAACTGTAATAAAGTTGTTGAATTTACGAATGATATTATCGAACATGAACAACATAAAGTGGCTGAGCAATATGGCTTTAGCTTAACAGGTCACTCGTTGAATTTGTATGGTTATTGTGATGAGCCTGAATGTCAGGAAGCTTTTCGTAAGAAATAAAATCACATAAATACAACAAATTAAAAAAGAGCAAATTTTAAATTTGCTCTTTTTTTATGCTGAATAAATACTATTGACCATCAAAAGTAAGTTTATTGTTCGCATTGAGAAGTTGAGCGCCACCTTCTTCATCTAACTTGATTTGTAGACGTAAGTCATTTGGTGAGTCTGCGTGTTTCAGTGCATCTTTATAGGTAATTTGCCCAGCTTTATAGAGGTCAAATAATGCTTGGTCAAAAGTTTGCATCCCCAGTTCACGCGATCGTTTCATCAAATCCTTAATTTCATGCACATCACCTTTACGGATTAAGTCTGAAATTAAAGGTGAATTGATTAAAATTTCAATCGCAGCACGGCGTGAATTTCCATCAGGTGTTGGAATGAGCTGCTGTGCAACCATCGCTTTTAAGTTAAGCGATAAGTCCATAAATAACTGTCCATGACGATCAGATTCAAAGAAGTGAATAATACGGTCAATGGCTTGGTTGGCGTTGTTGGCATGCAGTGTTGCAAAAACCAAGTGACCTGTTTCAGCAAAGGCAATAGCATAATCCATGGTTTCACGAGAACGAATCTCACCAATTAAGATCACATCAGGTGCTTGACGTAAAGTATTTTTCAGTGCAATTTCAAATGAGTCCGTATCAATACCGACTTCGCGTTGCGTAATAATACAGCCTGCATGTTCATGAACAAATTCAATCGGGTCTTCAATGGTAATGATATGACCTTTAGAGTTTTGATTACGATAACCAATGATAGATGCTAAAGATGTTGATTTACCTGTACCCGTTGCACCTACAAAAATGATAATGCCACGTTTAGTCATGGCTAAATCTTTTAAAATAGGTGGAAGTTTTAGATCTTCCATCGTTGGAATAACGGTTTCGATTCGACGTAAAATCATACCCGGTTGGTCGCGTTGCTGAAAAGCACTCACACGAAAACGAGCAGTTTTGTCTTTATTTACAATAGCAAAGTTACATTCACGTGTTTCTGCAAATTCTTTACGTTGTTTATCACTCATGATTGAATGAATGATTTGACCAACAACTTCACCTGTCAACTTGGTTTTAACGACAGGGACAATTTGACCATTAATTTTCATTGATGGTTCAACATCAGCAGTAATAAATAAATCCGATGCTTTTTGCTCAATCATCATATTGAGCAAATCATTAAAATCCATTCTAATTCCCCAAATTTATTTTTTAATTATAAGAATGATTCTGGCTGTTTTGCGGCATTACGTGCAACTTGAGGGCTGATCGTGCCTTTTGCAACCAAAGTTTTTAAGCTTTGATCTAGCGTTGTCATACCGTAGTTTGCACCTGTCTGAATTGCAGAATACATTTGAGCGACTTTATTTTCACGAATCAAGTTACGAATCGCAGGTACACCGATCATAATTTCGTGTGCAGCAACTCGACCACCACCATTTTTCTTAAGCAGTGTTTGCGAAATAACGGCTTGTAAAGACTCTGACAACATGGCACGAACCATATCTTTTTCTTCGGCAGGGAACACGTCAATAACACGGTCAATGGTTTTTGCCGCAGAGGTGGTATGCAGCGTACCAAAGACTAAGTGACCTGTTTCTGCTGCAGTCAGTGCCAAACGAATCGTTTCTAAGTCACGCATCTCACCGACCAAAATAATATCAGGGTCTTCACGTAATGCAGAACGCAGTGCTTCGTTAAAACCATGTGTATCACGATGGACTTCACGTTGGTTAATCAGACATTTTTTAGACTGATGTACAAACTCGATCGGGTCTTCGACAGTTAAAATATGGTCATAGCGATTATCATTAATATAATCAAGCATTGCTGCCAAAGTGGTTGATTTACCAGAACCTGTTGGACCTGTGACCAACACAATACCACGAGGATATTCACAAATATCCTTAAAGATTTGACCTAAACCTAAGTCCTCCATGGTGAGTACTTTTGACGGAATGGTACGAAATACTGCACCTGCGCCACGGTTTTGGTTAAATGCGTTGACACGAAAACGTGCTACCCCTGGAACTTCAAATGAAAAGTCAGTTTCAAGTTGTTCTTCATAATCACGACGTTGTTTATCATTCATAATGTCATAAACAAGACGGTGTACATCTTTATGTTCAAACGCAGGTAAGTTAATACGGCGCACTTCACCATCGACACGAATCATTGGTGGCATACCTGCTGATAAGTGTAAATCTGATGCGCCATTTTTAACGGAAAATGCTAGTAGTTCTGTAATGTCCATAATGTCCCCAAAGTAAAACCTATTTACATAATTATTTTGTAGAATGATAAGGCTTTCGTTCAGCATAACCAACATTTGATGAACAAGAAAGCTGAAATTTTTTTAAATGGAATGATGGTTAATGAATGATTTAAAACAAGCACGTAATGATGTACTACAACAGATTGAACACGCTTGCCAAAACGCACAGCGAGATCAAGCAGAAGTACAACTATTGGCAGTTTCAAAAACACATCCAAGTGACATGTTAAAAGAAATGTATATGGCTGGGCAGCGTGCCTTTGGCGAAAATTATTTACAAGAAGCTTTAGAGAAAATTGAGAAATTACAAGATTTAGATATTGAGTGGCATTTTATTGGGCATGTGCAGCGCAATAAAACCAAGTATTTGGCAGAAAAATTTGACTGGGTACATGGGGTAGATCGTTTAATCATAGCAGAACGTTTATCAACACAACGTGATGCAAACCAAGAAGCTTTAAATATTTGTTTGCAAGTTAATATTGATGGGCAAGACAGTAAAGATGGCTGCCAACCTAGCGAAGTTGCAGAATTGGTACAACAGATTAGCCAACTTCCACATTTAAGATTGCGTGGTTTAATGGTGATTCCTGCACCGAATAACACGGCAGCTTTTGATGATGCTAAACAACTTTTTGAGGTGGTAAAATCTAAGCATCAACATGCTAAAGACTGGGATACTTTAAGTATGGGAATGTCAGGTGATATGAAAGAGGCGATTGCAGCAGGTTCAACAATGGTCAGAGTAGGTACAGCATTATTTGGCTCACGCGATTATTCAAAATAAAAAATTTAAAATAAAGAAATTCAAAAGAATAGAACTGATCTCGATAAATTTTGAAATTTGAGGGAAATACTGAACTTATGCGTTCAGTATTTTCTTGAAAATTGGACATTTAGAGATAAATTGAGTACAAAAATAGGGCGAATCAAAAGTGAAAATATCACGCCTAAAATGTAGGAAATGAATAATCAAGGAAGAATATGTCTAGTTATTATCAACTAATACAACGTACTACTGATGAACAAGGAGTAGTCACAGCCCACTATACGTCTACTCAGTATGTGCAAGGCGCTTGGAATGAGCATGAACAGCATATGGCACCTGCAACAGGCATTATTTGTGCAGAATTAGAACTATTTTCGCCTCGAGATGATGTTCGAATTGGTCGAATTAGCTTGGATATTTTTGGTTTAATTGCTGCTGGAGATTTTTATATTACAACTAAAGTTATTCGTGGTGGTAAGACCATTGAACTCATTGAATCTGAAATGGTCACTCAGGGAAAAACATGTATTGTGGCAAGAACATGGCGCATGATGACCAATAACAGTCAAAAGATCGCTGGTTTAGAAGATCAAAATATAGGAACACCAGAAAACTTACCCGTTTGGCATGAAATCCGTCAATGGCCAGGGGGTTATATCAAATCTGTTGAGGCACGTACTGAACAACGACGACAAGGTGCAGGAATTGTATGGCTCAGTAATGATTTAGAGATGATTGAAGGGCAAAAAACCTCTTCATTTGTTAAACTAATGGGGATGGTTGACACAGCAAATGGGATTGTTGCACGGCAAACTCCTCCATTTAATTGGGGATTTCCAAATCTAGACTTACAAATTCATTTATATCGTTTACCTCAAGGTAAATGGTTAGGTTTAGAAACCGTACAACAATATGGTGAAGATGGTATTGGATTAACCAGTTCAGTGCTTCATGATATATATGGACCATTTGGGCGTGCAGAACAAATTTTAACCTTGCGACCAATGTAAAAGCCAAGCTAAGTATTTTAAAAAGTGGATAAATAGTGTGAGTCATTTTTAAAATTTACTCTACAAATGACTACAAAATCATCGTTTCTCATCAGGTTATACTGAGGTTCATTAGTTCTTTCATCGTGAAATTAAAACGATTGTTGATATAGGACTTGGCTAGATCACTTTAAAACAGTTTAAAAAATATCTTTCTTTGAAGTATGTAACCTCAGTAAATCAAATGATAAGGATTATAGATGATGAAGCTACGCTATTTACTTTCTTTACTTTTACTTGCAGGACTAGCGGCTTGTAGTTCTCAACCTATTCAGCAAAAGCAAACAAGCCATGCAGAATATTCACCTCAAGCAATTCAGGCAGAAAGCAAAGACAACCGAGTCAGTGGGAGTCAACAATTAGGAACAAAATGGGGCGATGATGTTAGTTCTTATGTTCAAACTGTAGATTTAAAAAGATTATCTCAGCAGCCTGTGGATGAAACACAAATACGTTATGCAGATAAACAATTTTCAGGGCGTGGTATAAACAGTATTTCATTAGCCTCTGGAAAAATTAGTTTTTCGATATTAGATGATCAAGGACGAAACTTAGCCTTATATAGAGAAGGGCAACGTTATTTTTTATCGGGTCAAAATGGGCAAAGTTATCAATTACGTTATCATAATAGTAGTGCCCAAACCTTTGAAGTCGTGGCAAGTGTAGATGGTTTAGATGTTTTGAATGGACGTCAGGCATCTCGAAAAAATGCAGGTTATGTATTGCATCCTTATAGTTCAATTTCTATTGAAGGTTTTAGAAAAAGTAATCGTTCAGTTGCATCATTTACTTTTAGTCAACCTGAACAATCTTATGCTGCAAACTCAAGTCGTGGTTCAATTCAAAATACAGGAGTGATTGGCACGGCTATTTATGAATTAAAAGCGCCACGATATGTTTCGAAAAAAGACCAAAATGGAGATTATGCACCTGCACCTAACGCATTTCCTGCGGATTGAATATCCTAAAAACTGACATTGTTAGAAAGGTAAATTTTTAGATGTTATATTATTACAATAATATAAAGTTTTTCATATATTCAAAAATATACAAGCTCGTTATTATAACTGCGATAATAATCTAAGTTACCAAGACAGCCGATGATTTGATACTTCATGAATGATGGATGTATCAAAAAAATGGGTTGCTCACACATATCTAAAAATAGGTAACAAAATGAAAAAAATAAAGATTTTTCTCTATATTATATTTTGTATATTTCTTGCTGCTTGTGCGAAAAAAGCAGAGGAAAACTCATCCCCATCCTCAAATCATGCTGAAGCAACCAGTGCAGATGCTGCTGCAACTGCTGCAAATAATGATGTTGCAATGGATGAAAAACTAGGCACAAAATGGGGTGATGATATTAATTCATCTGTTACTGAAGTAGATTATGAACGTAAATCCAATACGCCAATAGCTGAAACGCAAGTCCAATATGCCGATAAACAATATGAAGGCAAAGCTATTCAGGGAATTTCTGTTGCAGGTGGAAAAGTTAGTTTTACGATCATTGATGATCGTGGAGATCCCATTCCTTTATATCGTGTTGGGCAAAATTATTATTTAGCAGGTAGAGAAGGTCAAAGTTATCAGTTACATTATGAAAACAACACCAGCAAAACCTTTGAAATTGTCACAAGTGTTGATGGGGTAGATGTGATTAATGGTCGTGAGGCTTCACGTTCAAACTCAGGTTATGTTCTACACGCACATGATACTTTAACCATTGAAGGTTTTAGAAAAAGTGCTGATGCTGTTGCTTCTTTTACGTTTAGCAAACCTGAAGAATCTTATGCTGCAAATTCAGATCATGGTTCAATTTATAATGCAGGTGTAATTGGTACGGTTGTGTATGAACTTAAAGTTCCTGAAGATGAGGCTAAAGCTATCAATAAATATGCGCCACCACCCAATGCTTTTCCAGCAGATAAAAATTAAATAATCACATTTTCAAGGTGTTTTGTGATGAAATAAAATGCCTTTTAACGATAAATGTAATAAAAAGAGAGCTTTATGAAAAAAAATATCATGATTGTTTTGAGTTTATTAAGTTTAAACTCAACCTATGTATTTGCAAATGCCTATGAGGACTCATTTAAAAATACAATAGCAACTCAGGCTACAGCCAATGATTTTATTAAAAATTATGAAATAACTTTGACAGAGTTGGAGAAAAAAATAGAAAATTGGCAGGCAAAACCTGATGAAAGTTCTGAGGTTTGGTTTCCAATTTGTGTGGGTTATGAAAATATGGTGACTATTTTAAAAAATAATGAAAAGTATAAACAACAATTCAATGAGAGTAGCTTTGCTGCGGCAATGAATTTTGATGAAACTGTTGAAAACTATAAAACTGAAGTCGAACATGCAACTGACTTATGCCAAAAAGCGAAGAAAGCGTTGCACTAAGTGTAAAGCGTTACATGTTGATTTCATTTAAAAATGAATGGTAGCGTGAAGCTACCATTTTTTAACTGACCACCTCAATCGTACTCGCACCTGCACCTAAGGGCTTGACTTGAATCTGTACAGGAATTCGTTCATGCATGTCCTGTATATGCGAAATCAGCACCACTTTACGTCCCTGATTTTGCAGTTGATCAAGTGCATTCATGACCATATGCAGTGATGAAGCATCGAGTGTGCCAAAACCTTCATCAATAAACAGTGATTCTATTTTCATGGAACCTGATGCCATATTGGCAATCGCTAAAGATAAGGCGAGTGCGGTCAGGAATGATTCACCACCAGAAAGTGACGCCACAGAACGGGTTTCGCCGTCCATATCATGGTCGATAATGGCTAAACTCAGTGAGTTGTCCAAACGTTTTAAAGTATAACGCTGCGAGAGCATCGCCAATTGTTGGTTGGCATGTTCAAGTAAAATATCTAAATTATATTGCTGTGCATAATCTCGGAATTTTTTACCTGTGGCATCGCCCATTAAGCCTGAAATTTTGCCCCAACGATGTTCCTCTTGTTGTACTTCTTGGATTTGATCCGCAAATTGCTTTTGCTTCACCACATTCTGTTGATGCAACTCAAGTTTGAGTTTAAGTTGATCTCGAATATTTAATTGTGATTTTAAATTTTCAGCATTTTCTGCAATCAATTGCTGTAATTGAGCAAAATCAATTTCAGGTTTCTGTTTAGAATGTTCAGTCGATTGTTCTTGCATGGTTTTAAATGCAGAATTGGCTTCATTTAACAAGCGTTCAGCATTTTGTAATCGCTGACGGATTTGCTGTTCCTGAGCAGGGCTGATCAGTGCCAATTGCGCTAAATCATCAATATTAAAATCAGCGTGTTCAGTGAGCCAGTGTTGGATTTCTTGGTTAGATTGTTGAACATGATTCTGATTCTGTTGTTGTTGCGCTTTCAACTGTTCAAGAGAACTTTTTTCTTGCTCAAATTGCTGACGCAATTGCTCAAAACTTTGTTTTAACTGCTGATACAGATTTTGATTCTGTTGACGCTGCTGATCATATTGAAGCAGCCATTCATTTGGTTTGACATCGCTTAAGCCTGTCATCTGTTGAATTAGTTGAACCGCAGTTTCAGTGACTTTTTGACCTTGGACTTTAACCTCATTCAGATTTTGTGCTGTACTATCAATCTGTTGCGACACATTTTCAATATTGAGTAATAGCGTTTTGAGTTGTTGATTTTGATGATCAATTTGTTTGCTCTGTTGTTCAAATTGCTCAAGTTTTTGAATACGTTGTGAAAGTGTATGGAAAATCTGTTGCGCTGTTGCGACACTTTGCTGTTGCCAAGCCATTTTTTCTGCATCATTTAAACAGGTAAAAATCGCTTGAACTTGATGCTGTAAATGCTGTGCAGTTTGAATCAAGTGTTCAGTTTGTTGAATGGATTTTTCGAGTTGTTGTTGCTGTTTAATGCTTTGCATCCACTGATCAGACTGTATTTCTATCTGTTGAATATCTGTCTGAAATTGCTCTAAAAGTTTTTTTAATTCTGTAGTAATTTCAGTTTGAGGGCTTCCTAAATCAAAATTAAAAGTAATTTGTGCATTTTGCTTTTGTTTGTTTAATTCTTTCAGAATGCTATTCATAGCTTTATCTGTATTTAGTTGAAGAGCTACTTCTAGCTGTTCTTGTTCAGTTGTTGATTTAACTAAATTTTGTTGGCTCTGTTGCCAATTTTTAAAATATTCTTGTTCTTTGGCTGTCGCTTGCTGTTCTTGTTGTTGCTGTAATTCAAACAGGGCTTTAGACACCGCAGAATTATCAACTTTGTATGGATGTGATGTGCTTCCGCATACTAAACATGGTTCACCTTCTTTTAGTTCAGCACGCAAATGTTCAACATTTTCAGTATGAAGCAAACGTTGCTGTTGCAAAATGTCTTGTAGTTTTAGACGTTCATTTTTGGCAGACTGGAAATTTTGATCTGCGGTGCTATGGTTTTTCTCAAGTTGTATATGATTGATTTTTAAATTCTTGATTTTATTTTCTAATTCAAATGCTTCAGTTCTTAATTCTAAAAATTGCATTAGTTTCTGTTGAATAAGATCAAGCTGATTACGTTGATTAATCTTTGATTCACGTTGTCGTCTTGCTTGTTCTATTTGAGTTTCAAGTTGTTCAATATTGCCAAATTGCTCAATGGATTGTACCAACTGATTTTTTTGTTGAGCCAAACGACTTTCAGCTTGTACTACATTCTCCAATTGATTTTCAATATTTTGATATTGTTGAATAAATTGTCCGAGTTGTTGGATATGTGCTGTTAAACCTTTGTCTAAACTTGTAAATTGCTGAGTTTCTGCAAGTTGTTGATGCAATGTTGTTTGCTGTAGCTCGGCATGTTGAATCTGTTGTTCTAATGTTTGTTGTTGCGTGAGCAGTGGTGCTTTTGCAGTTTCTAATTCACTCAGTTTTGTATTGATCTTTTTATATTCACCTGCAAAAAACTCACGTTCCTGTACGCATTTTCGAACATCGCTCAATGATTCACGATGGGTATTTTCAAAGTTTTGCTGTTCAGTCAATGCACTTTCAGCTTGAGTAAAACGTGATTTTTCGACTTCAAATTGGCTGTGAATAGTATCAAAAAGCTGTTGTTGCTTTTGGATTTGTGGTGCAAGTTGTTGTTCAGTTTTAAGTAATTGTTGCTGCTGAAATACGGTTGGGCGAATGCTTGAAAATATCTCCAAACGATGCAAACGCTCATGTTCAGGTGCTAAATCTTGTTGTGTTTTAAGCTGAGTATCAACGAATTGTTGTTTAAGCAGAATTTCACTTTCAAGTTGTTGCTTGCGTTCAAACCATTGTTGTTGTGCAGTGAGTCGCGTTTTTTCAGACTCAAATTTTTTATATTCTGCTTCAACCTGTTGATATTGATTTGATAATTCAGCCACTTCATCATCAGATAAAATTTCAATATGACCAAGTAGATTTTCAAGTTCTTTGCGTTGGACTGCAACGGCTTTGGTACGCTCAAACGCCAATTGACCAATTTTGCCAAAGATTGAAGAATTGGTTAAATATTCAAGCAATTCACCACGTTCATTATCACGGGCTTTTAAAAATGCGGTGACTTCTGATTGTGCCAACAGAACAGCACGGGTGAATTGTTCAAAGCTCAGTTGTGTGATTTTGAAAATGCTTGCATCCACGGCTTTGGCTTTATCTGCAACCACCACGCCATCGGTTAAACATTTTAGATAACGTTGTACACTTTGCAGTTTTCCATCCGCTTTTTCACGTGAACGTTTTAGTTCCCAACGGGCTAAATAATGCTTTTGATCCTGAGCGACAAAAGTTAGTTCAGCAAAACCATGTGCCGTGCCACGTCGTAACACAGTAAGAGGGGAATTGGTTAAAAGTTCTGTGCCATCAACATCTTGCAGTTTGCCATCACTGTCTTTTAAACGCGGAATTTTATTATAAAGTGCAAGGCACATGGCATCTAAAATGGTCGATTTACCTGCACCAGTTTTCCCGATAATTGCCACTAAACCTGCGGAAGCCAAAGGTTCGGATTCAAAATCTATAAAATGTTCACCTGCAAGAGATGCCAAATTTTTTATGCGTATAGATAAAATTTTCATGACAAATCCTTATGCTTCATGCTCATTTTCAAGTGATTTTTCAGCTTCTTGTACGAGGCTTAAAAAGTCTTTTAGCACGGCATCATCAGTAGCATAACCTTGCTTTTGCCAAATCTGTTCAAAGAGTTTTTTTGGCGTTGGTGGTTCTAAACTGATTTGTGATTGTTCACTGTTTGATTTTTTAGAAGCTAAATATTGTCGTGAAATTCGCACCAAACGATAACGATCTTTTGGCAAAGCATCTTCAAATTGTTGTCTTAAATTTGGTTGTGGTGGCACAGCGGTATGATACTCAATATCGACATATTCACGATGGTCAATATTGTCAATTTCACCACTTGGCAAGGCTTTGAGTTTGGCAAAAACGTCATTAAGCTCGCCTTTGATTTTATGCAGTTGCACACTGCGAGGAATAAAAATAGGCTCAAATTTAAAACGTGATTCATCAGTTTTTTTCGGATCAATAGTGACTTCAACCAATTGATGTTTATAATTTATTTCACTAAATGAAAGTGGAATCGGAGAACCACTATAACGGATATTTTCCTGACCGACTTTTTGTGGTTTATGTAAATGTCCAAGCGCGACATAGTCGATCACATCATCAAAAAGTGCGGTAGAAAGTGCTTCTTCATTGCCAATAATAATTGGGCGTTCTGAGTCTGAGGTTTCACCACCTTGCATGTGCGCATGTGACATTAAAATCAAGGCTTGATCAGGTGTGTTACGTTTAATCGCTTCGGCAATAATTTGTTGGTGCAAATAGGCAATCGCATTTTGGCTATTGGTGGTTTGTTCATTGAAGCCTGTAATTTCAGCAGGGCGTAAAAAGGGCAGTGCTAAGCACCAGGCAACAATCGTTTTATGTTCATCATAAATTGGAATAAGAAGTCGGTCTAAATCAATTAAACCTTCACTATTTTTATGAATCACTCCGACTGTTTGAGCATTGTATTTTTCAAGTAAAGGTTCAACTTGTTCAATGCGATAACCAGAATCATGATTCCCCGCAATCATCAAAGTTTGCATGTATGGGGCAAGGTCATGTGCATCTGCAAGGAATTGATAAAGTTGTTTTTGTGCAGCAGATGCAGGGTTGATGACATCGAAAATATCACCTGCAATGAGTAGGGCGTGCGGTTTTTTTTCTTTGATTTGCTCAAGTAACCATGCCAAAAATTGCTCATGTTCATACTGACGGGAATGGTTATAAAAAAATTGTCCCAAATGCCAGTCGGAAGTATGAAAAAAGCGTACAGTCATGTGAACTCAAGTGTTTGAAATGCTATATATAATTTAGCATGTTTTCATGGTCTGACGGTGCAATTTAACTTTAAGAAGAGTATTTTTATCATTTAAACTGAGCAGTCATTCTATGGGCAGATTGCATCAGTTAAGCCATTTTCATATTCAGTATACTGACAGCCTTTCTGATCTGTATAAGTTCGTTTAATTTTGTTCATTTGATTTTGGTCGGGGATTTCTTGGCAAACCTCTGTATCATTTCCAGTACAAGGTTTGACTTCAATTATTTTGGAATCTGTAGATAATGTGGATATAGATTGAGTTTGACATCCATTTAAACTGATTAAAATGAATAATGTACAGCAAGAAATGATAAATGATTTCATATTTTAGCCCTTCTTTTAACGTGATTTATTTTATATTTTACGGAGTGGGGTGTTATGTAATATGTTTCTTTTAAGATAAATCAATTTTTAAATTTTAATGTATCAATACTGAAAATAAATAGTTGAGTGATGAAAATGAATAAAGAAAAACTCAATGAATTGCGTTCCAAAATCAGCATTCCGCTTGTGCAAGCAATGAAATTATTGAAACAATATGATGAAAATATTGAGCAATGTATTCAGGCTTTTCATGATGAAAATATTAAAAAGATTTGTGAGGAAGTCGATTGTAAATTAAGTCAAGCTCAATCCTATTATCAACATTTTGGTTTTGACCTGCAAAAAATAAAATATCATCATCAGCAATATTCATTCAAACCATGTATTGTTTTAAAATATGATGAAAATGCGCATATATCCACGTGTTGGTTTTACTATTACAGCAGAAGATATAGATTTGAAAGAAAATACATCTACTGATTATCAAAAGTATTTTATTTATTTAGATGATTGCCATGAGATCATGCCTATTTTTAAAAGTATTCAGCCAATATCTAACCTAAGATATAATATAAAAGAACAAGATTTCGATGCATGTTGTCGAAATGATTTTGAACATTCCACAGTACTTATATTAATAGAAAAGCTCAAAGAAAAAGCAGATAACGTAGATTCTAAAAAATTATATAATTTCATAAACTTAGTAATAGCATGTCTTGAACAACAAATGAAATTTGGACATTATGTCGTCATAGCAGGAAATTTATAAAAATGAAACTCAATCATAAAATAGACATTGATTTAAAAGACTTTATTTTAAATGGGAAATTCGATTTTGTAGAGCTTGGGCAAACACAAGAATGGTTATTGCATAATTTTGCAGACCCTGATGATCAAGGAGATATGGGAAATCAAATCGAGATTTGGCGTTTTGGTACAATTGAATTTTATTTTTTAGAAAAGCAACTTTTTCAAATTTATTGCGATGGTTTTCATGGCTTTAAACTCAGCCAAAGTTTAAAGATTCAGCCTTGGATTTTAAAAAAATATAAAAGAATGACCTTAAGTAAGTTCTTGAAAATTTTAAATAGGGGATGCGTAAACTATTTAGTTAAGCATGATCTAAAGTTAAAAAATGTCGCAATTAAAATCAGTAAAAGTCAGATGGTTTTATATTTTTCACCTGAATATGATGCTAAAGATGCTCAGCCTGATCAGTATTTAATTGGTGCATTTTGTTTGAATCATGACCATTATTTTGAACGAGATTTTTAAGCTTAAATAAAATTCTATAGCCTACATAATCTTTAAAATCAGGATATTGTAAGCGATAGTACTCATTCCAATAACTGACGATTCGGCTTTCAATCGTCCGAAAATAACGAGGATTTTCTGAAATAAACTGAATCAGTAATTTTTGATTGCCTTGATTTAAATGAGGCTCAATGATCTCTAAAATTTCTACAACATATTCTCCCATCAACTGAAATAAATATGGGAAAACAAAATAGTCCAATGGATGTTCCAATAACGCCTGCAACATAGACTGTCGAATGAATCCATCATGATGTCGGGTGTAAATGCAACGCAGCATTTGTTGTTGAGTCAGAGGGAAATTACTGAATTGCTTATTTGCAGGCACATTTAAATAAGTACGGACAGGAATTTGAATGGCTTCCTGTTGCAATAAAATTTGAAAACTGTGATTGGAATAAAACGCATGCCTTTTATTTTGCAAATAAGACACGATTTTTTCAGTGTCTGATATTAAGGAGCTTGGAAATGCCTGTGTAAAATTGTCAATTTCAGACTTCATTTAAATCATCTCAAGGCTGAACTTGCTTCAATTCATGATAGAGCTGATCAAGAAATTGTTGTTGCTCTACATTATCTTTAAAATATCTTTGATAAAGCACACTACAACTCTCTACATCTGCAATATTATTTTTATTAAATGACCAATCCTGTGTATTTCGGATGGTAATCCCAATTCCATCGCCACAACTTTGCCAACGTTTGGAAAAATTACTCTGATTTTTGACACCCATTTTTTGAAAGTCGGGATATACGGTGTATCCCCGCATTTCAGTATTAAAAAATTGATGGATTTGAGTGATCGGAACGCCACCCCAAGTGATATTTGCATTTTCAGGAAACTCAATATCTGTCAGGTTGGATTCAGGCATGATTTTATTTTGTTGCAGTGTTTTAAATTTTTGATTGCCATAAGTCAATTTTGTGCCAACGGGGATTTGGATATTTTTAATGATCATTGGCGTGGTGGTAATGTAATAGGGATCCTGTGGAATTGAATTTTCTCCGCCAATCCTGAGGTTAATACAGGCAGGCAATATCAAACAGATCGGAATGAAGTACAGCAATTTATAGTTTTTCATGGCGCATGATGTCCTTTTATGCTGAGTTGTTGCATAGATCGCTCGAATGGTCTTGTATCCTGATTTTACAAATACGTGATCAAATCAAACGATCTAGAGTTTTAGTACAGCACAGCATTGGGCATTTTGCATCTTTTATTTAATTTTCACTCTGATCGACAGGCTGACGTGGATATTCCAAAATGCGTGGAAAGTGAAAATCAAAACTGTCCAAAGCATATTTGTATAACTGCGCAGGGCGTTTACCTGCAATTTTGGATTGATCCGTTTCCTCAACTGCACCTGCTTCAATCATTCTGCGTCTAAACGATTTTTTCTCTAAACTTTGTCCTAAAATGATTTCATAAATCTGCTGTAACTCAGTCAGGGTAAAGAGTTCAGGCATTAAACTTGCAGGCAGCGCAGTATAACGAGCTTTACTGCTGAGACGCTCCACCGCCATATCCAAAAGTTGTAAATGATCAAAGGCTAAATCCAATTTTTTGGCATCAGCAATAGAAAACCACTCACTGTATTCAGTCTGTTCAGTGGCAATGCGTTGAAACGCTTTGAAGTCAATCAGGGCAAAATATAAAGAAGTGACTGCCCAACCTCGGGGGTCACGTGTGGCATTGCCTACAGTCCCGACCTGTTCCAAATGTGGTGACTTGAGTCCTGTTTTTTCTACCAATTTACGATGAGCAGAAGCCATCAAGTCAGTATCTTTCGATAAATCGACAAAACCACCCGGTAACGCCCATTGATCTTTTTGAGGAAAGTTAGAACGTTTGATCAACAATACTTGCAGTTGCCCTGCATCAACAGAAAAAATCGCCATATCCACCGTGAACAAAGGTGCATCAAAGTCTTTTTTATTGTAGTTGGATAAAAATTCCTGTTCAGATGTAAACGTCACGGTATGGCTCGCTTTATTTTAAACGTGGATGAGTATTCGGATTATTACAGGGTAGGGAGTATTCGCCAAGTGTTTTCAAATTTGTTCGATTACAATCGATGATTTATGGTGATGGAATTTTGATCAATAGCTATTAATTGCAGTATTGCAATGGTTGATCCTTGAAACCTAAAGCTAGATTTCAAGGATCATTTTCCGATGATGATTTCACAATTTACAATTCATTCGCCAATCGCTCCCGAATCTCATCCAAACGACACTCACGAATCAACTGACCATTTTCAAACACGGTTTTTAACTCGCCTTGTTGCTCTTGCTCGGCAGATTGCTGATCGAATAACGTAAAACCATTTGCCGATTTTTCAACACGCAGTAAACCTTTTGCTGATTTTTTAATCCCTGAGTCAGTGATCGGGTCTTTAAACAACTCACGAGCAACGCCATTGACTTGTCCCCAAGTCGCTTTGACCGCAAAACCAAAAGTGTCACGAGTCATGTAATTATAAGTATAACTACCAATCCCAAACACCAAATTGTTGGATGCAAAACCTTTGGCTTCTAGTTGCTTAAGAATGTTGGCTGCTCGCTCCAAAGTGATCGAGTCACCATAAATCAAACCCACACGCTCATTTAAAACTTTATAGCCTTTTTCAGTTTCAGTACCACCAAAGATTTCCCATAAGCATTCCACAGCGCCTTTGTAGGCAGGACTGCCAACTTCAGCATCAGCGTCACCACAAATAATTTTCACAGGATCACCCGAATCAGGGCGGAACACTAATTTCGCCAAACCCATCGCATTGGGTTGACGAGCAAGAATTTCAGCTTTGAGTTCAACCGTAAATTCTGTGATGACTCGCCAAAAATCCCAAGTATCCGACACAATGCTAACCACGCCTGAAGGATACAGTTCAGTGATTAATCGGCGGAAAGTATCAATTTCATCATCCTCACTGCCCATACACATCACGCTGTGTTCGGTTGCAGGAACAGAAACCCCGACAACACCATCAGCATTGTAATATTCCTCTGCATAATCAATCGCAGATACGGCATCCGTACCAATAAAGCTCGTCAGGTGACCCACGCCATTTTGGGTGGCATCATAAATACCACTCATACCACGACTACTAAAATCATGTCCTTGAACAGGTACAAAATCGAGTGGCGCACCTGTTTTATTGGCATAGTTAGTCAGTAAGCGTTTATATTCAAAAGCAATGCTTGCTGTAGTACAGCTTTTCCAAAGTTCAGCACTTAACACCGTTTCCAAATAATTGGTCAGCCAAAAAAATTCAGGCAAAGTATTGATAATGGTCAACACAGGTACACGCATATTGACACGACTGCCTTCATCTAAGGCTTTGATGCGAATAGGCAAATAACCTAAATCGTGTAAAGCTTCAATGTGGTCAACAGGAATCGCACCATCACCCAAAGCATTGTCCATACGGCGTTTATAGGCGTTAACCACTTTGTTTTTATCTTGCTGAAAAAAGCCTTCATTCCATGTTTCAATCAAAAAGTGTTTGATAAAACCCTGTAAACCAAAGAAGACAATTTTGTCATCAAAATCAGGCAACATTTTTGCCAATTTCGCCGAGCGTGGCGTAAAGTTGGCATAAACATATTCAGTGCCCACAGGGTATTGGCGTCTGTGATCTGCTTTATAAAAGTCGATGGCATTCAGTGGATTTATTTTTAAGCTCATTATTATTCTCCAAAATTTAAGGATTTATTTGTACTAAAGTTGATAACGGTCAGATTGTCATGCTCAGTCTGAGCAAAACTGTCTGTGGTAAAAATCTGATCGACCAATCCTGTAAAAACCTCAAAACCTTTGCTGAAAATGCCGTGGGTGACATAAAGCACCACATATTCACAATTCAGTTTTTTCAGTTCTTCGGCAATGCCTTTAAAGGTTGCGCCACCATCACAGATGTCGTCAGTAATGACCGCAACTTTGCCACGCAAATCGGTTGCATTGACATGTGAATTCATGATTTTTCCCGTTTCAGGATTACGCTTTTTGTCGCAATAAATCACCTCAATCGGTTGTTGTCTTAAGGCATTGATCGCTTTGGCAATGTTTTTACTGCGTTGTCTTGCACCTGCATCAGGGCAAATCAATACTGCATTTTCAGCTTTTAAAATCTCTGTTAATTCGATGCTTTGTAAAATAATGTCGCTCGGTTGCACATTTTTAATCTCTAAAAAATGCGTATTTTCATGTAATAATTTTTCAGTCACACAGCTATGCGCATCCCATACGGTGATGGACTGACGTTGCTGAGGAAACTGTTCAGCATTGATATTCAAAAGTTTGCTCATGACGTCTAGGGAAAATGCCTGACCTGTTGCACAGACCCGATCCTGACGGGCATAAGGAAAATAAGGAATTTCCAATGCAATACTTAAACTTTGATTCAGCAAGACATTTTCCAGCAATAGATAATCCATCACATCCTGACTGTTGTTGATTTTTGCCTGTACCTGAACAAGCCCTGTCAGTTGGGTTAAATCCGCTGCGGCAATTTGAATATGGCGTTCACCACCTGAAAATTGCAGGTTTTGTACTTCAATAATATTGTTATTTGCATCTTTGAGTTGGATAGACATGGTGTATATCTCTTTATAGTGGCTAATTGCCAATACGTATATAGTGTCATAAAGACAATATATAAATCAAGGTGGGTTTACAAAAAATAACGATGTGTTCTAAGAGAAAGTAGGGGGTAACTATCAGTTTGATGAAAGGAGGTGTTCTAAATTGTATGTTGATTATGATGATACTGAAATATATGGAAAAATATTTAAGTACAGCCTTATTTATATGACAAAGTTTGTACTCCTTTGCGTAGGCTGTGCCTTACTTTTTAAGGATGAGGAATATATTCCGCAAGGTAACAAAAATCCTTTGTTGGACATGAGAAGCTAAGCTTCGCAAGATATCCGCCCTTGTCCAACGGCGACATCCATGTCGCCCTGCGATAGCACCACCACGTTAATTTTTAATTTTGCATAAGATCTACTACAAATTGATGTGAAACTGCTCAGCATACTTTTTGAAACACCGTCGATGAAAAAGCTAATTTTTATAAAAATAAAAAAAGTGGCAGCATATGCCACCACTTCGACGAGATTAAAAAATCGCTTATTTTTTTGCAGCAGGTTTTTTAGCTTGTTCTGCCATCATTTTATTAATAGATTCGATTGCTTCTTTGGCATTTGGGATATTTTGTTTCGCCAAAGCTTCATAAATTCTTTTTGCTTCAGGTAGATTTTGTTCAATAATTTCGCCTTTAACTATCATATTTGCAAGTGCCAATAATGCAGGGAGATAGCCTTTTTGTGCTAAACCTTGAATTGATTTTACCCCTTGTTGTACCAGTTCAATGCGTTTTGATTTAAAACCTTGTGTCATGTCATATAAAGCTTTGGCATGAATGGCTTGTAAATTACCACTTTTAATCAGCGGATCAAGTTTTTGTAATGCTAATTTATCAGATGCAGCTTTATCTTCTGAAAATAGCAATACAGCATATTCTACAGTCGCATCAGCAAAACCTTGTTGCGATGATTTTTCTAAATATTGGCGCGCTTTGGCTAAGTCCTGTTTAACCCCTAACTCACCTGTTTGATACGCTTTAGCAAGTGCATAACTTGCAACAGAATAGCCTTTATCTGAAGATTGTTGATAATACGAAATGGCTTTTTTATCGTCTTTGGTTGTGCCTTTTCCTGCTTGTGTTAGAAATGCTAAATTATATAAAGCTTGAGCATCGCCTGCTTTTGAAAGACTTTCGAGTTCTTTATAAGCAGCATCAAAGTCTTTTTTCTCAATCAGTTGTTCAACTTTTGCAAATTTAGGGTCGATAGGCGCTTGCTGTGGAGCTGCAAAAACAGTTGCACATGAGAAGCTGAGTAATGCAGAGAGTAGGATTTTTTTCATTAACACAAAACCTTTTTTAATCTATTTCTTCCTGAAAGAAATTTTTTAGTTTTCAACGTGCTTTCATCATAAGTGGTATAAAAATATAAAGTAAATAGTTCTAGGTCGTGTTTTCTTTAAATTTTGTGTTGTAATGTGAGTATATATATCATTTTGATGACAAAATGAGCAAAAGTGTTATGCCTGTTTGTTGTTTTTAACATGTTGTTTACACGTGGTTTTTATTTAACACTAAAAAATAATATTAAAAAACCATCCAAAATTAAGTCACTTTGGATGGATGAAAAGCTTCATAATTTCTTCTTAATTGACCTTAAATTTACCAATCAATACCGCTTCATCATTGTCGGTTTCTAAACGGTCTTTGGTCATTTTGACTCGTAAAATATGCTCACTTTGTTGTGGTGTACCCCAATGGTGAATTAAGCGCACAAATGCAGTTGTTGGTCCTGTGACAATTTGTTGATGATCTCCATAATAATGCGCCTTGATGGTATATTCACCTTTCATTGGTTGTTTTAGCCAAAACACTTCAGGACCGTAACCGCCTGTAAAATCATCGGAAATTTTACCACCTTGCGCACTAAGTGGATTTGAATAAAACGTTTTTTCATTATTTGGATCAATTACCCAAAGATCCATATCTGAGTTATCACTGTCCCATGTTAAAACAACCCGAATGCCTACGGGTAAATTTCGAATCAGTTGAGGATCAATATCTTTAATCGCAGGGCTTTGCGGTGCTTTGAGAATGAGATTATTCAGCTCATCTGTAGCAATAAGATGAATCCCACCAAAACGTCCATCCCAAGGGTGGCTAACTACATGATAGAGTGTGCGAATCGCATCATCATATTGTTTATTTTCAGCATAAGCTAAAGCCAAATCACGCCAAGACTGCGGTTCTTCTTCTGCCATTTTTAGGACTTTTTGGTAAATGGCAATCGCATCATTATATTGTTTGAACAACATCAATTGTTGTCCTAATAAACGCAATACATGACGATTTTCTAAATTTAATTCTGCCAAATTAGAAACGACTTGAATCGCTTCTTGGTTGAGTCCTTTTTGCTGTAATAGATCTGCTACAGTTAAATAAAATGAAGGATTATTTAAGTGATGTGCACGTTCATCTAGATAAATTTGATAAGCGTTTTGTTTGGATGCTTTTTCTAAACGAGCCACATAAGGTGCATCGTCTTTCCACGGTTGAATTTCAATTGTAATATTATTTTGTGTGACTCTTTTCTCTTCCACTTTTTGGCTTTGTTGGACTTGGTGCTGTTCTAAAGCATCTGCCGCCGCAATTGCTCTTGATTCTGTTGTTACAGTTGCAGGTTCGGGCGCGGGTGGTGCAGGCTGTGGAGGTGAGTCAACGAACGGTTCAACAGGAGCGACTTCAACCACAGGCGCATTATTCTGACTTTCAGCTCGCCTAAAGAGTGGTTTTTTTAACTTTGTCTTAGGAAAATCAGTTTCCCACCATTCTTGATGTTCTTGGTAGGCTTGAATGCTTTCTGTCAGGGCATGTTGTTGCTTTTGTTGTAAACTCTCTTTTTTTTGCTGAATGGCTTGATCAAACTCAGCTTTTAGACTCGTTGGTGGTTGAATATCATATTGAATATAATCGCTTATATTTTCGAGTACAATCAATGAGGTATTCGGTGTCACAATATTAAATTGTTGACCTAAAGCTTGAATTTTTTGTTCATTTAATGTGGGTTGAGTTAAAAGTTCAGCAATTTTTTCTTTTGCCCAAAGTGCTGCAATTTGTTGACTTGATGACGCATTTTTAAATGCTAAGCGAGTTTCTTGAACTTGACGACCATTTTGTAATTTGAGTTGCAGTTGAGCTTGCTCTCCAATAAGAGGAGTGTAGCGACCAAATACACGAACAATGCCATTTTCAGGGAAGTAAGATGGAATGTGTAGATCACTTACACCATTTCCTTGTACTTCAAGTAAACGACTACGGTCATGGATCAAATTGTATTGTGCTTGTTTAAACTCTTCAGGTGTACTCCAATGAAGATATTGCCCATGATTTTTTTCAGCAAGTTGGCGAAGTGTTTGATGGTTGAGAAGATTAGCATTGGCTTGAATGCTATATAAGCGTTGCTGAGCTTTGAGTTGAGGGGCTGTTTGAGTGCCATAATTTTCTAAAGCATCACTGAACAACAAATATTCTTGAATTGTATTGTTATTTTTCCAATCTGAAAGATTGGTTGCACCATCATATACGATGTTTTGTAAATATTTTTTAAGTTCACGCCAGTCGCCATTTTGAACTTTAAAACGAATAGGCGTTGAAGCTCGCTGACGTAATAAAGTTAACTCAATATCTGCATTTTGTACGTGTTGAAAGTAGCTTTCTAATAAAGCAAGTTCACTTTGTAAATCACGTTGTTGAGCCGATAAAGAAGCATCCCACAAGATACCAATATGCTGTGGAAGTTGACGTTTTTGAGTAAATTCAACCACTGGAATTTCTGCATAAAAATAATCAGAATTATTTAAATGTTGTGTGAAAATTTGTGCATTTTTAGGGGCAGGTATACTGACATCAATATATTTGAATTGATTGAATTTTGGATTTTTTAATTCAGCAAGATAGATGTTGTCTGTTTTGGGTTTAAAATTCAGCTGCTGACTTTGAGGTGCTGCTTCAAGTCCTTTGCCTAAAATCGTCAACTCATAATGACTGACTGTATTGGCAAATTGTAAAGGGAGGCGATACAGTTTTCCTTGCGCATTTTGGCTCAGTGTTTCTTGGTAACGAATACGTACTGTGCGTGTGCCTTGTGCAGGAATTGGATAGACACGAAGTTTAAAATTATTTCCTTGCGTTTGTTCAAGTAGAGCAGGGTCTATATTACGGCGTTCAATTGCCTCAAACACTTGCTGACCTTTGGCTTTAGGAACAGGAACTGCATCACGCATTTCACCATTGATGTCCAAAGCCAGAGCCGTAATTTGCTGTCCTTCTTGTAAAGGAAACTCTAAAGTTCCTTCAAGTTGGCGTTGGTTTGGATTATATAGCTGCATTTCTAAAGTGGTTTCAGCTAAACCATTGATGATCTCAACTTGGGTTTTTACACTTTTAAGTTGAATCGCAACATCATCTTTCGCTGTTTCAATACGAATAGGAGCAGTAATAATTTCTACAGGTGTATTTATTGTTGGTGACTGTGTAAGGATGTCTTGACTATATGTCGACATGGAAATAGGCATAAGGCTGAGGATACAGCAGCAAAGTAATTTTTTTTTCATCATGGTAAATTCTTAAAAATATGGTGTTTATAAAATATGTTTACAACAAAGTTGAAAGAAATGATTTAAGTGAAGCTTAAGAATAGTGTGTTTTGCTTTTAAAATACAACAGGACAAATCATTCTTCTTAAATATAAGGATTCTGATCTTATTGAGTTTTTGGAGGTGTTCTAAATAGTATGCTGCTTATGATGATACTGAAATGAATGAACAATATTCAAACACAGCCCCATTTATATTACAAAGTTTGTACTTCTTTTCGTAGGCGATGCCTTACTTTTTAAGGATAAAAAGTAACAAAAATCCTTTGTTGGACAAAAGGGGATATCCTATCGCCCTTGTCCAACGGCGACATCCATGTCGCCCTGCGATAGCACCATTACGTTAAGCTTTAATTTTGGATAAGATTCTACTAAAAATTGCTGTGAAACTGCTCAGCATACTTTTTGAAAAATCGCCGTTTATTTTAAAATTTTTTCTAATTCTTCTGCGCTACGTACACCTGAAATCCGTGTTCCATCTTTTAGGAAAAATGTCGGTGTGCCTTCAACTTCAAGCGTTTTGCCTAAAGCTGCAATTTTTGTGACAGGAGAGGTACAGTTTTTACTTGCTACAGGTTGCTTTTTATCAATCGTATAGTCTAACCAAGCTTGATAAGGCTGTTTTGAGCACCAAATTTTATTTGAAATTTCAACTGCATTAGGGTGCAATGTTGCAATTGGATATAAGAAAAGATAGATCGTTACATTGTCAATTTTTTTCAGCTCTTGTTCTAATTTATGACAATATGGGCAGTCAGGGTCACTAAACAAATAAATGACACGCTCGCCTTTACCTTTGACTTGTTTAATGGCTTGATCTAGCGGCAGTTTGCTGACATCAATTTTACTTAAAACTTGCATACTTTCTTCAGTTAGGTTTTTTTGTTCTTTTAAATCAATGAGATTACCAACAAAAAAGTATTTAGCTTCGTCTGTTGTATAAACAATGCGCCCACCCATATAAACTTCATAAACATCCTTAACAGGCGAGTTTTTCACAGATTTAATAGGAATATCTGGAAAATTTTGCTTAAGATTTTTCTCTACAGTTTGAATATCAGCATGACTCATTGTCATGGTAAATAAGCTAAGACTAAGCGCAGTAAACCACGTTTTCATGATCAATCTCGAAAAAATATTGGCTTGATATTGGCGTAATTATTTAAAAAAATATAGCCTATTCCTGTAATTATTTTAGTGTTCCAATATGATTAAAATTTATGCAAAATCATCTAAATAAGGTGGAATGACATCCTGTAGAAGTTCGATCAGTGCTTCATCCATATAGTGATAATCATCAGGAATCTCAAGCACGATGACTTTCTTATGTTGTAACTGTTTGGGAAACTTTTCTTTGATATTTTGCTTATGCTTTTGTTCCATGACAAAAATCAGTTCTGCCCATTCAATGTCTTTACTCGAAATTGTATGTTTGGCATGACGGCTCGTACCCGCAGAACGAGTGTGAATGCCATAGCCCACAGAAAAGACTCGCTCAGCTGTGGGACTACGCCATTGGTTGCGACTACAAATAAAAAGAATATTCAATTGATAGAATTCCAGTATTCATGTTGAGCATTGAGTCTTCTTTGTTGATTGGAAATTCGTGGATATTCAAAGCCTAATTGCATCGCTCTTTTTTGCTTAATTGGGCGCTGATAAAGAAGTTTGAAATTCTTTTCAGGTTTCCAAAATGTTGAACTATGTCTGCAATCACGCCCACGATATAGAAATTTGTTTTTACGTCGCCATGCTCGGTTACGTTTTAGGTTGTGTGACGGTGCTTTGGTTTGTTCTAAAACTAAATAGTGAGAGTCCATTATTTTAAAACTCATGAGTTGATCGGGGTTCAGCAGCCGCGATAACACATGATGTGGCGATTTTATCGGCATCCTTTGCTTTAGACAAGATTGAAATACATGAATGACCGCTTTTGTTGCATTTTCAAATAGGTTTTTGCTGTAGATTTTGGTTAAATTCCCCTATTCAATTGAACTGTAGAGTAGAGCATGTTTATTAAAACCATTAAGCGCAATTATTTAAAAGTGCTTGAAGATGAAAGTATTGCAGATGCAGACAAAATTGATGCTTTATTGATGAAGTTGGGCAGTGAATATCTGATCAGCAAAGAAGATCGGGTTTATATTTTTCAAAAAGGCGATTTGACGGCAAAATTTGACGCAAAACATGCCCGTGCCTATCATTTTAAAGACTATGTTTGTAAGGATATGAATAAGCTGTTTCATGGTTTTTAAGACATGAATATTTACTTTAACTGAGTCAAATCATTGAGTTGAGCGGTAAAGTAAGCTTTGCGGCTCACTGATTTTAGGTCGGGATATGACATACTGATGCAGATACATGCTATGAAATTGTAAATCTGAGGATTAAATTAGTTTAAAACTATATAAAACAATAATATATGGCATTTTTTCTTTTAAAAAAGAATCTTGTGATCTGTTGTTTATTCAGTTTATATTATAAAAATTCATATTGAATCAGATGAATGCAATAATGATAAAAACACGGTCAATATTACTTATCAGCTTAATGTGTTCAACAAGCATTTTCGCTGAACAACCCAAATTGG
Organism: Acinetobacter sp. 226-1; assembly: GCF_030329325.1. Lineage (NCBI taxonomy): Bacteria > Pseudomonadati > Pseudomonadota > Gammaproteobacteria > Moraxellales > Moraxellaceae > Acinetobacter > Acinetobacter sp. 226-1. Next base: position 52,285 of record NZ_JACANU010000001.1, read on the forward strand.
TTCCACATCCAATTCACCTGAAAAATGGTCAGCAATTTTCCTTAAATTTACCTGCAAATTATGAGATTATTCCTGCTGCGGAAGGCTTAAAACGAGTACGTTTTTTTGCCAAAGCACCCGATGGCAGAATGTTTGTCACTGATATGCATGATTTGACTGATAATAACAAAGGCGTGATTTATATCTTGGATGAATGGAATGCTGAAACAGGCAAGTTTGGCAAAATCACGCCTTATCTGATTGGTTTAAAAAATCCAAATTCAGTTCAGTTTTATACAGATGCAAATAGGCAAGATTGGATCTATATTGCAGAAACCCATCAACTGACCCGTCGAAAATTTACGCAAGGTGAAACAAAACCTTCGGCTAAGGCTGAAGTTCTGGCGACTTTTCCTGATTATGGCTTAAGTTATAAATATGGTGGTTGGCACCTGACACGAACGATTGCAGTGGGTGGCAATGGTAAAATTTATGTTTCAGTCGGTTCAAGTTGCAATGCCTGTGTAGAGAAAGAAAAAGTTCGAGCGACTGTTTTAGAAATGAATCCTGATGGTTCTGAGCAGAAGATTTATGCTTCTGGTTTGCGTAATGCTGTGGGTTTGAAATGGATTGGAAAAGTTTTATTTGCGACCAATCAAGGGGTAGACCATTTAGGTAAAAATAAACCTGATGAAACTTTTTATGCGTTAAAACGTGATGCCGATTATGGTTGGCCGTCTTGTTATTCATCGGGTGGAAAAGTTTTTGCAGACCCTAAGTTTAAGCGTGCCTCAGGCTGTAAAAATGTGCCATCGCCTTATGCTTATTTCCCGCCACATTCATCTGCTTTAGGTTTTGATTATTTTGATGATCCGAACACGGACGACACGATTAAAAATGCTTTTTTAGTCGCTTTACACGGTTCAACCGATGCAAAGATTGGTCATGGTTATAAAATTGCGATGATGCGTAAAGGGCAAAAGCTTGAAACCTTTATGGATGGTTTTTTAGTGGGTAAAAAAGTAAATGGTCGACCTGCGGATATTTACCGTATAGATGCAAATTCATTTTATTTTTCAGATGATCGGGGTGGAGTGGTTTATTATGTGAGGCGAAAGTAGTTTTCTAGGTATTTGAAAAATATAGTCTATTGATAAAAATATGAGTGAAAATAATAAAATGGAAAAGGAGATTTCGGAACTTTACCGCTTATTTAAAAAGTATAAATTAGCTCCAGATTTTGCATCTCGATGTTCTCCATATGGTGAGGAACGTCGGGAAGTTGCTGAGTACTTAGAAGATACATCTTTACATTATATAGATAAGGAAATGATTGATTATTATTGTTTTAAAGCAATCTATACGATGGGTGATGAACAAGATCTGAAATATTTTCTACCTCGCTTAATTGAGTTAATGGTGATGGAGGATTCACTCTGTAACTACTTGTTTAAGAAAATAAAAATGAGTGGTTTTGAGCAATGGGATACTGTTGAACAAAAGCTCATTTATAAAATTTGTGAACAATATTTTATTTTAAGACTGAATGGTCAAAGTGATGGAACACTTTCAAGCGTATTGGATGATTACGTTGAATTGTTTGATTTAGAACCTTTTTATCAAATTTGGTTCAACGCTGAAAAGGAAAGCGCTATAGATCATTTTATTATAGAGGCTGAACATCAATGTATTGCAAAAGTATTTTATTGGAAATATGTAGATAAATTAGAAACGATTTATCTTGAAACAACTGATTTAAAGTTAAAAAAGAAGTTGGATAAATTTTTAGATCAGCATCAAAGCTATTTAAAAGATTTGTATTTGTGATTTATTCAATAAAATCAGGTTTAAAATCTTGTTCATCAATTAAGTTAAAGCACATAGGAAGTTCTTCGATGACTTCAGTCGATTTGCTAAAAGTCAGTGTGTTTAATTTTTTCTTACTGAAATATGAATAGAATTGGTTTATCAAAGAATCATTTAGGACTTGGTGGATAGGATTTCGGAACGTAGAACAAAGAGAAGGGACTGTAAAGCTACCAAATTGTAATATCTCAGGAAAAATATAATTATCAGTAACATATCTTTCTTCACCAAATTCATCGGCACGTATGTAAAGTTCAATATCGTCAGTATCTTGCTTTAGATAAGTGTCTTTTGTATTTAATAGATTTGCATAAATTCTAAAATTAATATTTCCACGTTTAACCCCGATAAAAGTTGTTTGATTTCGAATTCTATGCTCTTTATCGTCTCTACTATCATCAGAAATATAGATTTCAGTGATATAATTTTGTTCAATATTTTGTTTAATTTCTTGATCGACATCTTGATACAACTTAATATTATCAAGTGAATAGTTGTGTCCAGTTAAACTAAAAAATTTCTAATACATGATTTGTATCCTTCACAAATGAGGACTCCCATACATTATTTTCAGAATCCTTAATATAAATTGTGTATTCTAATAAAAAGTGAGGAGTTTCTACTTGATGATGTTCCCCATTTGCAAAGTCATAGTAAGGCTTATAACTTAGTTCTTTAATGTTATAAGCAAAAATAAAATTAAACGTGGAATCAATGTTAACTAGGATTTTTTGATCGTCTGTCTTAAAAATATAAGATGTAATATCGTCTAAATATAAGCTACTAAATCTAAAACTCATCTTATTTTTCTCATTCATTTTTATAAAAAAGCCTCTAAAACTCGACATAAGTTTTAGAGGCTACTTTATCACAACATTTTAAAATTTATAGAATTATTGCGGTCTCGCCACATCACCACTTAAACTTTCAGGCAAGTCTAAAACAGTCACTTCAAGCTCTTCCAAAGCCTCAGGACGAGCTACCACAAGCGCAATAAAACCATTTTCAAAAGCTGTGCTATTGACCACTTGAACGCCTTTATTCAGTTGCTCAGCTTGTGCAGGAACAACACCCGAACCCTGAATCACATGCAACCATGCTTTTGGTTTTGCCTTAAACCAAAGACGGGCAATTACTTCCTGACCCAAGTAACAACCTTTGTCATAATTGACACCACCACGTTGATGTAAACGTAATTCCTGAGGTTGAAAAACACCTTCAATGGCTTGATTAATATAAGCTTGACCAGTTTGAATTGCAGCAATTTCCCACGCAGTAACGTCCGTTTCAACGTCAAAAAAGTCAGTTGTTGTACCATTTACTGTTGGAAAAACGTGTCCAACTTGTTCAAGTTTCATCTTGGAAAATGCGCCATATTTTTTAATATGCTTGGTAAATTCTTCAGCCTGATCCTGAGTCGTCACAATTTCAAAATGTTCAGGATTGATTTTTTTTAGCCATAAACCAAAGTGAATACGACCTTTCAAATCACAAATGGCAGTGTACTGTGACACATTTTCAGCCAAAGCTTCAGCATTGACCGTGACCTGACCTTGCAGGAACTTGAGGGCATCGACACCAATCAAGGTGAAAGAGGAGAAGGCTAAGTTGCTCATGAATGACTCGCTCATCTTAAATCTAATACTAAAGAATTATCTTTATTTTCCGCTATTTTTATAAAAAATGCACATTTAAGAAAAATAATTCAAGCAAGTTGTTACTAAATGTTTCTAAAACCCCTGTTTTTATATCTAAGTTTATGAAATATAAAAGATTTGGGAAATGGGTTTTCAGCAGTGTACTATGCCAATCATTAGAACGCAGTAAATAATGATGCAAGAGGCACACCGTAATGAATAACAACTACCGTAAACCCCTGCAAGGTACCCAGCTCGAATACTTCGATGTGCGTCAAGCCGTAGAAGACATCCAGCCAGGCGCATATGCAAAACTTCCATACACTTCAAAAGTTTTGGCTGAACAGCTTGTTCGTCGTTGTGACCCAACCATTCTCGAACAGTCTTTAAAAGAACTGATCAACCGTAAACAAGACCACGATTTCCCTTGGTACCCTGCACGTGTCGTGTGTCATGACATTTTGGGACAAACTGCATTGGTTGACCTTGCAGGTCTGCGTGATGCGATTGCAGAACAGGGCGGTGATCCATCTAAAGTGAATCCAGTTGTTCCAACTCAGCTCATTGTTGACCATTCATTGGCTGTGGAATTTGGTGGTTTCGACCCTGATGCATTTGAGAAAAACCGTGCGATTGAAGACCGTCGTAACGAAGACCGTTTCCACTTTATTGAATGGACAAAAACAGCATTTGAAAATGTCGATGTAATCCCAGCGGGTAACGGCATCATGCACCAAATCAACTTGGAGAAAATGTCTCCAGTGATTCAAAACCGTGATGGTTTAGCATTCCCTGATACCTGTGTCGGTACAGATTCACATACCCCACATACCGATGCACTTGGCGTGATCTCGATTGGTGTTGGTGGTTTAGAAGCTGAAAACGTGATGTTGGGTCGTGCATCTTGGATGCGTCTTCCAGACATCATTGGTGTTGAATTTGTTGGTCAGCGTCAAGCAGGCATTACCGCAACAGATATCGTTTTGGCACTCACTGAATTCTTACGTAAAGAACGTGTGGTTGGTGCCTATTTAGAATTCTTCGGTGAAGGTGCAGACAGCATGTCAGTGGGTGATCGTGCGACGATTTCCAACATGACCCCTGAATATGGCGCAACTGCGGCTATGTTCTATATTGACCAAAACACCATTGATTATTTAACGCTGACAGGTCGTGAAGCAGATCAAGTTCAACTTGTAGAAACCTACGCAAAAGAAATCGGTCTTTGGGCTTCTGACATGAAGCAAGCGGAATACCCACGTGTACTTCGTTTCGATCTTTCAACTGTAACCCGTAATATTGCAGGTCCATCAAACCCACATGCACGTGTTTCAACGGCTGATTTAAAAGCCAAAGGTATTGCAGGGAATTTAGACGCTGCTCGTGCGCAAGAAGCGGAAGGTTTAATGCCAGATGGTGCAATCATCATCGCAGCCATTACCTCTTGTACAAATACATCAAACCCACGAAATACTGTAGCAGCAGGCTTGTTGGCTCGTAAGGCAAATGAACTTGGCTTAGTGCGTAAACCTTGGGTGAAATCATCATTTGCACCGGGTTCTAAAGCAGCAGCGTTATACCTTGAAGAAGCAGGTGTGTTGGGCGATTTAGAAAAACTTGGTTTTGGTATCGTGGCGTATGCATGTACGACCTGTAACGGTATGTCTGGTGCGTTGGACCCTGTGATTCAACAAGAAATCATTGACCGTGACTTGTATGCAACTGCGGTACTTTCAGGTAACCGTAACTTCGATGGTCGTATCCATCCTTATGCAAAACAAGCGTTCTTGGCTTCTCCACCTTTAGTTGTGGCGTATGCGATTGCAGGGACGATTCGTTTTGACATCGAAACAGATTCTTTAGGCAATGACAAAGACGGTAATCCAGTTTATCTGAAAGATATTTGGCCGTCAGATGCTGAAATTGATGCATTGGTAAAAGTTGCTGTTAAACCTGAACAATTCAAGAAAATTTACATTCCAATGTTTGATTTGGGTGTAAATGAAAAAGCAGCGAGTCCGTTATATGACTGGCGTCCGCAAAGTACTTATATTCGTCGTCCACCGTATTGGGAAGGTGCACTTGCTGCGCCACGTACTTTGGCAAATATGCGTCCACTTGCGATCTTGGGCGATAACATCACCACCGATCATTTATCTCCATCGAATGCAATCGTACTCGACAGTGCTTCAGGTGAATACTTGAAGAAAATGGGCGTGCCTGAGGAAGACTTTAACTCGTATGCAACGCACCGTGGCGATCACTTGACCACGCAGCGTGCAACCTTTGCCAACCCGAAACTGTTCAATGAAATGGTGGTTCGCTCTGACGGTACCATCAAGCAGGGTTCTAAGGCACGTGTTGAGCCTGAAGGCGAAGTGATGCGTATGTGGGAAGCGATTGAAACTTATATGAATCGTAAGCAACCGCTCATCATCATTGCAGGTAAAGATTATGGTCAGGGTTCAAGCCGTGACTGGGCTGCAAAAGGTGTGCGTCTTGCAGGTGTGGAAGTGATTGTGGCGGAAGGTTTTGAGCGTATTCACCGTACTAACCTTGTGGGTATGGGCGTGTTACCGCTTGAGTTTAAGTCGGGTACAGATCGTAAGACGTTAAAACTTGATGGTACTGAGTTGTATAGCGTGATTGGTAATATTGCGCCTCGTTCTGACCTAACTTTGGTGATTGAGCGTTCTACCGATGATGGTAAGAATGAAGTGGTTCAGATTCCTGTAACCTGTCGTTTGGATACCGAAGAGGAAGTGCATGTGTATGAAGCGGGTGGTGTGTTACAACGCTTTGCACAGGATTTCTTGGAAGGGAATGTGGCTTAAAACTTTAAGCTGAAATAATTGATTTTGTTGTAAAAAGACCCTACATTTATGTGGGGTTTTTTATTTGGGGAAATTTTATGTCAGTTTTGGAAAAATTAGAAAAATATAAAGAATTTATTAAAACAAATCATGGATATGATAATTGGATAACTGTTTATAAAACATTACCGATTAGTAGTAATGATAATGATGCAGGAATGTATTGTGCCTTAGTTTCTAAAGATGAAACGAATAATGCGATGCAAAATAATGGTTGGGATGTATCAATTGGTAAGGGTGGTTCTGGTTTTAGCTATACCTACGAAAATGGTGAAAAAATAGTTCGTTATCATTTGAATATTGATGAACCCTTTTTGAGATTGATATTAATTGTTAATTTTAATGGTATTGTTGATGATTCTGTAGAGGTTCTAGAAGAGTTTAGGTTGCTGTTTAATCTATATCATGATAGAAAAAATAATAGATTTTTAGATTTTGATGACTCTGGAGAGTTGATAGAAGTCATAAAATTTGAAACAGATGAGGTAAAAATAAGAAGAAGATATTTAAAATCGTTTATAGCTGTCAAACAAATGGATCTTTTATTGTATTTTGAATCCACTTGGCATACTTCAGAATCTATTTCGTTGGAAGATTATTTTACCGAAGAAAGCTTAACGTATACCATCTATTCTGGGGATAGCTATGTAGAAGGTTATTCAAGATTCATAAGAATTTGTGGGAAAAAATTAATAACATGTGAAAATATAGATAGTTGTAATATTTGGCCATTCGAGAAAGAAAAAAAGTATCAATCTTATATCATCGGTGGTGATGAGGATAAATTAATTGAATTTACTTCCAATCCAGAGGAGCTAGCAAATTATTTCGGTAAGAATCCTCAATCTCCTCATTATTTAACCCCTGTCTTTTTTAAAAACGAAGTTATGAATAAGTACTATGGGAATTCAGACTATACAATCGAAGATGGGCGTTTAATTAGGAATGGATTGTGGCGCTTAAGGTTTGACAATAATTCAAATGGGCATATCTCTGTTTTTTTAGGTGATTTAGGACGTGATTTACCTGAAAAAGAACAATTGTATTGGAAAAGTTTTAATTTAATTCCAGATGGTAGAAAAATCAGCAAGGCAAACTATGAGAGGAGTTTTTTAGGAAATTTTTGTGATTCAGAAAAAGCTGAACATATTTTTAAAGCAGAGTTTAATAATTTTCAAGAATATTGGTTCAAGAAAAATAGTTGGTATTTTTTCTTACCATTAGCTGAGAAAGATCAACATTTTTTTAATTCCATTAGAACATTACTTTCAAACGAACAAGCTGAATTTGATTCTCAGATTTTAGCTTTAGCAAAAACTACAATAGATTCTGTAAATGTAAAAGAACTTAGCAGATTTTTAAATAGTGAAGAAAGTAAGTCAATTAATTTAATTTTAATGTTGGTTGAACATTCAGAAAAATATAGAGAGTTTACAGACCTGCTTAGAGGGCTTCAATCTATCAGATCAACTGGTGTTGCTCATCGTAAAGGTTCAGAATACGCTAAGCAAATTAATAAATATGAAATTAATGAAGAGAATTATAGAGATAGTTTTGATAAATTTTTAATAGGATTGGTTGAGTTATTTAGAAAGTTGCAGGCTATTTAAAAAAGTTTATATAAAGCGAGCACCCATGCCCAAAAAATCCCCCGAACAAAAAGCCGAAGAAGAAAAACGCTATATTGCTGCAAGCGGTGCAGCTAATACAGCCGAACTCGAACCATTTCTCACTGACCCGAATCAGGCAATCCGAGTAGTTGCCGCCATGAATCCCGACGCAGATGCAGACATCCTTGACCGCTTTGCCAATGACAAATTTTGGGGTGTACGCATAGAAGTGGTGGGGCATCCCAATGTCAGCGAAGCCACATTACGCAGATTACTCGAACCTAAAGTCAGCAAACGAGGCGTTGTCCATCATGCAGCACACAAAAAACTGCTCGAACGAGGCGTTGAGTTTGGTGAAGACGGTATGCCATACGAAATTAATCAGTAGAGTAAATAAAAGCTGATGAATAGAAAATCCGATTTGTTTTTGGAAATTTAAAAGAAGAACATATAAATTTATGTGATGAAAGTTTTTAAATGGAATAAAAATGATAAAAAATACCAATATAATCATTTCTTGCAAAAATGACATCATCATTTATCAAAATAGACAGTAGACAAAGCGAAAAAAAAGAGGCTATACTTTGTTCACCATTTCTAATACCTATGGAGAACAAAAATGGTTATGGCTGGTCAAAAACCTGGAACAGGCTTCTATTTTTGTGTCAACTGCGGACACCGCACCTACTTAGAAATTGGTACAGATCGTCTACCACCGTGTACCAAATGCCTTGGCAATCAATTCAACAACAAGAATGCCTAAGCAGCACAAACAAAACAGTTACTCTCTGTTTTAGAAAAAGCCCTATCACCCCATAGGGCTTTTTTGTTACCGTATAAAAAGCATAAAACTAAAAACACAATAAGGTAGGGCACAACATGGAAACCATCCTGAGCTTATGTATCGGTATTGGACTCAGTGCCGCGTGTGGTTTTCGTGTATTTGTACCGCTATTGGTCATGAGTATTGCCTCACTCATGGGATGGTTTGAACCCATGAAGGGTTTTGAATGGTTGGCAATGCCATCCGTCTGTATCGGTTTAGCTGTCGCAACCCTCTGTGAAATCGGGGCGTACTATATCCCTTGGGTAGATAACATATTAGATACGATTGCCACACCTGCGGCACTCATTGCAGGAACATTAACCACTATGGCAGTCAGTACAGCGGAAATGTCGCAATTTACCAGTTGGGCAGCCGCAATTATTGTCGGTGGAGGAACTGCGAGCGCAGTACAATTAACTACAGTCGCTGTTCGTGGTATTTCTACAGCAACCACAGGTGGAATTGCTAATCCAATTATTTCAACAGGAGAATGGCTAGGCGCTATTGTCGTTTCGATACTGTCTTTAATTGCACCTATTTTGGTGGTATTGCTGGTCATTATGTTGATGTTTGTTGTGATTCGATGGATTCGTAAAAAAGACAGGAAAACTTGAATAAAATTGCACCATACTAAAATTTTTAAATAAAATAATAAAAAGCCATTTTGTATTTATTTTTGATTGTTTTTAAATAAAAACTAATAAATATTTCGCTTAAGTGTGATGTATTTCACTATTTTTTGTCTGAAATTCAAGGGATTAGCGCTAGATTCTGTTAAAATAATGCCGCTTATCAGGAAAAAGAAAAATGAAAACATTTGATTTAGTGATCCACTCCCCTAAAAACCTACAAGAAGGTGGAGATGAGATTTTAGAAAAATTAGCTGCAATTAATGCATTGATTAAATTTGACAGTATTCATTGGCAACAACAAAGAGTGCGTCAGCTGCAATTTAATGGTGATAATGCGAGCTTTACATTGACTGACCTTGAAACACATTACAGTCTTAGATTTACTTTAAATGCTTTTTCTGCATCTGAGCATTTAGAGTTTAAAATGGAAAGTGATATTCCTGTGATTATGCCACAAAAGGATGTTTTTGGTTTAATTACCCGTAAAACCAAAGATTATATTGGTTTTAAGAGAATTGATTTTTCAACTACACGCCAATATCTCTTATTCTTTTTAAATGGTGAAAATGAAACTTTAGCGCAGCATTATAAAAACAGTAGAATTAAAGCTCCAAGATAAATATAAAACGAAGTGATGATGTAGAGAAAATTTCTCCTAAATGCTCTTTTTATGCGGTAAAAAATACGATATTTTTGTCGAAATGGAAAAAAATATGTTTTAAATGCGTTTTTGTGAAAAATATTTTTAAAATTACTCGAAATCAACCAATCTTAGGAAATTAATCCCGTAAGGCTTTGGCTATTATAAGTCTCAAGGGTGTGATGGGATCGAAAAGAGTAGCTTGCTGCCAGTTGCGTACAACGTGAGTGTAGTACAAATCCAAAAGATCTCGATTCGGCTTAGGACGCTATAGACCAAAAGTTTATAGGCAATAGGGTTAGAACTTACAAAGTTTTAATAGTTGAAGTAAACCATACGATGTTTTCCCAAATACCCTCAAAATTTTCTAGTGATAAAAATAATAAATAAAAACGTTAAAAGTTTCATGAAATATCTCTTTTATCTAAAATTCTCTTAAACCATACTTCACAATTTAGCGACAAATTTTGTCGTTTAGCTGCTTTTTCCCGTTGAATTATTAAAATGAAAAATATACATTTATTGAGGAAATTAAATTTAAAATGAAAAATAACGCAAGGAATTTTTATGTTGCTGACCATTCAGCTTGATCAAATACAACAGATCATTCCTGATACAAATTCAGAAAAAGCTGCTAAAAAATTGGCTAAAGTCAATGATTGGAATAATAAAGGTGCTTCTACAGATCAATGGATCTGGGCAGAAATTAAAGGGAGTGCGATTTATCAAAGTGCCATTTTTTTACCACAACTAAAATGTGAATGTAGTTGTCCAAGTTTTAAACGTCCTTGTAAGCATGCACTTGCTTTACTGATGGTGTATCAAGAGCATCCTGCCGAGTTTCAAATTCAGGAAGATGAAACACAATTTCCTGAACGGGTCACAAAATGGCGTGACAAACTCACGCAAAGTACCGAGAAAAAAGCTGAAAAAGCCAATAAACCTGTTGATGAAGCAGCACGTGCTAAGCGTCAAGAATCACGTGATAAAAAAATTGATCAAGCCATTGATGCTTTGCAACTGTGGCTGAAAGATGTAGTCAATTTAGGCTTAGGTGAAGTGCGTTCACAAAATGGACGACAATTTTTTCATGAAATTACCAGTCGTTTGGTAGATGGTCAGGCTGCGGGAATCAATATTTGGATTGATGAATTTTCAAGTGCGTTGTATCAGCCAAATTGGCAACAACAAAGTGCTTTTTGGCTTGCGCGTTTGTATCTGATTGCTGAACTATGGCAAAAAAGAGAACAACTTTCTCTAGATTTACAGCAAGAATTACGTCAGTTGATGGGCATTAACCTTGCTAGTGATTTTTGGTTAACCCAAAGCACAGAAGAGCTACAGTTAAGTGTACTTGCTTCTCGTACACAAGCATTACAACAGTCCAAAGGGAATTTTCGTCGTCAATGGTTATGGGACGAGAAAACATGTACAGATTATTTAATTTTAGATTTTGATATTGCACCGCATACACGTTATGGCTTAACCCTACCAAGTCAGCATCATTTTAAACTCAAAGCACAGCGTTATCCTGGGGTAGAACAACAACGTTTGAAACTTGCAGAGCAAGTCACACTCAACGATATTGACGCTATTAAAATTGAAAATAAACCGCCGCAAGGTTTTGTGTGTTTTGAAGATGCTTTAGCCAAACATGCAGAAAAACTCAGTCATAATCCGATGCATCTGACCAGTTTTTGGTGGATGAATCCTGTGCGTTTAAGTCAAAAAGATGAGCGTTATTATTTGATTGATTCGACAAATCATATGATGCCAATTTCACTCAGTACTGATCAATTTACTGCGTTATGGATGATGGTGAGTAATCAACCTTTTTATGCAGGTTTAGAGTGGAATGGTTTAGAACTGCAACTCATCAGTATTTGGCAAGGAGCGCATTACCAATGTCTATAAGCTCACCTTTAGAACAATTTACCAAGCAACTTGAACTTAAACTAACCCTTGGGCAGCATTATCAACAAACGATTCATGTGCCTGCACCCATTTCTGAGTTTGTCAGTGATGAACAGGATTTATTGGGTTTAAATTTGCAATGGACACTTTTTCAAGTGTCTGCACAACAAGCTTATCCTTGTTCAGAGCAACAACTTGCTCACTTAGCCGATGATGAAACGCCATTTACACCCAGTAAACGGGGTATGAATAGCCTAATTAAAAGTATTGTTCAGCTTAATCAATATAATTTTCAATATGATAAGTCTGCTTGGATGAATTATCTATTGCATCTCATTCGTTTGCAGAAACAGGCGATTGCGCCACATTTGGTTTTAGATGTACTTAATGTTGCCAATAATGATTTGCTATTAGCGGCAACATTGCCTGAACGAAGCTATAAATTGCAGGATTTGCGTCAGGATAATCGTTTAAAAGTGGCTAAAATTTTACATCAGACATTGATTTTACAACAACCCATTGATGAAGAAGATGCAAAATTTGCCAGTTTAAGTAAAGGTCCTGCTGAGCGTCTACTTCAAAATCTTGCACTTGAACATGCTGATTTTATTCATCAAAATTTTGAAGCTTTATGGAAACGTATCGATAAAGAGCAGCGTAAAGACTGGATTGAAAATACACCATTTTCATTCTTTGCCCCGCATATTGCATATTTAACTGCATTGCATCAAAAGAAACCTGAACAAGCTTTAGGGCAAGGTTTACACTATTTATTTTTGCATGATCCTGAACATGTTTATACGCAAAAAATGCTGCAATTACTGGAAAATGTCATTGAATTTGATGCTAAAAATCGTTGTATGATCGTGCGAATGAGCATTGAATTGGATGAACAATTACAACAACTCAATATCATTGATTACACTGCAAATGGCAATGAACGTAAAATCATTAAAGAGCTGAATATTGAAGAAAATTTAATAAAATTCTCACAATCAAGTAAAGCTGAAGACTATTTATATTTTATTTTAAAAGCGATGCCTTTGTCTTATTGGCAACAGATTTTCCCAACATGGGAGAGTTTACTGAAGCTGAAATATAAAAATCAGCGAAATCACATTTTAGATGCATTTTGTTTCCGCTGTTTTCATGAACAACGTGCCGATTTAGCACAATGGTTCTATGAAAATTATCAAGAAGAACTCGAAAGCATCCGTTTTGCTTCCAATATGCAATATCTGTATCCGCTACTGAGCACTGAAAAACGTGATCATTTGATCGTGCAGCATTTACGCCAAGCCCGTAAACGTCATGAACCTGATTTTTTATTGGATGTTTGGAAACGCTTACCATTGCCTGCGTCAGAGATTGGTATTTTATCCAAAGAACTGACTGAGCGTTTATTGGCAGAAATCTATCTACAAGAAGAGCAGGAATATGCCTATTTATTGCATCCATTGTATGAATGGCTTGTGGTCTATGGCTATCCAACTGAAATTAGCCCATTAAAAGATTTAGATTCTAGTCGTTTTGATATTTTAAATAGCATTGCCAAACAAAAAATGGCATTGCTTCCGTAACAAAAAACATTTTAATTTTCGATAAAAAGGACACTGACATGAGTCAAGTTTTACGTGCCAAAGCAGAACAACAATATGCCCATGAGTTGGCAGCTTTAAAAGAACACGATAAAAAACAATGCCCTGCACAATGGGGGTTATCACCAAATGCTGTAGTTGATTATTTAATGGGGACTACACTGCCTGATGGTACTGAAATTTCAGCAAAATATATTGGTAATCGTCGTTTGATGGAAATTGCGGTTGCAACTTTAGCAACCGACCGTGCTTTATTGTTACTTGGTGTACCAGGAACAGCAAAATCTTGGGTCTCTGAGCATTTAGCAGCGGCAATTAGTGGTAACAGTACTTTGCTCATTCAAGGGACAGCAGGCACCAGTGAAGATACTTTGCGTTATAGCTGGAACTATGCACAACTACTTGCTAAAGGTCCAACTGAAGAAGCTTTAGTACAAAGTCCTATGCTACGTGCGATGCGTACAGGAAAAATTGCCCGTATTGAAGAGTTGACCCGTATTCCTGCTGATGTACAGGATACTTTGATTACATTGTTATCTGAAAAAAATCTACCTGTACCTGAGTTAGGCATTGAATATCAAGCGGTACAAGGTTTTAGTGTGATTGCGACTGCCAACAACCGTGATAAAGGCGTCAATGAGCTTTCATCTGCACTTAAGCGTCGTTTTAATACCGTGATTTTACCACCACCTGCCACTATTGCAGAAGAAATTGAAATTGTGCAACAACGTGTTGCCTCACTTGGTCGTAGCCTATCTTTACCTGAAATTCAACCACTCGATCAACACATTAAAACCCTTGTGACCATTTTCCGTGAATTGCGTGAAGGTAAAACCGTCGATGGTAAACAAAAACTGAAAAGTACCACAGGGACATTATCAACCGCCGAAGCGATTTCAGTGATGAGCCATAGTTGGGCAATGTCAGGGCATTTTGGTGATGGCAGTTTAAATGCCCATGATCTAGTTGCAGGTTTACAAGGTGCGATTGTCAAAGACCCTGTGCAAGATGTGGTGCCTTGGAAAGAATATGTCGAAACTGTCATTAAACAACGTGAAGGTTGGAATGAAATTTACCAAGCTTGCCGAGATTTAGAATAATTACAGTCAAAGGATTTGCCCATGCATTATATTTTAGGGGTACGTCATCATGGTCCTGGCTCTGCTCGAAGTGTTTTAAATGCACTAGAGCAGTTGCAACCTGACTGTATTCTCATTGAAGGACCACCTGATGCGAATGATCGTATTGCACAGCTCAGCCATGCTGAAATTGAGCCACCGATTGCATTACTCATCAACACACCTGTACAAAAAGATGAACGACCACGTGCGGTATTTTATCCTTTTGCAGAATTTTCACCTGAATGGCAAGCATTACAATTTGCTTTAAAATATCAAATCCATACTGAATTTATGGATTTGGCATGTCAGTATCGTTTTGCACTGGAAAAACAGGCTGAGGAGGCACGACAAGCGCTTGAAGCTGAACAACAGACAGATTCAGAAGAAGAAAAATCTGAAGAATCTGTAGATGAGCATGTTGATGAAACGCTTGCTGATGCTGCTTCTGATGAATCAGCTTCTGAGAATGAAAGCACTGATGAAGATGCGTTTGAAATCTCAGATGAAGAACGCAAATTTCTGCAATATCGTCATGATCCCATCGCACTTTTAGCCCATCAAGCAGGTTATCAGGACAGCGAACGTTTTTGGGAACACTTGGTTGAACAGCAACCCCATGCGGGTGATATGTTTCAGTCGATCAATGAAGCAATGGCTGAAATTCGCGATTATTTAAACAGTTTAAATCCGAATACTGAACTTGATGATGATCAGTT
The DNA here is from genome assembly GCF_030329325.1 of Acinetobacter sp. 226-1. Taxonomy (NCBI): domain Bacteria; kingdom Pseudomonadati; phylum Pseudomonadota; class Gammaproteobacteria; order Moraxellales; family Moraxellaceae; genus Acinetobacter; species Acinetobacter sp. 226-1. The sequence goes on from NZ_JACANU010000001.1 coordinate 67,697, forward strand.
GATAGAACAATACCGCGAAGCGTCTATGCGAAAAATCATTCGCCAAGCACAGAAGCAGGGCTTTGAACGTATCGTGGTGATTTGTGGTGCATGGCATGCACCTGTTTTAGTGGATTTAAAAACAAGCTTAAAAGATGACAATCAACTGTTAAAAGGTTTGCCAAAAACTAAAATTGAATCGGCATGGATTGCATGGACACATGGACGTTTACATCGTCACAGTGGTTATGGCGCAGGTATTCAAGCGGTGGGTTGGTATGCACATTTATGGAAGCATTATCAGCAAGCCCTTGAAGGTAAAGTCGATGCTGAAAAAATTAGTATTGATTGGCTCAGTCAGTTTGCTAATGCTTTGCGTGAGGCGGGACATGATGCCTCAAGTGCGCAAATTATTGATGCAACGCAACTGATTCAGTCTCTATTACAATTGCGTGAGCGCCGTATTCCTGATCTTGATGATTTAACAGAAGCAATTCGCAGTGTGCTGCATCATGGTTATGATTTGCCTGAACCGATCATGAATCAGATGCTATTGGCAGAAAAACTGGGGCATTTACCTGAAGACTATTCAGAATTGCCAATACAACAAGACTTTTTAAAACAATGTAAGTCGTTGCGTTTAAAGCTTGAAGCGGTACATCGTGGGGTTGAACTGGACTTACGTCAGCCTTTTGATTTAAGTAAAAGTCAGTTTTTTCATCGGGTAAATTTGCTGGGTTTGGCATGGGCAGAATTACAAAATTACTCATCAGGTCGAGGAAATTATAAAGAAAACTGGCAATTGTCATGGCAACCTGAAAGCAGTTTATACCTCAATGAAATGTCACTTTGGGGCTATACCATTACTGATGCAGCCGCAAGTTATATTCAAGATAAAATTGAGCACAGTGATGATCTATCCACCGTTGCTAAATATATCGAGCAAATATTGCTGGCAGGTTTAGACCGTAGTTTGCCTGTGGCTTTACAGCGTTTACAGTCCCTTTCGACCTTGCATCAAGATCCTGATGTATTGCTTGCGACTTTAACACCTTTGGTCACAGCTTTGCGTTATGGTAGCGTCCGTCAATTTTCTGAGCATGAATTATTTCAAATTATTCAACAGCTCAGCATACGTTTAATGTTGTCATTACCACAGTATTGTCAGTCCATTAATGATGATATGGCAAAACAAACCGCACAGCAGTTAAATAGCCTTTATTTGTTGTTGCAACGGTTAGACAATGCAACGCTCAATCAATATTGGCAAGACTTAATACTCAAACTATTGCAACAAACCTATATGAATGGTTATTTGCATGGCTCTGTTACCAAGTTAGCAAAACAGCAGCAATTGCTTGATTTAGATGAAATAGAACATTATTTATCACAAGCTTTATCGGTTGGGCAAACCGTTGATTATAGTGCAGGTTGGTTCGAAGGCTTTATCAGTGATCAAGCGTTATTATTGTTACATGAAGATAATTTATGGAACTTGGTGAATGCATGGTTAGGCGATTTACCCGAAGAACAATTTATCAATATTCTGCCTATTTTACGTCGTTCAACCAGTGATTTTAGTCCAAGTGAATCTGCGAAAATTGCAGAAAAAGCAGCATCAGGGGTGACAGTACATATTGCGCAATTGCCTCATCAATTTAATCTTGAGCGTGGTTATAACACTTTATTGAGTTTAAGAAATTTACTTCATCCTCAACCTGTATGTGTAGATGGCGCTGAAAAAGCTGATTTAAAAGAGGGTTCTGATGTCACAAACTAATCAAAATACCCAAGAACAAGAACGACGTTGGCGCTTAATTTTAGGTCAACGTCCTGAGCAGTCATCACCTGAGTATTGGTCGAGTGATGATGAAAATATGTTCCAGTGTTTAGATGTGTTATATAACACGCAACAGCAACAACGTGGTGGTTTAGGGCGTTCTAGTCCACGTATTGCCAAATGGCTGGGCGATATTCGTCAGTATTTCCCAAGTTCTGTGGTGCAAATCATTCAAAAAGATGCGCTTGAACGTTTGAACTTGCAACAAATGTTGCTAGAGCCTGAATTGTTAGAAAATATCGAAGTTGATATTCATTTGGTTTCGACTTTGATTGGCTTAAATCACTTGATACCTGATCAAACCAAAGAAACTGCCCGTATTGTGGTACGTAAATTGGTTGAGGAAATTGAGCGACGTTTAAAACAAAGTTTAGAGCAAGCCATTCAAGGTTCAGTCAACCGTTCAGCCCATACGCGCCGTCCAAAACGTATTCAAGATATTAATTGGCACCGCACCATTCAAGCCAACTTAAAACATTGGCAAGAAGAATACAAAACCATTATTCCTGAGCAATTGCATGGACATCCACGTCAGCGCAGTTCCTTAAAAGATATTGTACTGTGTGTTGATCAGAGCGGTTCGATGGCGCCTTCGGTGGTGTATTCGAGTATTTTTGCTGCGGTGATGGCAAGTATTCGGGCTGTGACCACACAAATGGTGGTGTTTGATACGCAAATAGTTGATTTAACACCATTGCTTGAAGACCCTGTTGATGTACTGTTTGGTACGCAACTGGGTGGCGGTACAGATATTGCCAAAGCGATTAAGTATTGTCGAACAAAGATCACTCGTCCTGAAGAAACAATTTTTGTGTTGGTCACAGATTTATGTGAAGGTGGCAGTGAGCAACAGCTCTTTAAACAAGTGGCTGAGATGCTCAATAGTGGTGTCCAAATCGTAACTTTATTGGCATTGTCAGATGAGGGCGCACCTTATTATGACCGTGAAAATGCACAAAAATTTGCGGCATTGGGCATTCCCACTTTTGCGTGTACTCCCGATCAATTTCCTGAATTAATGGCAAAAGCCATTGAAAAGCAGGATATTAATGCTTGGTATGCAACACAACAACAAAAATAGGTAAATCAAGGCAGTAGCCACTGCCTTGATTTAAGAAATAAGAGGATGCCGCATTATTTGCTTGCAATTAAAAGCTGCATCTTTTCAGATTGTTGTGTGGTTAAAACAGGCAGTAAAGATGGATTACTTGGATAAGCAACTCCATTAAAAGCTAATTGCACTGCACCCTGATTGCGAGATTGTACAACTAAGTTTTTCCAACCATGACTTTGTTGTTGACTGACATAAATAGGTGGACTTGTAACGGTGGTTTTATTTATTAATTTAAATTGCTGATTAGGTAAACCTTGATAAATCAATAAGGTACATCCACCAGAGCCGCACCAGTCTAAACCTTGTAGTAATACTACAGCATCAGGTTGCCCATCTTGATTTAAATCATGAAAAGCTGATAAATATTGGGTTTGGTCTTGAGTGTATTGATATATGCTTTGTTGTAAGGCGTGTTGTGTGGAAGGATTAGTCTGTTTAGGCATTTGTTCTATTACTGTAGTACATCCTGCGAAGCATAAAATACATCCTAAATGTAGAAATTTCATATTTATTTAACCGTTTGAATCCCAATACTGAGTCATTATATTGTACAAAGATTTATCATCATGAGTGATTTTATGCACTCATAACATAGTAACAGTGACAGTTTAAAAATAGAGTTGAGCTATTGGTGAAGATGAAAGTTAAATTTAAAATATTGATTTTTATAATATAAAGAAACGATGAAAAAGATGATGAAAACCTATCAATTTTTAATGTTATTTATTCTATCTTTTTGCTTAAACGCTTGTGGTGATTTTACTCATTTTCAACAACATGCTGATGAACAATTTGGAGACCAACATTTTAAAACAGCAATTGCTTTAATTGAATTACATAAAGTACGATTTGGTGAATATCCAGCGTCTTTGGACGACCTAAAGTATACAGGGGATTGGGATTTACTCGCTTTAAATTCGGTCAGTTATCACAAAGTAGACAATGGTTATCACTTAGATATTCTTAAAGGTTGGGTGGGACAGCCAAAACTTAATTATCCCCAAGAATTTTGGCAAGGTATTGGCTTAAAACAGAGTAATGCAAAGTAAAAAATAAAAACCAGAGATTGATAAATCACACCATAATTTTTTTGTAGATAAGGCTATAATTTAAATCTCAGAAAAAGCTGATAAACTTTAAGTTTATGTATTTAATGTGAATATTGAGAGCCTAAAGATGAAAAAACTTGAGAAAATTCTTTCAATAAATACTTTGGCTCGACGTATGATCATTCTCTTGATGATTTTAATCTGGGGATGGATTGATATTGCAACAGGCTATGAATATTCCTTTGCTGTATTTTATTTAATTCCTGTGTCGATTGCTGCATGGTTCGATAATAAAAGAGTGACGATTTTTACCATTATTGCAGCAGGAATTACATGGTTATATGCAGACTTTGTCTCAGGTCATCATTATTCAAATATTATTATTCCTTATTGGAATGCTGTAGTACGTTTAGGATTTTTTAGTGTTGTTGCATTTTTAGTGATGAAAGTTCGTGAAAACTTGGCAGCAATGACCTTAATGGCAATGAAAGATAGCTTAACCTTACTCAATAATGCGCGAGCTTTTGGTTTGCAATATCATGAATTAAGATTATATAAAAATAAATCAGGGTACAAAATAGCGATTGCTTTGATTGATTTAGATGGTTTTAAAGCAGTCAATGATCAATATGGGCATAGTAAAGGCGATGATATTTTAGTTGAATTTGCAGAAATTTTAAAATCTGTTGCGAGACCTGACGATGTGGTTGCTCGTTTAGGTGGCGATGAATTTGTCATGATTTTAAAAGACATTCATCAAAAAAGTGCGGAAATTTTTGAACAAAAACTACGAACAGCATTTTTGACCAGTACATTAAAACAGCGCTATGGTGTAGATTTTAGTATGGGGATTCGTATTTTCGAGCAATTGCCTGAAAATTTAGATGTCGCAACGCATCAAGCAGACCAATTAATGTACCAATCTAAAGCACAAGGTAAGTCTCAAACTGTTATTTGTATGGCATAAAATTAAGTATTTAAAAGAGTATGTTAATTTTTTACTGGTGATTTAGATCTGTAAAACTTAAAATCTGCGCAGTTTTTTTGATTTTCTTGATATGCCTTTAGACCAAACATTTGTATATATGCCTCCCCAAGAGCCACTTTCAATTATTTATGAAGATGCAGACTTGGTCGTGATTGATAAACCCGCAGAGTTATTGTCTGTTCCGGGACGCTTACCTGAACATCATGATAGTGCTTATTTCCGTGTATTAGAACGTTATCCTCATGCCAAAATTACCCATCGTTTAGATATGGCGACTTCGGGTATTTTAATGTTTGCTAAACATAGAGATGCGGAAGTTGCGATCAGTAAAATGTTTCAGGCACGTACTGTTAAGAAAAATTATATTGCTTTGGTACAGGGGAAATTAGAAGGTGAGGGCAGTGTAGATGTTCCTCTTATTACAGACTGGGAAAATCGTCCTCGTCAAATGGTGCATTTTGAGCTAGGTAAATCTGCCAAAACATTGTATCAAGCTTTAAATTATGATGAGCAGCAAGATATTACTCGGGTTTTACTCACACCGATTACAGGGCGTTCACATCAATTAAGAGTACATATGATGTATATTGGACACCCGATTACAGGGGATAAAATTTATCATCCTGATCCTGAAAAAAGTTCTTTAAAGCGTATGGCTTTGCATGCGAGTTATTTAGAGTTTATACAACCTTTAAATGGTGAAAAAGTTATCATTCAGGGAGATGTACCTTTTTAAGATTCATTTGAATTTTCATTATTTTTATAAATATCACTCTTTATAACATTGGAAAATAATAAAATGATACAGCCCGCAATTGCTCAAATAATTTTAATTCTATTGTTGGTTTTATCATGGGGTGGAATCATTTTTTGGTTGGTTTATATCACCATTAAAGGTTTGTCACCCTATGAGGTTACAAAGGAAAATCGAAGATTTATACTGTTTATTTTTCTAATGATGAGTGCAATTCTCATGATTTATGATTTTACTCCCGCAGATGCTACAGATTTAGAAAAAATTAATCGGTATTTAGAACAGGCAAAACAAGAGCATAACCAAGATTTAGTATTGACTATTCAACAAATCAAAATGCAACCACAAATCAGCATTAAAGATCGGAAATATATAGAAAAGTTAATTGAAAAAGGTATTTAATCTAAAATATAAATGATAGGGTAAAAGAGACTGCGTGTAGGAAACAATTTCTTTAAATTTATTTGATCATTTCATATTCAGTAAAGATTTAATCGCCAAATTGCAATAAAACTCAGTTAATCTACGAGAACAAAAATGGCAAAGATAATAAGGAAGCCCCAATGACACGCGATTTTGAACAATTCCCTGATGATGATAACGGCAATTTATTGTGGCAAATGCAAGAAGATGGTGATGATTTAAACGAAATACATGAAATTGAATTTTCACTATATTTTAAAACACAAGAATTAGCAGAAAAGTGTGCTATTCATCTATTGTTTGAAGAACAAAAAATTTCAATGTATTTAGATGAAGAGATTGAACCTAATGAGTGGGTGATCACTGTTTTTGTAAATCTCTTACCTGATTATTCAGATATTGTTGATCTAGAAGAATGGTTTAGTAAAATCGCTGAACAATTTTCGGGTGAATATGATGGTTGGGGTTGTAGTACTTATATCTTTGATGATGAAGAATATGAGGAAATTGAATTGGGTGAAATGAAATAATTTTCACATGATTTGAATAAAAAGCATATCTTCTACGATATGCTTTTTTTATAGGAATTTTTAAGTTTCCATACACGAAAAAAATACACAACACTTTGTTAGCAGCAGTACACTGAAAGCAGAAAAACAACAAGGAAGGAAAGTCGAGTATGGGAAATGTGATTCAGCTTCATCGAGTATTTAGTGCGCCGCCAGAACGTGTATACCAAGCTTTTTTAGATCCTGATGCCCTCGTAAAATGGATGGCACCCCATGGTTTTACCGCTAAAATTCACTATCTTCATGCAGTAGAAGGTGGAGATTATAAAATTTCATTTAAAAATTTTTCGACAGGATCACAGCATACTTTTAGTGGGATTTATCATGAATTAATACCCAATGAACGCATTCGTTATAGCGATCAATTTGATGATTTACATTTACAAGGTCAAATTGAAATGCAGATTGAACTTAAATCTACAATGGTTGGGACTGAACTATTTATCACTCAATCAGGGATTCCTGAATTAATTCCTGTGGCTGCTTGCTACTTAGGATGGCAAGAATCTTTACAACTGTTATCTTTATTGGTCAATCCAAACATTCCAGATCATTAATATTCGCAATAGCAACTTGTAATGATTGGCTTGAAAATTACACCATGATGGTGGATTTATAAAACCTTAAAATAAATATGGGATTGGTCTATAAATAGCGATAGATATAGGCTATAGTATATGTCATTTTTTCCTTTATTTTGAGGTTGTTATGTCATTACCAAATTGCCCAAAATGTCAGTCTGAATATACTTATGAAGATGCCGATTTACTCATTTGCCCTGAATGTGCACATGAATGGAAAGAAGGTGAGCAACCTGCTCAAGACCAAAGCGACATCATCAAAGATGCTTTTGGTACAGTTTTAATTGATGGTGATGCTGTTACTGTAATTAAAGATCTAAAAATTAAAGGTTCTTCATCTGTCGTAAAAGTCGGTACTAAAGTTAAAAATATTCGATTATTAACGAATGCAAGTGATGGTCATGATATTGATTGTAAAATTGATGGCATAGGTGCAATGAAATTAAAATCTGAATTTGTGAAAAAGGCATAAATATAAGATGATAAGCCAATAGTTTTTTAATTGATTTATCAAGGAATGGGCAATGAAAAAAAGTTTAGTGATGACCATTTTTTTCATTGTCCTCTTGCTGATCGGTTGGTTAGTGTCACCTTATTGGATGTTATATCAAATCAATCAAGCCATTGAGAATAATCAAGCAGAGAAAATTTCAAAATATATTGATTATGCACGTGTACAGGTAAGTTTAGAGCCACAGATTCAGAAAAAAATGAATCAAAGTATCGGCTTAGAAAACAATCATACATGGATTGGAAAATGGGGAGAGCATTTGACTGAGCAAATTTCTCATCAAGTGGTGCAAAAAATATTAACCCCAGAGACTGTTGCTTTACTTTTTCAAGGTAAACAATTAAAAGAAAAATTTGATTTTTCTCAATTTACAACAAAAAAATTAATTTCTCAGGCTTTTTTACCACCAGAACATTTAGTCATGCAGGTAATAGAAATAGAGCCAGTATCCTTACCGAAAGTTTTAAAAAAGAATGATATCGATGCGCGTTATATGTCTATAAATACATTTCAAGTGATCGTTCCAACATTCGCAGCTAAAAATACCCAATTTATTTTTCAACGTCATTATGTAGATTGGAAATTGACTGAAATCCACTTAAATTAGTTTTTAAATTGTTTATATTTTCTACAATTTTATTTTAATATTTTTTTTAATTGTATGTTTTTTATTGTAAAAAATCATTTTTCAGTTGTTATTTTTGAATAAAAATGTCAAATTAATCACAAATATTATAAGCAATTGAGAATAAGTATATGCTTGTCGATATAGAAGGTGATGCAACCATTGCACATGAAGTCTTAGAACAAATTAAAAAGTGGGATAAGGCATTGATGAATCAAAGCATTGATGAAATGACTCAACATTATGCAGAAAATGTTAGTCTTTTTGATGTCAGTTCGCAGTTAAGTGGGCTTGAACAATATAAACGTGAATGGGAAAAAGTTAGCCCATATTTCACTGCAAATATGAAAATTACTCGACGTGATATTAAAATTCATGTTTTAGCAGATTCGGCATTTTTATATTGTTATTCCAAGTTGGAAAATACACAATTAAAAGAGATATTTAAAATGCCTTGGTGTCGAACAACATTATGTTTGCAGAAAAAAAATGATACATGGGTGTTACTGCATCAACATATTTCGGTGCCTGTAAATATGCTCACTGGCAAAGCAATTGATTTAGAAATCAAATCTAAGCTGAAGTTAGTGGTATAACCGCTTTGATAAATCCTGTTGTGTGGAAATCTAGCTATAGCATCAGGTACAAAAAAGAAATATGCTCAAGCATTTCTCATGAGATAAACTCTGAATTATCTTTGAGTAGGGAAAAGGATTTTCCATGAGTTTTCATGATTTTTATCGTATGAGTTCGCATGCTGTAATTTGTAATACTCAAAATGAAGTTCTTTTATTAAAAGCCACTTATGCTGATTGTGCATGGGGTTTACCAGGCGGCGCTTTAGATCTAGGAGAAACGATTCATGCGGCTTTAATTCGTGAGTGTCGTGAGGAAATTGGTTGTGACATTCAAATCGATTATTTGTCAGGTGTTTATTTTCATTCTGTAGTAAAGTCTCATGCTTTTATTTTTAAATGTACTTTAGCAAAAGATGCTGAGATCAAGTTAAGCGAAGAGCATTCAATGTATCAATGGTTTAAGCTTGATGAGCTGTCTGCTGTACAAAAAATAAGAATAGTGGATTGTTTAAATTTTCAAGGTACAGTACAAAGTAGAGTATTTTAAACAACAATAATTCAATAGGTTTTTCATCAACTCGCTTTAAAATAACAAGGATTTAAATACAATTAGAGCATTGAGATGAATTTTAATTTACAACAAAAAATAGCTTTAAGCTTTTTGTGTTTGTTCATACAAAATAGTAGTTTTGCAGCGATTCAAGGGCTTAGTTTTGAACATAAAGATTGGACCTTAGCCTGTGATAATACAGGAACTTGTCGTGCAGCAGGTTATCAAAATGGTGATAGTAATGACCCTATAAGTGTATTATTAACCCGAAAAGCAGGTGGAAATACGCCCATAGTTGCAGAAGTACAGTTTGGTGAATTAGAAGAAAATCAAAAAACAAGTGACAAGTATGAACTCAAAATAGATGGAAAATCTTATGGTTGGGTGAAAAATAATACTGAGTCAAATCTACTCAATGCCAACCAACTTAAAGCTTTGCTCACAACAGCACAGCGTGAGGCTGTGGTGACTTTTGAATCAGGTCAACAGCATTATACTTTGTCAGGGCAAGGAATGAGTGCTGCATTGTTAAAAATGGATGAGTTTCAAAAACGTATAGGAACTTCTTCGGCACTGATTAAAAAAGGTACTCAAGTCAATCGCAATGTTTTGGCAGCAGCAGCGAAGCCGATTGTTGTAGCTCAAGATTTAATAAAAGCGAAAGAAATAAAGCTTTTACCAAAAAGTGAAAAAGCACAAAAAATCATAACTTTGTTAAAAAAGACCACAAATGCTGATGATTGTCCTGTCTTATTTGATCAATCTGAATACTCAGACACAGACCGTTTGGTGATTACGCCTCTCACAAAAGACTTAAATGCTGTGTCCAATGCTTGTTGGAAAGGGGCTTATAACTTTGGTTGGGGCGTTTGGGTCATGAATAAAGACTTGAGTGCAGTAAAACAATTTGTCAGTTATTCCATTAGTGATGAAGTCGATAGCCAATTATTTGAAAACCATAAAGGGCGAGGGATTGGCGATTGTTGGTCACAAGCAACATGGACGTGGAATGGACAGCGTTATATCCAAACTTTGGATGCAACAACAGGATTATGTAAAGGTTTTGCTGGCGGTGCTTGGCAATTACCTACTGTTGTTGCAGAAGTGAAAGGTTTAAAGCAATAAGTTGTGCGTTGAAGTTAACATTTTGAAAGGTTGAGTTTTTCAAGTACTTCATCAATTTTTTTCAAACGTTTAACTTCACTCCATAAGGCTTGAGCTTCAGGATAGTGTTTAGACATCATGCCTAGCCATTGTTTATAACGTCCGACCATATTCACTTCTTTTTTATAGTCACCATTTAAAAAACGAATTTGTAAACTCAGTAATTCATTCCATGTGATCAATGGTTCATCAATATTTTTTCGAATACATTGGGTTAGGTCAGGCGTCGTAACAGCACCACGACCAATCATTAAATCTTCACAGCCCGATTCAAGTTGGCATTGTTTTGCATCAGCATTTGTCCAAATTTCACCATTGGCAATGACATTGATGTTGAGTGAGTCACGGATCGGCTGAAGAAGATCCCAAAAAGCAGGCGGTGTATAGCCATCAGCTTTGGTACGCGCATGTACCGTTACCCATGCTGCGCCTGCGTCTTCAATGGCATGCGCATTTTCCATGGTAAAATTTCGATCTATATAACCCAAACGCATTTTTGCTGATACAGGAATATGCATAGGTACAGCATCACGTACAGCCTTAACCAACTCATGTACCACTTCAGGCTCATCTAAGAGTACTGAACCACCTCGATGACGATTTACAGTTTTTGCAGGACAGCCAAAGTTAAGGTCAATCGCAGGTGCGCCAAGTTCAGCAGCACGAACTGCATTGGCTGCAAGCATGTCTGGATTATTTCCTAAAAACTGTACATGTACAGGTGTTCCTGCTGCCGTTTTACCGTCATTGTTTAATTCAGGGCAATAGCTGTGATAAATATGATCGGGTAATACCGAATCGGTGACACGAATAAACTCAGTGACGCACCAGTCAAAGCTGCCAACTGATGTTAAAACATCACGCATAATTGGATCGGTTAAGCCTTCCATTGGCGCAAGCACAAGTTTCACTGAATTACCTAAATGCGAAATCTAAACAGGAGCGTTATACTTTTTTTTACATAAGTTGTCTAGCAGAGGTCATGATAAAGAGCGTGATGTTAACGCTGAGTTTAAAAAGAGCATTCAAAAGTATGCTTTAAGTCAGAAGAATTTTGAGTGTCCGTTTTAATTGAGAATACACATTTAGATAATAAAAATCACGATCAAGTTTAAATAAAGTGATTTCATCATGTTCATTTATGTATTTGCTATAAATAAACAAAATATTCTCTCATTTCGTACTATTTTTTCTTCTCAGTGACACAAGAAAATGTGCAATAACGGTCATTGTCATAGGTTGACACAATTCCATCATAATTAGGGTCGGCATCTTTGATGAGAAAAACTTGATCACATTGACGACATTGATCCTCAGTTATTGTATTTGAGTCGTCATATTCAAGATACGTTATAATATTCATAATCAAGCCTTTTTTGATAAATTTTAAATACATATTTTTTTTAGGAGATTAAATAAGTTACATATTTAAAACAAGTCAAAAAACTTAATTTGACGAATTATTTTTAAGTTTTAGATAAATGGTATTTGGGTTAAGAGGAGAAAGTTAGACATGTTTTCTCCTGAACTTTAACGATTTAGCACCATTTCCAAAATAAATTTTGAACCAATAAAGCCGATTGCCAATAAGAAAAAGCCAATAATGGTAAAGCGAATGGCTTTTTGACCACGCCAACCAAATTTGTAATGTCCAATCAACAACGCACCATAAACGAACCAAGAAATAATACTAAACGCAGTTTTATGTGCTAAATGCTGTGCAAAAAAGTTATCAACGGTAAAGAAGCCAAAACCTAGAGCAATGGTCAATAAACTAAACCCAGCCACTAACATATCAAATAGAAGTGATTCCATCACTTGTAAAGGAGGCAATAAACTGACCCAGACGCGTTTTTTTTGTTTTTTCTTGAGCTCTCTATTTTGTAACCAAATTAAAATGGCTTGAATTGTTGCCATCAATAAGACTGCATAGGCAGATAAAGATAAAATAATATGAATATCAAGCCCTAAAGAATGCACCTCCATAAATTGGCGAGGTAAGCTAAAAGCAAAACCTAAAATCAAGCCTAAAGCAGCAACAGGGATTCCTAATAAATTTAGAGCAATAACAGGACGATAGGTGCTAAATAATACACTTAGTAATAGCATTAAGCCTGAGGTAAAGGACATTAAATTGAAGACGTCATAATTTATGCCTAACGGAGTTAACATACTAGAAGAGACCACCAGAGTATGTAAAACTAAGCCTAAACCCAACACGACACCAATAAACCAATGATTTGGTGCACGTTTAGACATTAGATGCATAAATAAATACCAAAATGATGTGGTATAGGCAATTAATGCTAAAATAGTGTAAACCAAGGGGAGGCTAATCATGTCAAACCTTTTTCGGGATGATAAATATTCATGTTATAAGATATAAATTCGATATGAACTCAAGTATCCTATCGCATCTTATGCAGAAATTTTCTATTTTAAGAAAGATTTTTTTGCTACTAGCTATTTTAAGCGGATTTTGCAATGTTTGATACCTTAACAGAACGACTCACGCAGAGTTTAAGAAATGTTACTGGCTCAGGGCAGCTAACCGAAGACAACATTAAAGACACGTTGCGTGAAGTGCGTATGGCACTTCTAGAAGCGGACGTTGCCTTACCTGTAACTCGTGAGTTTATCGCGAAAGTTAAGGAAGAAGCATTGGGTCAAGAAGTCATGACTCAGCTTTCTCCAGGTCAAGCTTTCGTGAAGATCGTCTATGACGAATTGACCAAAATGATGGGCGCAGCGAATGAGACTTTGGACCTAGCTGCAAAGCCACCTGTTGTTGTACTTTTAGCTGGTTTGCAAGGTGCGGGTAAAACAACCACAGCTGCAAAATTGGCTCGTTTTTTAAAAGAACGTCAAAAGAAAAAAGTCGCAATGGTTTCTGCTGACGTTTATCGTCCAGCGGCAATTAAACAGTTACAAACTGTTGCAGCCGAAGTTGGTGTTGACTTTATTGAGTCAGATGCTTCTGAAGACCCAATTAAAATTGCGCAACGTGCAATTGGTCAAGCCAAAATTAATTTCAATGATGTGTTAATTGTCGATACCGCAGGTCGTTTGCATATTGATGATGACATGATGGATGAAATCAAAGCATTACATGCTGCGATTAACCCAACTGAAACATTATTTGTTGTTGATGCAATGACGGGTCAGGATGCTGCCAATACAGCAAAAGCATTTAATGATGCCTTGCCATTAACAGGTGTAATTCTGACCAAGACTGATGGTGATGCACGTGGTGGTGCGGCACTTTCTGTCCGTGCAATTACAGGTAAGCCAATCAAATTCTTAGGTATGGGTGAAAAACTTGATGCCTTAGAGCCATTCCATCCTGAGCGTGTTGCACAACGTATCTTAGGTATGGGTGATGTACTTTCTCTTGTCGAAGAAGTTGAACGTAAGATCGATAAAGAAAAAGCTGAAAAAATGGCGAAAAAATTGCAAAAAGGCGGAAGCTTCAATTTTGAAGATATGCTGATGCAATTTGAACAAATGAATAAGATGGGCGGGATGATGGGCTTCTTAGATAAGTTGCCTGGCATGAGCAATTCAGGGATTCAAGATGCAATCGCGCAAGCGAATCCTGAAAAGCAAGTCAAAAAGATGGAAGCGATTATCCAGTCGATGACCATCAAAGAACGTCGTAACCCAGACTTGATGAACCCTAGCCGTAAAAAACGTATCGCAGCAGGTTGTGGTATGGATGTTGTTGAAGTTAATAAACTGATTAAACAGCATGCACAGATGGCAAAAATGATGAAAAAATTTGCAAATCCATCTGGTATGGCAAAAATGATGCGTTCATTGGGTGGTTTACAAAAACAATTCGGTGGCGGTGGTGGAATGGGACCATTATTTGGTAATAATGAGCCAAAAAAATAAGTTTTTTCACCCAATAAAGGAGTACGGAAGTACTCCTTTTTTATAAAAAAATTACATTATAAAACGGATACTCCAGTTATCCTTACTACTTAAAAATGATTGATAAGAAGAATGATGTATGAATACAGTTTTTATTGTCCATGGCTATCGTGCAGCACCACAAAATCATTGGTTTCCTTGGCTTGCACAAAAAATTCAATCCGTGGGTGCTGCATGTGAAATTGTCCATTTAGAAGACTCTAGTGCTCCACAATATGAAGTTTGGAAAGAGTGTTTACATATGCAAATTTCACCTTTAGATGAAAATAGCATTGTTGTTGCACATAGTTTGGGCTGTCTCAGCAGCTTAGATTTTCTATCAGAAGCACTCAAAGGCAAAAAACTGAAGGCTATTTTTTTAATAGCACCTTTTAAAGCGTCATTACCTGCATTACCTGAGTTAAATGGTTTTATTCAGCAAGCAAAAATTGATGAGCATGTGATTCGTACTGCGATTCAAAAACGTTTTATTTTTTTATCAAATAATGATCCTTACGTTACCGCACCTGAGAGTATCCGCTTAGGATTTGCAATACATGCTCAGATGGTTGAAATAAAATCAGCAGGGCACTTTATGCAGGATGATGGTTTTGTTGAATTTTCTGAATTATGGGAAAAATTAAATCACTTATTGGTTTGAAGTTAAGTGGGTTTAACGTGAAGTCAGTTGTTGTGATCTGATGGATTTGGGGAAGCGAATAATAAATAGACGCTTTCCCAATTTTGAGCTTATTTATTCTTCATCAGTTTTTTTGTAAATATCTTCAACAATATCATTGATTTGTGTATTGTCTGTGACAGCTTGCCCTTGACGATCCCATGCTTTAGCATCATAAATAGATTGTTCATCTTTATAGACCACAGAACCTTCTACCGCAGGTTTGCCATTTTCATACCAAAATTTAATTTTATATGAATTGACTTCTGGGTCTGCTATTTCATATTCAAAAGCTTGCTGCCCATTGTGATAAAAGGTTTTCGATAATCCAACCTCTACACCTTCTTTATAATTTGAAACTGATGAAACTTGACCATTTTCAAAGTAAGTTGTGATTGGACCATCAGTAAAAATAATATCAAAACTGCGTAAAGCTAAAGGTTCTTTGATCCAAAATGGAGAAGTTTGTTGTTTATTATTTTTCTGATAAAAATCTTGTACTAAAAAGCGTCCATCTTTATCACGACCTAATAATTTACGATAAAAGCCATCTTCTGTTGGAGTGGCTGAATAACCAGAATCGTATTCTTCACCCTCAGATGCATCTTTATCAAAATAGGCAATAATTGCTTCAGATGTGCTGAGTTGTTGTTTGTACTCAGTAGGAATAGTGTTTTGATTAATCGTTTGTAGATTACTACATCCAGTAAAAGCAAGTCCTAAGATACTTACTAAAAAAATTTGTTTAAATTTATACATCATAAAGTTCACTTATTATCAATATGCTTTAACAGATCTAAGATACAGTTCAGAATGATCTGCATTGTTATTTTGACCTATCATGATTGATTTTCAATATAAATTTGTAAATATCAATCTGTATTTTTACTTATGCTTCATAGACATTAAAAATATGAATTCAATTTCTTTAAAATACTGTCAATTTTTTCATTATCAGTCACCAAATGACCATTTTTATCCCAAACTTTGCTGTCAAAAATACAGTGATTATCTGATGGGTTGATTTTTAAGTCAGCAGCGAGTTTGCCATTTTCATACCAAATTTTTTGTAAAATAAGTTCATCATTGACGACATCTTCTGCAAATGCAATTTGTCCATTTTGATAGTAATACTCATTTTTTCCTACTTTTTTAAAGTCTTTATAATGATGTTTTAGATGTATATTGCCATTTTCATAATAGGCGACCATTATTCCATCGGAAGATATGCCATCAAAACTTTTTAATGCTGAGACTTCTTTGATCCAATAAGGATCAGTTTGTTTTTTATGGCTATTTTGAAAGAAATCTTGTACCAAGTAACGTCCATTTTGATCACGATCTAAAAGTTTCCGATAGTAACCATTTTTTACAGGAACTTCAGAATAGCCTTCGCCAGCAGTGTGTAGTTGAGTGCTCTGTTCAAAATCTGACGATTCGGCAGCTTCGGGTGCAAAATAGGCAATAATAGATTGTTCATTTTGCTGATGGTTGTCATGCTTGTTCACTTCAAGTGTCTTTCTTTCAAGTGGTTTTTGCTGGGCTGTATTTGATGGGTGAGTACATCCGATCAGTATAAAACTGACCAAGCTAGCACTGAACAATGGTTTTCGCTGATACATGTAGATATCCTTGTTTTTAATTGGATTTTCTATTTAATTGATATTTTTTTACTTTTTTTCATGTTATACCATTTGATTAAAGTTAGATAATATAAATTATGTGTTTGCACAGACACAACATACTTTGAAAGGTTTAAATTGCTTTGCGTAGTCAATGCCTCACTTTTCAAGGATAAAAAGTGACAAAAATCCTTTGTTGAGCACAAGCTAAGTCCCTTTACCTGTGCTCAACGGCGACATCCATGTCGCCTCACGATAACATCGCCACGTTTAAATCAATTTATGCAGAAAAGCAAAAGCGACTAAGTTATATAACGTTAATTTAACAGATTGGTATTAATTTTGATTTTTAAGGTAAATTTCTAAACCTTTGAGCAGTAAATCTGCTTCGATATGGGGCGTGTATTTTCCTAAAAATTGAGCAAATAATTGAGCATCGCCACCTGTTAAAATCAATTTTCGTGGAGATTGTTGAAGTACATGTTCAATTGTGCTGAGTAAGCCTAAAAAGATGCCATGATGTACTGCATCAATTGTATTTCGTCCGGGGCTTAGCTCTTCAAAAGCTGCATCTGGGATTTTAATACCTTTTGTATTTTGAATGAGTGAGTCACGTTGTAAATATAAATTTGGAACAATATAGCCGCCTAAATGTTGCTGACCTTGGGTGAGATCAATGGTTAAAGCAGTACCACAACTAATCACACACAAGTCTTCATCTTGATTTGCCACAGCGAGCACTTGCAGCCAACGGTCTATTCCAAGTTGTTTTGGGTCATCATAACCACACTTTAGCCCAGCATACTCAGCATGAACTTGAGCAAAGTAAATAGGCACATCTAGAAGTTTTAAAATTTTTTCAATGCGTTGATTATTTTTTTTATCTTGAACAGAAGAGATTCCAACTCGCGTAATGGCTAAATTTTTAAAGTGTTGAATGAGACCTAAAAGCAAGTCAGCAGGAGATTGTAGGTGTAATTCGGCAGCATGTTCTACAATATGATTGTTTTCTGTAACCCAATACTTTAAACGTGTATTTCCAATATCTAGCCAAAGTTTTTTATCGTGAATATTCATAGCTCACCTTGATTTGCTAGACGTAAACGTCCTTGATAGACATTGATTAAACCTTGTGCTGTTTGTAAATTAACAGATCCATCATCACTGATGCCTTTGAAAGTACCTTCTATATCGCCTTTGATTTGTTCAAAATGAACTTTTTGATCCATAAATGCAGCATAGTGATTGAAGCGAGCGGCAAGGTTATAGCAGCCATGATCAAACCATTGACCTGCTTGTTGAATGGCAAGGTAAAGTTCGCTGATCATTTGAATGCGATTAGGATATTGCACACCTAATTGCATAACCGAGGTTACTTGTTGGTCAATTTGTTCGGCGGGAAGGGGTAAAAGGTTAATACCTACGCCAACAATAGCTTCATTGGATGAAAGTGGTTCAACTAAAATCCCGCCCCATTTCCCTTGTGAACTGTATAAATCATTTGGCCATTTAATTTGTAAATGATTTAAATCTCTTAAACTTGGCATTTGTAGAATATTTAAGGCAATTTCTAAAGCCAAACGACCATCAATTGTTGTTTGAGTTTGCAGCAATGTGCTTAAATAAATATTCCCAATCGGAGAAACCCACTCGCGTTGACGCTGTCCTCGACCTTGAGTTTGTATTTCACTACACACCAATACTGTTTTAATTCCTTTTAATGCGATATCTCGTACATCATCATTGGTTGATGTAGTGCTATGTTTTAACAGCAAAATTTCAGGGAGTTGCTGTGCTTTGCTCAGTAGTTCGCGCAGATGACGTGTTTCTAAGTCCATGTTGAATATGAATAGAATGGAAAAATATTTATGGAGTTAATCATATATTTAGGGATTGGCGCAATCGCTGGTTTTGCCGCAGGACTATTTGGTGTGGGCGGCGGTTTAATTATTGTCCCTATTCTTTATGTCGTTTTTACCCAAATGGGCTATGACCCTACAGTGATTATGCACCTTGCTTTGGGGACGTCATTGGCAACCATTATGGTGACTTCAATCAGTTCATTAATGGCACATCATAAAAATGGTGCTGTGCTTTGGTCTGTCGTGAAAAATCTTGCACCTGGTTTAGTCTTAGGCTCATTTTTAGGTGCAGGAGTTGCAGGTTTATTATCAGGTGCAAATTTACAACTGATTATTGGGCTATTTGCCATTTGGGTGGCTTATAAAATGTTTAAAGGGGCAAATGTCAAAATCGACGAAACCAAGCAATTACCTTCAACCACCATGCAGCTTTTAGCAGGCGGTGGTATTGGTGTTGCTTCAGCAATTTTTGGCATTGGTGGGGGAAGTTTGACTGTACCTTATCTCAATAAAAATGGTGTAGTCATGCAAAAAGCTGTCGGGACTTCAGCAGCATGTGGCTTGCCGATCGCAATTGCTGGTGCGTTGGGTTTTATGTTCTTTGGAGCTAAAGCACAAATCAATGTGCCCAATACCCTTGGTTTTGTACATATCTATGCTTTTATTGGCATTAGTATTATGAGTTTTATTACAGCAAAATTAGGTGCGAAAGTTGCACATGCATTGTCTCCTGCGATGTTGAAAAAGTGTTTTGCTGCTTTACTTACAACCATTGGTTTATATTTTATATCTCAAGGTATTTCTGCTTTCTTCTAAATTGTATGTGTAATCTTAGTTTTATGAGTAAGCCTACTTATTTCCCTATAAAATGTGGAAATAGGTAGGTTTTTTATGAATAATTTTTAAAAATAATTAATAGTGTAGATAAAGTTAGTCATATTTTTAGCTCTATTTTTGGGCTAAATTCAAGTTTAAAATAAATTTGCTTCTATTCGTCTAATTCGCAGTGCAATTGACTCAAAATTCGCTAAAATTGTCCGACAATGACATAGAAATATCAGAGTTGAATCGTTTTAATAAAAATTCAATCAATGATATTGATCACAATAAAACAAATAAGACAGGATTTTTATGCATTTGGAAGAAGTTGAAAGCCTTTCAGAGCAAATCGCCAAACATATTAGTGAACAAATTATTAGTGGCGAGTTGGTAGAAGGGGAACGTATACAAGAACTACGGATCGCTAAAGAACTTGATGTGAGTCGAGGCTCGGTGCGAGAAGCACTTTTGCTTCTCGAAAGGACTCATCTTATTGAAATTTATCCAAGACGTGGTGCAATTGTCTCTGAAATGTCACCACAACAAGTTCGCGCTTTATTTGATACAAGTTGTTTGTTTCTTGGTCAAATTGTGCAGCGTATGAGTGAAACATGGCGTAACCACGAAGCAGAAACTTTGCAACGTTTAATGCTTGAATTAAATGAACATGTAAAACAAAGTAATACTGAAAAATTTTATGACAGTATTTTCCAATATTTGGCTGAACAGCAGGATATGGTTGGCAATCCTTATTTAATGAAATTTTATAAAGAATTATTGCCTTCTTTGCGTAGAAGCTATTTTTTAACCTTAAATACCTCACGAAGAGAGCTACAAGAGGGCTTAGAACTCATAAAACTCGTGATTGATGCAATTTTAATCCGAAAATCACAACAAGCTACTTTATTTATGGAAGATTTTTGTCGACACTTGCGTAATCTCGTGTTGGAGTCACTAACACGTATGAAACAAATTGAACTCGCTTGGGCGCGGAGATCGCGTCGTTAAGTGATGTTGGCAAGTAACTAGGACATTATGCGTTTAAGCAGCTTAAAACTCTCTGGCTTCAAGTCTTTTGCAGATAGTGCAACTCTACAATTTAAAGCAAATCGTACAGCAGTGGTTGGTCCCAATGGTTGTGGGAAATCAAATGTCATTGATGCCATTCGTTGGGTGATGGGTGAGTCAAGTGCACGTCAACTTCGTGGTGGCAGCATGCAAGATGTCATTTTTACAGGAACAACGAAACGTAAACCTGTGGGGATGGCAAGTGTTGAGCTACGTTTTGAAAATACTTATGGAAAGTTAGGAGGCGCATATAATGCGTATTCTGAACTTGCTGTACGTCGTCAGGTGAACCGCGATGGGAAGTCTGAATATTTCTTAAATGGTACCAAATGTCGCCGTCGTGATATTACTGATATTTTCTTAGGAACAGGATTAGGACCACGTTCATATGCCATTATTGAACAGGGCATGATTAATCGTTTGGTCGATGCTAAACCTGAAGAAATGCGTGTTTTTATTGAAGAAGCAGCAGGCGTATCGCGTTATCAAGCACGCCGTAAAGAAACATTGCAACATTTAGAACATACCTCACAAAACTTAGAACGTTTAGAGGATATTTCTAGTGAATTACAAGCACAGTTAAAAACATTGAAACGCCAATCTGAGTCAGCAGTTCAATACAAAACCTTAGAAACAGAAATACGAACATTAAAAATTGAAATTTTGTCTTTTCAATGCGAACAAAGTTCACGCTTACAAGAACAATATTCCATAGAAATGAATGAAGTTGGAGAAAGTTTTAAATTAGTTCGCTCAGATTTGACCACTTTAGAACATGATTTAGCAGCAACGAATGATTTATTTCAACGCCTTATTCAGCAGTCTTCACCTTTGCAACAAGAATGGCAAGCAGCAGAGAAAAAGCGTGCTGAGTTGCACATGAAGTTAGAGCAAAAAAATAATATTTTACAGCAAAATACAGAAATGTTGGAGCAGCTAGAACAGCAAAAATCCCAAACAAAAGAGCGTATTCAACTCTTTGAATTACAGTTAGAAACACTCTTTGAGCAAGTTGAAGAACAGACAGAAACGCTGCAAAATTTAAATGCAGAAACACAGCAAAGTCAGCAGAATTATACTGACTTAAAAGCACAGCAGGTTGAAGCACAACAACACTTTGAACAGATCAAAGCACAAGTTGAAAAACAACAGCAACAAAAAGCACAGATGCAGGTGCAAATTGAGAATTTAAATAAAAATATCACTCGATTGGAGCAGCAGAAACAAAGCTTTAAACAGCAAACTGAGCAAGTTCAGAAGCAATTTGAACAGCAAGACCTCATACAGCTTGAACATGAAAAAGTATATCAGCAACAGCAAATTATTGAATTGGAAGAACTTATTCGGCAGCAAACAGCGGCTTTAGAGCAACAACAAGAACAATATAATCAGCATAAAACAGCATATGCAACATTAAAATCTGAGATTCAGGTTTTACAGTCGGAGCAAAAAAACTTAAATCAATTATTGGTTAAAAGTTCAAAGCTGCAAGATAATAATGCGACGTCCTTGATGCAAAACTTAAAGCTTAATGCGCAAGGAAAAACGTATGCAAATCTGATCGAAAAATTCTTGGCAAAATGGTTGTCGGCTCAGTTTGTTGACCCGCAACATTCTTTTCAGGAAAATTTAGCACGTCAGTTAAAAGCAACGACCCATCTAGAAAAAATACAGCTTGAAAATTTGATATGTTTAGCAGATTGGATTGAATTTCCACAGTCTTCAATGTGGCAGCAGGTCGCAATTGCTGAAAATTTACCTCAAGCCTTAACTTTACAGCCTCAGTTGAAAGTTGGACAAAGCATACTAACATTGGATGCTTATCATGTCGGGCAAGACTGGGTGATTGGTTTATTGTTTGACGAATCAAGCCAAGCTGCACAAGGTGCACTCAGTCATCGCTTACGTTTGGAGGAGATTGAACAAAGCTTAGTGGAGTTGGGTGTTCAATATACAGAAGTTGAAGGTTTAATTTCTGAGTCACAACAGCAGTTGAATGAATGCAAAGCACAATTACAAACAAATCAAGAGCAGCTTGGTGTTCAACAAAAGCAGCGACAACATTTAGATGTGCAAATTGCAAAACAACAAAGTGTTGTACAGGCATTTGAAGTACAGAAAGTACAACTTAATCAACAATTACAACAGTTTGATGAGCAGCTTGAAGAAGATGCTATGCAAAAAGATGATTTAGATATTGATTTGCATGCATTGATTTTAAAACTTGAACATAATTTACCTACATATAAAACTGCACAATTTAAACTTGATGAATTGAATGAAAAGCTTGAAACGCAGCAGCAATCTTCTCAACATAAACAACATAACTTCGAAGCAACCCGTCGTTTCTTAGAGCAAAATAAGCAGAAAATTGAACTGTTAGAAAAGGATATGAACTTTTCAAAAGTACAATATCAGCAAGTTATGTTACAAATAGAACAATCGAAAAAGCAGATTGATCCGATTCAACTTGAGTTGCCAAGTTTGCAAACTGAATGTACAGCGCAAGCAAAACATACAGATCAGCTTCAGAAAACATGGCAGGAATGGCAAACTGAGCTGAATAATGTACAAACTAAACAACAAAATTTGACAGAAACTCGCCATTTACATCAACAAAATGATGAAAAATTGCGTACTCAGTTAGAAGAGAAGCGTTTAGCATGGCAAGTCGCGAAGTCAGATTTTCAACATTATTCTGAACAATTAAATGCCTTAAATGCCAAAGTGAAACAGGGCTTAACGCTAGATCTGGTTGTACATCAGCAAAACTTAGAAAAAGCGCAACGCCAGTTTGATAAGTTAGGAGCGGTAAATTTAGCAGCGTCAGAAGAATATTTAGAAGTATTTGAGCGTCATGAAGCATTGACACATCAAATGCAAGATTTAGAAAATACAGTAGATCAACTTAAAAATGCGATGAAGAGCATTGATCTAGAAACTAAAAAGTTATTTATGGGCACTTTTGATCGAGTGAATGCAGAACTTAAACATCTTTTTCCAAAGGTGTTTAATGGTGGTGAAGCCAGTTTAAGTCTTGAAGATGACTGGCAATCGGGTGTTAAATTAATGGCACGTCCACCAGGTAAACGTAACAGTTCACTGGCATTATTGTCAGGTGGTGAAAAAGCACTCACTGCTTTAGCATTGGTATTTTCTATTTTTAGATTAAATCCAGCGCCATTTTGCGTACTTGATGAAGTAGATGCACCATTAGATGATGCGAATGTAGGAAGATTTTGTAATTTGGTAAAAGAGCTTTCTGAACAAGTACAATTCATTTACATTACGCATAATAAAGTTGCAATGACGATGGCAACCGATTTGCTGGGTGTGACGATGCCCGAACCGGGAACATCAAAACTCGTCACTGTGAATTTGGAAGAGGCAAAAGAATACGGTTTAGCCGCGGAGTCGTAGTATGGAAATCACCACAATCGTTGGGATTGTTGTTGCAGTCATTATTATTCTTATTGGTTTAAGAATGGTATTACGCAAATCAGATGATGCAGCACCTTCTTTAGAGTCAGAATTACATATTAATTCTGAAAGTAATCAGCCTGTTATACCACGTCATGTTCGTGATCAACTCCAAGCCGATCCGCCAAAAGAAGCAGCACGCGTAGAACCAGACTTAAATACTTTAAACGCAACTTCGGTTGCAGAAGAAGCAAAATCTGAGAAAGTTGCTGTACCTGTAGAAACAGTCAGTGAAAAAACAACGGTCACAACTGAACAAGTTAAAGCTGAAGTGACAGAAGTGAAAGCAGCTGAGCCTGAGCAGTCATCAGAAGTGATCAGCACATTGAAAACGGATGAAACTCAATCAACTGAAGTTAAAACATCAACTGCAACAGAAGAATTTAGTTTAAATCCAAATATTGAAACTGCTGAAATCAAAGAGTTCGATGAAGAAAGTAGTATTTTAGATGTGCATTTACATGAGCAGCAGCGTTTTGATGATGAAAGTACATTAGCAAATGCAGAAAGTATTATTGCTTTAAATGTTTATCCAAACCCACGTAAAGCACTTTCAGGAGATAAAACTCTGAAAGTTTTATTGAAATATGGCTTACGTTTTGGCGAACTTTCATGTTTTCATCGTTATGATAATATTGATGAACCAAGCCCATTAATGTTTTCTGTGTTGCGAATTACGGATGAAGGTCCAGCAGGTTTTGATTTAGAAACCTTATCGGCAGAGCAAGTGAAAGGTTTAGCATTTTTCTTGGCTTTACCGCATAGTAATGTGCAAAAAGGTTTCGATACCATGGCAAGCATTGCAGGTTTGATTGCACGTGAAGTCGATGGCACAGTGTATGATGAGAACAACTTGGAATTTACGCCACAGCTAAAAGAACATTGGCGCCATAAAGCCATTGATTATCGCTCTGAACAAGAGGCATAAAGCAAATTATTGGTTTGTAAATGACTTAAACCTCATCGATTGATGAGGTTTTTTTATATCAATAACTGATGTTACGCAGTAACTCTCAAATTAAACTTTGGAGCTAGAAAAATGTGGATACACGGAAACGTCATCCGCAACGTGTTTGAGGCAGGACTACTTTGGGTAGAAATGTTTCTGCGATGTATTTATCAATTTGCGGTGGTTGACGAGTTTTGCGGTGAGGAGCAACGCTCCGCAAGATGGTTTTCTTGCAAAGCTTCGCTTTTCATTTTGCCGAATGAGAAACATCGTTTCGTAAGAGTAGGTCGAGCCTGAGCAAGTTAAAGTATACTTTGACGAAGCGCAAGACGCAGTGGCTGATCCTAAATTTAAACTTTAGATGTAAGACCCCGTCATGTAAATTTAACTTTTGCTTTTTTTCAGCTATTTAATTTAAATCCAATGCGTAACATCAGTCAATAATTCTTTAAATATCGACAATGACGGAGTTGAAATAATACAGCGCTCGACTTCGATGATTTTAGCGACAATTTTTGTCGTGCAGTTGTGGCATTTGCTTATATCCAGAAACAAAATTCATTTATAATTGGCATCAAACTTATTTAGGGCGGACTTTTCGCCTTTTGTTATATGGTGAAAACAATATGGATAACATAGCCGTAATTTCTCAGATGCGCCAACTTATTAATTTGCTTGCTCAACACAATCATGCTTATTATGTGATGGATCAGCCTAGTATTACTGATAGTGAATATGATCAACTTTTTCATCAATTGAAAGCTTTAGAAGAACAATATCCTGATTGTATACAGGCAGATACCCCCACCAATAAAGTGGGTGGACAGGCACTCTCCAAATTTGAAAATATGACACATACTGTGCCCATGTTATCGCTGGGTAATGTATTTAATGAAGAGGAACTTTTTGCATTTGCACGTCGTGCAGAAGAGCGCCTACCTAATCAGCAAATTCAATATGATGTTGAATTAAAATTTGATGGTTTAGCAATTTCACTTTGGTATGAAAATGGTGTTTTGGTACGTGGTGTGACGCGTGGTGATGGTGAAACAGGTGAGGTAATTACTGAAAATATAAAAACCATTCGTAATCTACCTAAAATCTTGTCTAGTGATACCAGTGCTATTCCTGAACTATTAGAAGTTCGTGGCGAAGTATTGATGCCCAAAGCAGGTTTTGAAAAACTAAATGCTGAAAATGAAGCTAAGGGTGAAAAAACCTTTGCAAATCCACGAAATGCAGCAGCAGGAAGTTTACGTCAGTTAGATCCAAATATAGCGGCTGCACGTCCATTAGCATTTTATGCGTATGGAATTGCACAGTGTGAACCCATGCATCACTTAAATACCATGTCAGAGAGTTTAACTTGGTTAAATCAGCTTGGTTTTGCGGTGGGTGAGCGGCATTTTGTTTGTGATAGTATTCAAGATGTACAGGCTGCATACGAAAAAATTAATCAAGAACGTCCAAGTCTTTCAGTTGAAATTGATGGAATGGTGATTAAAGTAAATGATTTAAAACAACAAAAACAATTGGGATTTTTAAGTCGAGAACCACGTTGGGCAACAGCGTATAAATTTCCTGCTGTGGCTGCATTAACTACAGTCGATCATATTGATTGGCAAGTTGGACGTACTGGCGCATTAACTCCTGTAGCGCGTTTAAATCCTGTGGCAGTTGGTGGTGTGACTATTTCTAATGTCACTTTGCATAATATTGGTGAAATTCATCGTTTAGATGTACGTATTGGCGATACAGTCAGTGTTTATCGTAGTGGCGATGTCATTCCTAAAGTTGAAAAAGTTTGGTTGGATTTTCGCCCTGATACCGCAATACCTGTCGTTTTACCTGAGTGCTGTCCTGTTTGTGCTTCACCTGTTGTGATGCCTGAAGGTGAAGCATTGGCACGTTGCTCAGGTGGTTTATATTGTGCAGCACAACGTATTGAAGCGATTCGTCATTTTGTTTCTCGTAAAGCCATGGATATTGAAGGTTTAGGCGATCGTTGGGCAGAATCATTATTACATCTAGATTTACTCAAAGATGTGTCAGACATTTACCATCTACATGAGCATCGTGAGAAATTACTGACGATTGAGAAAATGGGGGAGAAGTCAGTACAGAACCTGATTGATTCTATTGAAAATAGTAAAAAAACGACCTTTGCAAACTTTATCTTTGCTTTAGGTATTCGAGGAGTAGGTGAAAATACTTCTCGCATGTTATCCAATACTTTCCAAACTTTAGAAGCATTACGTGCGGCTGATGTTGAGGCTTTGAAAAAAACGCCTGATGTGGGAGATATTACGGCTGAATGGATTGCTGACTTTTTCCAAGCCGAACACAATTTAGAGGTTGTTAATCGTTTAATTGAGGCTGGTATCCATTGGGATGCACCAATTGCACCGAGTCGTCAGCCATTAAATGGTGAAAGTTGGGTCATCACAGGAACACTGAGCCAAATGGGGCGTGAAGAAGCAACACAAATATTGCAGGCTTTAGGCGCGCGTGTCAGTGGCAGTATTTCAAGTAAAACCAAGTGCTTAGTTGCAGGTGAAAAAGCAGGTTCTAAACTTGAAAAAGCGGAAAAAGCAGGCGTTAAAGTGATGACAGAAGCTGAGTTTTTAGAGTTTATACAACAGTATCAATAAATTTTTAAGTGCTATAGAGGAGAGTTTTGGCTCTCCTTTTTTATGTCTTTTATATGTGATGATGACTTTTGATCATCAGTAATATATTGATAAATTAAGATGATGTTAAATGATATTCATTATCGTTATTGTAAATAAAAACTTAAATCAACATTAAATATTACAATAAATAACACAAGTGATTACGAATATAATAATCATTATCATTTTTGTTTAAAAGTATTGTGGCTATGTTTTCAAAAAAAGTATTAGTAAGTTCAATCGGACTTGCTATGATTACGAGCACTTTAAGCTCAATGGTTTGGGCTGATGAAGATATCGAAGTGTTGGAAGCTGTCACTTTACAAGCGCAAAAACAGAAAACAAATGAAAATTTTGCTCAGGGTCAGCTTAAACAAAAGAGTAATTTAGGTATCTTGGGTGAGAAAAAAATAGTCGATACACCTTTTAGCGTGACATCCTACAACACAAGTTTGATCCAACAACAGCAAGCCGCAACAGTTGCTGAAGTCCTTAAAAATGATCCAAGTATTCGTATTACAACCAATCAAGGACACTTAAACGAAAATTTTAAAATTCGTGGTTTCGATGTAAATCATGAAGATATGGCATATAACGGTTTATTTGGAGTAGCACCTTATGGACGCATTCCAACAGAGTTTTTAGAGTCCGTCACTGTACTCAAAGGTCCGAATGCTTTGGTTACAGGTGTGGCGCCTACAGGAAGTGTTGGTGGTGTCGTCATTGCAAATTCTAAACGAGCGAACCAAGACTTGACCCAAGTTTCAGCATCTTTGGAGGATGGCGGATACTATCAGTCAGGTTTTGATATTTCTCGACGCTTTGGTGAAAATAAAGAGTTCGGATTACGTACAAATGCGGTATATGGTCAAGGTGAACATATTATTGACGGTATGGATGATCGTCATATTTCAGGTGCAATTGCGGCAGATTACACCACTGATAAAGTCAAAATAAATTTTGACTCATATGCGATTCGAGATAATCGTACAGGTGGTTCACCTGCGATGATTGCAATGGGTGTTAAAGATTCGAAAGGCAAGGGTGTGACTCAATTAATGTCAGCACCTCAAGGTGATTTAAATTATTTTCCTCATTTACAAGGAGGAACTGTCAGTAATTTTGTAGGGTTATCAGGAGAATATAACTTTAGCCCTGATTTCAAAACATTTGCAGGTATTGGCTATATTGAAAAACAATATGCAGGGCATCTATTTGGTACACGTATGATTGTAACTGATCTAGACGGTTCAGCTAGCTCACAATATTATCGTGTTGCCTCAAAAGAGCATAATACGGCAGCAAATACAGGTTTCGAGGCAAAATTTGATACAGGTGCAATCAAGCATACTTTGGCTTTAAGAGCAGACTATTTGACACGAAAATACAGTCAGCATACAGGTCAAGGAGCAACTCCTGTTACATTTGAGACCAATATTTATGCACCAAGCGATCAAGGTCATATGCCTGAAGCACGACCAAACACTGCGCCATTGGGTGACAATGAATATGTAAGTTATACCCTAACAGATCAAATCTCTATGTTTGAAGATAAATTACAATTGATCTTGGGTGCACGTTATCAAGATATTGATACTAAAAATTTACAAAAAAATACGTCTTATAGTGATGACAAAGTTTCACCAAGTTTGGGTATTGTGGTGAAACCATTTGGTGAAAATTTATCACTCTATGCAAGTTATGTTGAAGGCTTATCTGAGGGATCAACGGTTAATAACGAGGCTGATGCCAATAATAATGTCACTTTTGCACCTTTCCAAACCAAACAATATGAGATGGGAGCAAAGTATCAACAAGGTACTTGGTTAAATACGTTATCTATTTACCAAATTGAAAAACCAAGTACATTAACGACAGCTTATCAAGATGCAACAAATAAAACGCTTACTCAAATTACAACAGATGGCGCCGAAACACGTTCAAGAGGTGTAGAGTGGGCTTTTTCGGGTGCGTTGCGACATGGCTTAAACTTAATGGGTAATGTAGCGTATAGCGATGTTGAATTGACCAAAGCGAGTCTAAGTAAGGGTGTTTCTGTGGAAGGAAATACTGTTTTTGGCGTACCTGAGTGGACAGCTTCTTTAGGTTTGGACTACGCAATTCCATTGGTTGATGGTCTCAATGTGACAGCACGTGCAAACTATGTGGGCAAACAATATATGAATAATGCCAATACCTTAGAGTTACCAGACTTTACGATTGTTGATTTGGGGGCACGTTATAAAACAAAACTAGGTGGTGTACAAACGACCTTTTTAGCCAATGTAGACAATGTTGCAGACAAAAAGTATTGGGAAGGCATGTTTAATGAAAATTATGCTTTAGTTGGTGGAGCACGTACTTATAAATTAGGCGTAACATTCGATTTTTAAAGGCTAAATGAGCCTATTGACTAGAAGAGCAATAGGCTTTTTTGGGAGTCTAAATGGGTTGTGATCTGGCGGGTGAATGATTCTGTGTCAATGAGCAATGTGGTGAGTTCCTTTTATATTTCTTGAAATAAGAAGCATTAGTAATCGTTACAAATCTTAAAATTTCATTTTATAGAGCAAAAAAAACGTTATTGCAGAGGTAAATCTATGCAAGCGCTTATTTTTTATCTGAAAAATTAATTAAACGAACTGTAAATGCGTATGTTTCTCATTTTAATTTTATAAAAATCATAAACTTACACATTTTATTTTTTGCATTGTACTCAAAACTTGTCCATAATGTCTTAAAAGGGTATGGAGTAATTGAAATGCGTGGCAATCCAGAAGTTATAGACTATCTAAACATGTTGATCGGTGGTGAACTGGCTGCTCGTGATCAATATTTAATTCATTCTCGTATGTACGAAGATTGGGGTTTAAGTAAAATTTTCGAACGTATCGATCATGAAAGCCAAGAAGAAGGCGCACATGCCGATGCTTTGATTCGTCGTGTATTGTTCCTTGAAGGCACACCAAACATGGATCGTGATGAGATCGAAGTGGGTACTGATGTTGTAACCTGTTTAAAAGCAGACCTTTCACTTGAATATCATGTGCGTGAAAAATTAGCGCAAGGCGTGAAGCTTTGTGAAGAAAAGGGCGATTACGTCACTCGTGATATGCTTCGTCAGCAAATGTCAGACACTGAAGAAGATCATACCTATTGGCTTGAAAAGCAAATGCGTTTGATCGAATTAATTGGTTTACCTAATTATATTCAGTCGCAAATGTGAGTTGAATCAGCGTATTTAACGAATTGATGTTAAAAGCCTTTATATGAATGTATAAGGGCTTTTTTTATATCTATATCAGTCTCATAAAAGCTTTGTCATTGAATACTGATTCTAATAATTGATAATAGTCAGCATGTATAAAAATTAATTACCTGAGGATGATATGTTACTTAAAGATCAACTTGATTATTTAACACTGAAAAAGACATTATTTACCTATACTTTTGAATGGATAGATCATCTTGAATATTTGAAAATATGTGAAAAAGAAGTGTATGGAGAAAATTACCAATTTATTTTAGACAACTTTAAAGCATGTGGCTGGAATAGCGAAGGAGTTCTTGCCGAAATATGGATTCCGCCATTTGCGATAGGCTATATATTAAAAGAGCCTCTCGATCATGGTTTTAATTTATATAAAAATTGGACACATGGCTTTATATTGTGGCATGTCAAACAAGTTGAGGATGGGATTCCCTATATTGCTTCAATTAAAGAGTTAGAGTTTTTGTATTATGGACTCTATGATAAAAACTTTAATTATGATGAATAAGGTGTCTATTTCTGAGCAAACTTTTGAATATCCGCCAAAACCTGCCCTGCATGAGTTTGCGTATTCACACTACTATAGTGATAGGTCACAATTCCCTGAGGGTCAATTAAAAAAGTTTCTCTTTTTGCTATTTTAACAATTCCAAGATTACGCACAATACCGAATTGTTCAGCAAGTTGATGATTTTCATCGGCTAAAATTGGAAAATTCAGTCCAAGTTTTTCAGAGAATTTTTGATGTGATTGCACATCATCCAGACTTACGCCTAAAACCACGGCATTATTTTTAATAAATTGTGGATATAAAGACTTAAATTCATTGGCTTCTTGTGTGCAACCAGGTGAGTTATCTTTAGGATAAAAATAGAGTATCACCCATTTGCCTTTATATTGGCTCAGTTGATGCCATTTTGAGTTTTGATCCTGTAGCTTAAATGCAGGTGCCGGTTTTCCAACCCATTGTTTTTGATCTGAATCAGCTTTTGAGAAAATTGAATTTTCAGCATGACTCTGACTGAGTATGCCCAAAGTAGAAATGGAAAGTAGACTGATACTGAGGAGTTTAACGAATTTCATCATAGGTGCTTTCCAATCTTTAGGCTGTCTTGATCTTAACAAACTTTATGATGGCTACCTAAACTAAAATGTTTGTATTTAGTGCAAAGCATTTTATGATCTATTTTTTTTAAATAAATACAATGAGAAACGTATGGACGTTGGTGCAGTACTGATCAGATTAAAATCCAATTCAATGTCAAATGTTGCAGCATGGCAAGCGGAGTTAAATGCCCGAAAAAATGAAGCCATTGAAACACTTAAAGCGGAAGGTGTATTTGTAGAGTCTTGGTTTCATGTGGAATTGGAAGGGCAGGATTATTTGATTGCTTATATGCGTGCCGAAGATATTGCCAAAGCACAACAAATTGGAAGGGAAAGTAGTTTTCTAATTGATGCGATGCATAAGGCTTTTAAACAAAACTGGGAAAGAGGTTATAAAGCAACTTTGTTGGTAGATTTGGAAAATAATGAATGATCATTTTGAGTCTATACTATTTCAAATTTTTCAATATTTTCGAGTTTACCTTGAATCAAAAAATCTTACTCATTACAGGCTGGGGCGGTGGAACGAAACTGCTCAACTCACTTCAACAGGCTTTGCAAAGTAGAGGGCATCAGGTTGAACTGATGAATATTTTCAATGCTTTAGATCAGCATGTTTTGCAACAGCATGTCGAAAAAGCCAAAGATTTTGATGTGATCATGGGCTGGTCATTGGGTGGGCAACTGGCTACTTTATTGGTCGATCAGATTGATCAACAATATTATGAACAAAAAGTGCTGATCACTTTAGCTTCTAATCCTTGCTTTGTAGAAAATGAACAATGGCACACAGCAATGCCAAAAATGACATTTCAAAGCTTTAAACAGTCTTTTGAAAACAATGCAATTGCGACTTTAAAGAAATTTGGTTTTATGGTCTGTCAGGGTGTGGAAAGTACCAAAGCAGATTTCATCATGTTGCAAAGTTTGCTTCAAGCACAAAAAATAGAATTGCTTGAAGCAGGTTTAAAACTTTTGGAACAATTAAATCTTGTCAGCATCCTGAAAAATTACACAGGAAAGCAATATCATTTACTGGCAAAGCAAGATTACTTAGTTAGTTACAAAGTCTGCGAAAATCTGCAAAAATTAGATGCGAAGTTTTTACAAGCAGAGCTGATCAGCGGCTCTCACGGCTGTCCTGTATTTCATTATGAAGATATAACTGACAAAATCTGCCAATATTTACAAAAAATAGAATAATTTGCAGGGTGACTGGTGAAAATCGCAATTTCATTTTAATCTGCACAGGTTTAAGATCTGTAAATTAGATTTTTTGCTGTACCGAATGGAATGGAGTTTAGGATGACCGATGTATTGGCTAATTCATTGAGTGAATTAAGTGATCAACAGTTTGATCTACAACATCTTTGGCATCCTTATACATCTATGACAAACCCATTGCCGACCTTTAAAGTCAAAAGGGCACAAGGTGCAATCATTGAACTTGAAGATGGGCGTCAGTTGATTGATGGTATGTCGTCTTGGTGGTGCGCCATTCACGGTTATAATCATCCTGAACTGAATCAGGCGGTGACGGATCAACTGCAAAATATGTCGCACATTATGTTCGGTGGTTTTACCCATGATCCTGCGATTCAACTTGGAAAATTACTGTTAAAAATTACCCCACCAAGTCTGGATAAAATTTTCTATGCAGACTCTGGTTCGGTTGCAGTCGAAGTCGCTTTAAAAATGGCGGTGCAGTATTGGACGTCATTGGGCAAAAATAATAAAACCAACTTTGTCACACCACGTTCGGGCTATCACGGCGATACATGGAATGCGATGTCCGTGTGTGATCCTGTCACAGGCATGCATCAAATTTTTGGTTCAAGTTTGCCGAATCGACTCTTTGTACCTGCGCCTCAAGTTGGTTTTTATGATGAATGGAATCAAACTGATATTGCTGAACTGGAACAGACTTTAGTTGATCAGCATGAAAATATTGCCGCTTTAATTCTTGAGCCGATTGTGCAGGGCGCAGGTGGTATGCGTTTTTACCATCCTGAATATTTGCGTCAAGCTAAGTTACTCTGTGAAAAATACCATGTCTTAATGATTTTTGATGAAATTGCCACAGGTTTTGGACGTACAGGCAAGCTTTTTGCATGGGAATGGGCAGGTATTGAACCTGATATTATGTGCATCGGCAAAGGACTGACAGGCGGTTATATGACATTATCGGCAACACTCACCACCCAAAAAATTGCTGAAACCATCAGTCGGGGTGAAGCAGGCGTGTTTATGCACGGTCCAACTTTTATGGCAAATCCATTGGCATGCGCAGTTGCAGTGAAAAGTACAGAATTACTGATTTCCCAAGATTGGCAAGCCAATATTCAGCGTCTTGAAAATCAATTATCTACATATTTACAACCACTTGCACAGCTTGATTATGTGAAGGATGTACGAGTACTTGGTGCGATTGGTGTGGTGGAACTCACCTTTAATGTCGATATGAAAAGCTTACAACAGGAATTTGTGCGCCGTGGCATTTGGATTCGCCCATTTGGCAAATTGGTCTATGTGATGCCTCCTTATGTTATTTCCGAACATGAATTAAAAACTTTGTTAGAACAATTGGTTGAAGTGGTAGCACAGTTGGAGAAATCTGCATGAGTCTGCTCGATCATTTTTCAAATCAGCTCGATCAACTGAAACAACAAGGCAATTTACGTCAGTTCACAGCCAATATTCAGCAAGATCGCTACATCACCATTCATGATAAAAAGATGTTGAATTTAGCATCCAATGACTATTTGGGTTTGGCTTCCAACATTCAGCTACGTGAACAATTTTTTGATGAAAACCCAAATTCAGCGCGTTGGATGAGTTCGTCATCTTCACGTTTGTTGACGGGAAATTTCGCTGAATATGAACAGCTCGAAGCGAGTTTAAGTCAGGCATTTCATGGTCGCTCTGCGCTGTTATTTAACAGTGGTTATCACATGAATATTGGAATTTTACCTGCACTTGCAGACAGTAAAACCTTGATTCTGGCTGATAAACTGATTCATGCAAGTATGATTGATGGCATCCGTTTATCGACTGCGAAATATGTACGTTATCGCCATAATGACTTGGTGCATTTGACTCAACTTTTACAGAAATATCATGCAGATAATTCATTTGAACGGATCATCATTGTCACTGAATCCATTTTCAGTATGGATGGGGATGAAACCAATCTTGCCGAATTGGTGAGGATTAAAAAGCAATTTACTAAAGTCATGCTTTATGTCGATGAAGCGCATGCCATTGGTGTACGTGGTGAGCAAGGCTTGGGTTGTGCTGAACAATATGGCGTGATGGATGAGATTGACTTTTTAGTTGGCACGTTTGGTAAGGCAATGGCGTCGATTGGCGGTTATTTGATTTGTCATCAAGTCATTCGGGATTATCTGATCAATTCGATGCGTCCGCTGATTTTCAGTACCGCACAACCACCGATTTGTATGGCATGGACAGATTTTATCTTTAAAAAAGTCCTGCATTTAAATACTGAACGTCAGCATTTACGCAGCATCAGTCAACATTTACAGCAAGCCGTTCAAGCCAAAGGTTTTGATTGTCCTTCGACCTCGCATATTGTGCCTGTGATTATTGGTGAATCGAGTAAAACTGTAGAAAAAGCAAAAGCCTTACAAGATGCAGGATTTTATATCATGCCTGTACGCCCACCGACTGTGCCACAAAATAGTTCTCGCTTGCGTATTTCATTGACCGCACACATTCAGCAGACTGAGCTTCATCAGTTGATAGATTTATTGTAAATAGCATGTGATTAATAACGTGAATCATTCAAAAATAGATAAATCACAAGTGGCTTTGCGTTTTGCACAGGCAGGGCAAAGTTATGTCGAACATGCAATTGTACAAAAACAGATTGCACAACATTTATTTGATTTAACTCAACAATATTGCCCTGAACTATTTAAAAATGCTGTAGAAAATGTTTTAGAAATCGGTTGTGGCTCAGGCAATCTCAGCCATTTACTACTTAAAAATATGCAGATTGATCATTTAACACTGAATGATCTGTATCCTGAAATTCAGCAACATTTTCAAACCCATTCTAAAATCAGTTATCTCATTGGTGATATTGAACAGCTTGAATTTCCACAGCATTTAGACTTAATTACCTCAAGTTCAGCTTTGCAATGGGTACAGAATTTAGATGATATTTTCTTAAAAGCCTGTCAAAGTTTAAATCCGCAAGCCTGTTTGGCATTTTCGAGCTTTGGTGAAAAAAATCTACAGGAAATAAAAGCCTTAACAGGGCAAGGTTTGGATTATTTATCGATTGAAAATATTCAGCATTTACTTGAAAAAAATGGTTTTGAAATCCTACATATTTCCGAGCAAATTTCTCATTTAAACTTTGAACACCCCAAGCAAGTGTTACAGCATTTAAAAGCCACAGGGGTTACGGCAACGGCTTCCAATTTTCGTTGGACGAAGCAAAGTTTGCAGAATTTTTATCAGGCTTATCAACAGTTTTCATGGAGTGATGAATCAGATCAAACGCAGTATCCATTGACTTATCATCCGATTTATTGCATCGCACGTAGAGTTGAAAGATAACTATGATAATGTTTATAAGGTATTTATAGAAGTCGTTTTAGGCAAAATTATATGGCTAATCGAAAATTATCGCCTGATGATATGATGAAAGTGGGTATATATGAACTATTGGGAAGTGTTGGGTTTTATGTATTTGATAATTATCAATGGGCTACAACTTTTTTGTTTACGGGAATTGTACTTTTTTTAATTGGTTATTGGCAATTAAATCGTGATGATGAAATTTCAGGCTTTCAATCTTTTGTTATAGTTTCAACAATTTGTTTATCTATATATGCTTCGGGTGAAGTGGCTAATTATATGAATAAGCAATCATCAATTCAAAAACTATGTGGTTCTGTTGAAAATATAAAAATTGTGAAAGGTCGAGGAGTAAGTACCTTTGATTTAGTTGCAAAAGATCGTCAGCAAACTTTTGCATACAATGAACATAAAGCAATTGTAAGTTCCTATCCCAATTTATGTATTGATTATTCTTTCGATCAAAGATGGTCAGAGTATACTCATATTGTTGAAATTTATCCCCAACCTCATCAGTAGATTAGTTATTAGGAATGTAAAAATGAGTAATGTGTATTTCGTCAGTGGGATCGACACAGGTATTGGCAAAACTTACGCGACGGGCTATTTGGCGAAATTGTGGAATGAACAAGGCAAAAAAACCATCACGCAAAAACTGATTCAAACGGGCAATGTAGACATTTCCGAAGATATTGAACAGCATCGTCAGATTATGGGTATGGGCTGGTTTCCTGAAGATGAAAGCAAACTGACTATGCCTGAAATTTTTACTTATCCTGCATCGCCTCATCTCGCAACGAAAATAGATGGTCGTGAGATTGATTTTCAGAAAATTGAAAATGCCACAGCACAACTTGCAGAAAAATATGAAATTGTATTGCTTGAAGGTGCAGGTGGTTTGATGGTGCCACTCACTACAGATTTACTTACGATTGATTATGTTGCTGAGAAAAAACTGCCTGTAATTTTGGTGACTTCAGGGCGTCTTGGCAGTATTAACCACACCATTTTAAGTCTGGAAGCACTCAAAAGTCGTGGTTTGGAATTGTATGCATTGGCATATAATTTAAAAGACCAATCGCAAGATGAACTGATTTCCAAAGATACAGCTGAATATTTAAAAGGATATTTGGCGAAACATTTTCCACATAGTCAATGGATCGATATTCCTGTAATTTAACAGTACATGATTTTACGGAAATAGAGATGAAACAGCAGTTTGGTGATTTGCTTGTACTCGCAGAACAGGGGCAGTTTGATGTGATTGTGCATGGCTGCAATTGTTTTTGTACCATGGGTGCAGGCATTGCCAAAGCCATTAAAGAAAAATTTCCTGAAGCTTATCAGGCTGATTTACAGACCGTTTCAGGAGATCGTGGCAAACTTGGCACTTATAGTCAGGCAAAGATTCAGTGTGAAGGGGTTGAGTTTGTAATCATCAATGCTTATACGCAGTTCAATTGGCGTGGGCGTGGGATTAAAGCAGACTATGTTGCGATTGAACAGGTTTTTAAGTCGATTAAGTCTGAGTTTTCAGGCTTGCGTATTGCTTATCCGCTGATCGGTGCAGGACTTGCAGGTGGGGATTGGGCGGTGATTTCTAAAATGATTGATCATGAGCTACATGGCGAAGCGCATACTTTAGTTAGGTTGATTTAAGATCTTACATGAATGATTGATGTAATGAACCATTGAAATAAGATGACGATATGCTCAGTGGGATATTTATATTCTCTTGGTGTCATACTACGGACATAAAGCGAATAATTACTCATGTATATAGAGAGGCTGAGTCAAATTGGAGCAAAGTAGATGTAAACTTTGTTTTTCTATCTTGTCATCAATAGATATGAGCCATAAAAAAACCACTATAGAAATAGTGGTTTAATATTTAAAAACCAAAACATTATTGAGGTTTGTTAAAACCTTTTTTTAAACCAAACGGTTTACGTTGTGAAAATTTATTTTCATCACGGTTTTGATTGTTAAAAGAATTGCCAGTACGTTCACGATTACCTTCGAAGCGTGGAGTTTGGCGCTCTGAACGGAAATCATTGCGATCACGGCTATTCGGACGATCTTGACGATAATGATCTTGTTGATCATGCTGATCATCAGTATCACGACGTTGTTGACGTAAATAACCACCGCGACGAGCAGCCATTGGTTTATCTTGCAGGCGTTCATTACGGCGTTTTGCCATACCAAACAAGCCAGTGCCTTGACGTGGTTTAAGTTCAACGACTTTTGCTAAGTTGTCGATATCATTTTTATCAAGTTCAACCCAACGACCTGTACGAAGTTCACGTGGTAAAATGACGGTACCATAACGAGTACGTAACAAGCGGCTAACTTTTAAACCTTGTGATTCAAAAATACGACGTACCTCACGATTACGTCCTTCTTTTACAACCACTTGATACCAACGGTTGATCCCTTCACCACCAATTTCAGTGAAAGATTCAAATTTTGCTGGACCATCATCTAAAACAACACCATTGAGCATGTTTTTACGTAATTCAGGAGTCACTTCGCCCATCACACGTACTGCATATTCACGTTCAATTTCGTTAGAAGGGTGCATTAAGCGGTTTGCAAGTTCACCATCATTAGTAAATAACAATAGACCTGTTGAGTTAATATCAAGACGTCCAACCATGACCCAACGATCATTGGAGATAGGCGGTAAATGATCAAAAACGGTCGGACGTGATTCAGGATCGCTACGTGAACAAATTTCGCCTTCTGGTTTATAGTAAATTAACACACGACGACGAATTTCATCTTCAATTTGAAACTGAACTTTACGACCATCAATGCGAAGCTCATCGGTTGGTTCAATACGTTCACCCACTTGAGCAACTTGACCGTTGACACTCACACGACCAGCAGCAATGACTTCTTCCATATAACGGCGAGAGCCTAATCCTACTCGTGCGAGTACCTTTTGCAACTTTTCACTCATGACAGCATAACCTTAGAAATAATTGATCAACAGTGTACCTATTTAAGACTTAGACGCTTGCGCATCTAATGCCATAAAAGCTTCCTTGGCATCCTGTAGGGGAGGCAATTGATCTAAAGACACTAGACCAAAAGCATTTAAAAATTGAGGCGTTGTAACTAACAACGCAGGTCTTCCTGGGAGCATTCTAAAACCAGACTCTTTAATCCAGTTCCATTCAAATAATGTTCGGAGTATCTGACTATTATTTGTCACTCCACGAATTTGCTCGATATCAGCTCGGGTCACGGGTTGATGGTAAGCAATCACTGAAATGGTTTCTAACAATGACGGGGATAATTTGGTTGGACGTTCAGGCCAAACTTGTGCAATGGTATTTCGATATTTTGCACGAACCTGAAAACGATATCCTTGAGAGACTTCGATCAATTCAATCGAACGACCATGTTGTAATACAGACAATTGCTGCAAATAGTTGTGCAATTGTTGTTTAGAATATTGATTTTGAAAAGCTTCTTTTAGGCGAGCAACGGAAACGGGTACATCACTTGCAAAAATAATGGCTTCAATTTGCATCAAAACTTCGTGATGAAGTTCATCTACATTAAACACATTATTATGGTCGATGGTCATGTCGTTGCTCCTTGAATTGCAAGCGGAGCATCGTGCCCACTAGAAATGATCAAAATCTTCTGTTGACGGGTCAACTCCAAGATTGCCATAAAAGTGACAACTCTGCCCATTCGACCTTGGTTGGATTTTAGTAAACTTTCAAAATTTAACACTTGTCCTGATTTTGCCATTTGTTCAATGTAAGCGATGCGCTCTTCAAGTAATACAGGTTCGTGTTCAATTTTATGAATGATGGGTTCTGGGCGATTAAAAATACAATACAGGGCATCACGTAGCATTTCTGCTTCATAGCCTTCATAAACGCTTGTTGTTTGCCCGATTGAAACTTGTGCGGGGAAAATATCTCTTTCTAAAATCGGCATTTGTCCCAAACGTTCAGCCGCTTGTTTAATTCTTAAATACGTTTCTAAACGATCAATTAGAGCTTGTTTAGGGTCTTGTTCTAAATTGATTGCCTTGGGTTTAGGAAGTAAAAGGCGAGATTTTAAATCAGCCAATAATGCAGCCATCACCATATAATCGGCTGTTAGCTCAATATTCAGTGATTTCATGTTATCCATATAAGCTAAATATTGGGTTGCGATTGGTGCAATATCAAGCTGGAGTAAATCAAAACCATTTTTTTGAATCAGATAAATCAAAAAGTCGAGTGGTCCTTCGAAATGATCAAGCAAAATTTCGAATGCAGCAGGAGGGATGTATAAATCCTCAGGAATTGAATCTTGCCACTCATCGAGTATTCGAATGGGTGGAAGCGATTCCATTGAATTATGGACTATTTGAGTCATTACCGTTTTTAGCCACGCGAATTTTCAAAGGCATGTTAAGGCGATTCGGGAGTTCACTTTTCAGCGTTTAGGGAGATGAAGTGATATTCGAATAGCACTGAATATAAAGAGTGCTTATTCTAATGGAAAAATCATAATGAATAAATTACTTGGCGTGATAAAAACAAAAAAAACCTGAAAATAAATAGGGAATATTTTTTATGGTGATAATGGTGCGATTTTTTGATCAATAATTATATTTAAATAGACTAGAGAAAATTATAAAAAACAGGCATATTAATTCAGAGCCTTTACATGTTAATAAATCAAAATGCTGAATTATCAAAAACACCAAGTTAATGAATTTGGACAAAAAATTGGTAAAACTCTAGCGCTAGAAACGCCAAAACAATTTCAAGAAAATATTTTAATAGGAAACAATGTACGCCTACTTCCTATTCAAAATGATGTTTTACAAACGCCCGCTTTTTCAGCACTTTGGAAAGCGATGGAAAGTGAACCAGATCACGCTTGTTGGACTTATTTGCCATATTCGACATTTAACTTCCAAGTTCAGTTAGAACAAGCGTTGAAAAAAAATTTTGGTTTTACAGGAGCAAAACATTTTTTGATTGAAGTTGAAGGCAAGATTTTAGGTTGGATTGCACTGATGAATGAGCGTTCTGAGCATGCAGTGATCGAGATCGGGAACGTGTATTTTTCTCATCAAATGAAACGTAGTGTTGCTGCAACTGAAACGATTTACTTATTATTAAAAGCGTGTTTTGAGCAAGGTTTTAGGCGTGTTGAATGGAAATGTGATGACTTAAATGAACCCTCAAGACAGGCAGCATTACGTTTTGGCTTTCAATTTGAGGGTATTTTTCGTCAAGATCGTATTTCTAAAGGTAATAATCGTAATACGGCATGGTATTCGATTCTTGATGAAGAATGGCAAACGATACAAGTTGCTTATGAAAATTGGCTTAATCCTGAAAATTTTGATGCAAAAGGTCAGCAAAAAAAGCGTTTGCAAACCAGAGAATAATGATCAAGCGATTTAGGTTTGAAGCATTTTAAATTTCAAAGCAAATGAAAGTGAGCATAAATGTAGATATCTTGCTCAATGATATGAGTTGAAAGCGCAGAGGCTTCCATTTGAGCAACTTTTAAAACATTCAAGTTTTTGATTTGAGGATCATTTTTTCATCCCAAATAACCTCAGCATTTGATTACAAATACCAAGGCTGTTCAGGATAAATCACATTACATCTTCAAGGACGTTTTGCATATTGGCTAAGATTAAAACGGCTCAGATTAAAACAAAACCATAGACTTATTATTTCTTAAAACAGCTTATTCAAAAGCACTGACATCACCCACACCACGACGGATGATTTCAGGATTTGCCCCTGATAAATCTACAATGCTTGTCGTTGTTAATGTACCTAAGCCGCTATCAATAAAAACATTGACTCTTTTTTCTAACTGTTGCTCAATTTCAAAAGGGTCATCCAAAGGTTGGTCTTGATTCGGTAAAATCAAAGTACTGGTTAACAGTGGTTCACCTAACTCTTTTAATAACATCTGACAGACAGTATTACTTGGCACACGTAAACCAATCGTTTTTTTCTTAGGATGCATTAAACGTCGAGGTACTTCACTTGTTGCAGGTAAAATATAAGTCGTTACTGCTGGTGTATTGGCTTTAAGTAAGCGATACATGGCATTATCGACTTTGGCATAAGTGGCAATATCGGATAAATCTGCACAGATAATGGCATATTGATGCTTGGGACCTAAGCCACGAATTTGTGCAATACGCTCCATGGCATTTTTATTTCCAATTTGACAGCCAATTGCATAAGCTGCGTCGGTTGGATAAATGACAACATCGCCTGCACGAATACGTTCGACGGCTTGACTAATGAGGCGTGGTTGAGGATTGTCAGGATGTACTCTTAAATGCAACATATTGTTCTCTCCTGAATATTTTTCATTCATTATCACTTGCTTGAATAGGCGCTTGCAAGGTCACTATGTTGATTTGTGTAAATTAATCAAGCATTTCACGTTGAAACTCATGACTTTGTAATGTTTTGCCACTTCGAGTACAAGTGCAAATGCATGCGATGAAATGTTTTGCATCTCTAGGAAGTTGAGCTTCACCTGAAAAATAACGTTGTACTTGATTAAAAACGTCATCTTTAAATGATGAGCC
The DNA here is from genome assembly GCF_030329325.1 of Acinetobacter sp. 226-1. Taxonomy (NCBI): domain Bacteria; kingdom Pseudomonadati; phylum Pseudomonadota; class Gammaproteobacteria; order Moraxellales; family Moraxellaceae; genus Acinetobacter; species Acinetobacter sp. 226-1. The sequence continues at coordinate 111,057 of NZ_JACANU010000001.1, forward strand.
ATCGCCGCCTTCACCTGTAAGATTATCAAGTGATACACGAAATTTTCGCCCAAAAGCTTTGGCGAATAACCATTCAATGGCTTGGGGCTTTACTTCGACTTGTTCAAAAAGTGCTTGCTGTTCGGCTGTACGCCCATCAGGTGCATACCAATAACCTAAATCAGGCAATAAACGACGCTGCTCACCTGCAATACTCCAATGGCTGATTTCATGTAAGGCGCTATTAAAATAACCATGGGCAAATTGAATGCGTGCTGCTTCACTTTTTGTTGCTGGAAAATATTCTGGTTCAAAATCTCCACGAACAAGTGTCACATTTAGGTGGGAAAACCAAAGATTAAAGTGTAAGATAAGCCAATCGACCTGTTGAACTTCAGTTTGTAAATCACACCATTGTAAACGTTGCACAAGGCTTGGTTTTTCAGAAGAAATTGAAGTTAAATCAGTGTTTAACTGTAATGAAGTGGTGACTTCAGGTTGCGGCTGCAACTGATGCATGACTTAAATTACCCAAATGATCTGTCTAAATAAGTACAAAATTGTATCTTAATCTTTGACAGAGTACCGATGAATTTGTAGAATTGCCGCCTTAATTATGTCAGCAAAAACCTTTCCGGCACAGATTGAGCCGTTTAAATGGGCTGAACAGGGCTTTGCATGGTCAGGTACACTGCCATTGTCTCGCTTTGTTCGTATCGCTCGTGAAGCTGTTGGGTCAATTGATAATCAATTGATCACTATAGACTGTACACTATCAATGGATGCGTATCATCGTATCGTATGGTTAGATGGTCATGTTGAAACGAAAGCGCCAATGGAATGCCAACGTTGTTTGGATGCCGTTGAAATCGAACTCGTTTCAGACTTCCATATAGCTTTAATCGATGATGAGTCACTGATAGAGCGCTTGGATGAGGATGCTGATTACATCGTCTTAGGCGAAAGTGAAGCAACAACGCGGGGAGATTACGCAACTAATACCCCTGCAACTGCTGATTTACTTTCTCTAATAGAAGATGAATTGATAACGTTGATACCAATGTCTCCTAAGCATGATGCTTGTGAGCATAAACATCAGCCAGTTGATCAGGACATTGTTGAAGAAAAACGGGATAATCCGTTTGATGTTTTAGCAAGTTTAAAGGGTAAACTTAACTAAATTTTGTGTTATAATGTTGAGTTAAGACAACCGAATTGTTCTGATCCATTTTTTCGATCTTTGTAAGGAGCCATCATGGCCGTTCAGCAAAACCGTAAAAGTCGCTCTCGCCGTGACATGCGCCGTTCACATGACGCTTTAACCGAGAATGCATTAACTGTAGACCAAACTACTGGTGAAACTCACCGTCGTCACCACGTGACTAAAGATGGTTTCTACCGTGGTCGTCAATTATTCGCTAAAGCAGCTGATGCTGAATAATTGTTGATGCATTAAGCGAAAGCTTGGTGAAAAAAATGGGAGCATTATGCTCCCTTTTTTTGTCTTGTTTTTTTGTTGTATTTGGCAATTAAAATTATTTAAATTAAATGTTAAATTGCCGCATCGGAAACGAGCTGAAAATGAAGAAAGGACTTTTATATGTCTGCTAAACGACTGGAGCAAGCTGCTCAAGCAACAAAGACTGCTTTTTTGTTTCCTGGGCAAGGTTCACAAAAAGTAGGTATGCTCGCTGAATTGGCAGAGCAGTTTGGTGTAGTAAAAGAAACATTTGCAGAAGCTTCAGAAGCTGTTGGTTTTGATTTATGGAATATCGCCCAAAGTGGTGAAGGTCTTAACCAAACGGAAAATACTCAGCCTGTCTTGCTTACAGCAAGTGTTGCAATGTGGCGTGTATGGTTGGATTTAGGTGGGGTTGCACCTAAATATCTAGCAGGTCATTCATTGGGTGAATACAGCGCTTTGGTTGCAGGAAATGCAATTTCATTAGCAGATGCAGCGAAATTAGTTCATTTACGTGGTCAGCTAATGCAATCGGCTGTACCACAAGGTGAAGGCGCGATGGCAGCTATTTTAGGGCTAGAAGATGCTCAAGTGGTTGCACTGTGTCAAGCTGCTTCTCAAACAGGGCAAGGTTCTGTTGAGGCTGCAAATTATAATGCAAATGGTCAAGTAGTTATTGCAGGTGCAGCAGCACTGGTGCAAGAAGTCATGGCGCAAGCAAAAGAGCAATCAGGTAAAGCAATAGCACTTCCTGTATCTGTTCCATCACATTGTTCATTAATGAAACCTGCGGCTGAACAGTTTGCACAAGCTTTGGAACAAACTGCCATTGAGCTACCAAGTATTCCTGTAATACAAAATGTCAACGCAGCAATTGCTCGTGATGTAACAGCTTTACGTCAAGCATTAACTGCGCAACTGTATGAATCAGTCCAGTGGACAAAAACAATGCAATACCTACAAGATCAAGGTATTCAGTATGTAGCAGAATGTGGTCCTGGTAATGTTCTTGCAAATCTTGCAAAACGTTTACCAAACATTGAAAAAGCATTCCCAATTGACACACAAAGTCGCATGGAAGATGCACTGAATGCCATTTTAGTGGCAGAAGGAAAAATTGCATGACACAAGAACGCAAAGTCGCATTAGTGACAGGTGCAAGTCGAGGAATAGGCGCAGCCATTGCTCAACAACTTATTTTAGACGGTTATTTTGTGGTTGGTACTGCAACTTCTGAAACTGGTGCAGATAAAATTTCTGCAACTTTTGCAGAAAATGGTGCAGGTGCCGTTTTAGATGTACGTGATGGTGATGCGATTGATGCCTTAGTATCTGATATTGAACAAAAATATGGTTCAGTTATGGTGCTGGTAAATAATGCTGGTATTACGAAAGACAACTTATTATTACGTATGTCAGAGGCAGACTGGGATGATATTTTAAATATTCATCTAAAAGCTGTGTTCCGTTTATCTAAACGTGTATTAAAGGGTATGACTAAAGCGCGTTTTGGTCGCATTATTAATATCAGCTCTGTGGTTGCACATTTTGCAAATCCAGGTCAGGCAAACTATTCTGCTGCTAAAGCAGGAATTGAGGCATTCAGCCGTAGCTTGGCAAAAGAAATGGGCAGTCGCCAAATCACGGTTAATAGTATTGCACCTGGCTTTATTGCAACAGAAATGACTGAACAGTTAAGTGAAGATATTCGCAAAAAAATGAGCGATCAAGTAGCTTTAAATCGTTTTGGTGAGCCACAAGATATTGCAAATGCTGTGAGCTTTTTGGCTTCAGATAAAGCAAGTTACATCACTGGTACAGTATTACACGTAAATGGTGGGTTATACATGGCTTAATGTCATGTATTAACTTTGAAAAAATTCAATATTCAATTAAACTATCGGCAATTAAAAGCCGCCACAAGCAATGAGGAGAATTCCTGTGAGCGATATCGAACAACGCATTAAACAAGCTGTTGCAGAACAATTAGGTATGAAAGCTGAAGAGATCAAAAATGAGGCATCTTTTATGGATGACTTAGGTGCTGACTCTTTAGACCTTGTTGAACTTGTAATGTCTTTTGAAAATGACTTCGACATCACTATTCCTGATGAAGATTCTAACGAAATCACAACTGTTCAATCAGCAATTGACTATGTAACTAAAAAACTTGGTTAATCGTTGAATGCATAGTGATTGATCACTATGGATTGGAGCCACCTTTTAGGTGGCTTTTTATTTATAAATCAAAAACATTGGTTACATACCGTTACGTTTCTGTTACCAATGACAACCAATTTCAGTATATTTTTTAGCTATAAAAATAGAGTACAAATTTTTATAAATCATTTATTAGATAATCGTTAAAAACTATGGAGAATCACAATGGGTCTTTTTGATTTTGTAAAAGGTATTGGTAAGAAAAATACAGCACCTGCAGAGCCACAAGCAGCGCCAGCAACACCAGCAGCACCTGTGGAGCCATCAGCACAGGAAATTGCAAATAAGTTATTAGGTCATATTAAAGCATTAGGTTTGCCTGTAACGGGTCTGTCAGTGAGCTATAATGGCGCATCAGATCTGGCAACAGTAAAAGGTCAAGTGCAAACTCAAGCAGATAAAGAAAAAATTATTTTAGCTGTTGGAAACATTGACCATGTTGCACAAGTGGATGATCAACTGACTGTAGTAACGCCTGAGCCTGAGAGTAAGTTTTATACAGTTAAATCTGGTGATAACTTATCTAAAATTTCGAAAGAATTTTATGGTGATGCAAATCAATACAACAAAATTTTTGAGGCAAATCGTCCATTGTTGAAAAATGCAGATGATATTTTCCCAGGACAAGTATTACGTATTCCTGCATAATTTTGAGTAAAAATCGCTATTTCTACTTTTATAAAGCAGAATAAACAAAAAGAACCTCATTTGAGGTTCTTTTTTTGATATTTACAAGCGTCATGCGACACAAGGTTTGTCATTTCGATACTCTTCAATTCAATTACTTAGAAAGCATTGCGACACATGATGACAAGAGTCAGCGACACAACCTATGTCAATTTTTATTCGTCTGTATCTGCTTCTGACTCAATAATTGAATTCCGTACCTCTGGTAAGGGATCATTTTTGCCTTCTTCTAGCCATTTCTGAATAATTAATTCATTATGATAGCCATTCATAAACATTTGGTTTGCAAGTTTTAAGCAATTCAGTCTGACAATTGGAATATCTTCAATATTTTGACTACTTTCATGATAGTTACTTTCAAGTATTAAATATTCTAAACCTTCTAAAACGAATGAATTAATAATTTCCTTTGGATGGCTGTCGTTAGCTTTGAATATGCTTGTTGCAGCTAATAGTGCTTGTATTAGGTGGTTTTTTCTTCGCATAGCAATAGAAAGACCTATTTCACGTATTAGATCATCAGAAGGATATGGAGTACTAGACGAGTCTTTGGTAGCTTGCTGTATCCATAAGAACAGACCATACATTGCATGCTTTGAATTATTTGGTGACTCAGAAATGAGCCCTTTCCGTAATAAAGTATTAATATCATTTATTTTATCAGGAAGGCTTTTAGCTAACATACACACTAAGTGATAACTATAGATTTCATATTGTTGAAGATATTGAATTTTATAGAATAACAATTCTGCAAGATGTCTTGGGATTTCTATTGTTTCCAAGATAACTTTAACATCTGAGAGTGTTTCGACGATTTCATTTGGAGTATTGTTAAAAGCTCTAGAGATACCATCTAATTTAATTTTATTTTCTGGAATGCTATTTATCCAATTTTCAATATTAACAATTACACTGTTTTTTTGCTCAATAGTTAATTTGATTTTATCTACACTATTGGATACCTCAAATAGAATTCTTTTTAAATCATTAAAATCATTAGATTCTATGAAATATTTTTTTGAGAATATTTCATTGGAATTAATGTCTAATTTTATTAAATTATTTGAATAAACAAAATCATAAAGATTAGTATCTAATGGAAAGTCGTCTTTTGATGATGTTTTATCCTGCCAAAGTAGTTTATTTATTTTTTCATATTCATGATCTTTTATGAAATTTGATATTAATGTTAAACGAATACAGGCATCCCATCGCGGTTCTGAATTTATTTTTAAGCTAGATAATATTGAATTTATAATGATATTCCAATCATTTTCATTACTCACGTTTCTAACGCATAGTTCTTTGACTTCAGAGGTGCTTATTAGTTGATCAATTCTTATTAAATTTTCATTTCTAGAAATTTCTATCCCATTAATAGGTAATTGTAAAATTTTTAAAATATATATACTTTTTATCTTAGAATTACATGCTTCCCAACAGCGTTTCAAATAGTTACTTAGAGGTCTTTGAAGCCAAGATGCTTTTCTTAAAGATAGGTCTTGAAATAGATGAATTGAATTTTTTAAGTGATGCTCAAGTGATTCAATATTATTAAGACGTAAAACTAATCTGGATAGCAATTCTAAACATGTACGAATGTAACTAACCCAAAACAAATTTTGATTTTTTTTATATCTATCTAAACTATAAGTCAATAAAATTTCAATTTGACTAAGAAGTTTTTTAAAATCCTCTTCTGATAAGCTAGCAATATCAACCCGTGAATAAATAGTATTAATATATTTATCATCATCTGATGGCTTTAATCTTACAACAATACGCTGAGCTATATTTTTATCGATTAGGTCATAATTCTCAATTAGTGTTGTAATGAGTGAGATACCTATAGAAAAATTATTGAGTGATAATGGTAATCCTGCAGTTTCACATAATAAGAGGCATTGATAGGCGTGGTTAATAGCTTCATATTTATAATTGTTGAATTTTATGGTTTCACCTCGTCTACGATATAAGTCGAAACAGGGGTTTTTAAGATTGTTTTCTTTATCCTTCCGTTGATTAACTTTTTCAATTAGAAAGCTAATTTGTTTGTTTGAATTACAGTTTACTAGTTCAAGTTGTTTTAATCGTTCATCAATATTGAATTTTTTAATTTTTATATGTGAGGAGCTATTTTTACCTTCAATCAAAGCTTGAATACTTGATAATGCCCAAGCCTCTCTTGATGAGTTTGAAAAATCATTAAATTTGTCAGGATTTTTCTTTATAATTGAATATCCTAGAGATATTAAATTATTTGCTTCATCATCAAAGTTTAATTCTAATAGTAGAGCTGATTTTCTGAACATCCATATTGGGTCACAATCAAAAACATGCCATTTTTGCAATATTTCTTCTAAATTTTTGAAATCTAGGTTTAGTAAACACCATTGACACTCTTCATAAATTACATTGTTTTTTATCTCAATTGAGTGATTACTAAATTGTTTTAGTTTTTCTAATTTATTTTTAAAAGAGTTTTCATTAAGTGAGAGCCTTTCATTTATAAGTGAATAAAGTGAATTTTCAATATATATTTGCTTGAATTTAGGCCAGTTTGAAGAATGATCTAAATCATTTACCATCTTATTTTTGAAATTGAATTTTTCAGAAATATCATCCCAAATGGATTTAATATTTGTTGGAATAGGAACTAATTTTTTTTGATATAGCCATATGATTTCTTTTAGAAATCTCAATTGCTCATCAACACTAAAATTATCAAAATTTTTGATAATTTCTTCAGACCATTCATTTAGGCTTTGATCCAATGTATGTTGCAGATTAAGTGGGAAAACGATCCAATTAGGATAAATTTTTCGATTATGTTCCCATATTGATAGAACCTCTTGTAATGTTTCGATTGAAATGGGATCACTCATACCTATTCTTGTTTTTCTTAGGGGAAGACATTGGGAGTTTGGTTCTATTGGATGTAAGTAGTCTTTAACTTCAGGTTGATAATAATTATGCAAAGAGGGCCAATCTTTAAAATCATATGATTGACCGCATTGTAAAGTTTGGATAATCCATTCAGTTGCGTATTGATGTCTCAAATGTTCTGGCCACTCATGTGCTTTTGGGTGATTTGAGACATCAATAGGTACGACATTATTGTTTTCTAGCATTCTTCTTCTGTGAGGTGCTAGATTTAGCCAACCTGCTAGATAAATTTTAGGTGAAGATATGCCTAAGTTATCTCTAACCCAGCCTGACCACTGTAGAAAATTTGGATCATCCCCTGAGAAGCCTATTAATAACACAGCGGTTTCCATCATAATCTGTTGTACAGTATTTACTAATGGAGCAAATTTTTTAGGATAAGTTCTATAATCTTCTTCAGTAAAAATAAAAGGAATATGGGAGGGCACGGTCCCATGTAATTTTATTATACGAGGGGATGGTGTATTTGCTAGTTCATCGACTGTTCTTACAATGTTATACGAACGCTCAGGTATTTCCAGCTGTGCTCTTTCTAATAAAGTATCCCAATTTGTTGTAAGTACTTCTTTCCATGGTAATTCGAGTAACTGATGATGAAGTTCAGAGGGGCGATAATCTAAGTCTGGAACAGAATCACTAATGAAATTATGTAGACTTCCTCTCCCAAAAGCTATTTCATATTCTTGGGCTAAGCGTAAAAAACCACTAGTCCCTGTAGCTTCTGATAATGCTTGATTTAAACGACTTTTCTCTGACTCTGGGTACAGTTTTCTACACAAGTTTTGAGCTACTTGTGACCAAAGAGGAAACTCTTTAGCTGAAGCGCTAACGGGTAAGGCATTTCTACTAAACCCAGCTCCAACCATTACAGAAGCTCCACCATTTCGTGTATTCCATAAAAGTTCGCGAATATGATTAATATGACTTTGATCGGGAATGCTCATTATTATTTACATTAAATAGTGATTTGATTTAATTGAACATTTTTCTTTATGAAAATCAAGAAAAAAGTACTTGAATAGATTTTTTATAGATTGAATTCTTTATAAAAAAATAGAGATGTTATAGAGGAAATTGGGAGGTACTTTAAGTTTAATATTTATTGAAATTTTAAGATATGACTTAAAAAATTAAGCTTGGTTTTGTTTTATTAATTCTAGAGAGATCCCAATTTAAATATTTAATGGGATCTGAATATTATTATTTCTGTTTTAAGGTTTCACAAATTTTAAAACTTCTTTTTTATTGAAAAGCCTAATTTTTTTATCGTCCTTACCAAAATAGTAAGGTTTTATAACCCCTTGATTTTGTAAATTTGTAATGTGGGAATGGCGCATACCTAAGAGATTACTTGCTTCGACACCAGTAATGAATGCTTTTTTTAACTTCAAAACTTCAGTTAGCTCATTCTTATGAATGATCTTCCAGTAAACTAAATCTTCAATATGCAAAAATCCTGTTTCGCACCAATATTTTTTCATCCAATTTATAGGACAACTCAATTGTTTTGCTGCCTCTGAGTAAGGAACATAATCCTCGCTATCAAGTTTTTTCTTAAGATTTAATAGCGAATTAGTCTGGATTTGAACTGAGTGAGGATCGTTCTTATCTTTACTAAGAATACCTCTTTGGACCAGTACCGCAACTTTATTTGGGCTAATTCCTAAAAGTGCTGCTGCTTCTTTTAAAGAGTAATAATTTGTACTGGTATTTATTGATTCTGACTTGTCTTTTCGCCTACCTGTGCGTGTTTGATAGTGTTGAATCATCTCTAAGTCATTTGTATTAATATCTTGAACATCTGTTTTAAAAAAAATATTAATGGGTGTCGAGTCAATATGAGGTCCATGAACAGGTGTAATACTTATAGACGCTAATTTCTCCACGAGATTTGTAGGGGTTACGTTCAACCGTTTTGCTAAAGGTGCGATCAGCATATATTTTTTATCAAATTCATGCAGTTTGTTCTTTGAATATTGCTTAGGAGCATCTATATCTAGTTTATTTTGTTCTAAATTGAACCATCCAATATTTGCTAGTTTACGAGCAGTTTCATAATTGATTTCTAAAACTTCAGAAATTTCTTTTAGAAAAATGTGGTCATTAACGATAGTCTTGTTACTCAGTGTGTCAGCTATAGATTCATCCTTGTCTATTAAACCCAAAAGAAAGCGTTCTATATCTATACTCGATATATTTCCACGATAAAGCTCTTTTTTCCCTAGCTTTAGATAGTCGCTTTCAATTAACTTCTCAAGCTCAAAACGTGAAACTTTTAAAATACGTTTTATCTGATGGTTTCTAAGTTTTATAGAAATACTTTTTTCACTTATTTTGTATTCATCAGCATTTTGTTCAACGACTTTAATGTGCTTCTTGAAAAAATTCTCATATTTTAAAAATGGTATTAACTGTACCCTAGGATGTGAGTAATTGATTCTAGAATTAATAAGAGCACTGAGCTTGAGTGCTGAAAGTTCAGGATGACGAAAGTATTCATATACGGAAAGGAAAACTTTCAAATCGGTGTTAGATCTATCGAACTTAAAGAAGTTATTAAAAGCATTCCAGCAAGCTGCAAACTCTTTGAATAATTTGTTGGAGTTGAAGTTTAGAACGTCAATAAACCAATAAATGGTTTCAATAGAGTTTGCTTCTCTGATTGGGGCTTTATCAAGTTCATAACCACAGCAAGAACAGTTTTGAACACCTGCTTTTGATGTAATTGGATTCTCACAGTTTGGACAAGAATCAATTAAAAAGCATAAATGAATTGGACATGCGTAAATTGGTTTGAGCATCCATAATTTTTTTAAATATGCACTTTCTCCAAGACAAATAGGACAGTAGCGTATGTTGTCTAATTCAAATAACTCATGAGGAACTTCAATAGCACCTATTGTTCTTGGAGATCTATTTGTAGGACCTGATCTTTCAAAAGCTAGACAAGCATATTCACTATCTATATTTAAAGCATTCAAAACTAAACCAAAGCGAACATCATCCGCTAGATGGTAATTAAGAGATTTCTTAATGATGGATTGATAGTTTTCTTTGCCAACTAAATTAAAGATTGAGCTATGTGCATTAAGTTTTGTGGTTCTGAGTAGGAAGCTGATTGGCGATTCATCTTCATAAGGGATTGCTTGTATTAAAAGAGAATTTTGCATAATGATATTTATTTCATGAGTGATATGATTTGAGAAATATTCATTTCGAATGGATTTTTACTTTGTTTGCTAATGTATAGTGTGATACCTAGCTTCCAGGCATAACTAAAATCATTAGAATTAACGACTTGCCTTCCATCGCTTAAAGCATGCGTAATACTTTCTCTAATCAGACTCATGATGTATGAGTGATAACCTTTCGTTGCCAATTGAATTTGCATGCTTACAAGTTGGCTATCTAGTGCTGGCGAGAAGGTGATATTCTGTTTATTAAGTGTTCTTGAAACTTCAGCGAGAAAGGCAAGCATACTCCCACCTTGTATGGGATCAACAGTTAATGGGTTTAACTGGTAAATGAATGGGAATCTACGTGCAATTTGGCTATCAATTTGAAGTAGTGGGACGAACTCTGGTAAACCAACCAAGCAAAAACTGATCCCAGTTCTATTCACTAAAGTTTTAATCCAATTCCCCGTAGTCCGATTCATTCTCGTCGATGTAGGTTTACGCTCAAATAAATGGTGGAACTCATCTAAAAATATGAGCTTAGTTTCGCATTGAGCAAGTAAATGAATAAGCCTACTTGTTAGATATTCAGTTGTTCCATATCCATTTTCACAAGTAACATCTCCCAGTTCTTTAAGCATCATTATGGCCAATGACTTTACAGTAGCTGGTGAGGGGACTTCGACATAACATACTGGAATAATAGATTTTTTATAATCCTTTTCTGTTTTTTCTGAACGTGGCATCAAACTTAAGATTGTTTTGCACAACGTTGTTTTTCCTAATCCACCTTCTGCGAGCAACATACTTCCAACTGGTTCACTATAGGAAATGCTTCTGTTGACACAATCTTGGATACCTGTAAAAGCTGCCATAAATTCATTTGAAGTAATGACGATATTGTTAATAGATCGAATTTTATCGAATCGATTATCAAATTTTTCCATGTTTAAATACCTCCAAAGAACCAAATTTCTCAATTGGAGTAGGTATATTTATAGGCGATACAGACTGTTCAGAAAGATCCTTTTCTTTAGAAAAAAGTTGTTCTTCAACTTTTTTTAATTGTTTGGGAAGTTCTAAAGTAAGGGGCTTTAATCTCGGTTTATGTTTAATAAGATTGTTTTGTATCTCGTGCATAAGTTTATACAGGTGGTATAAGTCCGACATTGGACCAATCCTCTGTTTGTCGGATCGAGTTTGGGCTTTCTTTAGCTTTTGCACTTCAAGATGTGTTACGCGTGACAAGCCAAATGTATAATTTTGATTGGTTGAGTCTGCTTGAATAACCACATCTTTATTATTAGGGTCTACAACATAAACTTCATTTAAATTTAAATCATCAATTAGTACAGTAACGGTTTTTATGCCTTGTGCTTGTAAAGTAGTAAGTGAATGAGAAAAATAACTAATGCCATCTACTCGGACTTGACCGTGATTAATACTTCTTTCAATAGGCCTGCGACATAAAATTTTTGCATCTATATCAGTGAGAAAACTGGGGCGAATATCATCAATTGCATCTTGCCACATAATAATTGGAGAGCGGCCAGTCGTATGGTGAATAGATTTGTGATAGACATCGTGGATCCATGTATCTATATATTGTTTCAATTGTTCTAAAGTTAGTTGAGCAATTTTATTGGAGTTATAACTTCCTCTATCTATCGGATTTGAAAAAGTTGTGCCAGGTAGCTTTTGAAGGATCCCATGAGTGAGTGTGCTAAAAAAGCGTTCAATATGAGGTTTGTTATTTGGAGTACCGACTTGAGATGGAGTTAAAGTAATTTTCAGCTGTTCGCAGACTCGCGCAAGTGAATTATTTTTAAATTCAATTCCATTATCAGGAATGATAATACTCGGAATACCTCCTGGTAATTTATGATTCGGCCGAGTAACCATGTTCTTAATTGTTTCTAAAGTAGTTGCAGCGCTAGGTGGATACATATTGATATATGTACCTACAATTGCTCTTGAATAAACATCAATTGCACAAGCAAGAAATGGTCGTCCTAAAGCAACTTTATTCTTTGGGTCGACTATAATAATATCGAGATAATGTGTATCAATTTCGACCATATAAAGAGCAAAAGGGCTAATAATACTTTTGCCGGCAGCTTGAAAAGTTTTCTTCGCTATACGAGATCCTTTCTTTATTTTTAATTTAATATAAGGGTCTAGTTTTTTGATGTGTCGTTGGATACTCCTCAGTGTTGGTAACTGTTCCAATGAGATCCCTTGCTCTATGAATCGACCAAGCATATAGGCTTGTACGTCTTTACCAGTTCTATATTCAGGTTTCAAATAGACTTCATTAATTGCTTGATTCAGAATTTGGTAGACTTCAGGTGGGAATCTTAAGTGATGATTGCCTATATATTTATCTTGTAAACAGAGCTTGTTCTGCGAAAAATTTTTATATTTAGTAATCCATCTTGCGACAGTACGGCAGGAAGGAGGGGTAGGATCTTTAATTTCAGTGGAGATATGCTCTATTAATTTTGATAAATGTTGAGGGCTCGTAGGGGATTTTAGAGTTTGAAGAGCACTTATAACATAACGTTCTTTACGGTGTATTTCTGAATTGTGTTTAGGATTGATCATCAGCTTATCAGGTGAAAATACACATAGAATTTCACCTTCTTTGTAGCGGTTTTCAAACTCATTCGGAGTAATTGAAAATGACTTTCCACCAGCAATGGCTGCATATCGTATATCATTATAGGTTACAGAACCGATTTCAAAAATATAGTCAGGATGTTCTTTAAAATAAAAACGAAAACCTGGTTGTGGGGTTAAAAGAACATTGTCCATGTCAATAGGCCTCACTGATTTCTTGTTTGACTGGGCTAATTGTTATTCTTTGATGAAAAAATAAATAATCAGCTAGTTCTTGCTTGAGGCCTATTGATTCAAGTGTTTTATAGGCTTGATTTGAGTTTTCAAATTCATTGAGTTTTAACAGGTCTAAAGCATAATTGATTTCGAAAGTACTCCAGCTGAATCGATGTCCTCTCTGATACCAGTAAAGCAGTTGAGATATTTCTGTTTCACTTGGTAAGTTTGAGTGATCTATTAGCTTAAAAGTAATATCCATTGAGTGGAGTAGTTCAGAAAGTATCGCAAAGCGATTTAAGTCATCTATTGATAATGATGCTATGGATGGTTTGACTTCATGAACCTCATAAGCACCTTCTTTTGTTTGAACCAAGAAATCTGGAAAACAATACTGTTCATTGGCTAGCAAGATTTTTAATGCTTGTGAGCGATAATTTAAGATGTTGGGATCTTGTTCTAATGAGATTGCATGAGCGAGTTCAAGTCGGCTTTCTAAGGGTATTGCTCCGCAACATTTTTCACTCGGGAAAAGTGAAGTTCGACGACCAAAAGCACCTTGGTAGATTTTGCGTTGTCCATGAGGTGTGGCTGCTACATTTGCAGTTGATTCAAAAGCTATCCTGATTTGTTCTAGGATACCTGTTTGAATATCAGTTTTTAAAAATACGGTTCGATAAGGCATATCTGTTCATCCAGAAGTAATCCTATTCTCAATAGATTTTTGAGAATGAGCTAATCTGTACTATTACTATTGAATAGCACTCACTTGACTGGTGACGATATAGAGAAGATACTATGATTCTCAGGTCTTTATATTCTTCTATATAAAGTCACAAACGGATCCTTTTAAGGGTCCGTTTTTTTATTGATTTTTTTTCTAACTTTTCATAATCACTCCAAGGTCATTTTCGATTATTGAGAATTTAATGGTTATCTTGAGAATCTAAAATAGCATTCCTTTGATTTGCCAGCCATGTAGCAACATCCTTTACTAAGGCATATTTGCCACGCCGATTGGGGATACTAAAAACAGGAACTGGGACTGTTTTACGCGTTAAAGCTTGTCGAAAGGCTTCCGTGGATTTGTAGCCTAAAGCGATTCGTAGTGCATCATCTGTCATTAGCGGGCCGTAACGATCGAATAACTCTTTTTCTATTGTAGTTGCATCGACTATGGGATGGATTTCCATTGAGTTCCTGGTAGTAACCTGTCTCAACAAAAGCTTATACTTGAGACTATATCTGTACAAGTTGAATAAATCACTAAACTTTTTCCGGAAATATTTTTTTAAACAATTGATATTTAAGGATTTTGTTTGAATTTTATGGGTTATGTTTTGCAAAACGAAAATATTGGAAAAGTTAGAATTAATAAAAGGGATGTAATCGATCAAATACGGGTTGCACTATGGTATTCGCGCATAAAACTTGGTTTAGATGCGCAACTACCATCTGAAATAGCAAAAATAATTGAGCCTGATAAAATTAGAGTAGTGAATGGGGGGGTAACTGATAATGATCGGAAGTGGAGAAACTATAAGAATGGTTTAAATGTTCCTCATCCAAAACTTATAGATAAAGCTGAAGCAGCCGTACAAGGTAGTTCGTTAATAATTAATCATGTGCTTTGGCAAGCCATGAAAAATTCAATAAATTTAGATTTACTTTTAAAAGACGGCATTGGAAAACTGTCGTGGGAAGTTCAAAGGATACTCTATAAACCCAATAAATATAATTGTGATAGGAAGTTAGTTAAAAGTTTATCTCCTAGAAAACTGATACAGCTGGAACGATTAGCTAGCTTAGATGCTTTAGCTGCATTGGTAATTTTTTATCGAATGGGAGTCGAGGACAATAGTAGCATTGTTGATATCAGTCGAGCTATTTATCGAACCTTACTTATTATTTGCATGAAAAAACCATATTCACATTTTAGTGAAAGTTTAATTTTATTGATGCATTCCCAAGTATTTTCTTTAGTGGACCCTAAGGAATCAATATTTAGCGATTGCCTCAAAGAAGGTTTTCTAGTGGATCTACAAATATTAATGAGTCAATTTTCCAAGATGGACAGTGAAAAATTGGTAACTAATACTTGGAAAAAAGACGTTAGGATTTCATCCGATTTTTTGGAAAAGGTCAGGTTTCATAATCTCTTTAAAGAATCGACTATTATGACAGTGGATGCTATCTAAGATACTTTTAATGTAAAATATCTTCGTAGACATTCGATATTTGGGGGAGAACGCCTTACATTTTCAGGCGTTTAGATAATCTTTCTTCAGCATACATTTGTTTGAGAGCCAAATTTTCTTGTTCTAATTTATCTAAGCGAATCAGAATTTGCTCATTGATATCTATATAGTTTGCTTTCCAACGATAGAAAGTAGCAACACTGATTTTGTACTCTTCGCAGATCTGCTCAACACTTACACCTGCTAAATTCTTTTTAACAATGCTGTTGATTTTAGCTATAGAAAATTTTTGCTTCACAGTGAATTCCTAGACTATCGTTCAATGATTATCCAAAAGAAAAAATTCAGTAAACAGATAGAGTTAAATTAAAAATATCCTATTTTGGGATATTTTTAATTGTAACTGATATTGAGCCATGCGCTCAATACACGATCCTAGGTATCAAGACCTAATTAAAAAACTTATAGAACTTCGTGAGTCAAAAAATGTGACTCAGGTGGAGCTTGCACGTCGTTTGGAAAAGCCACAGTCTTATGTATCTAAAGTAGAAATATTAGAAAGAAGACTTGATGTTATTGAAATGGGAGATTGGCTCAATGCTTTAAATGTTGAAATTGGGGAATTTGTGAATCAAATAAAATTATATATTTAAAATTAGAAAATCTTGCAAGTTTAAATTTCTTGAAATTTATATTAGTTATTGAAATAATGTAAAAAAATTTATTGATTAGTTATGAAGAATTTTCAATTAAAACGAAATCTAAAATTAGAAATCTTAAGGCTACTTGCAAAGCACGAAATTAAGATTTTTAAAAAAATTGAACCTATAGTTTTTTTTGATGAAATTTTAGACCTAAAAAATTTACCTTCAACTGATTCACGTTATAAGGATGCAAGAGGGGATCTAATACAGCACTATATTAATAATAATGATTGGGAATTAGATTATATTTTTTTGGAAAGATTTAACTTTATTGATTCTGATGATATTTTTATTGGATTGCTCAATAAGATAATTTCACCTGAGGTAAATGAGAATGATGATGATATAAAATTTTTTTATCATACATTAAATCCAATTTTAAAAAATGATTTAATTGAGTATCGTTTAAAAGGTATTGATGATAATGGTTTATCAATATTTGAAATTGATGAATTAGATGAAGATAACAAATTTAAAGATTTAGTTGATAATAAAATTCCTTTTATTTTTAGTAATACTATACATGACCATAATTCATATTTTTTGCTAAGTCCGACTACCTGGGATGATTATGGTAATAAGAATGAGTTTTTTCTCTATTATTTTTCTAATAATATGAGGAAAGATATAGGTAAGTTGAAAATTATTTCAAAGCAATCTAAAAGTACAACAAAAGAAATAGTAGAAAAATTTTATACTTTAAGTAATGAATATTGTTCATTGGGACAGAATTTTGATTTTTATAGGAATATGAAAAATATATTCCAGCAAAATTATTTATCCATTTTGAAAGGGTTAAATGATATTGCATTTTTTCCTCAAATATGCGAAGAGTTTGAAAATTTTAGCGATTTTAAAAGTAGTCTTATAAGGTTTGATGAGCAAGAACAGCTCTTAAGACAGGCAAGATACCGTATAGATAATTATGATTTAAGTAATTTATATTCTTTTGAATACAATTTTAAGCCTATGTATTCAGATGATGAAGGATTGAGAATTGCATTTAACTTTAATGATAGTTCAATTCTTCCTAATAGGATATATGCACTTATAGGAAATAATGGAGTTGGGAAAACGCAACTGGTTTCAAAATTACCATTTGATATAGCAAAAGGTAATTTTGAATTATTTACTCCTAAGTTACCTCTTTTTAGTAAAGTGATAGCAGTTTCGTATAGTGTATTTGATAAATTTGTAATACCTGAAAGTTCATCTAAAATTAATTATATTTATTGCGGATTAAGACATTCAAAAGAGAGTTCTGAGTCTATTCTCTCAGAAAGCGAACTAAATGCTAGATTCTTTTTATCAATAGTTAAAGTTCAGAAAAATAAAAGATTTAGTAGTTGGATTGAAATTGTAAAAAATTTTTTTCCAAAAGAGTTAGTTGATGTTTGGATTGAATGGGATTCGACGGTATTTGAGGAAAAGTTAAATATAGTAGAAATTAATAAGTCATTAAAAATATTTAGTTCTGGGCAAGCTATATTTTTATATATTCTTACTGAGATTTTGGCTAATATAAGATATGACTCATTAATAATATTTGATGAGCCAGAAACACATTTGCATCCTAATGCAATTTCTCAATTAATAAATAGTATTCATCTTTTAGTAAAAAAATTTCAATCTTTTTGTATTATAGCTACACATTCACCTATTATTGTTCAAGGTATATTATCGAAAAATGTATATGTCATAAGAAATGAAAACAATATATTAAATGCTAAACATCCAGCAATTGAAACTTTTGGTGAAAATTTAACAAAAATAACGGAAGATATTTTTGGGTCAAGAGAGACTGATTCACAGTTTAAAAAAGAATTGGAAATATTAATAAAAAAAGGATATTCATTTGAACAAATTTTAGAACTTTTACGAGAAAATAATATACCGCTTAGCTTGAATCTTACAGTTCTTTTGAAAAGTATGGTGTCGAACTCATATGATTAATTTGAATTCATATAATGGTGACAGTATTTCTTTTTTACAGGAAGTTGTTAATTCAAAAAAAAGAGGAAAAGGAGAGCAATTCCCTTTTTATAAAGATCGTATTACATTATTATTTCCAGTCTTAAAAAGTGCATATCATGTATATGATACTGCTTTTACTTGTAATAGTTTGCTTTATTTGGTGCCGTTACCTTCTATTAATGCCAATCAGAAAGATGATTTATTAAAACTCTATAAATATGGTTCGAAACCTTTTATAAAGTTAAAAAATGCAATAATTTCTCTGCCAAATGATTATGAGCTAAACACTTGCCAATACTGTACAATTAATGATGTTAATACTCTAGATCATATTGTTCCGAAGGAAAGCTTTCCAGAGTTTGTTGTGCATCCCAAGAACTTAATACCAGTTTGTTCTGAATGTAATAGCTATAAATCAAATAAGTGGATAAAGGATGGTAATTTTGAATTTATAAATCTATATCTTCATAAGTTACCATATCAACAGTTTTTGCATGTTGAATTGAAATATGTCAACAATACTTTTGCGGTTAAGTATTGTCTTAAAAACACTAATAATATAGATGCTATTTTATTTAATATAATTAAAAATCACTATGATAATCTTAAGTTGTTAAACAGATTTCAAGGAAAGGCTAATCAAATTATTTCTGAATTTGAAAATACAATACGTGGTAGTTTAATTAAATTAAGTCTGAAAGACTCTTTGGAGTGTGCAAAAGCTACAATTATTTATGAGCAATCAAGATTAGGTATGAATCACTATGAGAATGTTCTTAAATTAACTTTATGTGATAGTTTGGCATTCATGGAGTATTGTCGAGATAAAGGTTATAAGTGATTTTAATAAAATAAATTATATTTAATAATTTTAATCAAAAAAATAGAGCCCTAAGAGGCTCTATTTTTTTGACAAACCATGTGTCGTCTTATGACAAACCATGTGTCGTTTTTGACAAACCTTGTGTCGCATGACGACAAGGTGTTAGACCTTACCAGCTTAATGCACCGCCAGTCTGATAATCAGTCACACGTGTCTCGAAGAAATTCTTCTCTTTACGTAAGTCCATCATTTCAGACATCCATTGGAATGGGTTATTCACACCAACAAATTGTTCAGGTAAACCAAGTTGACTTAAACGACGGTTACAGATGAATTTTAGATATTCTTCCATCATCGCAGCATTCATACCTAATACGCCGCGTGGCATGGTGTCACGTGCATATTCAATTTCCAGCATTGTACCTTCAAGAATCATTTGAATCACTTCTTCTTGGAACTCTGCTGTCCATAAGTTTGGATTTTCAATCTTGATTTGGTTAATCATGTCGATACCAAAGTTCAAGTGCATAGACTCATCACGTAAAATGTATTGGAATTGCTCAGCAACACCATTCATTTTGTTACGACGACCCATAGACAAGATTTGACTGAAACCACAGTAGAAGAAGATCCCTTCAAGTACGCAGTAGAATGCGATCAAGTTACGCAGTAAGATTTGATCGTTTTCAGGTGTGCCTGTTTGAAATGTAGGATCGCTAAGAGATTGAGTGTATTTCAAGCCCCAAGCTGCTTTACGTGCAACAGAAGGAATCTCGCGGTACATGTTGAAGACTTCACCTTCATCCATGCCCAAGGATTCGATACAGTACTGGTATGCATGTGTATGGATTGCTTCTTCAAAAGACTGACGCAAAATGTACTGACGGCACTCAGGGTTGGTAATGTGGCGGTAAATTGCCAATACCAAATTGTTTGCAACCAATGAATCTGCGGTAGAAAAGAAACCTAAAGAACGCATGACAATAGTACGCTCATCTTCAGTCAAGCCATTTTCAGACTTCCAAAGTGCAATGTCTTGCGTCATGTTGACTTCTTGTGGCATCCAATGGTTTGCACAACCATCAAGATATTTTTGCCAAGCCCACTCGTATTTGAATGGTACAAGTTGGTTCAAGTCAGCACGACAGTTGATCATGGCTTTGTCGTCAACCTGTACACGTTGTGCGCCCATTTCAAGCTCTTGTAAGCCTGGTGCAACATCTAAATTTTCTAGAGCGTTAGATGCTTTTGCCAATGGATCGGCTGAATTTGTTGTTCCTGCTGAATAGGTTCGAGCGGGTTGTGTAGCTGCCAAATTCGACGATGCGTGCTGTGCATCAGATACCACTTGCGAATCAGTCGCTTTCTTCGGTTCGACGGGCGCAGGCTGGTGAGCTTGTGCAGCTTGTTTCGGTTCATCATCTTCGAAATCGTCCCAACTTAGGATAGACATGTTTGTTCTCTCTTCGTTGCTTTATATCTGTTATGGACATCTCACAAGCGAAGATGTCACTACTATACGCTCATTATGTGTAAGCAAAATTAAGTTTCGCTGATGAATGTATTCAAATTGTTCATTTGAATGCAGGTCAACACTACTTATTTTGCTTACGCTTTTGTTGTCTGCGGATTGCAAAGAATGCATAAACAGCAGGGATATAAAAAATTAAAAAGGCTAAGATCAGTGCAATTGCGCCTAACTCATAGTCATGACTTAAATGGAACATTTCTTAGCCTCTTATCTATTAATAATTCCTCACATCAAGAAATTATTTATTAAAGTAGTCACTGCGAATTGATCACTGATAAATTGAAATAAAATTGGAGTAACAATAAACCATCCAAATTTAGTGATCAATTTTATAAGAAGATCAAACAGTTTCTTCTTTATTTGTTCATTAGGGAAAACTAATTCTCCCAATTGGACTAAATATGTATATAGCATTTCGAAAAGTCTTTGGATTTGAATCCAATACAGAGAAAGAATTTCGAATTTCTCCATACGACTTTTGTGTTTAGCTTTTTCTTTTTTGGTGAGCTTGAGCTTTTGACCAAAGACATCGTTCTTCTTCTTCATAAATCCTCGATATAGAAAACTTATGCTACATGCAGCCCATGTTTGAAGATTTATCAGGTAGGGCTACAGGGGTAGCCTTTATTCTGATGTTGATACCTTTAATTAATTACTGACAAGCTTCGCAATCTGGATTGTCGATTGAACATGCTTGTGGTACTGGAGCTGCGTTTGCAAAACCTTCTTCTTCAATAGCTTCAGATTTTTTAGCTTCTACAACAGGCGCTGCGGCAGGAGTAGGAGCTGCAACGGTTGTTGGTTTAACGGCATTTAGTGCACCAGTGTTAATAGTCGATTTCTCTGCAGAAGTCGCACCTAATGCACGGAGGTAATACGTCGTTTTAAGACCACGTAACCATGCCATTTTGTACGTCATATCGAGTTTCTTACCATTTGCACCAGCGATGTAAAGGTTAAGAGACTGCGCTTGATCGATCCATTTTTGACGGCGTGATGCAGCATCAACAATCCAACGTGGCTCAACTTCGAATGCAGTGGCAAAGATTGCTTTTAATTCCTCAGGAATACGTGCAATTTTTTGTACTGAACCTTCGAAATGTTTCAGATCATTGACCATTACAGAATCCCAAAGACCACGATCTTTTAACGCACGTACTAGGTACGGGTTAATTACTGTGAATTCACCAGAAAGGTTAGATTTCACATAAAGATTTTGGAAAGTAGGCTCGATAGACTGAGAAACACCACAGATGTTTGAAATGGTTGCGGTCGGTGCAATCGCCATCACGTTTGAGTTACGCATACCGTCTTTTTGAACTTTGGCACGTAAAGTGTCCCAGTCCAAACGTTGAGTGCGGTCAACTTCAAACATACCTTCAGGGCGTGTTTGAGCAACAAGGTTCAGTGAGTCGATTGGCAAGATGCCTTGATCCCATAATGAACCTTTAAATGTTTCGTAAGTACCACGTTCAACAGCCAAGTTACTTGATGTTTCAATCGCGTAGTAGCTGATCACTTCCATAGATTCATCAGCAAACTCTACAGCTGCTTCTGAACCATATGCAAGATTCATTTCATAAAGCGCATCTTGGAAGCCCATGATACCCATACCGACTGGGCGGTGTTTCATGTTTGAATTTTGCGCTTGTGGGACAGCATAGTAGTTGATGTCGATCACGTTATCGAGCATACGTACAGCAGTTTTAATCGTACGTGCTAATTTTTCACGATCTAAAGAACCACCTTGAACGTGTTGTACAAGGTTGATCGAACCTAAGTTACATACCGCGATTTCATCTTTATTGGTATTTAAAGTGATTTCAGTACATAAGTTAGAAGAGTGCACTACGCCAACGTGTTGTTGTGGTGAACGTAAATTACATACGTCTTTGAATGTGATCCAAGGGTGACCAGTTTCAAACAACATCGACAACATTTTGCGCCATAAGTCTTTCGCACGGATTTTCTTATGTAGCATGTTTTGTTCTTTGGCAATGCCTTCGTAGTACGCATAACGTTCAGCGAATTCTGCACCAGTCAAATCATGAAGATCAGGGGTTTCTGATGGCGTGAATAAAGTCCATTCTGCATCTTCAAATACACGTTGCATGAACAAATCTGGAACCCAGTTCGCTGTGTTCATGTCATGGGTACGACGACGGTCATCACCTGTGTTTTTACGAAGCTCTAGGAATTCTTCAATGTCTAAGTGCCAAGTTTCAAGGTATGCACACACTGCACCTTTACGTTTACCACCTTGGTTTACGGCAACCGCAGTATCGTTGGCAACTTTAAGGAAAGGTACTACACCTTGAGATTTACCATTAGTCCCTTTGATGTACGAGTTCAAGGCGCGAACTGGAGTCCAGTCATTACCTAAACCACCTGCCCATTTAGAAAGTAGGGCATTGTCACGCATCGCACCATAGATGTCATAAAGGTCATCTTGGATCGTGGTTAAGTAGCAGCTTGATAACTGTGGACGTAATGTACCAGAGTTAAATAATGTCGGAGTTGAAGCCATGTAGTCGAAGCTAGACAATAAGTCATAGAACTCGATTGCACGATCTTCTTTATTTGCTTCGTTTAGTGCAAGACCCATCGACACACGCATAAAGAACAATTGCGGAAGTTCAAAGCGTACTTCATTAGAATGGATAAAATAACGGTCAAATAAAGTTTGCAGACCTAAATATGTAAACTGGTTTGAACGTTCAGGTTTGATGGCAGCAGCTAATTTTGCAAGATCAAAATTTAATAGATCTGCAGATAAAAGCTCAAGTTCAATCCCTTTCTTCAAATAAGTTTCAAGCGCATCACCTTCATGGGTATCTGCTGCTAAACCTAAAAATTTAAGACCTGTTGCAACTAAGTTGTTACGCAATAAACGTGCAGTCACATACGTATAATTTGGTTCTTGTTCAATACGTGTACGTGTTGCCATCATCATTGTCGTTGAGATGTCGGACTCTTTTACACCGTTATATAGGTTTTTAACTGTTTCATCGACAATGGCTTGAACATTAATACCTTCTAAGCCTTCACTTGCTGTTTCAATCGTGGCATGTAGGCTGCTCAAATCTAGAGGCTGAAGCTGACCATTCGCATCTGTGATTTGTAAAGTTGGATGATGATGAGCATTGGTTTGTTTGCGTGCTTCTGAACGTTGCTCACGATAAATTACATATGAACGAGCAACTTTTTGCTCACCTGTACGCATAAGTGCCAATTCAACTTGGTCTTGAATTTCTTCAATATGAATGGTACCGCCAGAAGGTAAACGACGATTAAAAGTATTTAATACCATTTCCGTTAATTGTGTAATGCGGTCATGAATACGGCTTGAATCGGCACTTTGTTGACCCTCAACAGCCAAGAAAGCTTTGCCAATTGCTACAGAAATTTTTTCTGCATCAAACGGGGCAACATCACCAGTGCGTTTAATCACTTGAAGTTGACCAGGGGTAGTAATGGCGTTCATTGTCAGCGTAGCTCCATTGTCATCATTGTTATGTTTATGGACCATTTGAATCAGATAAAATACGATCAATATTTATCTTGATATTTGAGGACTAAACACAATACTTAGTGGTTTAATTTAAATTAGGGCACAAGATACGGTAAAATTTAGGGGAGATCAATATTGACATTTCGATAATTTTTTTTTCTCAAAGCAGTAAAAAAAAATGCAAAATTTTTGACGGCTTGAGGTATTTTTATATATGTCTTATTAGACAAGGGTATAGCATAGCAAACTCTGAGCAAGGTGCTTATAGATAACCTTGTGGATAACTAAAAACAGTCAGTTTAATGAGACAGAATGTGAACAATGAAATTTTTTGTATAAAAAATATTCTTAAGAATAAGGAAAATGGCAATGAATAATAAAAAATAAGTATTTATTAAGGAAAACTATCTACAATTCAATAGTTAATAAAAATATAACAAATTGATACGCTCATGTATCAGTTTGGTGAATAGGGTCTTGTTTACAATGTAAACGTGTGTATATTGCAAAACATAGTGTGTTGAATCTGCGAGATTTGTATGCAGAGATTAGGTTAAATAAAGGGGCATATGTATGAGCCAAGAAGAAAAGTTACCAAAAATTTTAATTGTTGAAGATGACGAGCGTTTAGCGCGTTTAACTCAAGAATATTTAATTCGAAATGGACTTGAAGTTGGGGTAGAACCAGACGGAAATCGTGCAATTCGTCGTATCATTGCTGAACAACCAGATATGGTTGTGTTGGATGTGATGCTACCAGGTGCAGATGGATTAACCGTTTGTCGAGAAGTTCGTCCACATTATCATCAACCAATTTTGATGCTTACAGCACGTACTGAAGATATGGATCAGGTGCTAGGCTTAGAAATGGGGGCAGATGACTATGTTGCTAAACCTGTTCAACCACGCGTTTTACTGGCGCGTATTCGTGCGTTATTACGTCGCACAGACAAAACACCAGAAGATGAAGTGGCGCAACGCATCGAATTTGATGATCTTGTGATCGATAATGGTGGACGTTCTGTGACTTTAAATGGTGAATTGGTTGATTTTACCAGTGCGGAATATGACCTATTGTGGTTGCTCGCTTCAAATGCTGGACGAATTTTGTCACGTGAAGATATTTTTGAACGTCTGCGTGGGATTGAGTATGATGGTCAAGATCGCTCAATTGATGTGCGCATTTCACGTATTCGTCCAAAAATTGGTGATGATCCTGAAAATCCAAAGCGTATTAAAACAGTGCGTAGTAAAGGTTACCTATTTGTTAAAGAAACAAATGGAATGTAACCCTATTTTCTGTTTAAGAACATAGTCCTACCATAAGGTTGTTTTCGTGTCCAAACACAGTATATTCCTGCGTATTTATGCAGGATTGGTTATTCTTGTTGTCTTAGTTGCATTATTTGGTTATTTGTTAGTGCAAATTATCAACTATCAACGTGCACAAGAGTATCGTGAGTCACTCACAGATGGGATTTCTTATGTCATCAGTGAAGGTGTGGCACGTCAACAAACGGAACAGCAAAAAGCAGATTGGATTTCGGATGCTTCTGATTTATTAGAACTACCGATTCATTATGTAGATGCGAGTAAAGTTGAGCTATCAAGAACAGAAACAAAACGGATAGAAAATCAAAAAGCTGTGGTTCGTTATGATGCGGAGCACAGCATTGCTTATCTTGTTTTGGGTATTCGTGATGATCCCAAACATTATTTGTATATTAAAGTCGGCGTCCCAAATGACCGACAAATGCGCGCTTTACCTGTCTTTATTATGGATTATTTGGTTTATTATCCAGGACAAGAGCAAGAATATCTTAAAAAAATCCAAGAACATTTTTCCTATCCGATTGGAATTGAAAATGTATCCTCATTAAATTTAGATCCTGAACAATTAGGGCGTTTGCGTTCTGACCAAACAGTAACTTTGTGGCGCGATGGTGCAACAGAGCGCGGCACAACAATTTCTATAGTATCGCCATTGCCTAATTCTGTGAGTGATGTCTTGGTGATTGGTCCTGTACCTATGTTTAATTGGATGCCAGTTAAACTTGCAGCAGGAATCACTTTGCTCAGCATGTTCTTATTATGTTTGGGGGTTTATGGCTTAATTGTCCCTATGCAACGTAAGTTAAAGTTGGTTAATGATGCTTTAGATGTTATGAAGACTGGTGATATGTCACATCGTGTTCCAGTAGAAGGGCATGATGAATTGGCAAGTTTAGCAACCAGTTATAATAGTATGTCTGATCATATTCAGCGTTTAATTGAAGCACAGCGCGAACTGATGCGCGCAGTTTCACATGAGTTAAGAACACCTGTTGCTCGCATCCGTTTTGGTATGGAAATGTTGGCAGATGAAGACGACTATGACTATCGCTTACAACAAGTAGAAATGATTGATAAAGATATTGAGGCGTTAAACACCTTAATTGATGAAATCATGACATATGCAAAATTGGAACAAGGCACACCCTCTTTAGATTTCGAAAAAATAATTTTGGTTGATTTACTTGATCAGGTTGCCGTAGAAACCGAAGCATTAAAAACTCAAAAAGAAATATATTTGAGTCCTTTATCTCATGATGTAGTGGTTGAAGCTGAGCGTCGATATTTACATCGTGTTGTACAAAACTTAGTGGGTAATGCAATTCGCTACTGTGATGATCGTGTCAATATTAGTGGTGGAGTTGACCTTGTTACTAACATGGCATATATCTGTGTTGAGGATGATGGTCCAGGAATACCAGAAGAAGATCGTAAACGAATATTTGAAGCATTTGCACGTTTAGATGATAGCCGTACTCGTGCATCTGGTGGTTATGGCTTAGGTTTATCTATTGTCAGTCGTATTGCGTTTTGGTTTGGTGGAACGATTGAGGTAGATCAAAGCCCAGAATTAGGTGGAGCACGTTTTAAAATGTCATGGCCTGCTCAAGTAAAACGTAAAACAAAATAAGTAAAATGATAAAAAGCATCAATATTGATGCTTTTTATTTATCGTATTTTTGATCATGATACAATTTATTGGTGTAGTGTTGCATCAGGAGCAATAATCGCTTTGCCTTCACGTAGAGAATTTAAAGCATCTGTATTAAAATCAATAAGTAAGCTATTTTGTTCTGCATCAATATGATATTTACTGATAATTTTCTGATCCCCATTTAACGTATCAATAGTATATTCATCAGCAATGTTTAAGATTCCATCAAGATTGGTCGTGGTTGAAGCAAGATCTTGGCGAAATAGCTCATAAATATCACGTAAATCGAAAATGGCATTATTCGCATCAGGATGTTTTGTGACATATCCCTCAATATGACGAATCAATAATTGAGCAAAAAGAAAATAATTTGGTTTGTGGGTAAAGTTTATGCTCATGGGTTGTACTCCTTATTATTATTTTCTAGCATACACAGAACAACTTAATGAATTGTATAAAGTTTATTAAAGGTTGTTATCAAATTGAAATTGGTAAAATAATTTACTTTTCATCAAAGAAAAAAGATTTTTGTAGAAAAATAATACATAAGGTAGGTGAGAAGTAGGCAAAAGCTTTAAATGGAAATTTAAGCGTTGAGTAGTTAGAGTTGTAATAATTTTTCTTGATAATTTGGGTCTTTATTTGTGTTTTTATTTTTATTAAATGATATTAATTATCATATTTAGATAATATTTCATAAAATTTATTGTTGTGAAAATAAACTTTTTGAAGAATGTAACAAAATATTAAATTTATTTTTTATCCTGAAATATTTTATAAAATGAGCATAAATTTATGAAATAAGACCTATTATTTGTTATTTTTAAATAAAAATCTAATTTTAAGTAAATGATTTAATATGAAAAAACAAAGATTTTATTATTGTATTCGAAAAAAATTATTATTTTTCGGTTTTTAATCACTTTATGCGATTTGTAACACTCAGATTGCTTTAAATATATGTCAATAGCTAAAAAAGATTAAAAAATCATCCGAAAGACTTAGAGGGATGAACTAGCAACTGATGACAGCAATCGGGTACAATTACGCAGATTTATTTTGTGTTTGGTGTATTTACAAGGCCAATACATACATTCTTTGTTAATAATAGGCCTGCCAGGAGTTATCCCCGCATGAGTGCCATTACTCCATACGATTGGGCAATCATCGCCTTCGTGATCGGCGTTACATTTCTATGTGTCTTTATGCTTACTGTTCCTTTGCTCCTTGGGGGTAAATCATGGGGACGTGCAAAGCAAGAGCAATTTGAATCAGGTGTGGTAGGTGCTGGTGGTGCACGTATCCGCTTATCTGCAAAATTCTATTTGGTTGCAATTTTCTTTGTCGTGTTCGACTTAGAAGCACTTTATCTATATGCATGGGCAACTTCTGTTCGTGAAGTAGGTTGGGTTGGTTTTGCAGCCGCTGCTGTATTTATTTTAGTTTTGCTTGTTGGTTTGGTTTATGAACTTTCAACAGGTGCGTTGAACTGGGCGCCTTCAGATCGTCGTAAAGCAGCAGGTATCAAACCTAAAGTAGGTTCACCAAATATGGATCTTGCAGAAATTACCCGCTTCAATTCTATTGAGGAGTTGGTGATGGACCCTACAGGAACAATTCCAGCTCAATCATCAGGTCGTGTGAAAGATAAAACACCGACTATGTCACTGAACAAGGAGTAACTCGGGAATGAAATATACCTTAACCCGTGCGAATCCAGAAGCTGAGCAATATCCACTTCAAGATCGTCAAATTGTGACTGATCCACTTGAAGAAGAAGTGAATAAAAATGTATTCATGACTCGTTTAGAGGATGTATTGCATACAGCTGTGAACTGGGGTCGTAAAAACTCATTATGGCCTTTTAACTTTGGTACATCTTGCTGTTACGTTGAATATGCAACAACTTTAACAGGTGTGCATGATTTGTCACGTTTCGGTGCTGAGGTTATTCGTGCTTCACCTCGTCAGGCAGACTTGATGATCGTTGCAGGAACTTGCTTTGTGAAAATGGCGCCTGTTATTCAGCGCTTATATGAGCAAATGCTTGAGCCGAAATGGGTCATTTCAATGGGTGCTTGTGCTAACTCTGGTGGTATGTACGACATTTATTCAGTTGTACAGGGTGTGGATAAAATCATTCCTGTTGACGTTTATGTCCCTGGTTGTCCTCCACGTCCAGAAGCATTAATCCAAGCATTAATGTTGTTACAAGACCAAATTCAATTAGAGCGTCGTCCGCTTTCTGCGGTGATTGGTGATGATCTTCAGCCTGTATATAAGCCAAAGATGATGCCAGAACGTGATCGTAAGAATGCTGAACGTATTGCAGTGAAAAACTTACGCTCTATGGATGAAATTGAGTAATTTTTTCTGATGAATATTTGACATGCCTGAAGGGCATGGTCGTCAGGAAATTTCACAGAATTTGTATTAAATAGGAAGCCAAGCCAATGGCTGAAACTGAAATTGCTATGCCAGAGTCAACACCTGTTGATTCACGCCCAGCATTTGCGATTGTAGAAGATCTCAAAACCAAGTTTGGTGAGAACTTTTACGTGCAACCGACCTTTGAAGATTTTCCAACGGTCTGGGTTGAGCGCGCACGTGTACAAGAAGTTTTGATGTACTTGCGTACAGTATCACGTCCTTATGTGATGCTGTTCGACTTGTCTGCAGTAGATGAGCGTTTACGTACCCATCGTGATGGTTTACCTGATTCTGACTTCACTGTGTTTTATCACTTGCTTTCTTTAGAGCGTAATAGTGATATTCGTATCAAAGTTGCGTTGAATGAGAATGATATTAACATTCCAACAGCAACCAATATTTGGCCAAATGCCAACTGGTACGAGCGTGAAGCTTACGATATGTTCGGGATCAACTTCGAAGGGCATCCGATGCTTCGTCGTATTTTGTTACCAACCTATTGGGAAGGTCATCCGTTACGTAAAGAATATTCTGCACGTGCAACGGAATACACACCGTATATGCAAGACAAAGCAAAACAAGATTTCGAACAAGAACATCTTCGCTTTGTACCAGAAGATTGGGGGTTAACGCGCGGTAACGCAGACGAAGACTTCATGTTCCTAAACTTAGGTCCTAACCATCCATCTGCACACGGTGCGTTCCGTGTGATTTTGCAGTTGGACGGTGAAGAAGTCAAAGACTGTGTGCCTGATATCGGTTATCACCACCGTGGTGTGGAAAAGATGGCTGAGCGTCAGACCTGGCATTCATTCATTCCGTATACTGACCGTGTTGACTACCTGGGTGGTTGTGCGCAAAACATGCCTTATGTGATGGGTGTGGAGCAAATGGCAGGAATTACTGTTCCTGATCGTGCGCAATGTATCCGTGTGATGATGTCTGAACTGTTCCGGATCAATAACCACTTGTTGTATATCGGTACTGCGATTCAGGATGCGGGTGGTATGACCCCTGTATTCTATATGTTCGCGGACCGTCAAAAAATCTATGACGCAATTGAAGCGATCACAGGTTTCCGTATGCACCCAGCATGGTTCCGTATCGGTGGTACAGCACATGACCTTCCAAACAACTGGCAAAAACTGATTCGTGAAATTCTCGAATGGATGCCAAAACGTTTGAAGGAATATCATACTGCGGCATTGAAAAACTCTGTGTTTATTGGTCGTACCCGTAATGTTGCTCAGTATGATGCAAAATCTGCATTGGCTTGGGGCGTAACAGGTACTGGTCTACGTGCAACAGGGATTGATTTTGACGTTCGTAAATATCGTCCATACAGTGGCTACGAAAACTATGATTTCGAAGTGCCATTAGAGTATGAAGGCGATGCTTATGCACGTGTAATGGTTCACTATCGTGAAATCGAAGAATCATTAAAAATCGTGAAGCAATGTTTAGATAATATGCCATCTGGTCCGTATAAAGCAGATCATCCATTGGCAGTTCCACCACCAAAAGATAAGACTTTACAAGATATTGAAACTTTGATTACGCACTTCTTGAGCGTGTCATGGGGTCCTGTAATGCCAGCAGGCGAAGCGTCTGTAATGGCGGAAGTGGTAAAAGGTGCGTCTAACTACTATCTGACTTCTGATAAGTCAACCATGAGTTATCGTACCCGTATTCGTACACCAACCTTCACGCATTTACAGCAAATACCTTCCGTGATTAACGGCAGTCTTGTATCTGACTTGATCATTTATTTAGCGACGATTGATGTCGTTATGGCTGACGTGGATCGCTAAGGGGTAAACGCATTATGATGATTTTGACTGATAAAAAGCCACGTGTGAATGTTGAAGGGATTTTGACTGCGGAAGAAATCCATGAAATTCAACATCACATTGAACATTATCCATACCCACGTGCAGCATGTTTAGATGCGTTAAAACACGTACAACGCCGTAATGGTTGGGTTGATGATGCGCAAATGAATGCGATTGCTCAAATGTTGAGTATGAGCCTTGCTGACCTTGAAGGTGTAGCAACATTCTATAACCGTATTTACCGTCAACCTGTGGGTCGTCACGTAATTTTGTTATGTGATTCGATTGCATGTTTCTTGATGGGTGCGGAAACTTTGGCAGAAGCATTTCAACGTGAATTAGGCATTCAATATGGTCAAACGACTGCTGATGGTCGTTTTACTTTATTGCCAATTTGCTGCTTAGGAAATTGCGACAAAGGTCCTACCTTGATGATTGATGAAGATACTCACGGCTTAGTTGAAGTGACATCAATTAAACAGTTATTGGAGAAGTATGTATGAATACTGAACCAAAACCAATTTATGGCGACGGTAACCCTGAAACTCACCCATTAACATGGCGTTTGAGTAAGCAGGAATTTGTTCGTAGTGCAGATGATTACGAAGCGCTTGAAGGTTATGCAGGCTTTAAAAAAGCATTGGGCATGAAACCCGCTGAAGTACTTGATGTGATTAAGGCTGCGACTGTAAAAGGTCGTGGTGGTGCAGGTTTCCCAGCAGGGATTAAATGGTCATTGATGGCGCCAAATGATGGTGGTCCTCGTTACCTGATCTGTAATGCCGATGAAATGGAACCAGGGACATTCAAAGACCGTTTGTTGATGGAAGATCTTCCACATCAATTGATCGAAGGGATGCTCATTGCAGGTTATACGCTTGAAGCAACTCAAGGTTATATCTTCATTCGTGGTGAATATATCGAAGCTGCGCAATACTTAAATGAAGCTTTAGAACAAATTCGTGCTAAAGGTTATTTGGGTGATAACATCCTAGATTCAGGATGGAGCTTTGATTTACATGTGCATACTGGTGCAGGGCGTTATATTTGTGGTGAAGAAACTGCATTGATTAACTCGCTTGAAGGTCGCCGTGCTAACCCGCGTACCAAACCACCATTCCCACAGGTTGCAGGGGCTTGGGGTCGTCCTACGATTGTTAATAACGTAGAGACCTATAACAACTTGCCAGCGATTATGTTGCGTGGTCCTGAGTGGTATATCGGCTTATCTGCAGGTAAATCCAAAGACCCAGGTACCAAAATTTATGGTGCTTCAGGTAAAGTGAAATTCCCAGGTTTATGGGAGCTTCCATTTGGTACCACTGCACGTGAAGTGATTGAAGATCATGCCGGTGGTATGCGTGATGGCTTAACGCTTAAAGCATGGTTACCAGGAGGTGCATCAACTGACTTCCTTGCTGCTGAACATATTGACTTGCCAATGGATGCAGAAAGCATCATGAAAGCAGGCTCACGTTTAGGTACTTGCTTGTTGATGGTTGTTGATGAAACTCAGTGTATGGTTTCAGCTACACGTAACCTTGAAGAATTCTTTGCACGTGAATCATGTGGTTTCTGTACCCCTTGCCGTGATGGCTTGCCGTGGGCAGTTAAAGCGCTTAAAGCTCTGGAAGATGGTACAGGTAAACAAGAGGATATCGATCACTTACAAGAATTGACTCGTAAGTTGTGGATCGGTAAGACCTTCTGTGCCCACGCACCAGGTGCGATGGAGCCACTCATGGGTGCACTCAAACATTTCCGTGGTGAATTTGAAGCAAAAGTCGTAAATGCGGCTGCTCAAACTCGCAACGTAGAACAAGCTTAAGGAATTCGACTATGGCTACAATTCATGTCGATGGAAAATCGTACGAAGTCAATGGTTCGGAAAACTTGCTACAAGCATGTTTGAGCCTTGGCATCGACATCCCATATTTTTGTTGGCATCCATCCTTAGGTTCTGTTGGTTCTTGCCGTCAGTGTGCTGTGACTCAATATGCGAATCCCGAAGATACTCGTGGTCGCTTGGTCATGTCATGTATGACGCCTGCGTCTGACAATACCTATATTTCGATTGAAGACAAAGAAGCAAAAGATTTCCGTGAATCTATCGTGGAATTTTTGATGACCAATCACCCACATGACTGTCCAGTCTGTGAAGAGGGTGGTCACTGTCATCTTCAAGATATGACTGTGATGACGCAACACGATCGTCGTCGCTATCGTTTTACTAAACGTACGCATTATAACCAAGAGTTGGGTTCATTTATTTCACATGAAATGAACCGTTGTATCGCATGTTACCGTTGTGTTCGTTACTACAACGATTATGCGGGCGGTACAGACTTCGGTGTGTATGCCAACGCATCACGTGTTTACTTTGGTCGTCCAGAATCAGGGACTTTAGAATCAGAATTCTCTGGTAACTTGACAGAAGTGTGTCCAACAGGAGTATTCACCGACAAAACACATTCTGCACGTTATAACCGTAAATGGGACATGCAGTATGCGCCAAGCGTATGCCAAGGCTGTTCTTCAGGTTGTAACATTTCACCGGGTGAACGCTATGGTGAGTTACGTCGTGTAGAAAACCGTTTCAACGGTGAAGTAAACCAATACTTCCTTTGTGATAAAGGTCGTTTCGGTACAGGTTATGTCAACCGTGAAGATCGTCCACGTCAACCACAATTCCGTAATGGCGCTGATGTACAAACTGTTTCTGTCGATACAGCTTTGGATTCTGTGATTGCCAATGTTCAAGGTAAAAAAGTCTTGGGTATTGGTTCTCCACGTGCATCACTTGAATCAAACTTCGCATTACGTGAGTTGGTTGGTCAAGAGAACTATTCAACAGGTCTGTCTCAAAAAGAGCAAAACTTGGTTGAATTGGCTGCATCAATCATGCAAACAGAGGGTGTTTATAACCCGAATATGCGTGAAATCGAAAGCTATGATGCAGTATTGATCTTAGGTGAAGACTTAACGCAAACTGCGCCACGTATGGCATTGTCTGTTCGTCAGGCGGCGAAAAACAAAGCCAAAGAAATGGCGGCAGAACGTCGTACGCAAGAATGGCTGGCAGAACCTGTTAAACGTATTGGCCAAGATGCAAAATCTCCGATTTATATCTTAGCTGCGACGCAAACACGTCTTGCTGATGTTGCGACAGGTGAAGTGGTTGCTTCTCCAAACGACATTGCGCGTTTAGGTTTTGCAATTGCTGCGGGTGTGAAAGGTGAAGCGATTCTTGGTTTGGATGATGATGCGAAAGCATTTGCACAAACCATTGCTGATACTTTAAAAGCTGCGAAAAAACCACTCATCATCTCTGGTACAAGCTTACAAGACGCTGCAATCATGGAAGCTGCTGCACAAGTTGCACAGAATCTTGGTTCAACAGCAGGCTTAACATTGACTGTTCCTGAAGTGAACTCAATGGGCTTGGCATTGTTTGGTGGTTTAAGTTTAGAACAAGCGTTTGCACAAGATTATGACTCAGTCATCATCATGGAAAATGACTTATTCCGTCGTTTACCTGCTGCACAAGTTCAAGCGGCATTAGACAAAGCGCAAAGCGTAATTGTATTGGATCATTCAGAAACTGAAACTGTAAAAGCTGCGGATGTTGTTTTATCTGCTGCAAGTTTCGCTGAAGGTGACGGTACAGTGGTTTCACAAGAAGGACGTGCACAACGTTTCTATCAAGTGTATGACCCAAGCTATTACAAACCTGAACTTGCGATCAAAGAGTCTTGGCGTTGGTTACATGCCATTGAAACGGGTGTGAAAGGTAAAGCGATTTCTTGGACATTGCTCGACGACGTGATTGAAAGCGTTGTAAACAATGTACCTGCACTACAAGCCATTCAAGATGTTGCGCCTGATGCAGGTTACCGTATTCATGGCTTGAAAATTGCGCGTGAACCACGTCGTTACTCAGGTCGTACTGCGATGCGTGCGCCACTTAATGTTCATGAGCCAAAACAACCTGTAGATAAAGATTCAGCATTAACGTTCTCTATGGAAGGTTATGTCGGTAATCAGACACCTGCAGCATTGGTTCCATTTGCATGGGCACCAGGTTGGAACTCTCCACAATCTTGGAATAAATATCAAGATGAAGTGGGTGGTCATTTAAAAGGTGGTGATTCTGGCGTACGTTTATTTGATCGTTTACCGAAACGTCCAGTACGTAGCTATGTTGCACCAACAGCAGTTGTGGCAAACCCAGACAGCTTCCGTTTAGTGCCAATGCACCATATTTTTGCTTCTGGTGAATTCACTGTGAAAACAGCTGCAATGGAATCGCGTATTCCTGAAGCAATGTTTGCTGTGGGTGAGCAAGATGCAGCACGCTTGAATGTGCAAGATGGTCAGAAACTGACTGTGAAAGCAGGTGAAACAACCATTAGTCTGCCAGTTCAAGTGATTGAATATTTACCTACAGGTTATATCGGATATCCAGTTGGACAAGCGCCGACCGTTTCTCTTGCAGAGCCTGTATCTGTGGCGGTAGGAGTGTAATTCATGAACGAAACTTTACGCGCCCTCCCGACATGGGCACAAGATTGGCCAATCGCTTATAGCGTGATCCAAGCGATTGTGATCTTGTTGGTCGTTGTGTTGCTTGCTGCTTTGATGTCTTTTATTGAGCGTCGTTTACTAGGCTTATGGCAAGACCGTTATGGTCCAAACCGTGTAGGTCCAGGCGGGATGTTCCAGATCGTTGCGGACATGCTCAAAATCATGTTCAAAGAAGACTGGACACCAAAATTTGTAGACAAATTAACATTCCGTTTAGCACCAGCAGTTGCAATGGCAACTGCGGTACTTTCGTTCATGGTTATTCCTGTTTCACCTTATTTAGGTGTTGCAGACATGAGCATCAGCTTATTGTTCTTTATGGCAATGGCAGGTATCGCAGTGTATGCCGTGTTATTTGGTGGTTGGTCTTCGAATAACAAATACGCGTTACTTGGTGGTTTACGTTCTGCTGCTCAAACGATTTCTTATGAAGTTTTCTTAGGGATTTCGTTAATGGGTGTAGTTGCGATTGCGGGTTCATTCAACTTGCGTGACATTGTAGAAGCACAACGTGATGTCTGGTTTGTGATTCCTCAGTTCATTGGTTTCATGATCTTCGTGGTTGCAGGTGTTGCGGTGACGCATCGTCATCCATTTGACCAACCAGAAGCTGAGCAAGAATTGGCTGAAGGTTACCATGTCGAGTACGGTGGTATGAAATGGGGGATGTTCTTCGTTGCTGAATACGTCAACATCATCTTAATTTCTGCATTGATCGTGACTTTATTCTTTGGTGGTTGGTTAGCACCGTTTAACTTAAACATTCCATTCATCCCAGATGCGTTCTGGTTCATTATCAAAACAGCATTCTTTGTGATGATGTTTGTCTTGGCTCGTGGTTCTTTAATGCGTCCACGTTATGACCAAGTGATGAACTTTGGTTGGAAGGTGTGTTTGCCGCTTGCAGTGGTCAACCTTTTGGTGACTGGCGCTGTGATTTTGATGAATCAAGCCTAGGACAGCAGGGAGTACAAAATGTATAAAATTCTAGCTGGCGTAGGATCAATCGTTCGTTCATTGTGGATGGTGTTTAGCCATGCGACTCGTCCACGTGATACGATTTTGTATCCAGAAGTACCAGCCGAACAAATCGTACCTCCACGCTACCGTGGTCGTATCGTATTAACACGTGACCCAGATGGCGAAGAGCGTTGTGTTGCGTGTAACTTATGTGCGGTTGCATGTCCTGTTGGCTGTATCTCATTACAGAAAGCGGAGAAAGAAGACGGACGTTGGTATCCTGAATTTTTCCGTATCAACTTCTCACGTTGCATTTTCTGCGGTATGTGTGAAGAAGCTTGTCCAACCACAGCAATCCAACTTACACCTGATTTCGAGTTAGGTGAATATGTACGTCAAGATCTAGTCTATGAGAAAGAAAACTTACTCATTTCTGGACCTGGTAAATACCCTGACTACAACTTCTATCGTGTAACAGGTATGAGCATTGACGGTAAAGAGAAAGGTCAAGCGCAACGTGAAAGCGCACCTGTTGATGTACGGAGCTTATTACCATGATGTGGCCATTTTATTTAATGGCTCTCGTGGCCATTGTTTCTACGGTTCGTGTTGTGACTAACACAAATCCAGTACATGCTTTACTGAGTCTGATTGTCTCTTTACTTGCAGTTTCAGGTATTTTCTTAACGATTGGAGCGCCATTTGCTGCTGCATTAGAGATTATTGTCTATGCAGGTGCGATCATGGTGTTGTTCGTATTCGTGGTGATGATGCTCAATCTTGGTCAACATACTGTTGAGCAAGAGCGTAAATGGTTATCTTCAGGTGCGTGGGCTTATCCTGCACTTATGAGTTTCTTGGTCGGTTTATGTTTGGTTTGGATGCTTTCTTCTGACTATACACAATCTACTTTAGTTTTAGGTACACAAGTTGTGGGTCCTAAAGCGATTGGTCAAGCACTCTTTACACATTACTTACTATTGGTTGAAGTAGCCGCAATGTTATTGCTTGCAGCATTGGTTGCAGCATTCCACTTAGGTAAACGTGAACCAAGTGCAGAAGAGGGGCAAGAATAATGGGCAATATCCCTTTAGAGCATGGTTTGATTGTTGCGTCTATTCTTTTTGCACTGGGCTTTTACGGTGTAATGGTACGTCGCAACTTACTATTTATGTTAATGAGCCTTGAAATCATGATGAATGCAGCTGCGCTTGCATTTGTCGTGGCAGGAAGTGCTTGGGTACAACCTGATGGTCAAATTATGTTTATCTTAATTTTGACCCTTGCTGCGGCAGAGGCGTGTATCGGTCTTGCGATCGTCCTTCAGTTCTATCATCGCTTCCATCACTTGGATGTAGATGCTGCTAGTGAGATGCGCGGATGAGCTATTTATATTTAACAATTTTATTTCCGCTCATTGGTTTTATCCTTTTAGCGGCAGGGCGTAATAAACTCCCTGAAAATGTGGCTGCGATTATTGGTGCGGGTTCTGTTGGTTTATCAGCATTATTTGCATTGATCAGCGGTATGGCATTTATCAACAGCGGTGAGCCTGTCTATGTTCAAAACTTATGGACATGGTTCAATGTTGGTGGTTTTGCTCCTGGTGTTACTTTAAGTTTAGATGGCTTGTCATTATTAATGATGGGCATGATCACAGGTGTAGGTTTCCTTATTCACATTTTCGCGACCTGGTATATGCGCGGTGAAGAAGACTTTGCACGTTTCTTCTCTTATTTCAACCTATTCGTAGCAAGCATGCTTGTGTTGGTATTGGGTGATAACTTAGCGTTATTATTCTTAGGTTGGGAAGGTGTTGGTCTGTGTTCTTACCTACTTATTGGTTATTACTACCAAAACCCTGCAAATGGTTTTGCTGCAATCAAAGCATTCACAGTAACACGTGTAGGTGATGTATTCTTACTCATCGCAATGTTCTTGCTTTTCCAACAGTTTGGTACTTTACATATTGGTACCATCGTTGCGAATGCTTCTCAAGTTTTAGCGCTTGACCATAATCTTGCGCTTTGGACTTCATTGATGTTGTTCTTAGGTGCTGCGGGTAAATCTGCACAAATTCCATTACAAACATGGTTAGCAGATGCAATGGCTGGTCCTACACCAGTATCTGCATTGATCCACGCTGCAACAATGGTAACAGCAGGTGTTTACCTGTGCTGCCGTATGTTCACTGTGTTTGAAATGACACCTGAAATTATGCAATTCATTGCGATTACAGGTGCAGTAACATTATTGGTTGCTGGTTTTGCTGCATTGGTGCAAACCGACATCAAACGTATTCTTGCTTACTCAACAATGAGTCAGCTCGGTTATATGTTTATGGCTGTAGGTGCTGAAGCTTATCAAGTAGGTCTATTCCATATGCTTTCTCACGCATTCTTCAAGGCATTATTATTCTTGTCTTCTGGTGCAGTGATCTTGGCTTATCATCACGAACAAAACATTTTCAAAATGGGTGGTTTGTTCTACAAAAACAAATTCTTATTTGCTTGTTTCGCCATCGGTGGTGGTGCGCTTGCAGCGATTCCATTCGTGACGATCGGCTTCTTCTCTAAAGATGCAATCTTGGGTGCAGTTTGGGTTCAAGGTCAATCAATTGCGACATTTGGTTGGTTGTATTGGGTTGGTGTTGCTGGTGCATTCTTAACGTCTATTTATACATTCCGCTTAATTTGGGTTGTATTCTTCGGCAAAGAAAATACACCTTATCACGAGATCAAAGGTGCGACTTATTGGTTACCTTTAGGGATCTTGGCGGTACTTTCTACAGGTTTGGCTTATTTCTTAAAAGCACCAGTAGAAAAAGCGTTAACAGCAGCTCAAATTCCTGTATTCAATGTACCAACTGAAGCGTTGATGCATGGTATGCATTCTGCTGAATATACAGCAGTGGGTATTGCACTTGCTGGTTTAGTCGTGGGTGTAGTCTTGTTTGCATTTGCATATCAAGCGGTAAAAGGCTTTGCTGCAACTTCATTTGGTGCAGGTTTAGCGAATATTTGTCGTAATGCTTTTGGATTCGATTCGTTATATAACCTTGTATTTGTTCAACCTTACTTACTTATTGCAAAAATCTTAGGTCGTGATCCAATTGATGGTTTATGGCTGGTATTACCTGCGATTGTAAAAGGTGGTAACAAGTTTACAAGTACCCGTCAAACAGGTTCATTACGTGAATATGCATCAAGTATGTCACTCGGTGTAGTGGTATTGCTGATGATCTTGATCGTGATTCAGGTAGTGGGGAAATAAGATGGAAATCACAAACAATTGGATTTTACCCGCATTAATTCTTGTACCTTTTATTGCAGGTTTTATTTGCTGGTTAGTCGATAAGCTCGATGACCATTTGCCTCGTTACATTGCATTAGTTGGTATGCTCATTACTTTGGGCTTAACAGGTGTGCTTTGGAGTCAAGGTGGCTTCACATATGAGCTGGGACAGCAAGTTCCAGCTTGGGCAGCACAATTTCAAGTTGAATGGATTAAATCTTTAGGGATTAATATCCATTTGGCAATAGATGGTCTTTCACTTCTTATGGTGGGCTTAACTGCATTACTTGGTGTACTTGCAGTAGGTTGTTCATGGGGTGAAATTCAAAAGAACGTTGGTTTCTTCCACTTAAACCTTTTATGGTCTTTAGGTGGGGTAATCGGTGTATTCCTTGCAATTGATTTGTTCTTGTTCTTCTTCTTCTGGGAGATGATGCTTGTACCAATCTATTTCTTGATCGCACTTTGGGGTCATAAAGGCGCAGATGGTAAATCACGTGTTTATGCTGCAACTAAGTTCTTCATCTATACACAAGTTGCAGGTCTAATCATGCTTGTTGGTATTCTAGGTCTTGTGATCTATGGATACATGATGTCAGGTACGATTGGCTTTGACTACTACTACTTAATGGCTGTTGCACGTACTTTAGATGCACAAGCACCTCATATTGCTTATGCGTTAATGATTTGTATGTTCATCGGCTTTGCAGTAAAACTGCCAGTTTTCCCATTACATGGTTGGTTACCAGATGCCCATGCACAAGCACCTACAGCAGGTTCTGTAGACTTAGCAGGTATCTTAATTAAAACTGCGGCATATGGTTTACTTCGTTTTGTTATTCCATTCTTCCCAGCAGCATCTGCACAATTTGCAGATATTGCCATCATCTTTGGTTTAATTGGTGTGTTCTACGGCGCCATCTGTGCTTTCCAACAAACAGATATGAAACGCTTACTTGCGTACACATCTATTTCGCACATGGGCTTCGTGTTACTTGCACTTTATGCAGGTAATATCCTGACCTTCCAAGGTCTTATGATCATGATGTTGGCTCATGGTTTATCTTCTGCTGCATTGTTCATTATGTGTGGTCAAGTGTATGAGCGTTTACATACACGTGATTTACGTTTGATGGGTGGTATTCGTGGTCAATTCCAATATTTACCATTCTTCTTAATGTTCTTTATTGCAGCTTTAGTGGGTATTCCTGGTCTAGGTAACTTTATTGGTGAATTCCTGATTTTGATGGGTTCATTTGGTAAATTCCCAACATTTACGATTATTGCTGCGATTAGTTTAGTGTTTGCAGGTTTATATGGTTTGATTCTGATCCATAAAGCTTTGTTTGGTACACCAAACGAAGAGCAGAAAAAACACTATGCTACACCGTTAAAAGATTTGAATGTACGTGAAATTGGTCTTTTGCTCATTTGTGCGCTTGGTTTGGTTTGGTTAGGTATCTACCCACAAACTTTCTTGGATGTTTCAAATTCAAGTATGGCATGGATTGCAAATAGCTATATTCCTGTTCAAGAAGTCGTTGAAGCAGCTCAACAAGTTGTTTCTCAAACAAATGTGGAGATCCAATAGTCATGAACTTCACAATGTCATTTTCGGATCTCATGCCTTTGGCACCTGTCATGATCGTCGCATTAACTGCGGTCGTGGTGATGATCTTAACTGCAATCAAACGTAATCATAATTTGATTGCAACAGCATCTGTTGTAGGTTTAAACCTTGCAGCACTTGATATTTTGATTATGATGTTTGGTGGTGATTTTGCACCATCAAATGTGATGGGCATGTTTATGGTTGATCCATTTACATTGTTCTATCAATTACTTGCTATTGTTGCTGCTTTGGCATGTTGTACTTTAGCGCATGCTTATATTGAAACTTATAAAGACAATCGTGAAGAACTTTATATTTTAATGTTGATCTCTGTTGCAGGGGCAATGTTAATGGTAGCAAGTTC
Organism: Acinetobacter sp. 226-1; assembly: GCF_030329325.1. Taxonomy (NCBI): domain Bacteria; kingdom Pseudomonadati; phylum Pseudomonadota; class Gammaproteobacteria; order Moraxellales; family Moraxellaceae; genus Acinetobacter; species Acinetobacter sp. 226-1. The sequence goes on from NZ_JACANU010000001.1 coordinate 153,165, forward strand.
ACACTTTGCATCGTTCTTTATTAGCTTAGAATTAATGTCAATTCCAGTATATGGTTTATTGGCATATACACATCAACGTGCAAAATCGTTGGAAGCAGGGATTAAGTATTTAGTTCTTTCTGCAACCGCTTCTGCAATGTTGTTGATGGGTATGGCATATGTTTATGCATATACAGGTTCATTATCATTCTATGATGCTGTGCCTGCATTATTCCAAGCAATTCAACAGCCAATGGTTGTGTTAGGTTTAGGTCTGATTATTTTTGCAATCGGTTTTAAACTTTCACTTGCACCATTCCACAAATGGACACCTGATGTTTATCAAGGTGCGCCAGCGCCAATCGCAACATTCTTGGCAACTGTGGCTAAAGTTGCAACAATTGGTTTATTGGTACGTTATATTTTGACTTCTGGTGCAATCTTAGTCCCATCAATTGTAACGATCATTACCATTCTTGCTGTACTTTCAATTTTGGTCGGTAACTTCCTTGCTGTGCGTCAAGTCAACTTAAAACGTATTTTAGGTTACTCTTCAATTGCACATTTTGGTTATTTATTGATTGCATTAGTAAGTACATCATATGCAAGTTTAGGCAGTGTTACGGTTTATATTGCGACCTATACATTAACAACAATTGGTGCATTTGGTGCCGTGGCATTAATGTCGAGTCCATATAACAATGTGGATGAAGCTGAATCACTTGCTGATTATCGTGGTTTGTTCTGGCGTCGTCCTGTATTAACTGCAACATTAACTGTGATGATGTTGTCACTTGCAGGTATTCCATTAACAGCTGGCTTTATTGGTAAGTTCTTGGTTGTAATGTCTGCTGTAACAGCACAGCATTGGTTCTTGGCTGCTATGATTATTGTGGGTAGTGGTATTGGTTTATACTATTATTTACGTGTGATGGTTGTGATGTATATGACACCACCTGAAACTCCTCGTATTGATGCCGCTGATCATTGGGGGCAAAAAGTGGGTGGTTTGATGGTACTTGGTGCGGCTGCTTTAGTTTTAATTATTGGTGTCTATCCAGATCCATTAATTGACTTGGCACTTAAATCTGAGATTTTGTCACCAATTCATATGATGATGAGCCAACAGCAATAATTTATAAAAACGATTAGCAGTAACAAAAAAAGCCCTCAAACACTGAGGGCTTTTCTTATATCTTATATAAAAAACATTTATAATAGTGGAAATTTATTGTTCTCTTTTTAGGTGTTCTCCCGTGCCCATTCAAGAAATTCGCCATCCACTTATTCGCCATAAATTGGGTTTGTTACGTCGTGCAGATATAAGTACGAAGAATTTTCGTGAACTTGCGCAAGAAGTTACTATGTTGCTTACTTATGAAGCGACAAAAGACCTGCCTGTATGTGACCATGAAATTGATGGCTGGAATGGTAAAGTTGTTGTAGATCGTATCGTTGGTAAAAAAATTACAGTTGTCCCTATTTTACGTGCTGGTATTGGGATGTTGGATGGATTTTTAAACTTGATTCCAAGTGCTAAAGTTTCTGTGCTTGGCTTAGAACGTGATGAAGAAACACTAGAAGCACGTACATATTATAAAAAACTTGTTCCTGATGTACAAAACCGTTTAGCAATGATCATTGACCCAATGCTTGCGACAGGTTCATCTTTGGTTGCGGCTATTGATGTATTGAAAGCGAGTGGCTGTAAAGATATTCGTGTCATGGTTTTAGTTGCTGCACCTGAAGGCATTCAACGTGTGGAAACTGCACACCCAGATGTAACCATATTTACTGCTTCAATAGATGAAGGTTTAAATGAAAATGGTTATATTGTTCCGGGTCTTGGCGATGCTGGAGATAAAATCTTTGGTAGTGTGCAAAAAGATTAAAATTTAGTAGTATTAAAAGGAAGCTCTCGGGCTTCCTTTTTTATTTTAAATTATTATAAAAACTAGAGAATTCATATATGTTCTATAAGGGGATCGTGGTTCAATATGATGCTGTAGATCAGTCAGGCTGTATTGAATTAGTCAAAGACCAACGTATTGTTTATTTTCATGTATCTGATTTTCCAAACGCAGAGATACAGCCACAATTAAATGAGCGGATTAAATGCTTGGTTGTTGAGAGTGAAGACAGCTTAAAAGCAAATTGTATTGTTCGTTTAGATATTAAAAATTCAGTACAAAAAGTAGATCCATATACTGAATTATTGGCTGAAATGAATAAAGCTCAATCTAAGCGATTGAGTCGAAAATCTGTTTTGACACGATTACGATTGCTAAATGATACGGAAATAAGACATCCTTCTGTGGAATCTGTGGAATCTGTGGAATCTGTGGAATCTGTGGAATCTGTGGAATCTGTGGAATCTGTGGAATCTGT
>NZ_JACANU010000001.1:155631-205609 GCF_030329325.1 Acinetobacter sp. 226-1
TCTGTGGAATCTGTGGAATCTGTGGAATCTGTGGAATCTGTGGAATCTGTGGAATCTGTGGAATCTGTGGAATCTGTAGCTTTTACGTTATTAGAACTCGAAGATCAGCAACTTAATGCTCAAGAATTACAAGCTGACCCGATGATGATTGAATGGGAGCTTGAGAAAAATGAAGAGCAACACGCTACAAATATAACACCTGAAGTTGTTGAATTTACTGATGTGAGTACGCAAGAAATTCATGAAAGCCAAAATGAGGAACTTGAAACCTCTTTTAATATGATCAATGATGTTGAGGAAGCTAAATCAGAAGATCATTCTTTTTTAGCTACAGTGCCTTTACTTGAATTAGATCAAAATCAGTTGCAACAGCAGGAAACGAGTGAAACACTGCAAATTGATCATGAAAATGACTCAACTCTCATCGAAACTGCGATTTCATCTGATATTTTGACTTTGGATCAAACACAAGATGAAATTGCTCAACAAAAAAATCAGCAACAATCGGTTGTTTATGCAGATAATTCAGCAGATTTACTTGAGCCACTCAGTCAAGAACATCAAAAGATAGATATAGAAGAACATCAAACATGTGATATTTCCGAAAAAATAGATTTAGTGACAACAGAACATCAAATATTCACAGAACCAGAAGATTTAATTGAACAAAAAAATAGCATTCCAGTATTGCCTGAATCTCAAGATATTGAAGAAAAGTATAGTAATTTTTCATTAAATAAAGCGATTAATTTGCATGATCAATCAAGTGAAGATAAAGAGCAAAAACAGGAACATTTAGAAGAGAATGATCAAAAAATATCATCTACATCACAAAGCTCCCAAGCATTGGTGACTCATGAAAAAGTAGAGCAAGATTCATTTTTAGAAACTGAACCTGTAGATTCGAAAGTGGAGTTTCAAGAAGAGCGAGAAGGATCCAGTTTTAAAGAAAATTCGATGTATTTAAATTTAAAAACACAAATATTATATGGAAAATGGAAACCCGTAAAAGAAAAGAAAGAGCATAAATTTTATATTAATCCATTATATGTGATTGGTGTGATTATTTTGTTATTAGGTACAAATGTTGCCTATCTAGCTTATGGTAAATATAAGAAGTATCAACAAGAACAGGAGGTTAAGCTACATTTGTATAAATTGGAACAAGAAAAGAAAAATGCTGCACAAAAAAATGCTGCTTTAAGGAAGTAATATTTTGGCAAAGTCTTTTAAATAAAAACCGTGTACTTGAAGCCACGGTTTTTATATTGAGCATGCTTATGATCGTAAGATTTTTATTTACCTGTTTGATTTTCGCAAAACTGTAAAAAAGAACGTAAACCAGGACCTTGATATTTTTGTCGATGTACGAGCATATAGAGTGGGCGTGTTAATGTCCAAAATGGAGTATCTAAGACAACAAGTTGCTGTTTTTCTAATAACGGATCAATTGCTAATTTAGAAATACATGATACACCTAAACCACCTGCTACAATTTTTAGAATAGCTTCATTATGCCCAAGCGTTAAACGTATATTGGCATCAGGAATATCTTGTAAGATTGCATTATCGAAGACTTCACGTGTACCTGAGCCTTCTTCACGTAAAATCCATTCTACATGATAAAAATCTTCAGGCGTTAATGGTCGCTTTAACTGAGCTAAAGGATGGCTAGGAGCACAACATACAGCTAATTCATCATCACGCCAGTGAATACACTGTAATTGTGGTAAATGACAAGAACCTTCGATCATAGCTAAATCAAGTTGGAATTGATTTACTGCTTCAATCATTTGGCGAGTATTACCTACTTGTAACTGTAAATGAGCTTGTGGGCGAATTTGTAAAAAATCAGCCATTAAATCTGGCATCAAGTAGTCACTGATGGTGAGCGTTGCCCCAATACGTAAATCTATACTTTGGAATTCACCTTTTGCAGCTTGCTCAAAAGCTTCGCAACGACCTAAAATTTCAAGTGCTTGCGGAAGAAGAAAACGACCTAAATCATTTAATTGTAATCTTTTTCCAAGACGGTCAAATAGGGGAGCTCCGAGTCCGTCCTCTAAGTCTGCCAAAGCCATGCTTGCAGCACTTTGAGTCAATCGAACTGCATCGCTGGCTTTGGTCACAGTGCCTTCTTGAGCGACTGCTACGAAAACAGCCAATTGGCGTAAAGTCATGCGCATGTAGATAGCCTTAACATTAAACGTCTTTCATATAAACTTTAGACCTTTTAATTTTCTCTTTTTAGAGGAAAAAAAGGAGGAGGATGAAAGAGGTCTATTTAAAATAAATATTAATAAATTATGTTGACATGCTACCATGAGCATAGTCATTCATGCCACGTTCAAATCATGTCAATTGAAAAATTTAGCGTAGAAAAGGTTTTATCTGTACACCGTTGGACCAATACCTTATTTAGTTTTACCATGACAAGACCTGCTCATTTCAAATTTACCGCAGGGCAGTTCGCTCGTATTGGGTTAAAAGTTGGAGATGATCTTGTTGTACGAGCATATTCTGTTGTTTCTTCGCCTTTTGATGAAACCTTAGAATTTTTTTCTATTGTTGTGCCAGATGGTGCTTTTACCTCAAATTTACAACATCTCGAAGTTGGGGATGAATTATATTTAGAAAAAGTTCCTTATGGTTTTTTAACCTTAGCACGTTATCAATTACCATTACCCAAAGATTTATGGTTATTAGGAACAGGAACAGGATTAGCTCCATTTATTTCAATGTTACAAGACTTTGAAACTTGGTCAAAATATCAGTCAATTACCTTGGTATATAGTGTGCGTACAGCATCTGAACTTGCTTATGTAACACGTATTGAAGAAATTGCACAAACATTTGGTGAAGGGCATACAGGCTTTCAGTTTGTACCTATTATTACCCGTGACCCGCAGGCAACTTTACATGATCGTTTACCGATTTTAATTGAAAATGGTGAATTAGAAAAAACGGTTGGTTTAGCATTAAATCCTGAAACAACACATGTGATGTTATGTGGAAATCCACAGATGGTTGATGATACTAAAGATGCTTTAAAAGCACGTGGTTTAACCATGAATCGTCGTGGTGAAGGAAATATTGCAGTAGAAAATTACTGGTAAGTTGTTTGAGCATCAACATTTTTGATTAAAAAAATCCTCTATTGATTAGAGGATTTTTTTTAATGAACAAACATATCCATAAATTCACGTAGCTCATAAATTGCTGAGTCTAGATCTGTGCTGAGCCATGTTGGTTCAAAAAAACCTGAGTAAAACTCAAGACGCTCTGACGGAACAATAATTCGAATCGGACATTCTTCTTCGACTAAGCGCCAAGGAATAACAGGAACTTCTTGATCTAAAAAAGGTTCAATATTTCGAATATCTATAATCATCGCATTAATACAGTCAGGAAAAGGCATGACTGACAATTCTTCTGTGCGACGACGAAAATACTCAAGGTCTCCCCATTTTAAAACATCACTAGGTTTATTGAATTCGATAATTCCAATGAAATGTTCATCACGAGTGGTATGCAAAAAGCATTGATGAGTGACATCTGTGTCTAAATCGAGTGAGACACTTTGCCGTTGATAAGCCATATTTTCCATAGCCCAATAAGAGGGTCGATATTATAGCTCAAATTAACTGCAAAATTTTTTAATTTCAAAATTTCATGATTGTCTCTATTTCATTCTCTCTATTTAAAAATAACAGTTATTAGTGTGGTTAAATAATAAGCAAGACTAACTTACTAAGATATAAAATTTTTTACACAATACTACAATAGAGCTTGTTAGTATAAAAAAACACCAATCACGTTAATAAGGGGGAGAAAACCATGGTTCATGATTTTACTAAGCCACCCCATGTCGAGGGTGCAGAGGAAAAACAACAAAAAAGACGTTTACCCGTCTATATATTGATTATTGTTGGTATTTTTCTGGCAGCTCTGATTTTTTATATGTTTGCAGATATGAATCCTAAATCGGGAGAAATTCCTGCAAATCAGTCCATTCCTGCTGTAAGTGAACACGATTCAAATCGACAGCAAGATACTATTGCAACAGCAACCGATGAAACAGCAGAAGCAACTGCAACTGGAGCACGTGATTCTCAATAGAGTCGCGTGGGTTTTATGTTGAGATGAAAAGATTTTTCATTTCAACATAAGCCAATATGTTGTTTAAGCATACATCTAAAAGTATCTGATATATAAATCATTTTCATATATCTTAAATATTTTAGTCAGAAACATGACATAAAAAGATGACGCTATTCACAAGAAAATCATGATCTAAAACGAGCAAGATGAATAGAGGACATAACAATGAATGAATATCTAGGTTCACGTGGTGGTCGTTTTGATGCCATGTATTATTGGGAACAATTCCAACCCATTATTGCTGCAATTGTAATTTTGTTGGTGGGTTGGATACTTGCGCTAATTATTGCAGCAGGAATTAAGAAAATACTGACTAAATTAGGCACAAATCAAAAATTGTCTAATGCAACAGGACATCGCTCAAATATTGAAAATATAGTATCCAGAGTTGTTTTTTGGGTGGTCATGGTTATTGCCGTGATTGGTGCATTAAATGTACTGAATTTGAGTAGTATCAGCAGTCCTTTTAGCAACATGATTCAGCAATTCCTGTTGTTTATTCCTCAGCTTCTTGCTGCTATTGCAATTGGTTTTATTGGATGGATTGTGGCAAATTTGGTCAAAGTTGGGCTTAAAAACTTATTAGACCGCACACAACTTGATGAAAAACTAAGTGCAGAAGTTGGCGTAAGTCCAATTAGTCATAATATCGCAGATATTGTTTACTGGCTGATTTTACTCTTATTTTTACCAATCGTATTGTCTATTTTAGGTTTGCAAGGGCTATTAATACCTGTGCAAAATATGCTGAATGAGGCAATATCTTATTTACCAAATATCTTCATTGCTGGTGTGATTATTTTCGTGGGTTATATTTTAGCGAAAATTGTCCGCGGTATTGTTGAAGGCTTAAGTAATAGTTTAAATTTACAAGCGCAAGCAGAAAAAGTCGGTTTATTTAAAAATTCAGAGCAAGGTTTACCTAAGTTTTTAGGCTCTTTTGTCTTTGCTGTGGTCATGATCACTTCATTGATTATTGCGTTTGAAGCGTTGGGAATTCAAGCAATTTCGCAACCTGCAACAGCTATGCTTGCTGAAATCATGTTTGCGATTCCACATATTATTGCAGCAGGGCTGATTTTAATCGTTGCTTATGTCGTTTCACGTTTTGTGGGACGTTTAGTGGCTGAACTGATTGCAGGTACAGGCGTTGACCAAATCCCCGCTAAACTTGATATACAGCGCTTTTTAGGGGAAACCAAAGTTTCGTGTGTTGTGGGTTATCTGATTGTATTCTTTACGATGCTTTTTGCTGTATCAGAAGCAGCAAACCGTTTAGGGTTTGACCAAATTAGTGACCTTATTGCGATGTTTATCCAGTTTGGCGCTGACATTTTACTGGGTGCTGTGATTCTTGTGATCGGTTTCTGGCTTGCAAATGTTGTTGCAAATGTGGTGCAGCGTGGTGAATATAATAGTTCGCGTTGGCTAGGAAATTTAGTTCGTGTACTGATCATGGGCTTGGTGATTGCAATGGGACTTCGAGCAATGGGTATTGCTGATTCTATTGTGAATTTAGCATTTGGTTTAACTTTAGGTGCTGTTGCTGTTGCCTTTGCACTTGCCTTTGGTTTAGGTGGGCGTCAACCAGCAGAACGTGTATTGACAGACCTCATTGATAAAGCTAAAAAAGAAGGAAATCAACCCAATCCTTTAGCACAGAAAGCTGCGGAAAATGAGCATTCTGGATTAGTGACAGCAGATCAGGTGACTACAGACTCTCCAATCGTTGAATCTGAATATCAAGCTCCTTTAGATCAGACATTTGATACAAAAACCGATCATCCGTTAAAAGATGACCCGAAATAACCTGTAATTTATGATAAAGATCGATCAGGATTTACTGGTCGATCTTTTTTATTTAAATAATGAAAACATGAATGAGGAGAACCCATATGACAAAAAAGCAACCCAATAAGTTTATAGCTCCTATAGTGATTGCAGGTATTACCATTGGATTTTTAGCCAGTGCTTATAAATTTGTTTTTGCAAAGCCAAAATCAGCAACAAAGCCAGATTTGGCAGCGCAAAAAGAGCTTTCTACAGAAACAGTAGAGCAAAATAGCTCAGATCATCAAACTCAGTAGTAAAATCGTGGGCTAATCTGCTTATGTAAAATGATTAAACATATTCAGACGCGGCATGTGCAGATGCCCATGCCCATTGAAAATTAAAACCGCCTAAATGTCCTGTGACATCTAAAATTTCACCAATAAAAAATAAGCCTTTTTGTTTCTTACTTTCCATTGTCTTAGATGAAACCTCTGTGGTATCTACACCACCAAGAGTGACTTCAGCCGTACGATAACCTTCAGTTCCAGAAGGTTTGACTTCAAATTGATGCAGTTTTTGCGCAATATTTTCCAGTTTTTCATCACTGAGCTGAGCAATTGCAGTTTCAGCGAATTCTGCCCAGATTAAGCTTTGTAATTCTAAAACAACACTTTTTGGCAGTAGTTCACTCAGCAAGGTACGAATGAGAACTTTTGGTTGACTTTGTTTCTTGGCTTTAAAAAATTCAAAAAGTTCTTTTGATGGTAAAAAGTCGATTTTGAAACTTTGCCCAACATCCCAATAATTCGATAATTGCAAAGAACTTGGACCACTTAAGCCTCGATGGGTAAATAATAAAGCTTCTGTGAAACTGTTTAATTCATTGGATAAGGTTGCTTCAACAGCATTGCCACTGAGGCGAGTTGTGACTTCTTTAAACTGGTCTGAAAATGTAAATGGCACTAAGCCTGCACGGGTTGGGTAGATGTGATGCCCAAATTGTTTCGCAATTTTATAGCCAATATCTGAACCACCTAAAGTTGGAATAGACAAACCGCCTGACGCGACCACAACCGATGTTGCCTCAAAGTAGCCAATATTGGTTGCCACTTGAAAATGTTGTTCATCGATTGCAGTGACTGCTTTGACTTCACAACTGGTTTTGATGTCAACCAATTGAGTTTTTTCACACTCATTGAGTAACATCGCTAAAATTTCTTTAGCACCATTTAAAGTAAACAATTGCCCATGTTTGCGCTCTTCATAGTCAATGCCATATTCACAGACCATTCCTATAAAGTCCCAATTGGTATAGCGCGTTAAGGCTGAAATAACAAAATGGGGATTATGCGAAATGAAGTTTTCAGGCTCTACATAAAGGTTGGTAAAGTTACATTTTCCACCGCCAGACATCAGGATTTTTTTACCGATTTTATTGGCTTTTTCCATGACCAAGACTTTACGACCACGTGCAGCCGCTTTTGCTGCTAGCATTAAACCAGAAGCACCAGCACCGAGAACAATGACATCGTATTGATTTGTAGACATGGGAAACTCGTGAGGAAGGAAAGCAGGGCATTATAGACAAAATGAGATGAAAATTCAGGTACTATAAGCAAGTAACTGTAATTTAAATCGGTAAAGAAAAATTAAAAAATTGTATTTTGTAAGACAGCTTAAATGAAACTTAAAAAAGAAATAGAGTATAAATAATAGACATAAATAGAGGTAATAAAATGAATAATTTAACAAAAACTGAAACCGAAATCGCAGCTTTAAAACAATATAATCAAATCACTTATATTTTATATCTTGCAGGTTATCTCGTTGGTTTTACATGGCTTATTGCAATTATTATGAACTATGTGAAACGTGATGATATGCGTGGCACATGGTTAGAAAGCCATGTTAATTATCAAATTAAAACTTTTTGGATTAGTTTTGTCGGCTATATCGTTGGTGCGCTTTTAGCGATTGTAGTGATTGGATTTGTTGTTCTATTGGCAGTTTTTATTTGGGATGCTTATCGTCTCATTAAAGGTCTGATCGCATTAAATGATAATAAACTGGTATAAAGCTATAATTAGAGACAGTTTGGGCTATGAGGTTGCGGTGTTTAAGCGACCTTGTAAACCACCGCTATGAATCACTAAAATTCGTGTGTTTTCTTCAAAATATTTTTTTTTAATCAGATCTAAAATTCCAAACAGCATTTTTCCTGTATAAATATGTTCAAGCGGAATTTGATGTTTTTGTTCAAATTTTTCAATAAATTGTAGTAATTCAATTGTCGTTTTTGCATAACCACTACAACAATAGGCATCCGTAATTTCCCAGTTTTTTTTATGAGTTTTTAAAGCAACTTCCTTTGCTAGAAAATCACCTTTTAATGCAGAAAAGCCTAAAATTTGTTGATGTTCTGCACTTGCTTCAATTAAGCCTGTAATTGTGCCACCTGTGCCAACAGCACAACAAATCACATCATAATGTTCTAAATCATTCTGAGAAAGAATTTCTTGGCAGCCTTGTATCGCCAAGGTATTTGTTCCACCTTCAGGAATAATATAACTCTCAGGATAAGTTTGTTTTAATGCTTGTATAAATTCCTCTGTCTCTTTTAATCTGTATTTTTCACGTGAAACGAACTGAAGCTGCATACCAAATTGTTGTGCTGTTGCAAGCGTATGATTGAGAGGGCGGGTCGCGAGTTCTTCCCCACGAATGATTCCTATACTTTGAAACCCAAATAAATGTGCAGCATATGCCGTTGCAGCAATATGATTCGAATAGGCTCCACCAAAAGTGATGATGTGTTTACAGCCTCGTGCCTGAGCTTCTAGAAAGTTATACTTGAGTTTAAAAAACTTATTACCTGAAATTTTTGGATGAATCTGGTCAAGACGTTTTATGGTCACATGCACAGGCGCTTTTAGGTCAAGCTTCTGATATTGAACAGTTTCGGCAATACGATCAAACATTGGATAATTTTAAATACAAGGATTGATACGTATTGTACCTAAACGGATTTGATATTGGATTAATTGTGACTGGTATCTACCGAAGTAACAACAGACATCCCAGGTCTTAAAAACTCAAGTCCTTTTTGATTTGGGTCAATGGCAATCCGTACAGAGATCCGTTGCACCACTTTGGTAAAATTGCCTGTGGTATTGTCAGGTTTGAGTACACTAAATTCTGCACCCGCCGCAGGTGATATTTGTTCAACTCGTCCAGTAAATTTTTGATGTTTCATCGCATCAACAGTGAAAGAGGCTTTTTGCCCAATTTTCATGTCTGCAATTTGAGTTTCTTTAAAGTTTGCAATTATCCAAGTTTGCTTTGGAATGAGATACATCAGTTGTGTACCTGCTGCTACATATTGTCCAACACGGGGCGTAACTTCACCTAATTGTCCATCCATAGGCGCAGCGATAACGCTGTAATCTTTGGTCGTCACCGCTTGATCAAACTGTGCCTTGGCATTGGTCACTTGAGCTTTTAAACCTGACTCAGCCACTTGCGCAGTTTTTAATGCTTCTTGTGCAACAAGAACATTGGCTTCAGCTTGTTTGAGTAGAGCTAAATTATTTTTTGCATCTGCTGCGGCTTTATCTTGTTCTGTTTTTGAGGTTGCACCACTATTTCCTAATTGTTGATAGCGATTTAGCTGTGCATTTGAAAGTTCGTAGCTGGCACGTGCTTGATCAACTTTGGCTTGCGCAGCCACAATATCAGCTTTACGTTGCTCAATCGCTTGAGTTTGATTGGCTAAAGTCGTGTTGGCTTGGTCGACACCAGATTCAGCTTGAGTGATTTTTTGATCATATGTCGTCGTATCAATATGCATTAAAACTTGACCTTTTTTCACATGGTCAAAGTCAGTCACCATGACATCTTTGACATAACCATTGATCTGTGAAGAAAGAACAGTTGTTTTACCTTTGACATAACTATTTTCGGTAGATTGCAGCGTATTTTGAAAAGGACCAATTTGCCAAGCCCACATCATCAGGCTAATGCCAAGTAATAAAACCAAGAACATGAAAACCAAAGTACGTTTCGCCGTTGGAATTAACTTACTGGATGGCGGCGGAGCAAGTGGTGTAATTGGCGTTGGTGTAGGTTCTGTTTTTGGTTCTGATGGTTTTGAATCTTGTGACATAGGATCATCTCAAATTTTTAATACATAAAGTAACTAGCCATGATTGTGTTGAACGTGCGTATTAAATGAGGCTAACTTGAATTCATCATCTGCTGTTTTCTAATTTGATATTTTGCCCAAAAAATATTCAACATACTCCAAATAAATAAAATAATCGCAAAAATGCCATTCATTGCAATAACATCATTGTAGGCACGAACCTGTGCCTCTTTGGTTACCCCTTGATGGAGGTTTTGCAGTGCTTGATTCTGTTGTAAATGCTGATCTAAAGTATATTTACTGGCACTTTGTTGGTAAGTGTGAATACGTTGATATACGATTGGGTCAGTTGGAGACAGGTCACTAATAATTTCAGCGCGGTAATTCTGAGTTCGCACTTGCTGATAGGTAGAAAAGAATGAGTTACCCAATAAACCACCAAAACTTTGGGTTGCCGAAAATAAAACCACAAAAGTGACCATGTGTGATGGACCTTTTTGCAAGGCTTGAATAATGCCCGTAAGTAATAACGGACCAATAAACATACCACTGGCAAAACCGACAATAAATTGACTACGGTAAAAATTTTCAGGTCGAACATCACTAGTAAGATGATAATCAAGCGTACACGCAAATAAAATCAATACCACAGCACCAGCCAAATGCCATGGAATGCGCTCGCGTTTAAAGGTGACGGCACTAAAGATTGTCCCAGATGCAATTCCTAAAAGTATCACAACATACAAAGAAACAAATTGGTCTGGTCCCATTCCCATCGTTTTGAGAAAATTGACTGCGGCATAACTTTGCTCTGACATGAGCAAGCGAATTGCCAATGCTCCAAAGATAAATTTCAACGTCGTTGCCGAACCTAACCAACGCGTAATCAATAATGGATTGACCCGATAATGCTCGTAAGTGAGTCCAATAATGACCAAACTGAAACCTGCAATGAGTGCATAGCCCAACCATTTCGCTTCAAACCACCATAAAATAGGACCTTGCGTGAGGACAATACAAATAAGGGCAAAACCAGGAGCAAGCAGTGCAAAAGTAAAAAAATCCTGCTTTTCAAACACAGCAATACGTAAGCTGCGAGGAAGTTTTAGAGAAACCACCATTGCTAAACAACAAAGTGCTAAACCCAGTTCAAAAGTATATAAAATTGACCAATCATTGACATCGACAATATAAGGCGAAATGATCCAAGCGAGAGGAATACCAAGCTGTTGAAAACCTAATGCCAAATAAATACCACGTCCAAAATTAGCGCGTTTAAAGGCTTGCATAATATAATACATGCCCAGTGAACTGAGTGGTGCAGCCACTAAGCCACTGATAATACGGACTAATAATGCCATTTCAAAGGTTTGTACAAAAATATGTAAAATGAGCACACAGATAAATAGGACTAAACCAATTTCTGAAAATAGTCTTAAACCATATTGCTGCCTTGCTTTAAATAACAATAAATTTGAACTGATATTTGCCATGACATAGGCTGCTGGAATCCAAGCTGCTTCAGCAGGAGTCAGTGAATATTCACCTTGAATTAATGGCAAGTTAGCCGTAATAAAACCATTGCTCAGACTGCCTGAGATAGCCACCACTAGACCGATAAAAAAATAGATCAGTTTTTTGGGCGTAGAGTGAGCGATTGCAGCAGGAGAACCCGGTAAAGTAGGGCGTTCTTCGGGTGTCCAATCTGGTGCAGGTTCAAGGAGGCGTGGTGTTTTATCCATTTTTAACTACGCTTTCATACCATCGATGAGTAAGTCAACTGCGCGTGTTGCTAAAGCAACTTGTTCCGCATCAGTCATACCTTGAAATGCGGCTCTTAGAATCCCTGTAATCAAAGCATAATCTTTAGTAGTTAAATCTGCACGGCAAATCTGATGAGTGATCGCTTGATCAATCAAGGGTTGTAAAATAGCATCACGACGTAAATAAATATCCACCATAATTGGGTCATCACGATCAATCACGCGCCAATATTCCATTAATGCGGTGAGAAGTGGAAGATTATCGACATGACTGCGTATCAGTCGAATCATGCCATCGGGATATTGTGCATAATCTTTTGCTTTTGCTTCTAAACGCGTTAAAGCTTGTTCCATCAGGGCGATCACCAGTTCACGACGATCTTTAAAATTTCGATAAAATGTTGCGCGTCCAACACCTGCTTCGCTGATGACTAACTGTAAGGGTGCACGTATGCCTTGTTGGCGAAATATTTTAAGTGCAGCAGAAAGTAAGTCTTCACGGTTTTGTGCAGCAAGTTGTTGGCGTTTACGCATGATATGAAAGCAAAATAGGACTTAATAATATTTAACGGACATTTTTGTCCGTTGTAAAATCCTGCGTTGTTGATTTTTTGTAATCTGCCATATTCTTTGTATAAATCTCGCTAAAATAACGAAACCATCACGCTATCATTCATCTTGATAGAGGACTGATAAAAAATAATGTTTTTTAATATGAAGAATAAAGGTTAATGCAAAATATTTTAAAAAAAATTAAACCAAGTTTTGTGATGATCTTGTGTACCCTGATTTTATTCAGTGGATGTGAAAAGTCTGAACAGAAAAAAACACCAGAAAATAAAAATAAAGATCCACTGAAGCTGCAATTTGAACAGTGGAAATCTCAACAAGATCCGAAATTATTAAATGAATACTATCAATTTATGACACAGTATTTAAAACATCCACCGAGTTTGATGGAGCTGACAACGACACGAAACTATATGCCTGAGCAGTGTTATTCCAAGCGTTTTGCCATACCTCCCAAAAAGTATTGGGAAAATGTAGTTGGAAGTTTAAAACTGGTTGAAAAACTCAATCAAAATGACTTTTATCAGCATTATACCATCACTGCAATTTATCGTAATCCTGAACTTAATCAATGTGTAAAAGGCGCTTCACGTAGTAAACATTTATATAATTATGCAGTTGATTTTCATGTACTAGCACCGAAAGAGACAGATCAAAAAGCACGTGAGGGATTGGTCAAAAAAATGTGTCAGTTTTGGCAGAAGGAAGGGGGAAATTTTAAAATGGGTTTAGGTGTTTATGGAAATAATCGCTATTATATTGATACGCAAGGATATCGTACATGGGGTAAAGACTATAAATCGAGTAGTTCACCATGTTTGAAGACAACGAAGTAGAGCAACATGACATTCAATTCTTATTTTAAAATTTTACTGTTTTCAACAACTGCATTGCTGAGTATGTTGAGTTATGCGAATGATGATGAAGATGATTTAAAAGATAAAATTCTTGGTTCAGCAGGAAAAATTAAAATCAAACAAGAGCGTTGTAACAGTAATAATGCAGAATGTGATTTTGTGCTTTATGATGCAAAAAATAAAAAGCAAACGCTGCTAAAACAATGGAATAAAACTGCAGTTGTGTACCAATTTACGCCAAACCTAATGGGTTTTATGATAGGTGCAACAGGCACAGATCATAATTTGATGGTCGTAAATGATCAAAATCAGCAGAAAAATTTTGGTAGTTTTTTAGCAATCAATCAAAATAAAACATGTATTGTAACTTATGAATCAAATGTGAAAAATATGCCTGATTCACTCGTGTTTTATAGCGTACCTGACTTTCGGGTTCGCCAAGTGATCAACCAAAAAGTACCTCAATTTAATCAATTCTCTTATCCAATGGATCAAGGTTTTGAAGATGATGGCAGTTATGCTTTTAGCTATATCGCAAAATTTGATGGTGAAATGGACATGCAAAGTGTGGTCATTCAAAACCCATGTCAGTCGAATTATCGGATTATTATGAATTAAGTTTAAATGTTTATTTACGTGAATTATTTTAGAGAATACCTAATATTGAGATGAAATAAATCGTCGCAAAATAATGCTGTTTTTTTAGGCAAAGCTGTTATGCTAAAAAGAATAAAAATAATGAAGAGGATATGCCATGAAATTTTTTTGCATAGGTCTCAGTCTCATCATATTGGGTACATTGGTAGGATGTGACCACAGTAAGCCCCTAAGCCCACAACGACTGAAGTTCGTACCATGATCATTGGTGGTATGCCAGTACATGAAAGAGATTATCGCTTAACAGCTCAAGATCATTCAGGAAATACAGTTGAGTAAAATATTGAACTTTGTTTAAAGTATTCGATTTCTTTTTTGATCTGATCAGTTAGAATGCCTGCAAACTTTGTTTAGGTATGTATTGTGGAATCTTTATTGATTTTAGGCTCGATTGCTTTGGCGCTCATGCTCGGTGCAATCAGTCCAGGTCCTACATTTATTTATGTAGCGAAAAATTCAATTGCGATTTCACGTAAACATGGTTTGTTTACGGCTTTGGGAACGGGTACAGGTGCAGCCTTATTTGGCTTTCTGGCTGTCATGGGCTTACAGGCTGTTTTGTTGGCAGTGCCTTCAGCATATTTAGTTTTGAAAATCTGTGGTGGTCTATATTTGCTTTGGCTCGCCTATAAAATTATTAAACATGCTAAAGACCCAATGGAACAAGCTGATGGGGAAACTCAGGTGATGAGTTATGCTCAGGCATATCGTTTGGGATTTATTACTCAAATGAGTAATCCGAAAATTGCCATTATTTTTGCCAGTGTTTTTACTGCACTTTTACCAAAAGAAATACCAAGTTATTTTTATGCAGTTTTACCGATGCTGTGCTTTTTTATTGATGCAGGTTGGTATTCGCTGGTGGCTGTTGCGTTGTCTGCGGAAAAACCACGCCGTGTGTACTTGAAGTTTAAGAAGGTATTTGACCGTGTAGCAGGTGGGGTCATGACTTTGCTTGGTTTGAAGTTAATCTTTGGGATGAAGTGACAGAGAACTTTGATTTTAATGTAAATATGTAAAAAGCTCTTTAAAAAAAGAGCTTTTCAAATTTCAATCAATCCTTAAAATGTACAGGAATCCACTGATAGCTTTTCTCATTTGCTGAATAAATATGTCCTATTCCTGGAAAGGGTAAATGTGGTGCAGCAATAGTTACACCGCTTCTAGCAAGGATTGGAAATTGTTTTAGACGAGTTTCTACTGCTTTTTGCGGATCAATATCATAATCAATCGCTATTTCAGGACGGTCAAATTGTACTGTATGTGAATGTACAATATCGCCAATAAAAACAATATCTTCATCTGTTGTTTTGAGTTTATAGCTAAAATGTCCTGGTGTATGACCTGCTGTTGAAATCACATCAAAACCATTTATTTTGTCACCCAATTTAAACGTTTTAAATTGGTTTTTGGTTTGATATGGTGCAAGTGCTGCTTTAATTTTTTCAACTGTACCTGCGTAACCCTCCTGTTTATCCTTTGGTATTTTACGGAGCTGTTTTGAGTTTAACCAATAATTCGCTTCATCCTCAGATACATAAATAGTAGCATTTGGATAATTTGCTACACCATCTTTACTTACACCACAAGAATGGTCAGGATGCAAATGAGTAAGTAAAATAGTATTCACTTGTTCAGGTTGATAACCTGCACTTTTTAGATTTTTCAGTACAGAGCCTAAATGTGCCCCAAAGCAATCAGTTGTTCCACTATCAATTAAAATCAGAGAGTCTCCTGTATTAACCAAAAAAGCATTAATTGATGTTTGTATACCTTTAGCTTGATCAGCATGATATTTTTTTAAAATTTCATGGACTTTGTCTTGAGAAATATCTTTAAACAAAGTGGGTGACATAAAGTTTGTACCATCAAGTAAAGCGGTGATTTGCGTATTACCGACTTGATGTTGATAGAAGCCTGCAACTTGGGCTTGTTGCTCTATGATGGGTAGAGTTTTTGTAATTTCTGCGTGCGTGATTAATGGTGTAACGCAAAGCAATATGGTAGAAAGTACAAGTTTTAATTTTTTCATTATTTATATCAGTTTATTGTGTTGTTTGTTTTTAACATGAATTGGTTGGAATATGGATTTTTTATTGATGAAAAAAATCTATTTTATATATTAAATTTATTATAGCATTTTATTTAGAATATCATTTTTTGGTAGATCGGTTAGTTTTCTCCATTCAATCAAAGTACATATTAATGTTGATGAAACTATCATTATGAATATAACGTAAAGAAAAATATTAATATCATTCCATATCAACATGGTTAGAATAAAAATAAAGGTTGCCCACATGAGACATAATAAACAAGCATATCCAAATACCCTTAAAAAACTTGTACTAAGCATTTTTCCTTTAAAAAAATGTTCAAATAATAAATTAGTAATCATTGCAGGAATAAAACCAAACAAGTAACCAAAAGGTGTAATGAAAATTAATGCGACTATCATAGGAAATACAATAGAAGGTGTAATTAAACCTTGTAAAAAATGTTGTGGATCTCTTTGAAAAATGGATACATGAAATGTCATCGCTACACAAAATGTCCCAATAAAAGGACCAATTGTCATAAATGATGAGTATTTAAAGAATTTTTTTAGTAATTTCATTGTTATTGAAAAATTAGTTTTGTGGAGTTTAACACAAAAAAAGCCCCTACATCAGTAGAGGCTTTCTTCCATCTTAATCTAATAATTAAGAAACTTTATCACCCGCTTTTGCACCAGTTTCAGGTGAAATCACCCAAACACCTTCACCGTTACCCGCAGCTAAAACCATACCATTTGAAATACCAAAACGCATTTTACGCGGTGCAAGGTTTGCCACCATCACCACCAATTTGCCTTTTAAGTCTTCAGGTTGGTAAAACTCACGAATACCACTAAATACATTACGTGGTTCAGCTTCACCAACATTCAACGTCAATTGAAGAAGTTTGTCAGAACCTTCAACGATATTCGCGTCTAAAACCTCTGCTACACGAAGATCAATTTTCATAAAATCTTCAATGCCAATGATCTCTGCCTCACCCACTTTAGGCTCAGGCTTTTTCTCAACTTTCTTTTCTTTCTTCTTCTCAACTTTTGCAGGTTCAGCCGCAGCAGCCAAAGAATCTTTAGAAGCATCAACCATCGCAGCAACCGCTTTCGGGTCAACACGTTGCATTAAAGGTTGGAACAAAGCAATCTCATGATCAAGCAAAGCCGTTTTGCTCGATACAAAATCAAAAGACTCAAGTTTTAAGAAGTTTTGAACTTGCGCTGCAAGTGTAGGCAGTACAGGTGCAAGATATACCGCCAATTGACGGAACAGGTTAATACCGACAGAACACACATCATGAACTTGTTGTTCTTCGCCTTCAATTTTCGCAAGCGCCCAAGGTTTTTTCTCATCAATATATTGGTTGGCTTTATCTGCAAGCGCCATGATTTCACGGATTGCAGTAGAGAACTCACGCGCTTCATAGGCTTTGGCAATCGAATCACCCGCATCAATAAAGCTTTGAACGAGTTCAGGTTCTGCACAAGTCGCAGACAATTTATTGTCAAACTTGGTGTTAATGAATTTTGCACAACGGCTCGCAATATTCACCACTTTACCGACTAAGTCCGAATTTACTTTTTGTACAAAATCATCAAGGTTTAAGTCAGAATCTTCAACTTTATCCGACAACTTAGATGCAAAGTAATAACGTAAGTATTCAGGATTCAAATGCTGTAAATAGGTTTCAGCTTTAATGAATGTACCGCGAGATTTCGACATCTTTTGACCATTCACAGTCAAGAAACCATTTACAAATAAACCTGTAGGCGTGCGGTAGTTAGCACCTTCAAGCATTGCAGGCCAGAACAGCGCATGGAAATACACGATGTCTTTACCAATGAAGTGATACACTTCATTTTGAGAATCTTTTTTCCAATAATCGTCAAAGTTTAAGTCAGGACGTTTGGTTTTGACATAGTTTTCAAAACTTGACATATAGCCAATTGGCGCATCGACCCAAACGTAGAAATATTTATTTGGTGCATCAGGAATTTCAAAACCGAAATAAGGTGCATCACGGGAAATATCCCAATCATTCAAGCCATTATCAAACCATTCGTCTAACTTATTTGCGATAGAAACAGGTAAACGACCTTCATCACGTGTCCATTTCTGCAAATATTCTGCAAAGTTTGGCAGTTTAAAGAAGTAGTGATCTGATGATTTTTCTACAGGGGTTGCACCGCTCAAAGTAGAGCGTGGATTTAATAATTCTGTTGCATTATAGGTTGTACCGCAAACTTCACATGAGTCACCATACTGATCTTCCGCTTTACATTTTGGGCATGTGCCTTTAATGAAACGGTCAGACAAGAACATGCTTTTTTCAGGGTCAAACAACTGAGTGACAGGACGAATTGCAATATTGCCTGCTTCACGGTTCTTAATATAAATTTCTTCTGAACGGGCTTTATTTTCGTCACTATTGGTTGAATCATAGTGATCGAAATGTACACCAAAACCGTCAAAATCACGAATATGCTCTTTTTGAACATTGGCGATTTGCGCTTCAGGTGTGATGCCATTGGCTTCAGCACGAAGCATGATTGCTGTACCGTGTGCATCATCCGCGCAGACATAAGTCACATTATGACCCATTGCACGCATGGCACGAACCCAGATATCTGCTTGGATGTAACCGAGTAAATGACCCATATGAATAGGACCATTTGCGTATGGAAGGGCGTTAGTGACTAAAATATTTCGCACGGATATAACTCTCTTTCTCAAAGTTAATGCAAGGGCAATGATTTTAGCTTAATTGCGATCAAGATGCATGACAGAATCTGTGAAATATTTTCATATGTAGATTTTATGCAATTTCCTCATTTTCAATGATTCATTCAGCTAGAATAGCTTTGTTTCTTTCCCAAACTGTAATTGCCAAGAGTGACAGCCCGATGATGCATGATAACGATTTTGATATTGATCCTTATGACGATGAGTTTGATCGTGAAGTCACCCGTATTCCACAAAATAAAGGCAGTCAACAACTTGAGAAAAATGTCTTAAAAGAAGCACAGATTTACCTTGAAGATATTTCGGAAGATGAGCATTCATTTTTAATCAAAACCTTGCATCAACTTGCTGAAGAAGAATCGTACTTCAATGTCTTGGCAGATGATCTTGAACAGCCTATCGGGGCAAAATTTGCCAATGATGCATTGAATTTAATACATTTTTGGAAACTCATTCATGATGCTGAAGATGTTAAAACCTTTAATTTGTTGGATGTGATCAACGGAGAATTTTTTCAATCTGAAATGTTGAAAGCCTTCGATGAATTGGAAATAGGCGATCAGAAAGTACAGTATCGTGAAGTTTTACAGCAAAGTTTTAAGCTGTATGAAGCTCAGTTTTATGCAGGATGTGTGCCTTTACTTTATGCACTTTTGGAAGGATTACTCACCGCTGTATTGCTTCAACATGGTTATTTAAAACAACAAGATACTAAATTTGTCGATGTCTATAAAATCGTACCGGGCTTAAAAGGCAATGAAATTAAGAGTTTGTGGCATAAGGCGAAAATTGCCCATGAACTGAATCCGTATTTCTCAGAACTTGCAGCCTATAAAATGGATAGCAGTTCCACCGTCACAGCAACACGGCATAATATTTTACATGGCACAGATCTAAATCATTTTCATCAAGGTCGTTGTTTTATCTTGTTTATTTGGTTATTTGGTGTGGTGAGTTTTATGAGTACAGTCAGGTCTTAAGTAACTTCACCTAAATTTCACATTTCTCTCATATAAATCACAATTCATTTCGGCACAATAAGACCAAGTTCAAAAAGGATCATAAAAATGAGATCTTGGTCATTATTATTTTCGGCGCTTTGCGCCAGTATCGTGTCTGTGCTCAGTCTGGTTCTTACATTTTGTTTGTTTTTAAACCTTTACCATGGTGATTTGTTTGTAGCAGCTTCGGAACGTAGTGCACAACGGGGTATAGAGGTCATGCTCTATCTCACCCCTTTCTTAATGATCATGGCATTTTTTGGTTTTTGGCTGATGTTCAGGTTTCTAAGAACGCCGCATAAAATATTTGAAATACAACGTTTTTTCACTGTTATACGTTGTTTGGGCATCGTTTGGTTGGGTTTGATTTTCCTGTGTCAATTTCTTGATGGCAGAATGGCTGAAATTATGGAAAGCCTGATTTTTGCAATCATCAGTCTGAGTATTTTTGCTGTACCCTTGTTGATTGGTATTTGGAGTGGAAATTATATCTATTTGAAAAAATTAAATAAAAAATGGGTGTTTAAACCTGCTTTGCCATTGTTCCGAAAATATAAACGATTACAGTTTCCACCTTTATAAAAATTTTAAAATAAACACAGCCTTATTTCAGCTAAAGTATAAATTAATAAAAATATTCAAGGTGTTATCCATGTTGAAACTCATTGCAGAAGACTTTATTCAGGTGGATAAAATAGCTGAAGTCTTGCCTTTATATGCTGAACTGATTGAAAAAACCAAACAGGAACAAGGTTGTATCGCCTATGATCTTTATCATGATTTAAAAAATAAAGGGCATTTTGTTTTTATTGAAGAATGGATTGACCGTGCTGCATTGGATGCACATGTACAATCTGAACATTTCCAACGCTTAGTCCCTCTAATTGATGCTCATAAAAGACAAGAGGGTGTATTTACCCATATGCAAAAGTATGATGAGTTATTTTCAACACCATAATATTTAGCATTCATTTTCAATCATCTGTTTAATTTTTATGGCTTTTTCAAAATGATCTAATTTGTGGGTTTGGATCCACCATGTTGCAACTTGCATGAGTGTTTCAGGGTCATCATTTTTATTGGCAAAAAATGCATAAAACGACAGTCCGACATTTTCACCTTTTTTGGCAATTTTTTCATTGCAAATGGTGATCATTTTGCGAGTCATTTCGGGTGTCATTAGATTTTCCATCATTATTGTATACATACAATTTGGCATCTTATCTTAAAACTGAAAAAGTTCAGCGCAATAAATGATTCGTCAATGATTTAAAAATAGATTATAAATAATAGAGTGGCAAAAAGTTCCATACGTAACATTACGTATGGTATTTATTGCAAATTGCTGTGTAATAATTCACCATTAAAAAAATCGGTGTATAACTAAATCATTGATAAGCTTAGTTGAGCTTAAAAATTACGCCATACACATACTTCAGAGGATCAAGACATGACAATTGAAAAAAAAGTGGACGATTTAAAAGAAAAAGCATCTGAGTTAGGAGATGATCTCAAGTTGAAAGCAGATGAGGCAAAACTTGCAGGGGAAAAAGTGATTGATGATGTCAAGCATGAAGCAAAGGCAGCACAACTTGCAGGTGAGGAAAAACTAAATGAATTAAAACATGATTTTAAAGAAGAGCATGCAGAACAGTCAGACGCTGCACATTCACAATTAGATGATGCTAAAGCCAAATGGAGTGATGCACAGCAGCAGGCACAGGAAAAAATAGAGCATTTGAAAACTGAAGCATCCCATAAGTTCGAAGAGGCTAAACTCAAAGCCAATGAGCTCAAGCAAGAAGCATCGGTTAAGTTTGATGAGCTTAAAGCACAAGCAACAACGAAATTTGATGAATTAAAAAAAGCGGCAACTGAAAAAATTAATTCATTCAAAAAAGATGATTCGGCAAAAGTGGATGAGCAAGATAAAGATCAACAAGTTTAACGTGAAATTTGCTGAAGCGATTTAAAAAATGCACTTTATTGAGATGGATGAAGTGCATTTTTAAAGACTAAGAATCTAATTTTTATTTATTTTTGTTGATTAAAATGAGATTAAAACCAACTAAATGACTAAGATTTATAAGTACATTCAAAAAGCTTGATACAACTTGACTTAACCTAAGCGTCATTTACAGATAGACTATAGGTGTTTTAGGTGCATTTTCACTTTTTGGAGCAAATATATGTCGTGGCTTTCTTCTTTAAAATCGGTTTTTTCTCCTGCACAAGAGGTGAAAGAGGAAGAAATCCAAAATGTGCTTCAAAATTATATTTTACCAAACTCAAAAAATGCCTTAAAAGATCGTATTACACAGGTCAATGTACAAGGGCGAGTTTTACAAATCACGATTAATACTTTTCCTGAAGAAGCTGAACATTTACAAAAAATTCATGATGATTTGGCTGATGCTTTGGAAAAATGTGGTATTCAAGAGTTGAATATGCATGTGATCCAACAAAAAATTCAACATGATCATAAACACGGTCATAGCTGCTCAAGTGATCAACATGGCAAAGAAGGTCATAGCTGTTCTTCTAAACCACAAACACAAACTCAGAATCAGAATCAAAGCCAAAAGTTACCTCCTGTAGTCGATGCTTCAGCACCACAATCACAAGCTGAAACTGATCCAAATAATCCACCTATTCAAAAAGCTGCACCCCAACAACGTGATGTGCCTAAACATCAACGGATACAAAATGTCATCTTGGTCTCTTCAGGTAAAGGTGGCGTAGGTAAATCTACAACAACTGTAAATTTAGCTTTGGCTTTACAAAAATTAGGGCTAAAAGTCGGTGTGCTCGATGCGGACATCTATGGACCAAGTATTCCTACTATGCTTGGAAATTCGGGGCAAACCCCAATGATTGAAGCTGAAAATTTTGTCCCGCTTGAAGCTTATGGCATGGCAGTGCTGTCTATTGGGCATTTGATTGGTAAAGAAAATACACCTGTCGCTTGGCGTGGACCAAAAGCAACAGGCGCTTTAATGCAGCTCTTTAACCAAACATTATGGCCTGACTTAGATGTGCTTATGATTGATATGCCACCAGGAACAGGGGATATCCAATTGACGATGGCACAGCGTATACCTGTGACAGGTGCAGTGATTGTAACAACACCGCAAAACGTCGCGTTAATGGATGCGGTAAAAGGCATCGAGTTATTTAATAAGGCACAAATTCCAGTGATGGGTGTAGTCGAAAATATGTCCACACATATTTGCTCGAACTGTGGTCATGAAGAGCAAATTTTTGGTACAGGTGGCGGTGATCAACTTGCTGAACAATATGACATTCCACTGCTTGGGCGTTTACCTTTAAATGTACAAATTCGTGAAAATGTAGATGCAGGTAAGCCATCTGTAGTGGCTGGAGATGATGCAGCGCCTCACTATATTGCGATAGCAGAAAAAATTGCCCAATCGCTCAATAAAGTTGAAAAAGACCCACAAAGAATTTTCTGATATTGTCATCCTACGCCTTGCTTTTTGGCATGGCGTAGGAAAATGATGACTTGGGGAGTCAGACGATGAAAAATTTAAATTTACTCAATAATAAAGTATTTATGAGCCTTGCCAATACAGCAAATGGTGATGTAAATGGTGCAACACGTTTTTATTACACACAAAAAGGCAAAGTCATTACTGCAAAATATGAGGGTGGTGTGGTACAGATTGGCTCGATTATCGGGCAAATGTTGTCTGATGATCACTTTGAAATTTGTTATCAACATTTAACAGTTACTGGCGAATTACGTACAGGACAATGCAAAACCAAAATTGAATTACTAGAAAATGATGTCATTAAATTGGTTGAAAATTGGCAATGGTTAAATGGTGATTTATCAACAGGATATTCTGAATTGATTGAAGTGGTCTTAAATTAAAAGTCCGTTTAACTTAAATGCCGATTTTGCCATTTGCGCACGACACTCCAACGCCAATAAATACGTGTGCCTAGAAAAAATAAAATCGCAAATAATAAAGCTTCAAAAAATAAACCTGTGGCTAAAATTTTAGCTAAACTAAAATCAATATGACCATGACCAAAGTTTTGAATCCAATGAATAATTTGATGAAATACACCTAAGAGCATATCTTGATTGATCATTTGCACCTGATAAATTTTTGCACCAATCCAAAAAGCAAAAATAAGAATAGGAACAATCGTGAATGGGTTCATAATCCATGCCAAAAGTAAGGCAATAGGTAAATTCGCCTCAAAAATTAAGACTGTTAATACAATCAAAGCGCTATGTAAGGGGATTGGTAAAATACCCCAAAATGTACCAATAAACATCGCGTTGGAAATAGAGCGACGATTCACATACCAAAGCTGTGGATTTAGTGTGTTTTGACCAAAAATTTTCATAATTTTCAGATGATTGACTTTTTCGGGAGAAGGAAGCCATGATTTGAAAAAATGTTTTGCCATAATCATTGAACGTAAATCATAAGGGGTTATTGTGCATGATTGTTTATAAAAACAACAGGAAAATGATATTTTGTTAAAAAAAGATGAAGAGACAATACCAAGCTCAACTGAAAAATGGCTTAAAAGCACACAATGTTGAGTGTATTTGCATAAATAATATTCAAAAATAAACGCTTATCTAAATTATTGCAATAAAATGACTTAAAAGTAATAAATTGTAAATTGTTTTTATTTTGTTGATATTTAATGTTATTTTCATTATTTATATAGATTTTATATCTCTACTTACAATTATTTTTTTGATAAGTCTGAGCAACTGATTTAATCTGCGCTCAATCATTTGATGAGGTCATTTAATGATTTCATGGTTCTTTATTGGTCTTGTGACCACAATTTTATTGACTCCTGGTCCAACCAATACTTTATTGGCTTCTTCAGGCATACAAGTGGGTATCCGTAAATCTCTAGGACTCATTCCTGCCGAAGCACTTGGTTATTTTATCGCAATTACTGTTTGGGGAACTTTGATTGGTGGTTTGTCTAAACAATTTCCAATGATTCCTGTGATATTAAAACTATTTAGCGCTGCTTTTATTATTTATTTGGCATTTCAGTTGTGGCATAAAGCACAGCCAAATCCTGACTATAATCAAGCTACGATACGTCCAAGATCGTTATTTTGTGCAACTTTACTCAATCCGAAAGCTTTACTTTTTGCTTCAGTAATTTTTCCAACTCATGTTTGGCATAATACGTCTGCTTATGTAACACATATGCTCACTTTTTTAATTTTGATTATTCCTATTGCATTTTTTTGGATATTTTTGGGTAAAAAGCTGACATCAAATAAAATCTCTTGGTTAAATCCGTTTAATATGCAACGTACAGCTTCTTTAATTTTGGTCGGTTTTTCTGTTCCTATTTGTTATTCTGCATTACTGAGCTTTTAGTTTATTAAGCAAAAGTAAAAACGAGTTTTAAACCCAGTGACATTTCAATCAAAGCTATTTTCAGTTAAAGTAGACACAGTTTTGAGTTAAGCATTTTTGGGAAAATACATGGCAATTAAGTCTGATCGTTGGATTCGTGAAATGAGCGAAAAACACGGTATGATCGAACCGTATGCTGAGAACCAAGTTCGTTATGACGAAAATGGGGAAAAGTTGATTTCATATGGTGTATCAAGCTACGGTTATGATGTTCGTTGCGCACGTGAATTTAAAGTATTTACCAATGTGCATTCTGCAATTGTAGACCCAAAAAATTTCGATGATAAAAGCTTTATCGATATTGAGTCTGATGTTTGTATTATTCCACCTAACTCCTTTGCTTTAGCGCGTACAGTAGAATATTTCCGTATTCCACGTAATGTTTTGACGGTTTGCTTAGGAAAATCGACCTATGCACGTTGCGGCATTATTGTGAATGTCACACCATTAGAACCTGAATGGGAAGGTCATGTGACTTTAGAGTTTTCAAATACGACAAACTTGCCTGCACGCATTTATGCGGGTGAAGGTGTTGCGCAAATGTTATTCTTTGAATCTGATGAAGTGTGTGAAACATCTTATAAAGATCGTGGTGGTAAATATCAAGGTCAAACAGGGGTGACTTTGCCTAAGGCATAAACTCCTTTAAATTTGATTTAGAGCTTAAAAGCAAGTGTTAATCACTTGCTTTTTTTATTGCTAAAAATAATGTGAGATATTTCTCTTTATTTTAACTTTAAATGTTATATTTTTTTTATTATTGTTAATATTGTTTTAATCCTTTGTTTAGGTTTATTTAAGATAATGTTTTTTATCTGAAAATGTTATCAAATTTCAATTTTTTTGATTATCTTGTCGCTGAAAATGTAAATATTTCCCCTATTTTATTGGGGTAATTTTCCTGTTTTTTGTATCAGTATTTTTAGTGTAGAAATAAAATTTAAACCGACTAAGGATAGAGGCGTGAAATTTCAATTAAAATATTTAGCAATGTTGTGCGCATTAAGTGGTCTAGGGAATGGAGTTTCTCATGCAGCACCATTACAACCGTTGACTGATGAGCAGTTATCAGCAACGACAGGTCAGGCTTTGATGAGTTTGAGTTATGTTTCACCAACAGATGTAAGGAATTTAGAGACAGGTCGCAAAGGTGATACCACAATAGGTTTTTATAAACTCAGTATGGAAGCCAACTTAGAACTAAACTTAAATATTAATAAACTACAACTTGGCTGTGGTGGAAATAATAGTGCAATAGCAGGTAAGGGTGGGCTGTGTGATATTGATATTGATAATATCAGTTTAAGTGGCTTAGGTAATGCCGCAACATCCAATACAAACAGTGAAAGTGATCGTGCAGCAAGAGCGGGTTCTAGTGCAGTTTTATCAAATCCATTTATGGAGTTTGCGATCAAAAATCCAGATAAAGCCTCACAGCGAGAACTAGTTGGAGTTCGATTAAGTGCCGAAAAGGCATTAGGCTTAATTTCTTTTGGTAAGGAAAACTTAAAAGATAATAACAACAATGGGATACCAAATGGTATCAATAGCCTAAGTGGTTATATGGAAATTGCCCCACAAAAAGGTTCAGCAACCATTAATCCTATTACAATCAGCCAAAATGGCACAATGAATCCAACAGATGTTGCTTTGAAAGGTAAGGCTTGTGATACGCTGCTTATTATTGGCGGATGTGGCTTGCTCAGACCTAATTATGTGACCACAAGTTATGATATTACTTTAACCCCTCAGTCTGTTGCGACTTTAGATTTACCTCAGCAAGTCATTACAGGGAAAAGAATTAATTCAGCGACGCTAAATGCCAGTACAACAGTGAATAATATTCTTTTATCAGGTAATTTAGCAGCAGATACTGATTTACTGGGGATAAAAATCTCAGGTAAGACCTCAGGTGTGCTTAATAATCTAAAGGTAAATGCGATTATTGATGAAAATTTAGGTCTATTTCATAAAGCAAGTTTAAATGGAACTTCTGCATCATTATCTTTACAGTCTAAAGATATTCAGTGGACAGGTGCAAAGTCAGTTGCTCAAAAAGGTTGGTGGCTTGAGTTTTCAAACCCAATTGATATTGGGGATATTACTCCAAATAAAAATGTAGATATTGCTATGCCGACTATTAAAGATGCTTTAGCTGAGGTGAATAAATATCTAGGGGCAAACTATGTACAATGTGGCACACTAGCAGCAAGTTGTTTATTAGGTAATATTCCATTAGGAACTGCAAATTTACCCAATAACGCTAATCCTGTTAATATGGATATGACAAATCTATCCTTAAAAAATCAGGACTTCACACCTAACTGTTATGGAACTTTAAAGTTCTGTTAAAGATACAGAACATTACAAATATTTTTAGCTGAGTTTTAAACTAACCAATTGAAATAATTGAGTTAAAAAACAGAATGCTCCACATTCATCGGAAAAATAAGTCTACGGGCTTATTTTTTTTGCATTTGCTAAAATTTTAAGCATAATAGAAAATGAGAAAAGGTTGGCAAAATTGGATTATTGCCGTAGTTGAACAAAATTAGTGGTCATTTGTTCAAAAAAGAGTGTTTAGAAAAATAAAATATGGTGCGGAGCATCGTATAAATTAGGAAGGTCAAGATGACTCAGTTTAGTTATACGGTAAAGTTGAAAAAGACGGTGCTGGCTTCACTGTTAGGACTTGGTTTGACACAGTCATGCTTTGCATTGGAAGCATTGACAGATGAGAGCTTAAGCGAGTCTACAGGTGAAGGAATTGCATTTTTACCTCAAAATGTGAAAATGGTTTTCCAAGCAGCAAATGACGGTTTAGTCGATGCCAAAGCAGATTGGGCAAATCGTGATAAAGACACAGGGCTAATTCGTATAATCCCTGTAGGACCATTAACCACAGTAGCTGCAAATGCTGGTGCAAAAAAAGCAGATATTTTCTTATATGGTTTGGCACTTTCTAGAAATGATAATAATGTAACCACTCGTTTTAGTAATGTAGGTGTAGATTCTGGTACTGAAAGTAACCCTTGGGTGATGAGTGTTGAGACTCAATCTATTCCAAACTTTGCAGGTGTTTCTAAACCTTTAAGTTATTTGCAATTAGAGGCTCCTTTAGCACAAGTTGGTCTTCAGCCTACAAATGATAAAACTATAAAATTAGGTTTATGGGGAGATGTGTTTGCTCGAGATCAGACACTTGCAAGTAATCCTATAAATCCTGCAACAGGTGCACCATCTCCAGTAACCAATCCGAATACAAATGCTGCCAATCCTTTAAAAGAAAAACTGCGTTTTCAAATGATTGCAAACGGTTTGTTATTAGAAGGCTCACAAATGCGTATCTTCCAAACCTTAGATGGTGCAACCACAGGTACAGGTGGATTGTCTGCAAGTTATAACAATACATTAGGTCTTGGATTGTTATTAAGGCTAAATACGCATCTTAATTCAGATGGGGGCGGAACTTCGGCAGATAAAGTTTTACGTATTAGTACGCGTGAAAAAACAGGAACAACCAAGGATTTAACAACACCTGCGATTGATGGTGGATTAGCTCCAGGTTTCGAAGATACAGAAGGGCTTTATATGTATAGCCCAAATATTAACTTAGTTTTAGGCAATATTTATCAACCTCTTATCATTGATACTCCAGACGGTAAGAACTTAACACTCGAAGTGACCCGTATTCCAAATCAAGCGAGTGTCTATAAAAATATTTATACAGACTATTCAGGAAGTGATACCAGTTATAAAGGTTCCACTTGTAATGTTCGTTCTTGTGGTGATGTTAGAACAATAGCAGGTACTTCATATCAAGGTACTAATGCAACGCATAGTAGTATCTCGATTGGTAAAGTCGGTTTTGATGCTGCAAATAAAAATCTTAGTATCACAGATAAATCAACGAGTGCAACAGGGGTTTTAATGCGAGGACCAAGTGGCGATGTTAACTTAGGTTCGGCTGCAATAGATGGTTTATTGATTCAGCACTTTAAAATCACGACGACAGGTTTATAGGAGCTTTATATGAAATTAATATTAGGTTCTTTATTGCTTTTAGCAACATCGGTTCAAGCAGGTTTGGTGGGTTTGGATAATGAGCAGTTAGGTGAGGTCAATGGACAAGGTGGGGCTGATTTAAGCTGGACATTATCTTTAAACCACAAAGCTACTTCAGATGGAACGCTATCTCGAGAATATGAATGTAGCAATAATCTTTATTGTCGTTTAGCAATTTCACCCAATAACCGTAAAGATGCTGCTGGTAATATGTACTGGTTGGTATTTAAACAATTACAAGGCACATTACAGTTGGATAAATTTCAACTAGATGGTGTTCCTGTGAGTGTTGGTGCACCTTCTGCACCAGTCAATCGAACTGCTTTGCAGCTTACATTTGGTATTGGTAAAGATAGTGCAGGTGCTGAGACTTATTTTCAACCGCTCAAAATTCGTAACTTTGGTTATGCTGCGTTACAAATCGAAAAAGATGCGGATGGTGGCACAAACCCAGCAACAAAAGGGTATTTAAATAATAGTAGATATCCAGATACGATAGCATCGGTTTATGACCGTGGTCAGGAAACGGGCTTTACGGGATTAAATATGCATGGAAATCTTGCGCTTGCAGGAACATTAAAAGTTTTTGGATGTAGTGGTAATACATCGGGTGCATCACGTTGTTAAAAACTGTCTTATAGTTTTAAGATGGACAATAATCACAGGTAGGAATAAGTGATGAGAAAAAAAATAATACAGTTAAATCTATTAACTTTGAGTATTTTATATGCTCAGCATGGTTTTGCTTTACAGGAACTAGAAGATAGCTCTTTAAGTCAGATCTCAGGTCAAGATGGGATCAGTCTGCAAATAGATGCAACCAAAGTGCAAATTGGTCAGGTCAATTGGAAAGATAGCACTCAAACTTCAGCAGGCGCAAATAGTGTCCTTAACGTCAATATGAGTAATATTGAAACCACACCTTATAAGTCTGATGGACTTAAGGCAGCATTTACAGCAGACGTTGGCGGAAAACCAGGTGCTAGTGCTGCTGCATCCAATGGATTGCGTTTAAATGCGGTATTTGGTCCAGCAACCATGAATATCAAGAGTTTAGCTGTTTGTCCTAATGGTGCAGGCATTACTGCCAACTGTAGTGGTGCAAATAGTCAATCTTTGGGTGGGTTAACTTTTCAAAACCGTAAAGACTTAACATTTTCACTTGAAACTCAAAGTGGTCTATTTAATGGTGGAAGTTTAGCAAGTTTAGGCTTCGGTCTTAAAAATGCTAACCTTTTTTACACCCTAGATACAGGTTCGTCATTTAACCAACTTATTTTAAAGGACTTTAACTTTAACTTTGCAGGTAATGGTTATTTATATTTAGATCCAGCAGATGGTTTAGTATTATCAACCAATAAAAAAGGAGAAACCTCTAGTGCGAACACTGTAGTCCTTGGTGATGTTGATGATCCAGATTTTAGTGGGAAAAAACAACCTGGTCTAAATGTAGACTTACGTTATAAAACCAATGTGGGTTCAGATTATAAGGCGTATCAAGCGACTGGTAAGGATACAGATATTTTAAGTTTTGGTCGAATTGGGGCTTCTGGTACGCTTAAAAATGCGTATATTAAAGTCAATGGTGATACCCCAGCTTTAGGTGCTTCGACAACAAATATTGGTACTGCTGCAACAGGTACTGGTAATTTGGCTGGTAGCGGTGGTTTGCATATGCAAATGAAAGCTGACTTTGCGAAAGATACAGCAAATGCAGCGGATCAAAAAACTTATTTTGATTTGGGTTTATCTGGAAAAAATGCTTATGTATTACGCTATGGAAACTTAACACCTTTACAAATACGTAAAGATACAGGGATTGGCTCAACAGCATTAAATAATGATTTGGCTTTTATTGATTTTGGTCATGTTTATATAAATGCAGCGCAAACAAATACTGTGAATATGCCCATAAGTGCATTATTAAATAGAATCTATAGCGGTAGTTTTACACCAACAACTTTAAAAACAGCTTTGCATTATAATACAACGGGTCTTACCAACCCGAATGCCTTGATTGCAACAGTAAGAGGAATGAGTTTTCAGGCAGTTGCAAGACAAGGGCGTTTTGTTGCGGATAATAGTGTAACTGCACCTGTAACCAATACTGATAATTCTTGGGGTTTAGGTTTACCTATCTATAATTTAAATGCCAATCTTGGACTCTATGGTATTAAAGATACAGCGAATACCAAGCAAAGTCTTGGTTTTGGTCTTTCAATGAGTACCGAAGGTCGTAATTCAACAGGTACATATACGACTTCCATCATGTTGATTGATGGAGCAAAAAATCCATTTAATGCCAATGAGACCGTAAACTATTATGCAGGTCTAAGAAATATTAACTTATTGGCTGATTTAACAGGTACTTTAAGTTTTGAAAATAATGGTCTTAGCCTAAGTTTACCTAAAATAGTGGCTGCGCTTGATACAGAGCTTGCTATTGGTCAGTTACCTGGCTCTTTGATTGTAACAGATGGGTGTAAAGCAGCGACAACAATAGCAAGTAATTGTTTTGTGCCAAGTAATAATTTTACTCAAACTGCTGATGTATTGTTTGGAATTTCTGCACGTATTGATGGTAGTGCAACATTAACAGTAACTCCAAGTTCGGGAGACGGTTTAGGAATCAATGGTAATATAGTATTGTATGGTGGGAGTTCTGGTTCAGTTCCTCGTAACTACCTAAGAATTAGTGATAAATCGGGTAGTACTGAAAATGACTCTCCATCACAGTTAGGTATAGATAACTTATCTGGACAATTAAATTTAGACAGTAAAATTGGAATGAATGCAACAACAACATCTTTTACAAATAACTTAAGAGTAAATGGGGGTAATAGTCCTACTTATGTCCTAAAAGCGGATGTAAATTTATATCCAAAAGTGTCAGGTACGCCAACTGCCCCAGCAGTATTGCCTGCACCACAAACATTAGGACAGATGGTGATGACAGGCGGCAACATTCGTAGCACATTTGGTATTACACCACGCTGATTTTTATTCAAAAATATTTAAAGCGCCGAAATGGTGCTTTTTTATTGTTAAGTTTTATTAAATATTGATTGATTGTTTTTTGATTTACTTTAATTTAAGTTTTTGAATTTTATATTTATTATTATTTTTTTAATGTGTCTTAAATGTGTTAAAATATGTACTATATCTCGTGATTATGAAATAAATTAATTAAATTAATACAAAAATGGGGATGGGGATGAAGTATTTATATTTTTTTGTATTATGGCTCATAAGCTCCTGTATTTACGCAGATACAGAGAATCAAGTTGTCGCAGAAGTAAAATTACAGGATCATAATTTTGCACAGATGAGTTCACTTGTTGCAATGACTGATGATGAGTTGTCTGAAACACAAGGGCAGGCGTTATATTCTTTAAATCGACAGGATCAGGGAGGATTATCCTTTTATACTTTAAGTATGGAGGCAAATATTGGCTTGAATGCGAATATTAAAAACCTACAACTTGGCTGTGGAGGGGTGAATAGTGGTAGTAAGGCTGGATGTGACATTGATATTCAAAATGTTTCATTTGGATGTATTGCGAACGCTTCTGGAACATGTATTACCATACCAAAAAGTGACTCACGTCAACCAGATGGGGCAGTACAAGAAGTTCAAGCAGGTGATAAAGCTCAAGGTCAAATGAAGGATTTTAATTTAACCAATCCTTTTTACCAATTTGCGATCAAAAATGCTGATTCAGCTTCTACACGTGAAGTAGTTGGGGTTCGTATTGGTGCCGCAGAAGTTGAAGGTCCAATGAGCTTTGGTGCATTGACAAGTTTTAGTGGTTATTTAACAGGTTTTGCAGATCTGGAAATGCAAGGGCAAGGTAACTTAGCAGGAAATTTACCAAATAATTTAGAGGATGTTGCTGTAACTTGTAAAGCACCAACTTTATGTGCTAATGCTAGTGGGCAAAGTGCATATCAGGGTATGGCAGATTATCGTTATTTAGGTTTAGATAATGCCACAGAATGTATTCTTATAGTGGCTTGTGCTGAATTTCGACAGCTTACAATTAAGTTTTCTGGTGTAAAAAGAACAAATCTTCCTGTTGTTGTTTCAGGTAATCGCCAATCACAAGCATTTGTATTAAATGCGAACTTAGGTATGGGAACAGGGGGAGTTGTTAAGTCCATTACGGACTCAATGCAAATAGAAAGAACAACAAATGTTTTTGGTTCAACTTTATTGAACATCGTATTGGGACTGATTAAAACTAGTGCTGGTAATAAAATTAGTAGTCAACTCGCAGAGGGTTTGGGAACCACTGTTGCAAGTTTAAATAATAATAGCTATCGACTTCCATATAATTTAAGCAATGTGCATCAATTGGATGTTAAATCTAATGTATTTGGTTTATCTTTACAGAAGCAAAGTATTCAATATCCTGGCTATGTTGCACCTGTAAGTACAGGGTGGGCAATGTATATTCCTGAAGGTTTTAAATTAAATATCTCAGATAGAACAACTACTTTTGTACAAAATATTGTGAATAGTAGTGATGCTAGAAATGGTAATGCCGTGATGTTACAAGCTCCTTATCGTAACTGTTATGGTTCACTAACATTCTGCTGATTGTTCTGTTGTTAACCTTTAAGCGCCATTTTTGGCGCTTTTTTTGTAATTCATCTGAAATAATAATATTTTCTGTTTAGTTTTTTTAATAAATGATATGATTTTTGTATTAAAAATAATCAACTGTCTATGTGTTTAGACAAAAATAAAAAAATATATAGGGATAGGTGATCACATGAAAGGTTTACCCATATTACTTTTTTCAGCATTTACATCATTTGCTTATGCAAATGTAAATGATGTTGACAATGCTCATCTAGAAGCTCTACCAAGTATAAGTACGACCATTGGAAAAGAAAATCACATGGTGTCTTTGAATGATGAAGAATTGTCAGCAGTACAAGGACAGGCTTTGATGAACCTAACTAGAACGAATGATACAAGCCAAGGACTTAATTTTTATCGTTTAGGAATGGAGGCTGAGATTGAACTAAATGCTAATATTAAGAAGTTGCAATTAGGATGTGGTGGTGTAAATGGTGCAGGGAACTGTGATATTGATATTGATAATTTAGCATTAACAGGGGTCAACCCAGTCAATGGTGAATATGCAGCAAGTGACGCTAAGCTTACCAATCCTTTTATCGAGTTTGCTGTAAAAAATGCAGATAATAGTGCAACTCGAGAAATAGTAGGATTTCGCTTTGGATCATTAGAAGCATTAGGTAAACTTTCATTAGGAACAAATAATAATACCTCAACTCCTAATGATGATACTGGTATTAATTCGATATCAGGGGATTTGAATTTAAATTTAGTCGGAGCATATATCCAAAATATTAAGATATGTGTTTTGACTTGTCTATTTCCTATTTCTACAAATGCTAAGATAGATAATACAACTGTTCCTTTGGTCTTAAATAGGACATCTGTGGTAAATGATATTGGTCCATTGGTTGCTAATGCAAGCTTAGGGATTACTTTAAAATTAGACAATGTGCATTTGGTGAACCAAAGTGTAAAAGCAATTCATGAGATTATATTACAAAATTCTAATGGGACGGGTGGAACAAAAGACTTTTATCTAAGTTTACAAAAGCAAAGTGTTAAATGGCCTTCAGTTGCATCTCCTGGAACATTTCGTAGTGTAGCAGCACAAAGAGGTTGGTGGTTATCTCTTCCTGATGTGACGATCAAGGACCCAGTAATTACGCAGAGAATTGAGCTTTCTCTTTTAAGTGCGGGTGTTGGATTATTTGGAGGGAGAGTTGATATTCAAGGTATTGATTTAGGACAAATACCTGCTAAGAACTGCTACGGCACTCTCAAATTCTGCTAAAAATTGGTATAAAAAATCCCGCACTCAGCGGGATTTTTTATTTCCATTTAAAGATTATTTAGCGATTTTTGCCAATAATTCTTCTTTAGAAATATTTACAGATTCGCTATCAAGGCGACCTTTATATTCAAAAGTACCAGCATCTAAACCTTTTTCACCAATTACAATGCGATGTGGAATACCTGTCAACTCTAAGTCAGAGAATTTCACACCAGGACGCTCATTACGGTCATCAAGTAGCACATCGTAACCCGCAGCTTGTAACTCTGTATAAAGTGCTTCTGCCGCTTCTAGGGTGCGAGGAGATTTGTGTGCATTCATTGGAACAATGGCAATTTCAAAAGGTGCAATTGCGGTTGGCCAAATAATACCTTTTTCATCAAAGTTTTGTTCAATAGAAGAGGCAACAACACGAGTTACACCAATACCATAACAACCCATTGTGACAACCAAAGGTTTGCCATCTTCGCCTAGAACCTTACAACCTAGTGCTTCAGAGTATTTTTGCCCAAGTTGGAAAATATGCCCAACTTCGATACCACGTTTAATTTGTAAAGTACCCTGACCATCTGGAGATGGATCACCCTCTACAACATTGCGTAGATCATAAACTTCAGTAAATTGTGCATCACGCTCCCAGTTTAAACCAGTTGCATGTTGGTCTATTGCATTTGCACCTGCAACAAAGTCAGATAATACAGAAGCAGCACGGTCAACAATAACCGTTAAACCTTTTTCAACTAAGCCCTGTGGACCACAGAAACCAGCAGTTAAGCCATATTCTGCAAGCTGTGCTTCTGTTGCAAATGTTAGAGGAGATGCAATAAGTGGATGTTTTTCTGCTTTAATTTCATTAAGTTCATGATCGCCACGTAAGAATAAAGCAATAACAGGTGTTTTACCTTGTTCATCTGCAATACCTTGAACCAATAATGCTTTTACAGAATGAGCTGGATCAGTATTTAAAAATGCAGAAACATCAGCAATTGTTTTTTGATTTGGAGTTTCAACAATGCTTAATTCTTGTGTTGGAGCAGCGCGTTCACCCACTAAAACAGCTTCAGCCATTTCTACGTTTGCAGCATAGTCTGAGGCAGTTGAAAATGCGATATCATCTTCACCACTAGAAGCAAGTACATGGAACTCATGAGAACCTGAACCGCCAATAGAACCTGTATCTGCTTGAACAGGGCGGAAATCTAAACCTAAACGTGTGAAAATACGACAATAAGTGTCATACATAACATCATAGGTTTCTTGTAGTGATGCTTGGTTTACATGGAAAGAATAAGCATCTTTCATAATAAACTCACGAGAGCGCATTACACCAAAACGAGGGCGAATTTCATCACGGAATTTTGTTTGAATTTGATAAAAATTCATTGGAAGCTGTTTATAACTCTTTAGCTCATTACGTGCTAAATCAGTAATGACTTCTTCATGTGTTGGACCAAGCACAAAATCATTGGTGTGACGATCTTTAAAACGTAAAAGTTCAGGACCATATTGCACATAACGTCCTGACTCTTCCCAAAGAGATGCAGGCTGTGTTACGGGCATGAGTGTTTCCAATGAGCCAGCACGATTCATTTCTTCACGAATAATGGCTTC
Source organism: Acinetobacter sp. 226-1 (assembly GCF_030329325.1). Lineage (NCBI taxonomy): Bacteria > Pseudomonadati > Pseudomonadota > Gammaproteobacteria > Moraxellales > Moraxellaceae > Acinetobacter > Acinetobacter sp. 226-1. Next base: position 192,332 of record NZ_JACANU010000001.1, read on the forward strand.
AACTTTATTTAACACACGTACACCCATTGGCAACCAAGTGTATAACCCTGAAGCCAATTTACGAATCATCCCAGCACGTAACATGAGCTGATGAGAAATTACCTCAGCATCGTTTGGGGTTTCTCTTAACGTTGCAAATAAAAAGCGACTCGCGCGCATGGAAACTGTCCTAAAAATTTAAGCATTAAAGAGGAGATTATACGATAAAAAAAACAAGGCAACATTTGATAATGTGCTTTTGAGGAAAATTATTATTGAAGATCTTTAATTTGAGAAAATATGGTGTAGATGTGGGGGTATGAAATTAAATAAATGCACAAAACAAGATTTAGAATTGTGCTGAGTCTGATTGTATTTAAAATTATTCTAGGGATTGTAAACGATGAATAATATCATCATAAAAAGTTTGGGTTTTACGATAACTATTTTGTAAGTTTGTAATATTGTTCTTGGTTTGGTTGATATTTTCACTATTATATTGGATCGATTGCTTAAGCTCGATGGGCACAGTTGTCCCTTTACGGAAATGTTCAATTTCTTGTCGTTTTAATATAATTCGGTCATTTTGTAAAAGCTTCAGTCGTGCTTGTTGCGTTGAAATTTGTTTTTTGATACTTGCAAGATGTTCATTTTTCTTATTGGTCGCAACAGTGCTATTACTATAAGCTCGTTTTAGTCGTGCATTTTGTTCATAGCGTTGTGCTTGCTGGGCGCGAGCACCTGCTTGTTGTAGGTCTTTTTCAGCATTATAGGGATGAGCCCGTCGAATCACTTGCATATTAATATCAAGTGCTTCATAGCCATGACGAATATGAGCAGGTGTAATCGAGCTACTGATATTTGCAACACCTTGATCATAATAACGGTACCATACTGCTTTAGGCTGTGTCTCAGCCGCAAAACTATGCGACAGTAATATGATATTTAAAACCCCAAAAAATAATGCTAAAAAGCTTTTTTTGAAAGATTTTTTATAGAGCATATATTTAGAAATTAGTTGTTGCATCCCTTTTTTCCCCAAATAAAGCGACAACATCACTCAATAATTTTTTTAATAACTTAATTGAATCGTATATAAATCTAATGATGCATTCTAAGAATATATAAGTTCTCTAATCAACTGTAAATTAGCATTTACTCAGCTTTTATCACTGTTTTTCGGCATATTCCTAAGTTTCTTTAAATCTTCATTGATAAAGAGAGCAAATGTATGTTAAATAAGGCTGATAAATTTCAAAAAATAAATGTATTCAGAACTTCATATCTCTGAATTTATGGGGAAGGGCATTAAATGGAAGAGAAATTCCAAAATTTAAAAGTCATGGTCATTGATGATTCTAAAACAATTCGTCGAACGGCTGAAACGCTTTTGCAACGTGAAGGTTGTGAGGTGATTACTGCTGTTGATGGCTTTGAGGCGTTATCAAAAATTGCTGAAGCAAATCCAGATATTGTATTTGTTGATATTATGATGCCACGTTTAGACGGTTATCAAACGTGTGCACTGATTAAAAACTCTCAAAATTATCAAAATATCCCTGTAATTATGTTGTCAAGTAAAGATGGTTTGTTTGATCAAGCAAAAGGGAAGGTGGTTGGTTCTGACGAATATCTAACAAAACCATTTAGTAAAGATGAATTATTAAATGCTATTCGGAAGCATGTTTAAAAACGAAATTCTGAATGGGAGTAAAAAATGGCACGAATTTTAATTGTTGATGATTCTCCTACAGAGATGTATCGCTTTAAGGAAATTTTAAGTAAACATGGCTATGAAGTTTTAGAAGCAAATAATGGTGCAGATGGTGTCACACTAGCACAAGCTGAACAGCCAGACTTAGTTTTAATGGATGTAGTTATGCCTGGCGTTAATGGTTTTCAGGCAACACGACAAATTGCACGTGGTGCAACAACCAAACATATTCCCATTGTAATTGTAAGTACCAAAGATCAGGACACCGATCGTGTTTGGGGAAAACGCCAAGGTGCTTGTGATTATTTAACCAAACCAATTGACGAGAATGTCTTAATCAATGTGATTAAACAATATCTCAATGTGGGATAATTATGGCAGCAAATGGATTTATCGAACTACTTCGGCTGTCAAAGCGTGGTAATCAAAACTATGCAGACAAAGAAAATGAAGTAAATAGATGGTCAGGCATTGCATTTGAAATTATGGGGCAATATTTTGTTGCTCCATTAGGTGAAGTCACCGAAGTTATTTATCCACCTAAATGTACACCTGTTCCTAACGTACAAAATTGGGTGAAAGGGTTAGCTAATATTCGAGGGCGTTTACTGTCTGTTTCAGATCTAACATTTTTTATTTCTGGACAACGAAGTCAGTTCTCACCAACACAAAAAGTTTTATGCATAAGCCATAATGATCATTATGTCGGGCTGGTTGTAGATCAAGTTTTAGGTATTCAACATTTTAATAAAAAAGGTTTTTTTTCAGAGAATAACAATTTAGAAAAAAATCTAAAAACATATTGTCAGGGATATTTTCAACAGCACAATCGTGCATGGAATATATTCTTGTTTAGTCAATTGTTGAATGATCCTAAGTACATGAATGCATCGGAAAAATTTAAATAAATGAGTTTCTACGCTCAATGACAGTTACGCGTTTCGGGGAGAAGCTGAATGGGCTTTAAGCTAAAAAAGAAAAATACATCTGAGAATACGCAGAAAGGTAGTCCAGTTGTAGTGTCAAAACTACAATCTAGACTTGATCACTTTTCAAAGCTATTCGGTGAGAGTGAAAAATCCAAGCCGTATATTATTATTGCTTTTTTAACAATTGTATTGGCGCTTATTTGTTTGCTTGCATTGTTATATAATGTTCCACGAAACAATGATTTAACGCGTAGTGTTGGTGAGTTAAAGCTCTTATCACAAAAAATATCACGTCAGGCAACCGAGGCAACGGCTTCAGGTAAAGAAGATGCAATCAAAGAACTGGTTGCTTCACAAAAAAGATTTGATGAAAACTTAGAAATTGTTGAGGATATTCATCCATCAAACAAAGAAATGCAAGTGGTTAGTCAGTTATGGGCTAAGGTATCTGATGATATTAATTTAATTGCTTCTGAACAGAAAGTAATTAACCACTTATATGATACAAATATCACAATGGAAGAAGCGATTCCTGGGATCCAAGCGGAATATAACCTCATGGTGAACCAAATGGCACGTGAAAATATGCCAGCTTCTCAGGTTGTTATTGCAAAAAACCAAGTATTCATTGCTGAACGTATTTTACGTTCTATTTCCTCAGTATTAAGTGGTTCTGAAAATGCACGTGCATCAGCAGATGACTTTAACGCGGATACAGAAACTTTTGGTGCTTATTTAGAAGCGCAGTTAAAAGGAAATTCGGAACTTGGTGTATTGCGTATTGAACAACCTTCTATGCGTGAATCATTAGAAAGTATTCAAGCGGACTATAATGATATTTTAAAATCTGCATCTAACTCAATTTTAAAAAATTCATCAAAAATTGTTAAAGTTCGTCAAGCATCTTCTAATATTTTTTCACAATCAGATCAGTTGTTAAAAGACCTCAATAATTTAAGTACCAGTTCATGGGCGAAAACAGTTATTCCAGGTATTCTTTTAGTTTTAGCCTTGGCTGGGTTCTTATTTTCAGTGATTAAATTGCTGAACTTGCGTAGTGTTTCAGATAAAGTTCGTGTAACACGTTTACAAGATGAATATGACCGTAACCAAAACGCAATTTTACGTTTACTTGATGAGATTGCAGATTTGGCAGATGGTGATTTGAGTTCGTATGCAACAGTATCTGAAGACTTTACAGGTGCAATTGCCGACTCGATTAACTTCGCAATCGACCAGCTACGTGATCTTGTATCTCGAATTAATGAAACCTCACAAGAAGTTGCAAACTATACCCAAAATACTCAGACCATTACGAACCAGTTAGCTGAAGCTTCTGAGCATCAGGCTCAAGAGATTGCTGGTGCATCTACAGCGATTAATGAAATTGCTCAATCTATTGAACACGTATCTGCGAATGCCACAGAGTCTGCGGATGTAGCACAACGTTCTGTACAAATTGCTTCAAATGGTGCAGAAGTTGTAAATCGTTCAATTGAAGGGATGGACACGATTCGTGAGCAGATTCAAGAAACATCTAAGCGTATTAAACGATTAGGTGAGTCTTCTCAAGAGATTGGTAATATCGTCTCTCTAATTAATGATATTGCAGACCAAACAAACATTTTGGCTTTAAATGCGGCAATTCAAGCATCTATGGCAGGAGAGGCAGGTCGAGGTTTCGCAGTTGTAGCCGATGAGGTACAGCGTCTTGCTGAACGTTCAGCATCAGCAACGAAACAGATTGAAACTTTAGTAAAAACCATTCAAACAGATACAAATGAAGCCGTTATTTCCATGGAGCAAACGACTTCTGAGGTTGTACGTGGTGCTCACTTAGCAAAAGATGCGGGTGTTGCTTTGGACGAAATTCAAAGCGTATCAACAAGCTTAGCGAAATTAATTGAAAACATTTCAGATTCAGCAAAATTACAGTCAGCTTCAGCAGGTCATATTGCGAATACGATGAACGTTGTACAAGAGATTACATCTCAAACCACAACGGCAACATTTGATACGGCACGTTCGGTCTCTGAATTGGCAAATATTGCAGACTCTTTACGTCAATCTGTATCTGACTTTAAATTACCAGAGCAATAAATCAGCTACTCAAGGAAGAATATTTATTTTAAATATTCTTCAGAGTGTTAAGTACACTTGGATCACTTAATTTTATTAAAATTAAGATGTTGATAGGTTTTAGTCCTGTAAAGGAACTAACATAGAAGCCTGAGCTATGAGAAAAATATTAAAAGATTTAGTGGAAAACATAAATCTTCCTGAAGATGAGTTTTTGGATCAGGATCCAGAAATTTTAGAAATTTTCGTGGAAGAGATAGAGGAAATCATTGAAAACTTGCAGCCTTTGCTGATTCAATGGTTACAAAACCCTTCAGATGCAGAGCTTTTGACAGTCATTCGTCGTAACTTTCATACTTTGAAAGGTTCAGGACGTATGGTCGGGGCAAAATCATCAGGAGAGCTGGCATGGACTGTTGAAGACACTTTAAATCGTGTCATTTCAAAAGCTGTGGTTCTGTCTGTACCTGTGCAGCATTATGTAAATGCTGTATTTAATGTTTATAAGTTTAAACTTTATGATGATTTTAAAAAGCCTCAACCGCATCGTATAGATTTCAGACCGCTTGTTTTGTTAGGACAGCAAATTCAGCAAAACATCAGCGTGGAGCCTGCGTTAGAAGAACTGTTGCTTCTGTCTGAACAATTGAAGAGTGCGTCATTTATTACAGGTTTAGAATACTCTGCTGGGGTTGAGTCTGAAGCTGTTGAATCGCCTGATGAGGCTCTTACAAGTCCAAGTTTAGCTGAGGATTCTGTTGTTGTAGAACAACCACAAGCTGCGCCAAAACAACCAGAAGTTAGTGTATCTACACCATCAACTTCACTTGAGAATCACAAGGAGGCGGTTGACGAAGCTGAGGATCGTCGATTTCTGGCCGAGACTATTGCAATCTTTATTGAAGAGTCTGAAGAACATCTGGAAGCAGTTGACACGTTCTTAAGCATAGAAAACCACACATCAGACCACTATAATCGTTTAATCCGCGCATTGCATACTTTGCGCGGTAGTTCCGCGATGGCACATGTTGATGATGTATTTCATGCAAGTAGTAAAGTTGAACAGTTGTTTAAAGTCTTATTAAAAGATGATACTCAACACAGTACAAATGAAAATGCTTTATTGACACATTATACTGAGTTTGTTCGCGACTATTTACATACTTTAGGTCGTGAAAATAGTGGTGAGCAACAACAATTAATTTATCAAAAGTTTAATGATGCTTGGGATCGTTATGACTTCCAAACTGAATATTTTGAGCACAATGATCATCAGCAAGACCTTGTTTCACAACTTGTTGAGTTGAATATTGAACACCTGCTTGATGCAGAGTTCGATTTTGATCAAAGAGCGAAGGTGGAATATCCTCAGTATTTTGAAAGCCTAGTGCAAGAAGCAAGTGTGTTAATTGAACACACCGATAATCGTGCTGCACATGGTATTTATGAAATTAGCCTTGCTTTGAAAATGGCGTATGAGCAAGTTTTGGCACACCAAAATTTGCTAAATACGGATTATGTTTTTGAGCTTTTTAATCAAGCACATCAAGAATTTATTCATTTATTTGATGCCTTGGCTTCTGGTCAGCGTGTTGTACTAAATGAAAATAGTCAGCATATTTTAGAACAGCTACACGATTATGTAACGCAAGATTTGGAGTTGCTCACAGCACCAAATGTTGATGCCGTTGTAGAACCTGCAACAGAAAGTATTGAGTCTGTTGCAGGTTCGGCATTAGCGTTAAATACAAACCAAATTTTTGCTTTAATTTCCAAAGACCAACAATACCTGCAATCTGCTGAAAGTTTTCATGATTTTGATGAAGAAGTATTGGATATTTTCCTTGAGGAAGCGGACGAATTATTGGTTGGAATTGATCAAGATTTGGCTGCATGGTTTACAGATGCTCAAGATTTAACATCATTAAATAATCTAATGCGTTATTTGCATACCCTTAAAGGGGGAGCAAATATGGTTCAGGCGGAGCATATCGGTTTGATTGCCCATCACCTTGAATCGATTTATGAGCGAATTATTAAGCAGCAGATTCCTGTTGATAAAAGTTTGATGCAAACTATTCGTATGGTTCAGGATGATATTGCTGAACGTATACAACTTATTCGTGAAAAAGGCGTTGATTATCCAGCAGTTCATGTTTTAGAAATTTTAAATGCAATTGAAAAACAACAACCAATTGCAGCAGTGAGCATGGATGATTTTGATGACGCCACTTCAGAACAATTAGAATCAGAAAAAACAACGATAGCATCTGAGAGTTTGACCTCTGACAGTCAAACTAATCTAGAAAATGAAAAAGCGATACTTTCTGATGCTGAGCCTTTAATAGCTCAAGACTCAGTAGTCGAAGATGTTGTATATGCAGCATTTGTAGAAGAGGCAGAAGAGCTTTTAGTTCGTGCAAATGAAGCACTTGAACAATGGTTTGATGAGCGTAGTAACCGTAGTTTATTATTACAATTACAACGTATTGCCCATACCTTAAAAGGTGGGGCAAAAATGACTAATAATATACAAATTTCAGATATTGCATATGAACTAGAAAATACTTTTGAACGTTTTGGCTTATATAATTTTAACTCAAATGCTTATGATCATTTAATTTCTAAGGCATTAAGTTGGTTAAAAAATGCCATTCTATTGCAAAAGTATGATTTATTTGAATCAATCAAGTTAAGCCTTAAAAATATTCAGTATGTTGATGTTTCTGTGCAGTTACCTGAAAAAATCACGGGCGGTGATGTTTTTTGGGATAATCCAACCGTTGAGTTTGTGCAAGGTGATGGTACAGAACCTCCTTCAATGTTGGGTGAATGGGGGCAGATTGAAAATACTGAAAATAGCAATGAGATGATTCGTATCTCGGCAGATCTCATTGAGAAAATGATTGATTTGTCTGGTGAAAATTCCATTAACCGTTCACGTATTGAAATGGACTTGGGGCAATTTGTTAATACTTTGCAGGAAATGGAGCTTGCGATTCAGCGTTTGGCTGACCAGTTGCGTCGAATGGAAGGTGAGTTAGAGTCACAAATTATTGCAAAACATGGTGATTCAACAGCACGTTATGCAGATTTTGACCCTTTAGAGATGGATCAATATTCTTCTTTAAACCAACTGTCTAAATCTCTTGCCGAATCTGCATCGGATTTAATTGATTTTAAGACAACGTTATCTGAAAAAATTCGTGATACTGAAGGATTGTTATTACAACAAGCGCGTATTCAAGCCGAAATTCAAGAAGGTTTAATGCGCACACGTCTTGTGCCATTTACGCGTTTATTGCCACGTTTACAACGTTTAGTTCGTCAAACGTCTTCGACTTTAAATCGTCCAACTGAGTTAATTGTTCATAATACAGAAGGCGAATTAGATCGAAATATTCTTGAAAAGTTAATGTCCCCATTGGAGCATATGCTACGTAATGCAATTGACCATGGAATTGAAGACATTGCAACACGTGAACAGTTTGCTAAACCGACTACGGGAAGGATTGAGTTAAATATTAGTCGTCAAGGTACAGATGTTCTGGTTGAATTTAAGGATGATGGTAAAGGGATTGATCCAAATATTATCAGAACCAAAGCCCTGCAAAGTGGTTTAATTCAAGCGGATCAAAATCTGTCAGATGATGAAGTATTACAATATATTTTCCATCATGGTTTTAGTACTGCACAACAAGTCACACAAATTTCAGGTCGTGGCGTTGGCTTAGATGTTGTGCAAAGTGAAATTAAATCTTTAGGTGGTCAAGTTAGTGTTGCTTCAATCTTAGGGCAAGGTTCAGTATTTACGATACGTGTACCAACTACAGTGGCGGTAAGTGATGCGTTGATGGTAAAAGTTGGCGATCAGCAATTTGCGGTACCATTATCACAAATTGATCGTATTGTTCGTATTGCACCAAGCACATTGGAAGAATATTTCAATAGTAAGAAAGATCGTTTTGAAATAGATCAGCAATCTTATAACTTACGTTATCTGGCAGAGTTTGTTGCTCACCAACCAATGCCTCGTTTCTCAGGTATTGCGCATTCATTGCCTGTGCTTTTGATCAAAAATAATAGTGGTAAAAATACAGCATTATTGGTTGATCAATTAATTGGTTCACGATCACAAATTGTTGTAAAACCTATCGGTAAGCAGTTTACTTCGATTGGTGCTGTTGCAGGTGCCACCATTTTAGGTGATGGTCAAGTTTGTTTAATTTTAGACGCACAAAATATTGCTCGTCAGACATTAAGTCAAAAACGTCAAGTCACCAAAGATCAACGTGAGTTAACACGTAGTCGTGATCAACGTCATTTAGTGATGATTGTCGATGACTCTGTTACAGTTCGAAAAGTTACTTCTCGTTTGCTAGAGCGTCATAATTTTGATGTGATTACTGCAAAAGATGGTGTCGATGCTATTGAACAGTTGGAAAATGTTAAACCAGATTTGATGTTACTTGACATTGAAATGCCACGAATGGATGGCTTTGAGGTAACAAATTGGATTCGACATCATGAGATTCATCATGAATTACCAATTATCATGATTACCTCTAGAACAGGTGAAAAACATCGTGAGCGAGCATTTAGCTTAGGTGTAACGAACTATATGGGTAAACCGTTCCAAGAAGCAGATTTATTGCAAAATATCCAAAATTTGTTGGTTGTACAATAAGGAGTTATGATGTCTAAAAATGGAAGTGGGTCTATTTTAGATCAAACTAACACACAGGAACTTCAGCACCTCATTACTGTGTCAACAGGTTTTATTGATGCATATATTATTGATTGCTATGGAAAAGCAGCAATGTTATTGCCTCAAAATATTGTTATTTCAGCACTTGATAGTCCAACACAAGTTAAAAGCGTAGAGTGGCATGAAACAAAGTTGCCAACTTTTCGAGTGAGTGATCCAAATACGACTTTAGGGGTCGCTTTGGTGATTGAAGGTGAGGTTGCAAGTGAGCGTTTTGCCTTATTGTGTAATGAAATGCCTCGTTCAATTCGTTTACGTATTTCTGAAGTGATTGATGAGGAACAGCAATCCTCAGATGAAACAATTTTATATCTGGTTCGTGTTGGAGCACAGCAGTTCCATATTCCAAATCTCGTCAAAATTCAAAAACGATTAGGATTAACATCTTAAAAAAAGGAATGCTTAAGCATTCCTTTTTTATGAATATCAATTTTTAAGTTAATAATTGCTCTAAAATTTGTTCGTAAATGTCTGTTAATGGATCTAACTCATCAATATTGACATGTTCATTGATCTGATGGATAGTTTCATTTAATACACCAAGTTCTAGTACTTGTGCGCCTGTTGGGGCAATAAAACGACCATCTGATGTGCCACCACTTGTAGAAAGCTCAGCATTTGTTCCAGTAACATTTTTAATGGCTTGGGTTGCTGCATTCACCAACTCACCAACAGGCGTTAAAAATGGCAAACCAGACAATGTCCATTGAGTTTCATAAACAACCTCATGACGATCTAGGATTTCAAACACACGTGCTTTTAGTTGTTCAGCCGTCACTTCAGTTGAGTAGCGAAAATTAAAGGTAACTGTCATTGTGCCAGGGACAACATTTGTTGCACCTGTACCTGCCTGAATATTTGAAATTTGGAAAGAGGTTGCAGGGAAATATTCATTGCCATTGTCCCACACTGTTTCACAAAGCTCAGCTAAGGCATTCGATGCGGTGTGAATAGGGTTGATTGCTAAATGAGGATAAGCAACATGCCCTTGTTTTCCTTTAACTGTTAGTACGCAGTTTAAAGAGCCACGACGCCCATTTTTAATGATATCACCAAGTGTTGAGGTACTCGAAGGTTCACCAACAAGACACCATGTCATTTTTTCATTGCGAGCCTCAAGTGTTTCAACAACTTTTACTGTACCGTTAATAGAAGGACCTTCTTCATCTGAAGTAATTAAAAAGGCGATTGAGCCCTTATGATGAGGATACTTTTTAACAAAGCGTTCAGAAGCAACCACCATTGCAGCCAGTGCTGTTTTCATATCCGCACTGCCACGACCATAGAGTTTACCTTCACGAATTTCAGGTAAAAATGGGTCAGATTCCCATGCATCTAAATGACCTGTAGGTACAACATCGGTATGACCTGCGAAGCAGAAAACTGGTGCTTCTGTACCACGACGTGCCCATAAATTATCGACATCATCAAATCTCATATTTTCAATATTAAAACCGATCGCAGATAAACGCTCAGCCATAATATTTTGACAGCTATGGTCAACTGGTGTCACAGAGGGTTGGCGCAGGAGTTCTAAACTGAGATTTAATGTTTCAGAGGCATTCATGGTGTCAAAACAACGTCATCAAAAAGAAAGGATATAATAGAGAAGATCGATTAAATTGAAAACAAAAAGCGCAATTGCTTTGATTAATTATAAAAATTTTATTTGAGGTATCATTTAAAAAGCCTTATCAATAGGATAAGGCTTTTGGTGTTTTTTGTGAAAATTACAGTTTATTTTCAACTTTTTCAGCAGAATTCGTCACAGCATTACCTGCTTTAGAAACATCTTGACCAGCCCCTTTAATGGTATTACAACCAGTAAGAACGAATGCCAATACAACAGAAGCAGCTAAAACTTTTTTCATCATCATCTCCAGTTAAAATTATTTTGATGCCTCATTAGCTTAAGGGAAATAAGAAGATTAAAACTATGATTGTTTGATGTACGCTTGGTTAAAATTCGTATTTTTTTTGCTTGAATTTTACACTTTTTGAACACGAATATCGGGTAGATGATGTTGACGATACATAAAAAATACGTGTTCATTTTCTTGTTTATATAGTCCACTTGTCCACCAATATGCAGCAGATGAGCTTTGTATTAAATCAGGGCAAATCCATTCATGTCGTTGAACACGATAAAATTTTTGATCTGGAATGTGATTTCCCCATAAGCCAAGTCGACGAGCGGGATTTACCCAATCATTCAGTTGTTTTGGAAAGTGGAGTGCTGGATAGTAGAGTTGTCCTTTTAATACTGCATAGCGTTGTTGAATCTGATGATTTTCTACTTGTTGGAACTGAAACTGTTTTGAGGTGAAATGCTGTAATTTTCTTAAAAGCGTATCTTGTCGATTAAGACCATACCAGTGCTTAAGTTGGAAATCTGCCTCAGCTAAATAATATTTTAATGCCACTTCCCAGTGTTCAACTTGTTGAGTTTTTTCATTAAAAATTAAAAAATCAATTTCACCTAGCGTTTGTGAACCTTGAAAAATTTGAATGCTATGTCCTAATAACTGAAAGTGATGAAAAGCATGATCTTTGAGCCAAAACCACATTAAGTATTCAAACCGTAAACCTAGGCGTGTGCTTTTGAGTTGTTTAATAAAATCAATTAATTCAGTAGGATCTTGATCTAATTGTTGTAAACGACCTTCATATTGTTGATAGAGCTGTTGCCACATTGCAGAATCATGCAGTTGAAATGAATATTGGCAAGAGAGTTCAGTCGGGATTTGATGAATGATATTAGGACTTGCAATAGCAAAAGCTAATTGTCTCACGATTGGGGTGTTAAAGACCAACCAAGGTTCAAAGTAATTAGACATAAATAACGCCAAAATTTGCAAGCATGGTAAGAAAGAAAATACAGAGTTAATTTTAAAACATATATACTAACCTAATTCATGCTTTTGAGTTGGCTTATGAGAGTCTTGTTTTGGCGTAGTCTAGTCATTATTTTTATTGTACTAGGATTTATTGGTGCATTATTGCCGGGCATGCCAACAACTGTTTTTCTTATTCTTGCATTGTGGGCAGCTTCGAAAGGATGGCCTCAAATGTATGAATGGTTACTGAATCATCCTAAATATGGGCAAAATTTAAGAGCATGGCAAGAAAATGGAACAGTGCCACGCAAAGCAAAATGGTTTGCGACTATGATGATGAGTTTTAGTGGAATACTCATGTTATTTACCAATGCACCTTTAGCAGTCAAAATTTTTACCAATGGCACAATGTTGTGTGTTGCAATTTGGCTTTGGCGACGTCCAGAACCTAAAAAGGTTAAAATAAATACACATTAGTCTTTCTATATTTCATGATGATATTTGAGAGATCATGAAAATACTGACCATTTTATGAGTATTGGAATAGGTTAATTCCATCTAGCATTTAAAAAATGAGAGATATTTGCATTAGATTTTTAAAATAAGTATGAAAAAGAAAATATAAAGTGAAAGTTTTTTATTGATAAATAGATAAATAATAAACAAAAAAGTATAAAAAACCTCAAAATGATCTATTTTTTAATCACTCAGACCTAAAAAGTTAAAATGATGGAGAAAAGCGTTTGACACGCTGTAAAGATTCTCTATAATGCACCTCACAAACGATGAAGTCGTTAGGGCGCTTAGCTCAGTTGGTAGAGCGTCTGCCTTACAAGCAGAATGTCGGCGGTTCGATCCCGTCAGCGCCCACCAAGCTTTAACGTTGAGAATATAAAGTGCAGCGGTAGTTCAGTTGGTTAGAATATCGGCCTGTCACGCCGAGGGTCGCGGGTTCGAGTCCCGTCCGCTGCG
>NZ_JACANU010000001.1:205709-315722 GCF_030329325.1 Acinetobacter sp. 226-1
CGGTAGTTCAGTTGGTTAGAATATCGGCCTGTCACGCCGAGGGTCGCGGGTTCGAGTCCCGTCCGCTGCGCCATTTATCCTGATTCCTGAGATTAGGTTAAATACAAGATTTATAAAGACTCTACTTTATTCATCTTTATCTCATAAAAATAGCATTGCTATTTTCTTTCTCAGGGCGCTTAGCTCAGTTGGTAGAGCGTCTGCCTTACAAGCAGAATGTCGGCGGTTCGATCCCGTCAGCGCCCACCATATTCTCAATTTAATCTTTCGTATTCTATTTTTAAATTTTATAGATTTCCTGTATACTTAGGTCATAACAAATTTAATTATATTAAACAAATATGCGAAATCCTTATCAACGCAAGTCTGCGTCGAACTCTCAGAAAGTCGTTGTTTCTGCTGAAGATCAATACAAACAATTTATTTCTACAATTGTAAACCAAGCTAAGTTATTCGCTTTATATGATGAAGGTTGGGCGCTTTGTGCAACACCAACAGGTCAACAAGCATTTGCAGTTTGGCAAAGTCGTAGTTTGTCGCAACTCTTAATAAAAGATAATTGGGCACGTTATGCGATCAAAGAAATTGATTTAATTGCTTTTATTGAGCAAGTGATCCCATTCATTATGGAAAATAATACCTTACTGTCTATAGATTTGACACCTGAAGGGCAGAATATTTTAGTATCTGGAAATAAGTTTTTAATAGATATTAAGAATTATTTATATAGCTTATATATAGAACAGCCTGCTTTATTCCAAAATAACCGTTTACCTCTGCCACGTAAAATTAGGATTCACCATTAGACAAATCCTAATTTAAAGGCTTAAACTGTATTTAAAATAAAAATTTAATATTCTTGTAGTAACCAACCACTAATATAAGCGAAGTATTCTCTAAGCCAAGCATTGTAGCGAGTTTCAATAGGGGTATTGGAACTTACAGTGACAATGTCTTGGTAACCTTGTTTTTGTGCAATTGCACTTGCACGTAATGTATGAAAATCACTGGTAATAATTGCAATTTTTGAGTTTAAACCAAGTTGATGTGCTTTTAGTACATTTTGGCTATTTTTTAGGTTGAGTTCCGTACTGGTGCTTTGGTCTTCTTTTAAAATTCTGTGTGCTGAAATGTGGTATTTTTCTTGTAAATAAGTCGCCATGGCTTCAGCTTCAGTCTTGGTTTCACCATAATCTAAGCCACCACTCATAATAATCCATGCTTTAGGGTGTTGTTGTGCTACTTCTGCTGCGGCATCTAAGCGTAAAGCCAGTGTTGGCGAAGGTTGACCTTGAATAATGCCACTACCTAGTACAATAATTGCATCAACTTGTGGAATTTTTTGTTTTGATTGGGTATTAAGTTGTAAGTAACTAAAAAATATAAACAAACTAATAAGCCAAAGATTGAAACATATCCAACCGAATTGCCAGATTTTTTTAATTTTTTTGTGTTGCTGCAATATTTTTTGGATTTTTTGATAAAAAACTGTATAGAAAATAACAAATAATCCAATGATCAAAGGTAAAACTGTACCTAAGTGAATTTTATTTTGTAGAATTAAAATAAAGCCATCTAAGAATAAAATAAGACCTACAATAAATAAAATACAACGTAGGAAAATAGAGAATTTAATTGCCATGATTTTCAGTATATTAGATAAATATAGACGATATTTTAGCAAATTAATTTTTCTATCCGTTTTGAAATTGTAAAAAGTTGAGTTAATAAAAAACCGAGCAATTTAACTCGGTTTTTTTCAATGGAAAATTATACGTTTGAATTAATATACATCACGCTTATAGCGACCTGTTTCACGTAGTTCATTCACTTGATCTTCACCTAAAATATCAATGAGTGCTTGATCTACATCGCTTGCCATACCTTGGATACTACCGCAAACATAGATAATTGCACCTTGTTGAACCCAAGTGCGAACGGTTTCTTGTTGTTCACGTAATTTATGATGGACATAAATTTTTTCTTCTTGATCACGAGAAAAAGCTAAATCTAATTTTTTCAGCATACCTGTCGTTTGCCAAGCTTGTAAGGTCGCTTTAAAGAAAAAGTCATGAGCTTGTTGACGTTCACCAAAAATAAGCCAATTTTCTAAGTAATTTAGGCGTACACGACTATGAATTAGACTCATTAAACCCGCAATACCTGTGCCATTACCAATACAAATAATAGGTCGATTATCTGCGATTAAATGAAAGGCTTCATTGGTACGAATACGCATCGCAATTTGATCGCCTAATTGACAGTGTTGAGTCAACCAGCCCGAACCTAAGCCTAATTCACCTTGAGCATTGGTTTGTTGGCGTATCACTAATCGTACAACGTGTTGTGATGGAATACTTGCGATGGAATATTCACGGGTAGGAAGTAGGGGAAGTTGTTCCAATAAATGTTGCATATTGGCAAAAGGTTCAATTTCTCCTGTTAAATCTCGATGGTAAAGGGTTTGTTGAATACTTTGTTGTGAGCCATCAACAGAGGTATGAGCAGAAATATGATATTTATCTAAAAATGCTTGTATTCTTGTGAGGCTATTTCCAGTTTGAATTTCTGCAATATCACCTGCTTGCCATAACACTGGATGCTCTGCTTGTAATTCGAGATGATAAGCAGGTGCGCCCAAACTGTTTGGATTAAGTAATTCACGCTTTTTGAGTGTCCATTGGTCAAAAACTTTTTGGATACTCATCTCATTTAACTCAAGTTTGCTCATTTTTGCTAATGCAGTTGTCCAGCGTTCAATGTCTGCTGCATTGGCATTATCAACTTCAATGGTTTTAAAGAATGCTTGAGCTTGATTTTTCTGTAACCAAGCATCCAATTGATGCCCAAAGCTACAATAAGTTTCAGGATATTCTTTCGAGCCTAGTGCTAAAACAGCATATTTGAGTTGTTTTAAATCTACACTTTGTTGCATGAATTTTTTTACAAAAGTTGCGGCTAAATCTGGAGCATCGCCTGTGCCATATGTACTGACAACAAATAAAATTTGCGCTGAGTTTTGTAAATCTTCAAGACTTAAATGCTGCAAAGCCTTAACCGTAACGGGTTGATGTGCAGCTTTTAAACTTGTTGCAGTACGCCAAGCCAGTTGTTCAGAAACACCCGTTTGCGATGCATAACTAATTAACCAAGGTGTTGCATTTGGATCTATAGTTGTTGTGGTTGTATGTTGACGAGCTGCTAAAGTAAGTTGTTTTTGTTTACGACGTTTGAGATAAAGCATCCATCCTGTAATAAAAAATAATGGCATACAGAGTGCAGCAAGCATGACTAAGAATTGATAAATTGGTCCAAAAAAACTGCCACGATGCACAGGCAGCATGCTACTCATAATTTTTTCATTGAGTTTTTTATTGGCATATAATTCAATTTTTTTGATTTGATGTTGTTGATAATCATAAACCGCTTTGTTGCGCGCACGTTCATGTTGTGGAATAGGGTCAACAAACGATACTTCAAGTAAACCATCTGCTTTTTTAGGCACAGACAAGGTGATAGAAGAATAATCATGTTTGAGTTGTGTATGCAGTCCTTGCCATGTTTGTGTCAGTGCTAAGTTAATTTGTGCTGGATTTAACCGATCTTGATGAGATTTTTGCTCATGCTGATCTTTTTGTTTAGATTGATTAAGACCTTTAGTTTTATTATCCGCTTGCATTTCAGGTTTGGGTTGTTCAACACCTAATACTTTGAACATACCACTACGCCACCAGTCATAAGACCAATACAAACCTGTTAAAGCAAGCAGTAAATAGAAAATGACCACCCATGTTCCAACAACAGCATGTAAATCCCAAAGAAAATTTCGCCCTTTAAGTTTAGGCTTAATACTTAACCATTGTTTAACAGAATGCTTTTTAGGCCAACGTAGATATAAACCACTTAAAATAAAGTAAATTAAAATAAGGGTAGAAGCACCTGTTAATTGTTTACCAAAATTTTTAATAGTGAAATCGCCAATTGTTAAATCCCCCATCGTTAAAGTACGATGCAGCTTTTGAATAAATTGGAAAAATTCACGTCCTTGAATATCAGGTAAAACTGCTGCTGTATAGGGATTAATCATAATATTAAAGCCCTTACGCGCACCTTCTTTTTCAATATTAATGCTTGAGCTAGCTTCAGGTGCCTGATCAATCGTGATGCTATTAATCTTCATTTCAGGTTGTGTGTACTGAAAATGTTGAAAAATCTCTGTCGGAGTTAATTTTGCTCGGTTTTCTATTTTAACTGTATAGCTGTCAGGATTAATGAGTTTTTGTATAGGTTGCTCATAAGAGTAGATAGCACCTGTTACACCCATAATTGCAAGGATCAGACCTGCGGTAATGCCAAAAAACCAATGCAGTTGGAAAAGTATTTTTTTAAACATGCGTGTTGAAGAGAGAGTTTAAGTGGGAGAATTATAACTGAAGAACACGCAGAGAAAATGGATTTAATGATAATATTTATTCTCATTATCATTCAGATTATGAGTATAAAAAAGCCTCCTAAAAAGGAGGCATATACTGAAAATAACTTAAAGATTTTTTGCTGCACCTACAGTTTCATTTAAATGTTTACGTACAGTTTCAAATGAAAAATTCTTACTATCCATGCGCTTAGGTAAGATATAAGCACCTTGTTGACCTTTAACTTTAAAGTTAACTAACATAAAGTCAGGTGTATTGTACCATTCGTAAATATCTTTCCAGCCAATTGTACCGACACCTTCTTGTAGCCCCATTTTTTGGCGCATAACAATACCGCTTGGTTGTACTCCGAGTTTAATCCCTTTAATTTCTTGAACAGGGAACTCATTCATTTTACGTTTAACATACCATTCTAAGCCAAATTTGCGGACTAAAAGATAAACCGCAACACAGGCTAAAAGTACCCAGAAAATAACTGTAGAATAGTTTTTAATGAAAATAAGACCAAGTATAGATAAAGCTGCAATAGCACCCATAATTGCCCATGCCTTTGTGCCAATTTTATTGGTACTACGCCAAATCATCAGTTGAGCATGACGTTGTTCAGCTTCTGTGACTTCATAAGTAACAGGTTGTAAGGTATAAGCGTAAAGATTCTTGGCAGTCATAGTGTCAATAGTAAGAAAGAGATAGAGCTAAACAGAGTTTAGCATTAATTGGGTTCAATTCGTGAGTATATTCTACCAAAATAGCAGCAATTCTGCTGCATTATTAGAGTGACGCTAATTCTGTAGATTGATCATCACGTTCATGACTTAAACTTTGCTTTAAGGTGCTTAATTGTTTCAAAATACTAAACATGAGCGAAAGCTGTTGTAAAATAATCAATGATTGTGATGTATCTTCATCAGACTGATTTAAACGTAAACGAATGGTTTGCAACATATTATGTGCGGTTAAATCAGGCATTTCGTCATGTAATAATGCCCCTTGAATATTATCTAAGGCTTGGTCTAATAAGCTGAGAATTTCTTGATCATGGATCTGTTCGCGGTGAGCACCTAAGGCTGCAATATAACTAATAAAAGTATGATTTAGACACAAAAATTCAAAAGCCAAGGTTTTTTGGCTCGGATCAAAATCAGGTTCGGTGGCTAAAGTTGAAATGAGTGAAGCGACTTCAGCATCGGTATTGTGTGCAGCACGACGTACAACACGATAATTTAATGCATTATTACGTCCATGGTGATACTGACTGACAACCTCTGCTAGATATTGACATTGTGCTTCTAGAGAACGATTAATGGTGCGTGGTAAACGACGGAACTTCCAATCTGGGAAAATAAAGCTGACACCAAACCATGCCAAAGCACAACCTAATACTGTATCAATTAAACGAGGCAGAGCAGCCTGAAAACCTAAGCCATCTAAGTTAAAATTGATCAGTGCTAAAATCGTAATAAATGCAGTTGCTTGCGCATATTGTTTACTACGCAAGTCAAAAAATAGTACGCCACTAATAATTAACAGGAGTAATTGACCTTCGACAGAAGGAACAAAAGATAAAATCGCATAACCAACAATAATGCCTCCTAATGTACCAATAATACGTAAGCGTAAACGACGTTTGGTGGCATTAAAATTCGGTTGGCTGACAAAAAGTGCAGTGAGTAAAATCCAGTAACCATATTCAATTTGTGTGACTTGGACAAAAACGTAACCAATAAATAGAACAATAGAAACACGAATCGCATGGCGGAATAATACTGATTCTGGTGTTAGATGCTGTTTAACGCGACTGACGATATCATCCCAACCTTTTAGATCATCATCTTTAAGTTGGTTTTCAATATGTTTACTTTGATCACGACTAATATATCTTTCAGTTTCAACATTCTGTAGCTGAGCATCAATCGACTTTAAGTTTTGATATAACGAAAATAAAGCATTTACCCAAACTTGATCATAGTTTGGGTCTTGGCGCAGTTTATCTAAAGACTGTCTTAAGTTCTTAAATGCATGTTGAAACCGTGAATTATGTTGGTAAGTACTACGATTTAAAATGCTGTCGCTTAAATCCTTACAGGCTTTACCTTGAAGCGATAAAATACGTTGAAAACGAAATAAAATATCACTATGTTCAAACATCTTGGTGAGTTTTTGATAGTCAATATGAGCAGAGTCAGCACGTTCATGAATATCTTGTGCAACAAAATAATATTGCAAACTACGACGAGTATCTCTTTGACCACGGTCACCTTTTAAGCGTGTTAATAGTGCTGTTTTGGTGTCGTTAAAAATACCAATCAATTTACCATTTTCCATAGATAAACTGATCATACTTTGTTGATAGCTGTCAGCAGTCATATCGACATCAAAAAGATTAGATTTAGAAAATAGAAAATCACCTAAAGATTTATAACATTGAGCTAATTTGTCTTGTACAGGACGAATAGGGAAGAGTAAAAAGCTAATGGTAGAAATCAGTCCATACCATGCTGCGCCTACCACCAATAACGCAGGTTGTGTATACCAAGGCTCAAACAGATTTACACCTAACATAGAATAAACTGAGATCACCAAGCAGCCATAGGAAATCGTTGCATAACGACGCCCTAATGAACCTAATAAAATCCAACCAATACACGAGACGATTAAGCCAAGCGCAAAAATCATTGGATAAGGAAATAATAATTGAATAGAGGCAGCAGTGATGAAAAAACCTACATAAGTGTAGAGTAAATTCATGATACGCACAGAAAAGCGATCATCAATATCACTGAGTCCTGCAGCAACCACGCCCAATGTAAGTGGAATGGTCATATGTTGCTGACCTAGAAAATAAGGAAGAAAAGCAGTTCCCGAAAAGGCAATAATCATGCGTAAGTTGTACATGATTGCGGTATTATATGTTGCTTTTCTAAGCCGACTCAGCCAAGTATTCAAGCGATTTCCTTGTCCATCATTTTTTGATAAAGTCTGAAAAATAAAAAACTTCGTGTGAAATTTCAATTAATCCAGCAATAGAAATAATACAATGCAAGCGTTACACTTGTCTGCATTTCTTGCCATTAAATTATTTATATCTATGTCTCAAAAAAACGCAGGGCAGCAATATTCTACGGGTTGGATAATTTTACTCGCATTATTTACATCACTTGGACCTTTATCTATTGATATGTATTTACCTGCTTTGCCACAAATGGCGCAGGACTTTAATGCGACTACGCAACAAGTAGCAAATTCTTTACCTGCGTATTTCTTTGGGCTGGCATTAGGGCAACTCATTTATGGACCAATTAGTGACCGAATTGGGCGCAAAAAACCTTTATATTTTGGCATGGCACTTTTTACCTGTGCCAGTTTATTATGCGTTTTAGTTGATGATCATTGGTCACTCATTGCTGTACGTGTTTTGCAAGCACTGGGCGGTTGTGTAGGTGTGGTCATGGCACGAGCTGCTATTCGAGATCGTCTGGATGTACAAGGTTCAGCACAAGCATTTGCAAGTATGATGATGGTGATGGGGGTTGCTCCTGTCCTAGCACCAACTTTAGGCGCATGGATTTTATACTTTTTTGATTGGCATTACGTTTTTATATGTTTAATGCTCGTGGGTATGCTGTGTTTTATTTGTGTGCATTTTTTCTTTAAAGAAACCTTGCCTGTTGAGCGCCGTTTAAATTTAACATTTACCCAAGTGTTTTTATTGTATGGGGCAATTTTTAAAGATCGAAGTTTTCATTTACCAATGTTAGCAGGTTGTTTAACAGGTGCAGCGTTATTTGCTTATATTGGTTCGGCTGCTGCGGTATTAATGGATCAATATCATTTAAATGAACAACTTTTTGCTTATGCCTTTGGTCTAAATGCTCTAGGTATCATATTTGTTTCATTTTTAAATAAAAAATTAGCTGCTAAGTTTTCAGTTGTACAGCGTTTAAAATTAGGTGGAATAAGCCAAATTACAGGTTCTATTATTATTGTGATCGCAGGGTTATTGGTAGATGTGCCACTCTGGGTTGTGATGATTGGTTTGTTTATGACAGTGTCTGGGATTGGTTTTACAGGACCTAATTCGATGGCTTTAGCAATGTCTCAACAAGGCGCACGAGCAGGTACAGCCAGTGCAATCATGGGAAGTATGCAGTTTACCTGTGGTCTGATTGGCGGAATACTTTTAAACTTTTTATATGGTAATCATGTCTTAAATATGGGTATTTTGATGTTGGGTTTTACATTGGCAGGTGGTGTTGCTATTTATTTGGTCAGCCGAGAATTAAAACTACAGTCACAAGTTTAAAAGTCACTGTACTATCGCATCAATACAAGGGCATCAATACAAGAGCAATGTTCAACTGCAACAAAGCTCTTGGCTCAAAATAAACTTAATTTACAAACACACAAAAATTTTCTGCGGGTTCACGCGGTGTAATAAAATTATTTACAATAGCATCTGGGTCTGCATAGCCTAAAGCAATAGTACAAACCAGTTCTTCATGTTCAGGAGCATCTAAAACATTTAACACAATGCTGTGAAAATGGTTCCATGCCGCTTGTGGGCAAGTATCTAGTCCTCGTGCTTTGGCAGCAACCATGACATTTTGCATGAACATGGCGATATCCATTTTTGCGCCAATGCCCATTGCATTAGAAACAGTAAAAAATAATCCTACAGGTGCATCAAAAAGTTGAAAATTACGTAAAAGCTGTGCTGCCATTTTTTCTTTATCACCTTTTTGGATGTTGAGTAGACCATAAAGTCCCCAACCATTTTCACGACGACGCTCAATAAAAGGGGAAACCCATTTTTCAGGATAATAAGCAAAAGTTTCTTGGTATTTGCTGTCTTGTTCAGGATGAAGAAACTGTTCAATTTGTGCTTGGCAGACGTGTTGAATTAACTGTTCTCGTTTTTCACCTGTGACAATATAGACCTTCCAAGGTTGGGTGTTACTTCCTGATGGTGAACGTGCAGCAACATTTAAAATATCTAAAATAGTCTCTTGTTCGACTGGTCGATTTAAAAAAGCGCGTACAGAATGACGTTGTGTAATGGCTTCATCAACATATTTAATTTGTTCAGGGTTCATAAAATATCCATATTGTTTTGCTAAATAGACTTTTCAAAATATAGACATTAGTCGTATATGCTTGGAAAATAAAAATAATTCAAAATGATAAATGTAAGAATATATAACAAAAATTGAAAAGTTAATCTAAAAAAAGAATTGAAAAGAATATCTTATTCGGTAAAACTGATTTTAATAAAGTTGTTGAGTTAAGATAGATTACAGATGTGTAATTCTTTTACATATAATGTTACTTTTATGTTTTAACTAAGTTTCAACGCTTTCATAATTTAACAAATAAAGCAAAGGTGCATATGTTGGTTGAGCAAGTTGAGAAATGATTGCTGCCAACAAACAAAAATATTGATTGCTTCAACATTATATAGGGGTGATTCAATCAATTTTTGCACGGATGCACAACATGATTAAAGACTAGGAGTATTTCATGGGTCTATTCCTCAACCGTAAAACATTTGTTTTGAAAAGCTTAGCCCTAACAGTAACTGCATTAATGGTTACTACAGCAAACGCAGCAACATCTGATCAAGAGGAAATTAAACAACTTCGTGAAGAAGTAGAAGCTTTAAAAGCTTTAGTACAACAACAGCAACAAGTACAACAACAGCAACAAGTTAAATTACAAGAAGTCGCATCTCAACCTGCTGCACCACAGTCACCATTAGCATCGTTAAAATCAAAAGCGGGCGCAGACGTTAACCTTTACGGTTTTGTCCGTGCAGATGCTTCTTATCAAGCAAAAGGTGGAGACGGTATTTTTAACCGTATCAATGAGGTTGATCTTAATAAAGCAGGCGATGAAAAAAATGATGATCGCCTTTACAGCACAGCCGCAACATCACGTATTGGTTTAGACTTTAAAGCACCCGTTCAAGGTGCAGATGTTGGCGGTAAAATCGAGATTGATTTCCGTGGTTCAGGTGACACCGTTCGTATTCGTCATGCTTACTTAAACTATAACAATTGGTTATTTGGTCAAACGACATCATCGTTCTTATCAACTGAAACTCAGCCAGAAATGTTAGATTTCAACTCACCATTAGGGATTGGAACAAAACGTACTCCAATGGTTCGTTATAGCGATAAACTAGACGCAAATACTCAATACTTTGTTGGTTTAGAAAAAGGTCGTGACGAAAACCGTTTACCTGCGGCAACTGCAAAAATTAGCCATAAATTGGGTGATACTGCTTTGTTAACAGGTCGTGCTTTGATTCAAGAAGTACGTGCACGTGCTGCTGATGACGCAACCGAGTTTGGTTGGGGTGTTGGTTTGGGTGCTAAACTGAATCTTGCTGAACAATTAACAGTATTTGGTGATTATTCGCATGTAAAAGGTGATAATTTCTTCTTACTGTATACAGAAAACCCATATCAAGTTGAAACAAATAAAACGGATATTGAGTTAACTGATATTGATGCTGTGACGGTAGGTGCAACTTATAAAATCACACCTAAACTTCGTAGTACCATTGGTTATGGTGCAGCATTCTATGATGATAGTACTTTAGGTGCTGATGCGAATGAAAAGTTACAGCAAGGTTGGTTAAACGTGATGTATAGCCCAGTAAAACCAATCACTTTTGGTACTGAATATGTCTATGGTGAACGTGAAACTGTAGGCGGTGCAAAAGGTCGTGACAGTCGTTTAGGCGTAATGGCTAAATACGATTTCTAAGCTTTTAGCATAAATCAATAAATAGTAAAAACTGAGGCGCTTGTAGCCTCAGTTTTTGTTTACATATCACTAAAAAATATACACTTTATTTTTGTATCAAAAACAATCAAAATACTTTTTAAGTATAACTTTAGTCTAATAATAAGGTTGAATTGCTCATAAAATTGTAAAAAAAAGCAGATATTTTTTTGAAATTCTGCATAATGTTGCATCTTTTTAGAATTGCTTATTAAACACGTTATTTAAAGCGATTTTTATACAGTATTAATTAATAATTAGTGCTGTAGATTCAGTTTATTCATGAGGTTATCCCTTTGGATAGGCTGTAATTCTAAGGTTTGATGAAATTATCAATTTATCAATGATAGAAGGAATACATATGATCTATAAACCATACTTCAGATTTCCATACTGTATTTTTATCTATTTAGAAATACAGCCACAATTCATGATCCAAGCGTAATTCAGAATAAGTTTTATTCTGTATTTCTTTTCGTTGTATAGTTTTTCATTACTTTTGAAATGCGTTCTCTTTTTAGAGTACATAAGACTATAGAACAAAAAGTATCACCTAGATTAAATGGAAATAATGATGGAATTTACTTTTAATGCTTTCTATACGCTGATAGCAGCAGTCATTGTACTGCTACTTGGGCGTTTCTTAGTGAACAAGATTGATTTTTTACGCAAATATAATATTCCAGAACCTGTAGCAGGGGGCTTGGTTGCAGCCGTAATTTCATTAATTGTGCATAATCTATTTGGTTATAGCATTACGACAAGTAGCGAGTTACAAACCAGTTTTATGTTGGTGTTCTTTGCTTCAATTGGTCTAAGTGCTAATTTTGCAAAACTCAAAGAAGGCGGAATAGGGCTCGTTATTTTCCTTGTCTGTGTCGCATCATTTATTATTGTGCAAGACCTTGTCGGGATGAGTTTAGCCTCTGTGCTGGGTTTAGACCCTCTTATTGGCTTGATCGCAGGTTCAATTACATTAACAGGTGGTCATGGTACAGCAGGGGCTTGGGGTGAGATTTTAGAAACACAGCATGGTATTCAAGGCGCATTAGCATTGGGTATGGCAAGTGCGACATTTGGTTTAATCATC
The DNA here is from genome assembly GCF_030329325.1 of Acinetobacter sp. 226-1. Classification (NCBI taxonomy): domain Bacteria; kingdom Pseudomonadati; phylum Pseudomonadota; class Gammaproteobacteria; order Moraxellales; family Moraxellaceae; genus Acinetobacter; species Acinetobacter sp. 226-1. Next base: position 218,019 of record NZ_JACANU010000001.1, read on the forward strand.
GGTGGGATTATTGGTGGACCATTAGCTAAACTGTTGATTAATAAATATCAATTATCTAGCCCCAAAACAAACCAAGAAATTAATAATACAGATCAGCAAGTTAAAAGCGAATCTGAATTAGGTGAATATGTTCCTTTTGAGTATCCACAACAAGTTCGTTTAATCACAGCAGATAATGCGATTACGACGTTAGGTTTGTTTGCTGCATGTTTGGCTTTTGCTGAATTTATGACTGGCTTTAGTAAAGGTCATTGGTTTGAGTTGCCAACATTTGTTTGGGCGCTTGGTGGTGGTGTTATTTTACGTAATGTTCTAGAAAGTGTACTACGCATTAATATGTTTGATCGTGCGATTGATGTATTTGGTAATGCTGCACTTTCATTATATTTGGCTATGGCATTATTATCACTAAAATTATGGCAATTAGCAGATTTAGCTGGTCCATTGGTGGTGATTTTAACAGCACAAACCTTGACGATGGCACTTTATGCTGCGTTTGTGACATTCCGTGTTATGGGTAAAAACTATGATGCTGCGGTGCTTGCTGCGGGTCATTGTGGTTTTGGTATGGGGGCAACACCAACGGCTGTTGCAAACATGCAGGCAATTACCAATATGTATGGTCCTTCACATAAAGCATTTTTGATTGTACCTTTATGTGGTGCTTTCTTTGTCGATTTAATTAATGCAACAGTGATTCAAGTTATTCTTAAGTTTTTTGCTTAAAAATAAATGAGATGTAAAAAAGCTGATGATTAAAAATCAGCTTTTTTATTTTAAAATCAAAGGTTTTAATTCAATATTATAAGTTATTATTTTTATTGTGTTTTTAGTTTTATTTGTTTTGTTAATATTCTATTCAATTTAAAACAAGATTCTTTTCAGATTATACTGATAAAATGTGACAGAAAAAATAACAGATTTTTTTGTGAGTCTGTGCTCTGATATATACAAAAGTGAGATGTCTATTTCTATGCAAAAAATAACTTTATGGCTTTTGTGTGGCTTTATGTTGATGGCTTGTCAAACGACACCATCAGAACATCCTGTAGCTAAAATTTCGTCTCCATCAGTGGCAAGCTCACAGCTACAATATAGTTTTTATAAGTTTAAAAATATTCATCATAAACCTGTTGTTGCGCTTGTTTTAGGCAGTGGTGGAGCACGAGGCTATGCTCATATTGGTGTCATTGAAGTTTTAGAAAAACAAGGTATTAAACCTGATTTTATTGTGGGAACAAGTGCAGGCAGTATTGTAGGTTCACTCTATGCAAGTGGTAAATCTGCACAAGAATTACGTGATATTGCATTAAATTTAAAAGTTAAAGATGTACGTGAGTTTAAAATTGGCTTAAAAGGTTTTTTTGATGGTCAAAAGGTTGAAGATTTTATTAATACGCAAGTCCAAAATCAGCCTTTAGAACAGATGAAAATACCTATGTATGTTGTAGCAACAGAATTAAAAAATGGTCATAAAGTTGTTTTTAATTATGGAAATACGGGACAAGCAGTACGTGCCTCAGTATCAATACCAAGTATGTTTATTCCGACTGTAATTGGTGGCGAAGAATATGTGGATGGTGGCTTAGTCAGCCCAGTGCCTGTAGATGTTGCCAAAGAATTAGGTGCGGATATTGTGATTGCAGTCAATATCTTAGCTCAGCCTGTATATACTGAAACAAGTAATGTGTGGGGGTTATTTAACCAAAACATTAATATTATGCAAAATCATTTAGCAGCAGATGAACTGAAAAATGCAGATATTGTTATTCAGCCTGATTTACGTGAAAAAGCTCATATTTTTGATGTGAAAACTCGTGAATATACAATGAAAGTTGGGCAAGATGCTGCAAATGAGCGTTTAAATGATATCAAAGCAGTATTGAAAATTAAAAATAAAGCGCTGCAAAGCGAAGAGTTTGATGAATATAGTGTCCAAAATTAATATTGAACTCATTTATTTAAATTTAATCATCGGATAAATATAGTTATAATCTTGAGTGTTATACTTAAAAGTTATAAGCATTGTTTATGATGCCAGAGATTAGGTTATAGAAAATGAAAGCAATGTTCGTTGGGCAACAGGTAAAATTAGCAACACATCTAGATATGATTTTTGTCGTGACTAAAATCAACGCAGATCATTCTTATGCCATACAAGCACAGTCAAATATGGCAGCTCAATTAAGTTATGATCATGTGGTTGCTGAAATGTTATGTGTCGTAGATGCAAAGAAATGACTTAAAAATCATTTCACTATAGATTTTATAAATGATTCACTTAAAAAGTATCATATAGGATAATGGTCAATTGCCGAATTAAACATTTTTTTTGATCGAAAAGATATATAATAATAGATCTATATCTCCTGCCTTAACACTGAGTCAAGAAAACAATGTCACCACTCGATCAAATGATCCCTGCAACAGAAGACCAATCTGAATTAACGATGTCAATTTTGATGACGCCTGACATGGCAAATTTTTCTGGTAATGTACATGGAGGTACCATTTTAAAGTTACTTGACCAAGTCGCTTATGCTTGTGCAAGTCGCTATTCTGGTAGTTATGTGGTTACGCTTTCAGTGGATAAAGTGAACTTCAAAGAGCCGATCCATGTGGGTGAATTAGTTACATTTCTAGCAAGTGTAAACCATGTGGGACGTACTTCGATGGAAATTGGAATACGTGTAGAAGCGCAAAATATTCAAAAACGTTCAGTTCGTCATACAAATAGTTGCTATTTTACGATGGTTGCTGTTGATGAAAACGGTAAACCAAAACAAATTCCATCATTAAATTTGGATAATGATTGGAAACGTTGTCGTTTTGAAGCTGCTGAACATCGTAAAGTTGCGCGTTTGCAAGAAAATCATCATCCATCTTGCAGCATTTATAAAAAATCATCACATAACTAAAAGGTTTTTGTGAATAAAAGCTTCCTTTAAGGAAGCTTTTTTTGTTTTATGTGATCATAAAAAAGTGGTTGATTGAAGTTTTAGAAAAATTTAAGTACATCAGGAAGTGAATCATTTTCAGGATTGATTGTCAGTTTTCTAGGTCATTCATTGTTTTTAAGACTGACCTTAATTAAAATAAGTATTTATTGAAAAGAGTAATAATTTTTACAATGAAACGAAACGTATCGTCTCGTTTGGTGTAAGGATGAAGGAAACAGAAAAAGTCTCGCGTCGTCAACAATGTATTTTTAATGCAGTGACTGAGATCTTAGAAATACAGGACTATCGCAGCTTAACAATCGAAGATATTGCTCGTCGTGCTGGTGTAGGAAAGTCAACAATTTATCGTTGGTGAGCAGATAAGTCTGATTTAGTTTTCGATGCTTTTAAAGCACATACTGCATCGATTTTTGAAATGGATTTTTCTTTAAGTTTAGCAATGAATTTAGAGCAACAATTGTTAAAGCTGAGTCATGCTTTAGATCATGCCTTGGGACGAGCATTATTGGTCGTATTGGCAGAGCATCGTGAAGCGGCAGGTGAGTTTTTTAAACAATATCTAAGACCTCGTCGTGAAGAAACGCATAAGCTCATTCAAGTGGCAATTCGACGTCAAGAATTACAGGAAAATTATCCTTTTGAGTTAATGCTTGATACTTTATATGCACCTATTCATTATCAAATTATTTTCTTCAATCAAAGACCAAATATTGAGTATATTCAGCATTTAGTGAAGTTGGTTTTAGCTCCTGCTCAGTGGTTACAGGAGTCAAAAATTAATGAATAAACTTCAAAATGATTTGATCATAGGGGGAGATTTGCCCTTATGGAATCGTAATTTTATTTTATGTATTTTAAATAATTTATTTTTATTTATTTATTATTTTGCTTTTTTAACAATATTGCCTGTGTATATTATGCAGTCTTTAGGAGGCTCAATCCAAGAGGCGGGTTTAGGTTTAACTTTATTTTTACTTTCTTCAATTGCTGTAAGACCTTTTTCAGGTTTAATTATTCAAAAAATCGGGCAAAAGCAAGTTTTTCGAATGTCTGCTTTTTTCTTTATGCTATTTGCTTTTACTTATTTATGGGTTGATAGTTTATGGATTTTATTAGGACTGCGCTTTTTACATGGGATTTGGTTTAGCATTTTAACGACCGTTGCGGTGCCTATTGCCAATGAGTTTATTCCTGAGCGATGCAAGGGTGAGGGCATGGGATATTATGTCATGTCGATTAATTTAGCGGTTGTTTTGGGTCCTTTTATTGCCTTAACAGTCTTACAATACTCCGATTTTAATTTTCTATTTCAGTTGCTTACATTCATTATTTGTATCGGGTTTATATTTTGTTTGCTTATTCCTATACCAAAGCAGCCTGAGTTAATACAAGTCGAAAAAACTAAAAAATTTGTGTTGTCTATTCATGATTTAATTGAGTTTAAAGTCATTCCTATCGCTTTTGTCGCACTGCTGACAGCCTTTGCTTATTCAAGTGTGATGAGTTTTATTGCAGCGTATGCTGAATCAAAACATTTATTCTCTTATGTAAGTTTATTTTTTGTCATTTTTGCGGCATCAATGATGGTGGTCAGACCTTGGGTTGGTAAACTTTTTGATCAAAGAGGCGCAAATTTTATCGTTTATCCTTCATTGGTCTGCTTTGCGATCGGTCTAGTAATCATGAGCTTTATGTCTAATCAATGGGTTTTATGGCTTGCTGCGGTATTTATTGGTATAGGCTATGGTTCATTATTTCCATGTTTTCAAACGATTGCGATTCAGTCCGTGCCTAAGGCTCGAATGGGACATGCGATTGCGACACTATTTACTTTATTTGATTTGGGAATGGCTTTAGGGTCAGTCTGTATAGGGATTTTAATTGCAAAACTCGGTTATTCAGCGACATATTTAATTTGCGCAATTTTGACTGTTTTGACCTTATTTTTCTATAAGATCAAAGCAGCCCAACCACTCAATTCAATATGAAGATTGTGCATTCATGCTTAAATTGAATCGTTTTTAGTTTCAAATGCATATAAATTTTGTGCATTTTGACCTAAAATTTGTTGACGTTCTTGTTCATCAGGAACAATTTTATGAAAAGCTTCAACCACTGATGCATAAGATACTTTTGACTCATGTTGTGTATTGGGCCAATCACTTCCCCAGACTAATTTATGTAGAAGCCCTTTTGCTTTCAATAAAGCAAAAGCTTGGCTTGCAACATCAATATTTTCAGGAAATTGACCAAGTCGATAAAAAGCAGATACTTTAATCCAATGTTGATTGACATCCAACATATTTAAAAAATCTTGATAATCAGGATCTTGTATGCCTTTTATTGGGTCAATACGACCAAAATGATCAATCACAACATTGAGTTGGTAAGAGCGTAAAATCGGTAAAATTTGAACTAAATATGCAGGTGGAGCATGTAATTCAACTTGCCAATTCATGAATGACAAATGATTAAATAATGTATTCCAAGCTTTGTCTGAAAAATTCGGTAAGTTTTTGCCAAACAGATTTAAACGAATACCAACAATACCTTGTTGATTGAGCAAAATTAATTCGTTGATATGAATCACATGATCAACAACAGCAATACCTTTTAAGCGATCAGGATATTGTGCAATAGCTTGTAGCATTACACGATTATCTGTGCCAAAAAAACTGGGTTGTACCAAAACACCATGGGTGAGTTGGTGTTGATCCAAATGCGCAATATATTCGCTTACAGAAGCATCATAATCTGGTGTATAGCGTGCAGTTGCGATACAAGGATCATTTTTTGAAAATACATGGGCATGTGTATCAACAGCAAACATTTTTATCTCACATTACAAATTTAAGAATAAGTACAGCAATTAAGGCAGCGACTAAACCAACGGGAACAGCTCTAAATAGCAACTGATTAAAGAGTTGATTTTTATCGACATCAGCAGGAGCTGATCCTAAAATTAAGCTTCCGCCAGACGAAAACGGGGAGATGGCGGAAGCTTGAGCACCAACAACGATGCAAAGGAAAAGGACAAGTGGGTTTAAGCCAGAAGCAAGCGCAATAGCAGGTACAATTGGGAAAAGCGTCGGTGCAACCACACCTAAAGTGCTTGAAAAAACAGACATAACAGCACTGATTAAACAAATTAGAATTGGGATAAGCCAAACAGGAACGTTATTTGCTAACCAGTCAGAGAGTTGAGTGATGACACCAAGTTTGACACCGAGTGCGATTAACATCCCTACACCACAGATCATGATGAGCGTGTTCCATGGAACGAGCGCCATGACTTTTTTCTCGTCAGCCAATTTCATAAATAAGCTGATCAAGGCAAAGATAATCGCAATAAAGCCGATATCAATTTTTGAATTTAAGAAGGCAATAGTGTGTTGATCTGGCATCAATAAATTTAAAATTGGGAAGATCAATACGAGTGCCATCATGCTAAGGATGAGCGCAATAGATTTCTTTTGCTTGTCATCAAAAGCTTCAGGTTGAGTGTCTTCAATATGAATCGAATTACTATTACGGTTCCACAAGGTATATAAACCCAGTACCACAATAGGAATGATCAATGTCACCACAAAAATACCTGTGGCATAGCTAAAACCAGTTGCAGCGTCAACGCCGACACTTTCCATCAAACTACGAAAAATAATGCCGCTTTGTGAGGTCATAAAGTTCGCACCTGCAAGCGCACCGTAGTTCACTGCCATACCACCAATGATCATGCTCATATTGGTTTTTCGGCAAAGTAACAACGTGATCGGTGCCATAAATGCCAAAACGGTATAAAAACCAGCACCTAAAGCCGCAATAATGGTTGAAGCAAAAAAAACGGCTAAAGGTAATAATTGCGGAAATTTACGGCATTTATAGAGAAGATGACTAGCAAGCTTTTCAAGTGCTCCATTGGCAAGAGCAAAGTTATAAAACAAAGTCACAGAAAAAATAATAAAGAAAATTTTTACAGGCCACAGCTCAATAATTTCGGATGGTTTTAAGCCCATACCAAAACAACCGATTAAATAGGTAAAAATAATCGTAAAAAATCCGATATTGATTTTCGTGACATAGCCCAAGCCAATCGATATGGCTAAAGCAGCAAGAATAAGCATAGTCATTTGTCATCTCTCCTTGACAGTCTATGACTCATAAATACATTTAAAGATATAAACATATATATGTTTGAATGTTTATATTAAAAGCTGATGTGCTATGATTGTCAAATCTAAATTTTGTAATAGTTATGCAAATGCTTGATGAAAATGCATTTAAAAATTTTAAGCTGCCTCGTTATGAACAGGTTCGCTGGCAAATTCAAAAGCTTTTAGTTCAGTCAAAATGGACGATTGAAGAACCGATTCCATCTGAACAAGAGTTAGCAAGTATGTACAGTGTCTCTGTGGGGACTGTGCGCAAAGCGGTTGAATGCTTGGTAGAAGATGGTTTGTTGATTAAATTACAAGGCAGAGGAACTTTTCTAAGACAGCCAAACTTTGCTACGTCATTGATGCGTTTTTTCCGCATGCGTAATCAATTTGGCAAGGATGTACAACCGATTGGTGAAATTAAAAAATTACAGGTTGTTGATGCGATTCCAGAAATTAATCAAAAGCTTAATCTGAATGAACAAGCATCTTTGATTTATATTGAACGTGTGCGTTTGAATGAAAATACAGTGGTCTTGAGCGAGAAGATTTGGTTACCAGAAACCCTATTTACAGTATTAACTACGCTAGAATTAAAAGATTTCGCAAATTTACTTTATCCATTTTATTATGAAAAATGCGGACAATTTGTTTCATCGGCAACGGAGCAATTATCTTTTAAGAAAAATCTACAAGATCCGTATTTAAATAATCAACAATCTGATGCTTTGGTACAAGTGTGTCGTATCGCTAAAAACATTGAAGGTGATCCGATTGAATATCGTGAATCTTTGGGTTTTGCAGAAAACTTTAATTATGAAATCACCATTCATTAATCAGCATTCTCATTGAGATCATTAAATTTATATAAATCAAAAAAGAAAAAGACCAGATCGCAGCTTGATCTGGTCTTTTTCATTGGTTCAGTCTCTACAACTGACTTAACCGTATTGCTCTTCAGAGGGAGTGAAGTTAATTATTGATTTGCTTGAGGTGCTGCTGGTGCAGTGCCTTCAGCAGCACTTTCTGTTGCTGGTTGTTCAGAAGAAGGTTGAGCTGCCGCAGAAGCATCCTCAGTTGTTGCAGATTCTTGAGTTGAAACCACTACTTTTTCAGCTTCATCAGCCGCTTGTTCAGCCGTCGCAGCAAAAGAAGCAGTTGCAGCAGTTAAAGCAAAAGTTGTAGCTAAAAGTGTTTTAACGAGTTTCATATTTGGCATCCTTTATTCATTAAAAAATAGTCCGTGATTTATTGCGTTGTCTGTATTGATTGATAAATTGCTAGGTGACAACAATCACTAGTGGACGAAAATCATGCTAAGCGGTGAACTACTTTTAGGCAACCTTATGAACAAAGGAAAACAGTTTGAGTTACGTAATGGACATAAAGCGCCAATTTTTGTGTAATTCTTGTGAAAAATTCTTCATTTTGTATGCTTAAAATGTGTGAAAATATTAAAAAATGATTAAAAAATAATCTATAAAATTACGAATGAGAAACAAAAAAAGAAAAATTGAGTGATTTAGGGAAATTTATTTAAAAAATAAAAAATATTTGATTTAAATTAATATTTATAATAATCAATTACTTGTTTAAAATGAGAAATGCTAAAAATAGATTTTTTATCAAAAAAATGATTGGCTTAGCATGTATATGTCTATTTTCATAAATTCTTTATATGAATACTTGCACAATAAACCCTAAACTAAGATTTAACTTTTAATATTATTGATAGATTGGGCATGCTCCATGAAAATTATTCCTGCTGCAACGGTAAAAACACATATTATTTCTGGTTTTTTAGGTGCAGGAAAAACCACTTTATTGCAGCAACTTTTACAGCAAAAACCTGAAAATGAAACGTGGGCAATTTTAATGAATGAGTTTGGTGAAATTGGTGTAGATCAGCAACTTTTACCGAATGCTCAAGGTTTTGAAGTAAAAGAATTATTGGGAGGCTGTTTGTGTTGCAGCAGCCAATTGCCTATGCAAATTGCATTGTCACGTTTGATTCAAGAAAAACAACCAGATCGTTTATTTATTGAACCTACGGGTTTGGGGCATCCTGCCCAACTTCTAGAACAATTAACAGAACCACATTGGCAAACTCAAATTGATATGCGAGCGTTGGTTACGGTGATCGACGGTTCACGTTTGCATGATGCAGCATGGGTTAAGCAAGATTTATATCAAGATCAACTGAAAGCTGCACAGATTGTTGTGGTTTCACATCAAGACAGCATGTCAGAAAATGATCAACAAGTTTTAGCACAATTCAAAAATGAGTATTTGGCTGATGTACAACAGTGGCTCATGTCGGAACAAGGGAATATTCAACTGGTGCAAATTGACCTACCTCATCAAGGGATACAACGAAAAATCGTGCCTTTGATTCATATCCAAAAACAGTTAAATCGCACAGAAGCGTTACCTGTAATTAAACAGCTCCCTTACCATTATGTTGAAAGTGCCAATGGTTATACGGTTGCAGGTTGGAAGTTTTCTAAACGTTGGCAGTTTGATTTTTATGATGTGCTAGATGTGTTATGTGATCAGAAAAATTGGTTAAGAATCAAAGGTATTTTTAATACTAATCAAGGTTGGATGGTGTTCAATTTTAATCCCGAAGATTTAAATTATAAGTCAACCGAAGAAGGACTAGATAACCGTGTTGAAATGATTACTCAACAAGATCAAGATTGGGAAAGCTTTGAAACTGCACTTTTAAAATGTCGTATTGATTCCTTGGAAAAAGCGCAGTAATCCAATGCAAAATCTTATAGACTGAGCGCCATATTTTAGAACTTGATTTTTGGACGGATTATGGCGCTTAAAGCAACTATTTATAAAGTAGATTTAAATATTGCCAATATGGATGTACATCAATATGGCGATTATCAATTGACGATGGCGCTACATCCATCTGAAACGATTGAACGTTTGATGGTACGGGTTTTGGCATTTGCACGTTTTGCTGATGAACAATTGGTATTTACTAAAGATTTATTTGAAACTGATGAGCCTGCATTGTGGGAAAAAGATTTGACAGGGCAGTTGGTAAAATGGGTTGAGGTCGGTTTACCTGACGAAGATAAAGTTAAAAAAGCAGCAGCACGTTGTAAAGATGTTGCTGTAATTGCTTATGGTTCAGCAGTTGCAGAATGGTATAAACGTAGTTCAAAGCTCAAAACCTTATCCAATGTGCAAGTATGGCAACTGTCAGAAGCAACAACGACAGCGATTCAACAATTATGTGAGCGCACGATGCAGTTACAGCTCAATGTGATGGATGGTGAATGGACACTCATCGGTGACAATGCTCAAGCATTGATTGAGTGGACACAGTTACAGTAAAACTGCATTTAAATACAGTCCAATTTAAATGTAGACCTAATCGAAAGTGAAAGTGGAGTAAAAGACATGACAGCAGCGTTAGAAATCATTGATTTAGTGGTTGGTGAAGGTAAAGAAGCAGTAAAAGGTGCTTTAATTACAACACATTATACAGGCTGGTTAGAAGACGGAACTAAATTTGATTCGTCACTAGATCGTGGTAACTATTTTGAAACTGTGATCGGTACAGGTCGTGTGATTAAAGGTTGGGATCAAGGTATTATTGGAATGAAAGTGGGTGGAAAACGTAAATTGATCGTGCCTGCACACTTGGCTTATGGTGAGCGTAAAATGGGTAATATTATTCCTGCAAACTCAAATTTGATTTTTGAAATTGAATTATATGATGTAAAAACACGTGACTAAGCATGTGATCAAACATGTAAATTGTTTTTGAATCTTCCCCTTGTAGAATGCTTCTCTTTTTAAAGCTGAGCAGCAAAAATGCGTAACAAGGGGAGATGTTTTAAAATCTATATAAACAAACAAGTCTGAACAAAGACTTTATTCTTTTAGTATGTTCATGATAAATAAAATAAGCAGTTTGGTGAGAAGATGTAAGATCAGTCAAATCAATAAAATGTGTAATATCTATCAGAATTAAAAACAAAAATAATCAATTGAGTGCTAACTTTCTATAAGTCAGTGTATGGCATTATTTGCAAACAAAACAAAACTTTCATTTTAATATTCATTTCAGGATTATACCTTATAAAATATCTATAGTAAGGATGTCTGATTTTTTGTGTTTTTTATCTTGGATTGAGTGGCGATCAGCGCTTATTTGGCTGCAAAAGAAACTGTGCAAAATTTTGAGGGTGCAGTTTTTTCGTTACTGGATTTGTCCCGTTGGATTTAAGATAAACCATAAAATCAGCATTCATAAAAAGTTCATGAGCTAAAAATTTATGTTGAATTGTTTTTTTAAACCAATTGTTGCTTGTCTAACGATGCTGGCTGCTTCTATGAGTATGATGTCAAATGCTGAAACGCTCAAACCAGATCCTCGTTCTTTAACCATCATTGGTTATCATGAGATTACAGATCATGAACATGCTTTAATTCCACAATATGCCATTAAATCTAAACAATTTGCTGAGCAAATTAAATCTTTGCAGCAAGATGGTTTTCACTTTATTAGTGTAGATCAATTGATTCAGGCAAATCAGGGAAAATATAAACTACCCAAAAAACCGTTGTTGCTCACTGTGGATGATGGTTATCAAAGTTTTTATCAATATGCATATCCACTTGTTAAGGCATTAAAAGTTCCAGTTGTTTTATCTGTTGTTGGGTCATGGATAGATACGCAAGGTAAAGAAGTCAGTTTTGGTGATCAGACCATTCCTCGTCATGATATTTTGACTTGGGATGAGCTAAAAGAAATGCAAGACAGTGGTTATGTCGAAATTGGGAGTCATAGTTACGACTTACATCGTGGGATTTTAGGCAATCCACAAGGGAATTCAGAACCAGCAGCAACAACACGTTTATATTCACCTGAAAATAAAAGCTACGAAACAGATGCTGCTTATGCAGAGCGTATTTATACAGATTTAAAGAAAAATAATGACTTATTAAAGCAACATGGGATTCGTAGCCCACGTGTCATGGTGTGGCCTTATGGTCAGTACAATATGAAAACGATTGAAATTGCGAATCGATTAGGTATGCCTATCACCATTACTTTAGATGACGGAAGTAATGATGTTAAACAGTCGTTGAGTCATTTAAATCGAATTTTAATCGAAAGTGACACGACACGTGAGGACTTATTAAAAGATATACATACACGTGAAATGGGCTTAAATGACAATAATCGTCCACAAAAGATTATGCATGTCGATTTAGACTATTTGTATGATCCTGATCCTGCTCAAGAAGAACGAAATATTGGTCTATTACTTGATCGTATTCAGGCAATGAAAGTCAATACAGTGTATTTACAAGCTTTTTCTGACCCAGATGCAGATGGTTCAGCAGATATGGTGTATTTCCCAAATCGTTATTTACCTATGCGTGCAGATTTGTTTAATCGAGTTGCTTGGCAAATCCAGTCTCGTACTCAAGTGACACGTTTATATGCATGGATGCCACTTTTGGCATGGGATTTACCCAAAGAAAACCCTGTTTCACAGCAGTTGGTGGTCACTCAACAAGCTGAAAAATCTGACCATTTAAATATGGGTTATCATCGTTTATCTCCTTATTCTGCTCAAGCAAGAGAGGTGATTCGAGGGATTTATGAAGATCTTGCAAAGTCATCTGAGTTCAATGGTATTCTTTTTCATGATGATACAACGCTATCTGACTATGAAGACAGTAGTTCTTATGCTTTAAGTGCTTATAAAGCAGCAGGTATTTCAACTGATCTAGATGCTGTGCGTAAAGATGAAGCACAATTACAAAAATGGACAGCATTTAAGACCAAAACCATTGATGATTTTGCAATGCAAATGGCAGATCAGATTCGTTATTACCATCCTTATTTGGTGACAGCACGTAATATGTATGCCCAAGTAGCTTTAAATGCGTATTCGGAAAATTGGTACGCACAATCTTTGGAACAATCACTCAATCGTTATGATTTTACAGCAATTATGGCAATGCCTTATATGGAGCAAGTTGACGATCAAAAAAAATTCTTTAAAGATATTGTAAATCGTGTCAAGTCTTATCCAAATGGGCTGAAAAAAACAGTATTTGAATTACAAGCGCTCAACTGGCGAAATAATCAGCCTGTTCCCACACAAGAGATGGCTGATACGATAAAATCACTCTATCAGCAGGGTGCGATGCACATTGCCTATTATCCTGATGATCCTTTCAAAAATCATCCAGATCCAAAAATTATGCGTGATGTCTTTGGCTTAAAAACCAATCGTCTCGTTCCTTAATAGTACTCGATATGAATTTTTTACAGCATTTCTGGCATATGGCTTTGGATTTTGTGTTTTTTTATCCATTATTTATGTCATATCTTTGGATGATTGGCGCGGTGATTTTCTTCCGTAAGGAAAAAAAAGAACCGCCTTATGATCAACCTAATCCGTTAATGGCATATCCTAAAGTTGCTGTATTAGTTCCTTGTTTTAATGAGGGAGAAAATGCAGAAGAGACTTTAAGTCATGCATTACAGTTAAATTATCCTCATTTTGAAGTGATTGCGATCAATGATGGTAGTTCTGATCATACCGCACAAATTTTGGATGCTTTAGCTCAGAAATACCCAAAATTACGTGTAGTGCATCTTGCGAAAAATCAGGGTAAAGCCATGGCTTTACAGGCAGGAAGTCTATTGACAGATGCTGAATATTTGATTGGGATTGATGGTGATGCTCTATTAGACCCTCATGCTGCGATGTGGATGGTACGACATTTTTTAGCAGACCCAAGTGTTGCAGCAGTTACAGGTAATCCACGTATTCGTACACGTTCTACCTTATTAGGGCGAATACAAGTTGGTGAGTTCTCTTCTATCGTGGGGTTGATTAAACGTGCTCAACGGAGTTTTGGACGACTTTTTACGGTTTCTGGTGTGATTACTGCATTTCGTAAAAGTGCTGTGCATGATGTTGGTTACTGGTCACCCAATGCCTTAACTGAAGATATTGATATCACATGGAAGTTACAACGTGCAGGTTGGAATATTCATTTTGAACCCAATGCTTTGGTGTGGATTTTAATGCCTGAAACCTTAAATGGTTTATGGAAACAGCGTTTACGTTGGGCAATGGGTGGCGCACAAGTCCTTATTAAAAATATCGATGTTGTATTTAAACCTAAATTAAATTATCTTTGGCCCCTGATTTTAGAACTGGTTTTGACATTAGTTTGGTCATATTTAATGCTCGCGGTTGCAATTATTTGGGTATTGCATTTTATAATCCCAAGCATTGCGATCAGTCAAAACGTGAGTTCTCCTTTTTTACCGTACGGAAGCGGAATTCTTTTGGGTTTAAGTTGTTTACTTCAGTTTGCTTTAAGCAAATGGATGGATAGTAGATACGAACCTAATCTATTAAAAAACTATTATTGGATGATTTGGTATCCTTTTGTTTTTTGGTTAATTACGTTAACAGCAAGTATTGTAGCATTTCCAAAAGTATTGCTACGTGGTCATGGAAAGCGTGCGCGTTGGATCAGCCCTGATAGAGGTATGCGATCTTAATGGCATTGTTTGAGTATAGGTAAAAATGAAAGCCAGTAATCTGATTATTGATTTACGTCAACAATTGCCTTGGCATAAGCGATATATATCAACAACATCAACAGCCATGTTATGGGGTGTTTGGATTTTATTGTGGCGCCCATTACTCTTGCTTATCGGGGTGATTGGTATACAAAAGCCACATATTGTTCACAACATTATGCAAGCTTTTACGGTAATATTACAGCATGGTTTAATTGCACTGATGGTCTGTGCATTGAGTTTGTTGTTATGGAACCGTTTTATTCCTGCAAAAACACCTGAGCAAGCTAAGACTAAATCTTTATCTGATTATGCTGAACATTTTGCTTTAAATGAACAAGAGATTGATGAAGGTCGACACCAGAAGATCAGTATTGTTCATCATGATGAACATGGCAAAATCATTTCAATTCAATAAATCTAACGATAAAAAATCCCACATCTAAGTGGGATTTTTTACGACACTTATTTACCGTGCTATGACAGGGAAGGCAGATTTTTCATATGGATCAAGGCTTGTGCAAAAAATAAATTCGGCTGAAAGCATTCGAGGCTTAGCGTGTTTAGCTGTGGTTTTTTCACATTTAAGCCTAAGCTTTATTCCGTATTTGCATTATTTTGATGTCAATGATGTTGCTAATAATCAATTGATTTATGCGATTCATCATTCACCTTTTGCATTTTGGTATTCGGGAACGGCTGCTGTTTTTATCTTTTTTGTGCTGAGTGGTTATGTTTTGAGTTATGCCATTTGTAAAAATCCTGCACAGATTTCCTTTAAGCTTAAAAATATGTGGATTAAGCGTTATCCGCGTTTAATGATTCCTGCTTTGTTTTCTTGTTTATTGATTTGGGTTGTATTTAATACCATTAAGATTGATAGTCAGCATGCTGGCGGATGGCTACAAAGTTATGTCACTCAAGTTTTTTCATTAAAAACTGTTTTTTATGAAGGCACAATTGGTTCTTTTCTTTTTGCAGAAAGTAATATTAATTGGGTACTTTGGACGATGACCATTGAATTACTCGGTTCATTTACTTTATTTATCTTAATTGGGTTACGCCAACTGCATCATGTCGTATTTTTTATAGGCTCAATTGTCTTTGCCTACTTTGCTTATTATTGGCGTGGTGAAGGCTTTTGTATGGGAATCTCTAGCTTTATTATTGGCATGTATATTTATTTTTATGGTCGCCAAATTTCGCTTTTATGTGCAAGTACATTACTAATTTTAGGTTTATATTTAGCAGGTGCACATAATACAAGTCAGTCATATGTTTGGTTATATGAATGGCTTGGTAATCGAACCTATGAGTATGGCAATTTTTTTGCGGGTATTTTGATTGTTTATAGTATTTTAATGAATCAAAAACTATCAAATATATTAGATCAGCCTTTATTGGTTTGGTTAGGTAAATTATCTTTTTCAGTATATTTGCTACATTTAATGTTGATGTATCTGATTTGTCTGCCATTTTTAAATTTATTTTTAAGTTGGGGATGGAGCTATTTGAGTGCTGTGATGTGGGCATCAAGTATTTTCATTATTGTTACTCTTGGTGTTGCCCAAGTTTATAGTCATTATGTTGACAAACTTTCGATAGATGTCAGTCAAAAAATCGCAAAGCTCATTTTAAAACCTAAAGATCAAGTATCATAAAGATACAGTTTTTTTGATTCAGTTTATTTTGCGACATCATAAAATCATTTAATATATTGATCGGCAATGAAAATAATTTGAGTTTTAAAAATAATGAAATATTTAAGTTCTCTTGTACTTTGTATGATGTGTAGTGCGACATTTGCAAACTCCATGATCAATTTTGACAATTTAAAACAAAGTAAAACTTTAGACAAAGCATGTACACAAGATGATGCAGATGTATTTGAAGCCAAAACTTATCAATTAAAATCTGGAAAAGTACAATTAAAAACGTATTCGTGTACAACGGAAAAGCAGGGCAAAATACAATATTATTCGGGTTTTGGTCTTCAGCTTGCTTCGGGTCAAAAGATTTATTTTTATGATCAGTTATCTGATGCGATTGGTTATGTAGGAATCAACTCGCAGCGTGTCGATCAATCTACCGTGGTTTTTGATAATATGTATGAGCGTGGTGGTGATTTGGTTTTTGTATGGATGCAGGATGAGCAACATATTTATGCAAGCAAAGTCCCTTATATGGCATCAGATGAAGGTGGTATTAAAATTTCAGCACAAGATCAAAAGATTTATTTACAAAAACAACTGTATTTAGGTGAAAATAAACAACAACAAGCACAGTATAAAAAAATTGGGCAAGGCATTGTATTAAAAAAACAAGCAGGAAAAGGTATGGTTTATCTGTCTGGAGATCTTAAAAAATTTCAACAAGAACATTTACAATAAAGTGAAAAAGATCATCTTTAACTCAGGTCAAAGTATGGTTTATTGAGATTAGGTAAAGGAGTTTCAAATCATGAAATGGTTGCTGATCATCATTGCTATTGGGGTGATTTTTTTTATTTTTAGAGTTATTTCTAAACAACAACTTTCACAGTTAAAATCAACGACATTTAAACCCTTTAAAGATGCTGTTCAACCCAAAAGTAGTGTGACAAAAGTTGAGCCGTTAGCACTGAGTGATGAAGAACAACAATTATTTGATGATGTCGCCAAACTTTTTTTCGAACAACACATACAACAGCAAGACATTGAACAAGCAGAACACATACAACAGCAATTTTTGAATAAAATGCCAAGTAAAACAGACAGTCAAATTGGTGAGTTTGATCTTGGAGAATGGTGTATTTATTGGAATTATCGTCAGCAGTCTTTAGAGTACTATGTTGGAAAATACGGCATTTTTTATACGCATGTTGACCGTCATGGTGTTGAACATAAAGCTGAATTGATGAAAGCATCATCATAAGTTTTTTATTATTTGCTCTAAATTAAATACATCAGTCGATTTAATTTTATGAGCTCTTGCTTAGGATTTTGCTTTCAAACGCCATTTTAAAAGAAAGACATTTATGAAGATGGGGTGATGAGGTCATTAAAGGTTTCTAGCATTTGATCCCAGATTGGTTCAGACCCTTTACGAAAATATCCCATATGCCCAATTTGTTTTAAACCAAAATCATCTGCACAAATGTTAATAAAATGCATCGGTGCATGTTTATAGTGCTGCATAAAAGCATATCGTGAATTTGGTAAAGCCCAGTCATCATCTAAAGCAGCGACAGCATAGATCGGTGTTTTGACTGCTGCATAAAGATGATGGAGTTCTTTTTGTTCAGGATCATCAAAAAAATAAGTTGGATTTTTACACCACTTTCGCCACTCTTGATAGACGCCTTTAGGTAAGTCTGCGCCCATTTTGAATTTACTCCAAGGCAAGTAACCTGTGAGTGCGACCAAAGGTGGGAAAACAATATTCCAAATCACTTGAACTTTTATTTTCTCTTTCAATGGCATATAGCCATGCCAGCCTGCACCTGTGCCAAAACAATACATCGCTGTGACTTTATGATGGTTGGATGTTAGACCTAAAGCTTGTCCACCGTAGGAATGACCAACCAGAAAAAGAGGAAGTTGTTCATCTGAAAAATGATCAATTGCACCTGCTAAATCGAGCTTGCCCCAATCTAAATAGGACATTTCAAAGCCTTTTAGTTGTTGAGGTGCAGATTGAGCAACACCACGATAGTCAAAGGTGAGCACTTGAAAGCCTTGCTGAGCAGCATATTCAGAGAAACGACGATAAAAAGCTTGCGGTACGCCCGTTGCACAAGACAGTAAAATTTTAGCCCGAATCTCTTGCTCTGGTGTATAGCTGACTCCGACTAAATCATAACCGTCTAAAGCTTGAAATGAGCAAGTATCAACTCGAAAGGATTGATAAACTCTATTTTCAGTATGAGCGAATTTTAAGTTTTCTATCATCTTTTTCCTCATTTTTAACTGTCTATATCATGTGATATGTGTTTATTTACCTTGAAAACGTGGTGCTCGACGCTCGATCATCGCTTTTACACCTTCTTGTGCATCTTCAGATGCAAGTAATGGTGTCAGTAATTCTTGTAAATTTCCAAAAGCAATTTCAGGGCTATGTAAAAATGCTTGATGAGCAGATTTTAAGGCTGCCTGTACGGCAAGGGGCGCGGCTTGAGCAATACTTTCAGCGATTTCAAGTGCTCGAATAAGTTGATTATTGCCTTCCACGACTTCTGTCACAAGGTTCATTTCATACGCAGTTTGTGCATAGAAAAGATCGCCCGTGAGTACGTATTTCATGGCTTTTACCCAACCTGCAGCTTGAACGAAACGTACTGTTGCACCACCAAAAGGTAAAATACCGCGTTGTACTTCAATTTGTGTAAATTGAGTATTTTCATTGGCAATGACGATATCTGAATTCAACATCAGCTCAATTCCTGCGGTATAGCAATAACCTTGAACCGCAGTAACTAAGGGTTTTGTTCTCTGACGACCCACTGTCCCCCAAGGGTTGACGATATCGTCAGAAAAATTAAAAACACCCTCAGCCAATTTAGGTTGTAGTTCGACTAAATCAAGCCCTGCAGTAAAATGATCACCATGAGCAAAAACGACGGCACATCTAAGTTCGGGGTTATTTTCGTATTCTGTTAAAGCTAAAGATAAATCTTGAATCAGATGACTATCAAAAGCATTACGTTTACTTGCTCTGTCTAAGCCGATCAGGTACAAATGACCACGAATTTCACGACTGACTTTTCCTTGCGTATTTGACATTATTGTTCTCACTTAGATCTTTATATCATTAATACATCAATACTTTTAACTGATCATGTTAAAACGATCAATTCAATCAACATGACTGATGGGTTTATAGTTGTACCATAGATCCTTAAAAATAAGTCTATTTATGCCGTATTACTCTGATTCAAATCATTTCATTCATATTGAAAAATAGACAGATTATTTAGAGCAGTTGGCTTGCATTCACGTTATTTTTTTTCATAATAAGCTATTATTTTTTAGTGCAGCTTAGCGATGTCTTCTTTAGAAATATTCTCAGTGATCATTAGTATTATCGGGGTTGCACTGACGATCAAACGTAATATGTTATGTTGGTTTTTTAACTTTTTTGCCTTTGTTTTATATGCTTATCTATTTTTTCAAGTCAAACTTTATGGCGAAACTATTTTACAATTTTTCTTTATGATTATTAACTTTTATGGTTTTTATCATTGGTTGAAAGGTAAACAACAGGATCATGAAATTCGTATTGAACCAATTGCTATAAAAAATGTGATTATTCAGATGATTTTAGCTGCTCTGGGTGGCTTAGTATTTGGGTTAAGTTTGCATTATTTTACTGATGCTGCTTTGCCAATGCTAGATTCTCAATTGGCTGCATTTAGTTTACTTGCTACTTATTGGACGAGTCGTAAACATATTGCGACATGGGTTTTATGGGTTTTTGTTGACATTGTTTATGTTGCAATGTTTATTCATAAAGATCTGCAACTTACGGCAGGTTTATATGCAGCATTTGTGGTGATGGCTGCATTTGGTTGGTGGCAATGGGAGCAAGTAAAAAAGAAACAAATGCTTCAGTTATAACCGACAGAGAGCCAAGAGATGATCATTGATTTTGTTACCATGCAAACAGAAAAATTTCAAAAACTGGCTGAAAAAATTCAGTCCGAACCTGAATGTTATTTAGATTTTGATTCAGTTTCGGACTTTTATAAAGCGAAATGGCTACAGGATTTTCCGCAGGGCACAACATGGACAGTCACAGGTTTAGACAATGGGGCAGATGAATTTGATATTTTAATTGAATATCATCATTATTTTTTAGTGATTGAATATTGCCAACAGTTAAAAGTATATACAGGAATTAAACAGCTGAGAGTTTAGAAACTTGACTATAAAATGTCGAATCTCTTTTTGTTGAATATGACTTTTGTGTGAATCATCGTAGATATGTTGTTCATTTAAGATAGATATGTAATATTTCAAAATATAAGTCAGGATGGCAGGCTGTAATGAACGTGTGGGGCAGATTCAGTGAATTTATAAATGGAAATATCATTTTAAATTGGCATCCTCTTACCAAATGTTGTTTAGTGATGGTACTAGGTGCATTAGTCTACATTTTATGGATCGTATGGTATCTTTTTGTTTTTAGTATACCAACGATGAAATATTGGATGAATGAAAGTTTATATCATTCACATTTGATTATTTCGTTGACTATTCTGATTATATTTTTACTATTTGCATTTTTAAGTTGGAAGTTTAAAAAAAATAAATGGATACAAAATGATTTTCCATATTTTGCAATTTTATATTTTGGTGCAACCTTAATATATGGCGGTTTTAATGTTGGTATTTTAAGCCCTGCAACAATTGGTGGATATATCAGTCTAATTTCTGTGGGTATTGTCCTATTTGAAAGAAAAATTATTTATAGCACAGCAATTCCTGTCACTATTTTTATGCTTGTGTGTATGGTTTTAAGTAGTTTAGAAAAAATTCCTTATGCACCATTATTTAGTCGAGAGCTTAATCAAACAATTTTATCGGAAAATTCATTTTGGATTTATAGCATGCTATTTTTATATGCTCCGATTTTTATATTTTCAATTATTCTTTTTGAAATTTTACTGACTCAATGGCGTAATCGTGAAGCACAGATTCAACATATGAGCTCACTTGACCCATTGACCAATATTTTTAACCGTCGTAGTCTGGCACAACGTTTGAGTTTTATGCAGGTTGAAAATCAAGATTATGCTTTAATTTTGCTAGATCTTGACCATTTTAAACATATTAATGATCATTATGGGCATGATATCGGCGATATTGTACTGATTAAAGTCGCCAAATTATTTAATTTACATTTAAGTACAAATGATATGGCAGGTCGATATGGTGGAGAAGAGTTTTTATTGATTTTGCAAAATAAAACACAGCAGCAAGCTGTATTAATTGCAGAACAGTTTCGACAGTATATTGAACAAGAGCCTATTTCTTTAGATTCACATCGTGAAATTTATATAACTGCGAGTTTTGGGGTGGCTGTATCTGAAGAAAATGTGAATAAAGAAATGGTTTTAAAACATGCTGATCAGGCATTATATCTTGCTAAAAATAAAGGGCGTAATCAAGTACGGTCTTATACTGAGGTACAAGAAATCTAATTGTTAATATAAAAAATTATTCAATATCTTATTTAAAATGATCTGTTGCACTTAAATTTTAATAAATTTGGGTAAAAATATAAGTGCAACACCAATAATAAGCATGAAGAATATATTTTCAATAAAATAAGGGTAAAGCATTAAAATAATACCAGAGACCAAGACCACCATATTTTTTTGTTTTTTACCAAAAATAAAATAGCCTAAGCCTATTGAGCTAAAAACTACACCTAAAAGTAAAACTGTAGTATTCATTTTTTATCATATTGATTGCTTAAAAAATCAGTATGACAAATTGAACTGAAGATATACTTAAAATATGGATATATTTAAATTTGATAATTTTTTTAATGAGTTTAAATAAGTCAAAAATAAACTATCAAAATCAATATGATGAAAAGGAGAAAGCAATGTCTGTGATTTTACCTGTTGCCCAACGTGGTGAACCGATTCTAAGCCTGATTGCAGCGTCTGTTGCTGAGCATGAGTTTGGCAGCGAATGGTTGATTCAGTTGGCTTCGGCATTGCATGAAACCATGATGGCACGTCAGGGCGTGGGGATTGCTGCGCTGCAGGTGTATATTTCCAAGCGTGTTATTATCGTGGCGTCCCGAGCAAATCCACGTTATCCCGATGCACCAACAATGGAAGCTGTGGTGATGGTCAATCCTGAGATATTTGAATTTTCATCTGAAACAGTGGCGGGTGAAGAGGGCTGTTTAAGTGTTCCTGATGAGCGAGGACAGGTGACTCGTGCGGAACAGATTTCAGTGCGTTATTACACATTGAATGGCGAAAAAGTTGAAACTACATTTTCAGGTTTTCCTGCTCGAATTGTGCAGCATGAGGTCGATCATTTGAACGGTGTATTATTTGTTGATCGGTTATAAGAGATTTATTGCGGTCATGCCTTGGTAAAATTTATTTTTTATGTTTCCATTTTGAAGATAGGTATAATAGCTCAATTGTGTAAAATTTTGGAAAATGTATATGGCATCTGAATTCCAGCAAGGGAAAATTAAGCAGTATCACGCAGATCGTGGTTTTGGTTTTATCGGTGGAGCAGAGGAAGACATTTTCTTTCATATCTCTGATTTTCCGCTTGAAGATGGTGAGCCTAAGCGCAATGAACGTGTTAAGTTTTTAATTGCCGATAACAATGGAAAACCACGTGCAATTAAGATTGAACGTGTTGCAGATAATTCAGCCAAAGCAAAAAAGACGAAAGTGGTGAAGCATAATAATGCGATTACCAATACTTTGTTGTCGAATTTTAGAAAATGATCAGTCCAATAAAGTGACTAAATTCCTCCCTTTGAAGCTGAAAGGATTTTTTAGCGTAAGGGAGGATAAGCCTTTCAATTAGATTAATAATAATGAAACCCTACAATAAAAACTTAAAACAGGCATCTCGTGATTTACGAAATAATATGACTGAGGCTGAAAAGCTGTTGTGGTCAAGGCTTCGTCATAAGCAAATTTTAGAGCTTCAGTTTTATCGGCAGAAACCGCTTTTAAATTATATTGTAGATTTTTACTGTCCCTCTGCCAATTTGGTGATTGAGTGTGATGGTGGACAGCACTATATAGGTGAGGGGTTGGATGCTGATCGAGTGAGGGATGAGGCTTTAGGTGAGTTGGTTAATTGTTTTACGATTTGATAATGGGCAAGTTTTGAATGAGATTGATGCGGTGGTGGAAAGGGTTTTTGAGGTGATTTCTTTGCAATTGGAATCCCCCTCTTGCGAAACGTAGTTTTTCACCTTTTGAAAAGGGGGACTTTCCGTGAATTTTATGATGGTTTTAGATTCACGGTGTTCCTCTCTTTTTTAAAGGGAGGTTAGAAGGAGTTATATTTGACCCTCATACATTTTTTTAGCTTCAACTGCTTTGTCAAGTTTTCGATGTATTAGAGAAATCATTGATAAAATATCAAGGGCATCTAATTCATTTATTTCCCAAGTTATTTTAGGAGCATGTGCGGTAGTGTTTCTAAATGTTCCAAATACACCTTTTAGTAAATTCATAAATCCTTTTTGTTCACTTTCATGGCTTTCAGTTGTTAGGTTATTCAATGCTAAATAGGGAATCTTACCCTTATAAGAAAATGCTTCATCAACTAAATTACCTCCATCAGAAGTTAGGTTGGTTTTTATTCTAATTTTCTCCGCAATACTTTTAGTTGCTTCAAATACAGCATGAAAGTAATTATCAACAAGTAATTCAGCTTTGCAAAAAGTAAGAACATCAGCATGTATTTTTCGATCTAGTAATACTTTTCTTAAATTTTGTGCACGTTCTTCAGCTTCTGAAAATGTTTTTACTTTGCCTGCTTGTTTTATTTCTCCACTTTCTACGATTTGTACACCTTCAAAGGATAATACATAGTTCAGCTCGGTTCTTTTATTTTCAAACCATTCTTTTCTATGTACATGTCTAGAAGGGCGCATAATATGTTGAATAAAGGCTAAAATATTATTAGCACAGCGATCTTCATTTTGTTTTAAATATAAAGCATCGTATAAACGTTTCCACTTAGTTGAGTTTAATTGTGGATCTTTAATACTACACTCAAATAAATATTTAGTTATTTCTGTTCCTGATAAGCCTTCAGCAGTTTCACCTAAAATTTTACTTATGGACTCTAAGCTAGCAAGATCAAAACTTTTTATAATAGCCATTGTTAAATATTCAAATTCCTGTTGGTTTATATTTTAAGTAATTGTTTTATTTATATCAATTCAATCCCTCCCAACCTCCCTTTAAAAAAGGGAGGGGCTGTCACGTAATTCAATTGATACGCGAAAGTCCCCCTTTTCAAAGGGGGATTTAGGGGGATTAAATTAAACAAATTACTGAACCGAATCATCCAAATTCGGCGCTAACCAACGCTTCGCTTCATCCAGCGTCCAATTCTTACGCTTCGCATAATCCTCAAGCTGATCCTGAGCAATTTTACCCACGTTAAAATACTCCGACTGCGGGTTTGCATAATAGAAACCGCTGACAGAAGAAGGTGGCCACATCGCAAAACTCGTAGTGAGTTGCGTGCCAATCTTATCGGTAGAGCCCAACCAGTCAAACAAAGACGCTTTTTCAGAATGTTCAGGACAAGCAGGGTAACCCGGTGCAGGACGAATCCCGATATACTTTTCTTTAATCAACTCTTCATTTGAAAGTTGCTCATTTGCCTGATTGCCCCAGAATTCTTTACGAATACGCTCATGCAAATGCTCCGCAAATGCTTCAGCAAAACGGTCACCCAAAGATTGAGCAAGAATCGCTGAGTAGTCATCGCCCTTGGCTTTAAACTCATGCGCCATCTCTTCCGCACCGAAGATCGACACCGTAAAGCCACCTAACCAATCTTCTGCCTGATCTTTCGTCGCCACAAAATCAGCCAAAGACAAGTTTGGTTTACCTGTCACTTTATCAGACTGCTGACGAATATGATGGAAGGTATGCGTCACTGCTTGACCATCTTCCGTATAAACTTCAACAGAATCTGCCGCTGAGCGGTTGGCTGGGTAAATGCTAAATACTGCACGGGCATCAAAGCGTTTATTTTCAATAATGTCTTTGAGCATGTCCTGCGCCTGATTATATAAATCAGTTGCTGCTTCACCGACAATTTCATCTTCCAAAATTTTCGGGAATTTACCTGCCAGACTCCATGAAATAAAGAATGGTGTCCAATCAAAGTATTCCACCAAAGTTTCAAGCGGATAGTTGGTCAACGTTTGCGTACCAATAAAGTTTGGCTTCACAGGCGCATTCGCTGCAAAGTCAATTTTTAAACCATTTTCAATCGATTCAGCATAAGACAGTTTGGCTGCTTTTGGCTGTTTATTGGCAATACGCACACGGACTTTTTCATATTCGGCACGGGTTTCTTCAACAAACTTCGGCTTCATTTCTTTTGATAATAAAGTCGTTGCCACACCCACCGCACGAGAAGCATCCGCAACATAAATCACAGCATCATTAGAATATTGTGGGTCAATTTTTACTGCCGTATGCGCTTTAGATGTGGTTGCCCCACCAATCAATAACGGAACATGGAAGTTTTTGCGTTGCATTTCTTTGGCTACAAAAACCATTTCATCCAAAGACGGTGTGATCAGACCTGACAAACCAATAATATCGACTTTTTCATCAATCGCAGTCTGTAAGATTTTTTCCGCAGGTACCATCACACCAAGGTCAATAATGTCATAACCGTTACAGCCTAAAACCACGCCGACAATATTTTTACCAATATCGTGTACGTCGCCTTTGACGGTTGCCATCAGGACTTTACCTTTGGACTGACCGCCCGATTTTTCCGCTTCAATAAACGGATTCAACCAAGCCACAGCTTGTTTCATCACACGTGCTGACTTCACCACTTGTGGCAAGAACATTTTACCTGAGCCGAACAGGTCACCAACCACGTTCATGCCGTCCATCAGTGGACCTTCAATCACATCTAAAGG
This sequence comes from Acinetobacter sp. 226-1, assembly GCF_030329325.1. Taxonomy (NCBI): domain Bacteria; kingdom Pseudomonadati; phylum Pseudomonadota; class Gammaproteobacteria; order Moraxellales; family Moraxellaceae; genus Acinetobacter; species Acinetobacter sp. 226-1. The sequence continues at coordinate 244,373 of NZ_JACANU010000001.1, forward strand.
ACGCTTGGATTTTAAGCGTGCTTCTTCGGTATCTTCATCAATAAAGGTGGTGATGCCTTTAACCAAGGCATGTTCAAGACGTTTTTCAACAGGTTGATTACGCCATTCGAGATCTTCAACTTTCTTTTGAGCAGCGCCTTGACCACGGTATTTTTCAGCCACTTCAAGCAGTTTTTCAGTCGCTTCCTGATGACTTTCACCCTGATTTTGATTCAGAATGACATCTTCAACCGCAGCTTTCAGTTCAGCATCAATGTCATCGTAAATTGCCATCTGACCTGCATTTACAATCCCCATGGTCATGCCTTGTTTGATGGCATGGTAAAGGAACACGGAGTGAATCGCTTCACGGACAGGCTCATTACCACGGAAAGAGAACGATACGTTCGACACACCGCCTGAAATCATGGCATGGGGCAGATTTTGTTTAATCCAGCCTGTTGCTTCAATGAAATCAACCGCATAGTTATTGTGTTCTTCAATACCAGTTGCAACCGCAAACACGTTCGGGTCAAAAATAATGTCTTCAGCAGGGAAGCCCACATCATTGACCAGGACATCATAAGAACGCTTACAGATTTCACGCTTACGTGCCGCAGTATCTGCCTGACCTGTTTCGTCAAATGCCATGACAATAATTGCCGCACCGTACTGACGGCATAAACGGGCTTTTTCGACAAACTCGTCATAGCCTTCTTTCAGTGAGATCGAGTTCACCACAGGCTTACCCTGAACGCATTTCAAACCTGCTTCAATGATTTCCCATTTCGATGAGTCAATCATGATCGGCACTTTAGAAATTTCAGGTTCAGACGCAACTAAGTTGAGGAAATGCACCATCGCGCCTTGCGAGTCGAGCATCCCTTCATCCATGTTAATGTCGATGACCTGAGCACCCGCAACCACTTGTTGCAATGCCACATCCAAAGCTTCGGCAAAATTTTCTTCACGGATTAAACGCAGGAATTTTTTCGAACCTGTGACGTTGGTACGTTCACCGACATTGACAAATAATGAATCAGCGGTGATGTTGAACGGCTCTAAACCACTTAAACGGCAAGCAGGTTTAGTTTCAGGCACTTGGCGTGGCTTGATGTCTTTTACCGCATTGTAAATAGCACGGATATGATCAGGCGTGGTACCACAGCAACCACCTGTGATATTGATCAGACCACTTTCTGCAAATTCTTTGAGGAATGCGGCAGTTTCTTCAGGGGTTTCATCATAACCACCGAAGGCATTTGGCAAACCTGCGTTTGGATGCGCTGAAACAAAAGTATCGGCTACATCGGCAATGGTTTTGACGTGTGGACGCATGGCATCTGCACCAAGGGCACAGTTAAAACCAATCGACAATAAGTCGCCATGACGCACAGAGTTCCAGAAGGCTTCGGCAGTTTGACCTGTCAGCGTACGACCTGAAGCATCGGTAATCGTCCCTGAAATCATTAAGGGTAATTCACGACCAATCTGACGGAACACTTCTTTTACTGCAAAAATCGCAGCTTTACAGTTTAAAGTATCAAATACAGTTTCAATGAGCAGAATATCCGCACCGCCTTCAATCAGGGCATGAGCAGCTTCTATATAATTTTCTTTTAACTCATCAAAAGTAATATTACGAAATGCAGGGTCATTTACATTCGGTGAAATCGAACAGGTACGTGATGTTGGACCCAATACACCTGCCACAAAACGTGGTTTGTCAGGGGTTGAGTATTTTAAACAGGCTTCTTTCGCCAAACGTGCCGCTTCACGGTTGATCTCAGGAACCAAGTCTTCCATGTGATAATCTGACATGGAAACACGTGTGCCATTGAATGAGTTGGTTTCAATGATGTCCGCACCAGCATCTAAGTAGGCTTCATGAATGCCTTGAATAATTTGTGGCTGAGTCAGCACCAAAAGGTCATTGTTGCCTTTTAAGTCAGATGCCCAATCCGCAAAGCGCTCACCACGATAGTCGGCTTCTTCGAGTTTATGGCGTTGAATCATGGTTCCCATTGCACCATCAATAATGAGGATGCGTTGGGCGAGAAGCGCTTTTAAAGTGGCAAGTGTGGACATAAATAACCCAATCCGATGGAATATAAAATCTGCATATATGTTAGCAGAATTCAAATCAATTTTACTGTTATTCATGTGGTGAAGCGAAGGAAAAGCATTTTTGTTGCTATTTTGATCAATTAGCGCAGGGCATTAGAAAATAATTGTCTGAATTTTCATCGAAATGTCATCTCTTGAGCGTATTTTATTTGCCCCCAAAAAACAATATGAAATTTTTTATTGCAAATATTACAATTATTTTAATTGTTGGAAAATGACATTTTGGCGTAAATTGCCAATTATATTTTATTTAATATGTTGATTTATTAATGTTTAATTTATTTTTAGTGATCTTTGTTTGTATTTTGGTCAATCCAAATAAGCAAAAATGTTGCTTTATATGACAGCTATTTGTCATATAATTGTCACAATTTAATTGAACAATAAGCGCATTCTATCATCCGCTTAAAACGTCTGCATGAATTCTAATCTACCTCCCGTTTCAGATTCATCACAGTCGTCGACTCAAAGTAAATCGACGAATGTTCATGTTCCGACACCTAAATTTTTTATGCCGGTGTTTTTAACGCTTATTATTTCAACACTTATTTATATCGGTGTTCAGCTTTCTGCTGATTTAGCTCATGTACCACCTTTGAGCTTATATTCTGTTGTATTACTTGCGACAGCTTTATTTATTGCTTTGGGTTTTGAGTTTGTAAATGGTTTCCATGATACAGCCAATGCTGTAGCAACGGTTATTTATACCAATGCTTTGCCTGCACCCGTTGCAGTGATGTGGGCAGGTTTTTGTAACTTTCTTGGGGTAATGGTTGCAAGTGGTGCTGTGGCTTACGGGATCATTGCTTTATTGCCTGTTGAATTGATCATGAATGTCGGATCAGGCGCTGGTTTTGCCATGGTTTTTGCCATGCTCATTGCTGCGATCATGTGGAACTTAGGTACTTGGTTCTTAGGGATTCCTGCATCTAGCTCACATACACTCATCGGTTCGATTCTTGGTGTAGGGATCATGAACTACATTTTGCACTCATCAAGTGGTGCAAGTGGTGTAGACATGGACCAAGTCATGAAAGTGGGTAAAGCACTTTTATTCTCACCATTGATTGGTTTTGCTTTTGCCGCGATTGTGTTTTTGATCGTGAAAAAGATTTTCAAGAAACAACTTGAGTTGTTCCAACCACCTGAAGGCAATAAGCCACCACCGCCATTGATTCGTGCCATTTTGATTTTCACTTGTACAGGTGTAAGTTTTGCGCATGGTTCAAACGATGGGCAAAAAGGTATGGGCTTGATCATGTTGATTTTGATCGGTTTAGTGCCATTGGCTTATTCTCTCAACAAAAACTTAGATCAACAACATTTACAGTCTTTCTCTCAATTGTCTGCACAAACAGCAACAGCAGTGTATGCACAGCATGCCGATATTCCTGATGAGCAAGCACGTTCAACAATTACCAAATATATTCAAACCAAAGAAATGACACCCGAAGTTGTACCTGCGTTAGCAAGTTTGACAGATCACTTAGGTGACCGTGTGGCTAAGTTTGGTGATTTAAAAGATATTCCTGAAGCAGAAGTATCATCTTTACGTAATGATATGTACTTAAGTACAACTGCATTTAAACGTTTAGACAAAGCTGAACAATTGCCAAAAATGGACGAAGCTCAAGCGAAAACTGTAAAAGAATATCGTAAAAGTTTAGATTCATTCCTACAATATATTCCAACTTGGGTCAAAGTTGCTGTAGCACTTGCTCTAGGTCTTGGAACAATGGTGGGTTGGAAACGTATTGTTGTAACTGTGGGTGAGCGTATTGGTAAGCATCACATGACTTATGGTCAAGGGATGTCTGCTGAGTTGGTTGCAATGACAACAATCGCTGCGGCAGATGGTTTTGGTATGCCTGTATCAACAACACACGTATTAAATTCGGCAGTTGCTGGAACCATGGTGGCAAATAAATCAGGTTTAAACTTTAATACTGTTAAAACGATTCTTTCAGCATGGATTTTTACATTACCTGCGACCATTTGTTTATCGGGTGGATTGTATTGGTTATTGCTTAAAGTGTTTTAATTCTTAGATGCTCATATGATTTGATCTGAAAAACGCTGCTTAAGCAGCGTTTTTTTATGAGTATTATTTTTTCAACTTACTCAGTACTTGCTTAAGTGGAAGTTTCTCTGCGGCAAAACCATAGATTGCAGCAAAAGGTAATGCTGTACGAGCTAAGTAAGCTACACGCCATAAGCCTCCATGATTTGCACCTTCCATCATCAGTTCTAAAGGATGTTCCATCGCGGTTTCTGGATTGGAAACGGACTGAGGGTTTTTTAAATCATGAATCCAAAGTGCAGCCATAATGGCATTGGTGGTTTCTGGGTCAAATGCTTCGACATCAAATAAACTGGCACCGTTAAATGCAGCTTTAAGCAGTGGATTTTTTGTCACTGAATGCGTTGTCGTTGAAGGCGCAATGTTAATACTGACTTTTTGCCCTTGATGACGTGCCAAGGTTGCACGCCATTGTTGAATACGTTTTGCTAAAGCATAGTTTGGACCCTGTTCAACCACGAGGCAGTCTGCAACTCCATAGGACTGACCATTATCAGATGCGATGAGTTTAGATGGATTGTCTTTAAAAAACTGCTTCATGGACAAGGCAGAAACACCTTTACTCAGAATAATTTCCAGTTTAGAGCGTTGTTGATTTTTTGCTATAGAGCCTTCGATTACTTCTTTGGGCACAGCATAAACATCGGTTGGGGTACACATATACATCAACGATGAATCGGCTTTTTGCTCACTGACCGTGTTCATGATGCTATCCATCGCCATAGAGACACGAACATGTTTTTCACCATCTAAATAAGCAATCGAGGCTAAATCAAGACGCTGAGGGTTATCGCATAACCATTGCGTGATTTCTGGGATTTGAGTAAGTAAGTTTGCACCGAGTTTACTTTTGAGCGTATCGATGTCTTGAGTATCTGTTATCTTGTCAAAACAAGGTGCATAAAGCGTAGCATTACCATTTTTGATGGTATTAAGAATTTTTGCCCAGACGCGTTCATTAGGCAAATCCACTGCAACGATATTGGCTTTCCAACGCGCAAGCCATGTCAGTGGTCCTGCCTCAGAACCTGCACCAAATAAAACCAATGTACGGTCTGACAAGTCAAACCATTCAGGATGAGCATGGGCTTCTCGGAGCGCATTAGCATGGCTCGCTTCGATGATGCCTTTATCTTCCCAAACTTGGATTTGTTCAAGTAAAGCAGCACCTTGCAATTTTTTGCCGCGATATGGCACATACCATTCAGGTTGAATATCGGATTGACCTTGAAAATGAACAGTATAAATTTTTTCCGTCAAAGGAATAGACATGACATCTTTTAATGCATAACGTTGCCCATTTCTGAAAAAATCAAAACTATGCTGAGCTTTATGTAAACCTTGTTTTGCAATTGTGATTGGATTATTGACAGATTGAATGCCATTTTCTACCAAAGCTTTGAAATAAACTGGATAGTTTTTACGCCAATTTTTTTCTTGTAGTACCTGCTTTGAACGTTGAGGGTCAACCAAAGATAAAGCTTCAGCAATGATATTTTTACCTGTTTGAGAGGAGCTGCTTTTTTTAGAGTGCGGATCTAGAGGAAATTGTAAACCATCAATTGAATTGGACATGCAAAATATCTCGTTTATTTCAGTATTAATATACAGATGTATACATTATCCACGCCAAGTTTAAATGTTCGGTGGCATTTCATACCAAAATGACATACAGAAATAAAAAATCGCACACTATAGCGAAGACATCATTTTAAAAATACTCCTCATTTGGGGAATAGAATTTATTCAATAAAACAATACATTAGGCTTGGGGAAAGTAGAAGTTAAGATCAGTGAGATTGTTATGAATATTCAAGTTAGCGCGTATGTTTTAGGTGCTTTATTATTCGTTGGGGCGACACCTGCATTTGCAAAAGATGTCTTTAATGCTCAAATTCAAGTTGGAAATAATACGTATCAGAGCAAAGGCTATAGTAATTTAAATGATGCGATTGACCAGTATGATTTTGTAAATATGAAACAAATATTTCCAAATTATACAGAAACATCTTTTGCGCATTCAGCATTAAATTTAAGAGGGGTAAATACTCAACTTGAATTTGCACAAGACTCATCACAGTTAAAATTTAGTATTCCATCATTAGGAATTACCAGAATTTATGGGGAAATTGGAGGAACGAGGGAGCAGGCTAAAGACGCTTTTTTAAATGCTCTAAAAGGCGAAGATGAATATATTTTAAAAGCTCTAACGAAGGAATGGGTAAAAAATACGCCTATAGACCCTGTTGCAGGTAACCCAAATAGTTTAATGAGCACGATGGCGGTTAGCAGTACAGAAACGATGTCTGACATGACTTCAAACCAAGCTTTTGGCAATAAAACCACAGGTTCACGTTCTAGTTTTGGAATTACACCACGTTTTGGGCGTTATACCCAAGGTGAATATGGCGTAGATGTTTATAACTTACCCATCAGTTATAGCCACTGGTTTGAAAATGAAAAAGTAGGCATATCTTTTGATGTACCTATTACGCTTGTTGATACTGAGGGAGCTTATTCGGGTAGTCTAAACTTTGGTTTGGGTGTAAATTTTAAAGCTTATGAAAACAAAGATTTAACTTGGTTTGTTATGCCACAAGTACGAGTGGGAGCAACAGGTTCAGAAGACTTAGGTTCAGCAGCTTTAATCTATGGTGGTGGTTTGGTGAGTAACCTACAATTTCCATTAAGCTGGGATGCTTCAATCAATATTATTAATATGGCAACAGTCTATAAAACAGACTCTATTCAAATCGGGGACTATGAAACTCATTACGATTTAAAAAATACAATTTTGCGCAATGGTGTCGAATATAGCCAAGTTTTGAAACGCAGTATTAATAATAGTCCTCTGATTGCAAAAGTGTCTTTAGCACGCACGGATTATCATGGAGATGAATTATATACCGAAGTTTCACATGATTTATCAGCATCAATCGGATTTAAAAACTTAAAGCCAAACGCTTGGATTAGTGATTATCGAATTGGAGCAACATACACCTATACAGATAATGACTTAAAAGGATTCATGCTCAATATGGGTTATACTTTCTAAGGAATAGAACAATGAAATATATTTTACCTAGTATTGCATTGTTGATGACAACAAGCGTCCAAGCTGAATTAATTATTCACCAAGCGCCATTTATAAAAGGTGTGGTGGCTGAACCTGTTGCAACACCAAATGAAAACATCACTGAAACTACACAGCCTCAATCTCAAGTAGCGCTAACTCAGTCATCTGTAATTGAACCATCTGTAAATACTGCACAGTCACCAACCGATCCTGTATTGCTTAGCGAAGCTCAACCTGTACAAGCTGTAGCACCTCAAATTGCTAAACCGACTATCGTGTCTAGTGTTGTTGCAGATGAAACGGAAAATCGTATTTTAGGTTTAAAATATGCAGAAGGCGCGAAACCATTTGTTGTGTTTGCAGAAGCAGGAATTCTTGGTTTAGGTTTTGGTGCAGGTTTTTCAATTAATTCATATCTTGATCTGGTCGCAGGATATAATGGCGGAAAATACAAAGCTGATGCGCTAGATTTTGAATTAATGAGTGGAATGAAAGTCGATAAAGTGGATTTTGACAGTAAAGTTCAATATGTTGCTGCTAATATTCGACCATTCGCTGGTTCATTTCATTTAACATTAGGTTTATTTAATCAAGATATTAAATTTAAAGGACAATATTCTCCAAGTGACTTTTATCTTGATGAAGGAGAGCTTCCTGAATATACCTTTAACCATGCAACTTTTGATGCAAATCAAGTTGGAAGTGTACACCTAGATGTTGATTTTGATCAGAAAGTATTGCCGTATGTGGGCATTGGTTGGAGTCCGAAAATTAGTCAACGTTGGGGTTTAGCAACACAGTTTGGCGCAATGTATGCAGGTAAACCTCAAGTCAGTTATTATCCTGAAAATGGAAATTTAACCATCCAAGATCAAGATAAAACCACAACATTGGGTGACGCTTTAAAAGTAGAGGAAGATAATTTTAGTACATGGTTAAAATGGATCCCTGTTGCTAAAATTGGTCTTTGGGTACGTTTTTAATCTTTCTAATTTTGCTTGATTTCAGATATTCGCCACAATTTTTGTAGCGAATATCATCTGATTAAAATTTAAAAATAAAACTAAAAAGGAAGTTGCATTAACTGATTAAAAAAATGCGGAACAACACGTGGCTCAATAATAATTGTCATAATCACACCGTATGCTGCTCCCCATAAATGTGCACTGTGATTAATGTTTGAATTACCTTTTTTACCTGACCAAATACTATAAGCGACATATAACACAGCAAAAATAATTGCAGGAACGGGAATAAAGAAAACAAAAATCAATTTCCATGGTTGAAATAAGATATATGCAAATAACACCGCAGAAACAGCACCAGATGCACCTAAACTTGCCCAACGTGTGTCATTTTTATGTTTTAGATAACTCGGTAAAATTGCAAAAATTAAACCACCTAAATAAAACAAGACAAAGCCTAAGTCATATAGATATTGACGATAAAAACTTTCGATAATGCTACCAAAGAAAAATAAAGTAAACATATTAAATAACAGATGCATACCATCAGCATGAATAAAACCATGAGTAATAAAACGGTCATATTGCGATTTTTGCTGAATTGCAGGTGGCCAAAAAATAAAACGATCAAGGACTTGCCGATTTGAAAAAGCGATAAGGGAGATAATCACCGTAATGAGGATGATCGTAATCGTATGATTAAAAGGTAAATGCAGCATAAGCGTTCACAAAAAAAGAAGAAGATCAATTTAACAGCAATCATGCCATTAAATTGTATGAAATCATGTTGTTTTTCATCAAATCCGACAATTTTAGTTGATTTTTATTCATTCAGCCTCATCTTCAGTTAAAATAACAACTTCAGCTTGAGGATAGAGTTATGTCGACTGAGAACACCAATACTGCAGTTGCAGAAGAAATTCCAAATTTATTGATTACTCCAAATGCGCAAGAGTATTTAAAGGATCTGTTGGATAAGCAAAATACTCCAGGAATTGGCATTCGTGTATTTGTAGAAAATGCAGGTACTCCACGTGCAGAATGCTGTATGGCATATAGCGCGCCTGAAGAAGTTGTACCAACAGATTACAAACAAGATTATGCAGATTTTCCTGCATTTATTGATGCACCATCCATTCCATATTTGAAAGATGCTGTGATTGACTACAATAAAGATCGTTTTGGTGGTCAACTCACTTTCCGTGCTCCAAACTCTAAAGTGCCACGTGTTGGACCAGATGCCTCTATTGAAGAGCGCATTACTTATGTACTTCAAGCAGAAATCAACCCAGGTCTTTCAGGTCATGGTGGTAACTGTGCTTTGGTTGAAGTTGTTGAAGATGCAGAGCATGGCTTAACGGCTGTATTGAAGTTTGGTGGTGGTTGCCAAGGTTGTTCAGCGATTGATGTGACTTTGAAACAAGGCGTTGAAACAACACTGAAAGAGCACGTGCCTGAGTTAGCACGTGTTGTTGACCAAACAGATCATAGCCAATCAGAAGGTGCATATTTCAAATAATTTTTGAAATTTTGTGCAAAAAAACCTCCATTTTTTTGGAGGTTTTTTTATGGGGCATTACTTCTACGTTTAAAATAAAAACAATATAAAACTTAAATTAAGCTTAATTTATTGAAATTATTGTGTGATAAATAATCAAAAAAGTGTAAATTCCTTAATTACTAATGATAATAGTTATCAATATCTATTGTAATTAGATTATCTTTTGTTACACTACGCAACGAAAACTGCATCTTTTATTCTTTTTCTATCATTTTTAGCCGCTCTGGAATACTTTTTATGCCAAACCGTATTATCCAATCTGTATTATCTCTTTCGGTATTATCATTGATGATGGGAAGTGCATACGCAAAAGATTCACAAGAAAATTCCAGTGAAGTTCAGGCTAAAAATTCAGAACCTGTACAATTAGAAACGGTGGTTTTAACAGCGTCTGGCTATAAACAAGATAAAACAAAAGCACCAGCCTCTATGACGGTGATTACACGTAAAGAATTAGAAAATCGACAATATAGTGATATTACAGATGTACTTAGAAATACCCCAGGTGTTGTAATTTCAGGTGCAGGTTCAGCGCAAACGGTTAGTATTCGTGGTATGGGCTCAAGTTATACATTATTTTTAGTCAACGGAAAGCGTCAATTTTCTAAAGATGTGAACCCAAATGGCGATGATAATGGTTTTGAAAAAAACATCTTACCGCCAGTTGCTGAAATTGAACGTATTGAAGTCATTCGTGGTCCTGCATCTACTTTATATGGTACAGATGCCATGGGTGGTGTGGTAAATATCATTACCAAAAAGGTCAGTACAGATTGGTCAGGAACAGCAGAATTAGGTGCTGTGCTACAAGATCATCACCAATCTGGAGACATTAAAAACGGTTCTGCATATTTATCAGGTCCGCTTATTGCCAATAAATTAGGCATGCAATTGGGTGTAAGTAAGTCTAAACGTGATGAAGATCGTTATGTGGGTGGCTTTAGAAGTACTGATGTTGAAAGCTTAAATTCAAGATTTACATATTTACTCAATGATAATCATGATCTTGAATTTGAAGCAAATTTCATGAAACAAGAATCTGAGTCAACTGCGGGTAAAACCATTGTAAGTACAGGTGCAGATTCTTATGGACGTAATTATCGTCAAGTCTATGGCTTAACCCATAATGGTCATTATGGCGATAATTTAAGTAGTAATTCTTATATTCAATATGAGAATTCAAAAAATCCAGATCGTAGTAATAGTTCAACAGGTTTAAGTGGGATTGAACTGGAAACTTGGTTGGCAAATAGTCAGTGGCATTGGAAATTAAGTGATCATAACTTAATTGGTGGGCTATATTTTAAAAATGAATCTTTAGTCGATAAAGCAACCAATCAAAATGCTGACATGCCTGTAACAGAGTTAGAGCGTTGGGCATTTGCTGTATTTGCAGAAGATACCTGGACGATTACTGATACATTTAATTTGACGACTGGATTACGTTATGATCATGATGAAAATTATGATGGTAATTTTTCGCCACGTTTATATGGTGTTTACACCCCTACAGATGCTTGGACATTTAAAGGTGGGGTATCAACAGGTTATAAACAACCTGATTTAAAACAGTCTTCAAGTGATGTGCATTCTGTTACAGGTAAAGGCAGTGCCTTTATTATGGGGAATGATAATTTAAAACCAGAAAAATCTGTCAGTTATGAGTTTGGTACAGCATGGCAAGGTGATCAATCTAAAGCCTCTGTGACCGCATTTTATACTGAATTTAAAGATAAAATTACTGAAATTCGTGAATGTTCTTCGCCAAATGGCAGCAATACAAATGCTGCGACTTGGGCATGTAAAGACCCATTTGGTCGTTTAGATGCTGTAACGGGTGATGTTCGTTTATGGAACTTCATTAGTTCGCGTATCAATGTTGATGAAGCAACTATGCAAGGTGTAGAAGCAACTTTTGATACTGAACTTGCTGATGGTGTTAATTTAAGTACAAACTATACTTATACTGAAACAGAGCAAAAGTCTGGTGATTTAAAAGGGCAGCCTTTAAATCAAGTGCCTAAACATATGTTTAATGCAACAGTTGATTATACTATTAATGATGCTTTAGACATTTGGACACGTTTACATCATCGTAGTGAAACTTCATCATATTTAGGTCGAGCTTCTATGTCAGCACCGACACCTGCATATCAGTTTTTAGATGTTGGTTTTAACTATCAATTTACAGCAAACTTAAAAGGTAAATTTGGTGTTTATAATATTTTAGATGAAAAAGCAGAAGATGCTGATGGTGATCAAGTCCTTGATGGTCGTCGTTATGGAATTAGCTTTTTAGCAAAATTCTAATAATATGATGAAAAGAAAAAGGCGCTTAAGCGCCTTTTTCGATATTTAAAATCGCTAAAGTTTCATCAGCATAATAAAACTTTTCTAAATGAATACGCGCACGAGCTTTTAAATGCTTAGAATAAATCATTTTTTGAATGATAGGTTCAAGTAATGCTTGTAGTTCATTTTGAATCAATGCTTCATCAATATTTAAATCACGCAGCAATAAATCAAAAGGGCGCTCTTCATTACGGACATACCAAGCAAAAACACCATCATGAACTTGTTGTTGTAAATATTCAGTTTGGCGAATATGTTCCCAAATTTCGTGCCCTAAACCAACCGTTTGTGGTAAGTCCTCAATTTCAATATAGTTGCGTAAAGTGCTTATAGGCACTTTTTTAATCTTATGCCAAAGATTTGCTTGGAAATGATAAAGCTTATGATCATCAAACTGTTGATTTAAAACTTGTTCGCTTAACTGACTAATCTTAATAATATTTTTTTGTAAATAATGCTTTACGGTGTCATCCAAATTGGTATCAGTCACAGATTCCAAAACAGATTTTCCCATTTTCATAAAACGACCAACAGCAGGCACTTTTTTATTCATGACTGAGTTATCAATGTAGTCTTGAATAGAATGATGAATGAGTTGAGTGAGCATCTGAGAAAATGAAGCATTATTGACAATACGTTTGATCAAGGCTTGGCGATGACTAGATTTACTTGCAACATATTGAGCCGTTTTATCAATCGTCGTAACAGGAATAATATCCTCAATTAAGGTTTGATCATTACTTGGATGAATGAGTGCAATACGAATATGTTCAGCAATTTGTTCAATTAAGAAGGAACTTGCTGGCGTTGCTAGAATTTGCTTTTGTAGCAAATCATTGATTTGTTGAAAAGTCCAAATATCTTTGAGATTTTGCTTTCTAAACCAGTGATAAAATTCGGTAAATTCTATTTTAATGGTTTCAGATTGAGCAAACTCTTGATCTAAAAATGCCAATTGAGCATCAATCAATTGTTCAATCATGGGATGAGTCATGATAAATAAGCCTTAATTATAAAATTTTCTGTTCAAGTAACGGATTCTTTTGTGATTGAATCTTAGTGAGAAAAGAAAGATAAGCATCCACCACTTTATCAGGTGCTTCTAAGAGCGGCATATGACCGATATGATCTAATATAATCGGTTTTTCACTGCGTTTGATCATTGATTTCAACTCTTGCGCAACTTCAACATTGACAATCTGATCTTGTTTACCCCATAAAATTAGCGTAGGTGCTTCAATATTTCTAACCATGGTGGCAAATGAAGTTGTGGTATATAACTTATTTAATGCATCAATTTGATCAATGACCTTTTTAGTATCTTGTGCTTTAATAATTAATAATTTTTCACGTTCAGCATTGATGATGGCAGGTGTAAAAGGCGGATTATACATGACTTTTTTCAGTACAAAGTTCAGATCACCCGCTTGAGCAACAAGTAATTGTTTGAGATATACAGGATTTTTTAAATAATTGGTATTGTTACTTTTAAATACACCGCCTGAGCTGAGTAAAAATAAACTTTTTGTATCAAATGGATATTGCGAAGCATAAAACATCGCAATTGAGCCACCTAAAGAATGCCCAACGACATTTAAGTTATTTTGAATATGTGCAGCCTCAATGAAGCGTCGCAATTGTTCAGTAACATTTGGAACAGAAATATCAAAATTTGCTGGAACCTGCGTTGTGCCTGCAAAAGGTAAATCAGGAATAATCACATGATAATGTTGTGTTAATTGATGAGCTACATCATTCCATGTATCACGGCTACTGCCTAAACCATGAATTAATAAAAGTGTAGGTTTACTGCGATCACCACCTTCACTATATGACCAAACAACATCACCTACACGTAAGGTTTTACTCGATAAACCTGCCCAAGCTCTTTCTTCTTGTAATACTTTTTGATAGTCAATAAATTCAGTTGTGGCATATGTATTTGTCAAACTTAGACTAGAAACTCCTATTGCCATACTACTAAAGATGAGCGCTGCTCTACAAAATTGGAGAAAAGTTTTTGAGGGCATCTGAGGCATTTAACGGGTTCCTTCTTAACAATCCACTATTATATAAAGCAAATGCAATTTATTGATGACCTAATTTCAGCAATCAATTGGCATCTTTTGCATAAAGTGTTATTTTTTATAAAGTACTGTCTGTTTAATAAGCGATTCTATAATCTAAAGTGTTAAATCATTCAAATTATGTGCTTATTATGTAGATTTGTTAAACAATTACCTTGTATTTGAATGAAAAAATAGCATTTAACTTAATTTGTAACAGAGTTTATTTTTAGTCAGTGACATTCAAATTTGACAGTATTAAAATTCAATATCATCTCCACACAATGGAACAATACACACATGCTAACCGCTCAAGAAGCTTTAGAACGATTGAAACAAGGCAATGAACGCTTTGCACATGGTGAAACAAATCATAATAAGTTTTTGACACACCAACAGCGAACAGAGATGGTTGGAAGTCAGGAGCCATTTGCAATTATTTTAGGATGTTCAGACTCGCGTGTACCTGCGGAGATGGTATTTGATCAAGGTTTTGGTGATTTATTTGTGATCCGTGTAGCAGGGAACATTGTCGCACCATCACAAGTGGGTAGTGTCGAGTTTGCAGCAGACAGTTTTGGCTGTCCGTTGGTTGTGGTGTTAGGGCATAGTCATTGTGGCGCGATTCATTCTACAATTGAAGCATTAAAAAACCCAAATACACCGCCTTCAGCAAACTTAATGTCAATTGTTAACCGTGTGCGTCCTTCAGTTGAGATTTTAATGCAAACTGAATTAAAAGATGATTTGGAAAAATTGTCTATGCATGCAGTAAAATCAAATGTATTTGCTTCAGTGAATCAGTTACGTCATGGTTCGGCTGTATTAGAAAGCTTAATTGCTAAAGGTCAACTCAAAGTGGTTGGTGCAGAGTACTCACTTGAAACAGGTGAAGTGTCATTTTATGACTTTTAAATCATTGTTTTAACGTTAAAAAATAATTGTAAGCTTTGATAAAAAATCCCACATGATGTGGGATTTTTTTAGATATAAATTTTTTAGAATTTATAACCGATTTTTAAACCATAAGCGATGGCATTGTTATCACTGAAGTCTGCAACATAATCGCTACCACCTGCTTGTGCGCCAGTTTGTGCTTTAGCATCACCTAACCAGAAGTATTTTACACCACCTGCAATGAAGTAATTTGCAGCAGGGCTATATTGAACACCTAAGCCAACGTTCCAATAACCTTCTGTTGGACCTAATGTTGATACTGGATTACCTGCACCTGAGTCCCAACCAACAGAAACGTTACCTGCCCATTGGTCATTCAGTTTACGACCAACACCTGCGTTAACAGACCATTGATCATCAGAGTATTCAACAAGGTTAAAGCCATTTGATCGACCAATTTGAGGTAATTTACCAACAACATCCGATACTAAGCCAAATTTATATGGGCGAATTGAAAAATCTTTCCAATTTACCCAACGAAGATTGGCAAATGCAACAGTATTTTCCATAATACCTGTTTGCAAATCTAAGTTAACTGATTGAGGTGTTGTAATTTTAGTTTTTCCTGTTGCTGCTGCGATCTGTTGCGCTGCGGCTGCCCCTTCATCACCTAATAATGATAAAGCACCTAAAGTTGGTAAACTTTCTTGTGCATTGACATCATGATCGATTTCAGAGCGATATGTAATGGAAGCTTTTAAGGCAATTTCAGGAATCTGATATGAAGCACCTGCTAACCAACCTACACCACTCGTTTCTTTAATTTTAGCGTCATAGCCATTGTAAAGACTATAAGCTTGACCACGTAGACTTACACTTCCTTTAATAGTTTGATAGGCAGCACCACCATACAAATTAATATTTTTAATAGGTTGGAAACCAAAAATCATAGAAAGATTTTGAGTGTCAACTTCAACGCTCGTATTACCTTTACCTAAAGTTGAGTTGACTTGCTTCAATCCTTCATCAACTTTCTGTGTTACACCTTGTTTAATTGCAGCATCAATTTTATCTTTTGTACCTTGAAAGTTTGCATTATATGCAGCAAGTGTTTGCCGATATTGAGCTTGTCCTTGAGCAGAGCTCAAATCAACACCTTGTGCTTGAAGGGCAGCACCAACACGATCAGTTGCTGATAAGGCATTAAAGTTTTTATCAATAGTACTTTGACGAATGGCATCTAGGCTTGATGTTGGTAAAATCGTATTAGTAGGATCAGAAACAAAAACATTTTCGCCATGGTATTTTGCATCAGCACCAAAAGGTTGGTCGTAAAGTAGACCAAATGATATTTTGTCAGTGAGCTGTAATTTAAGAGCTGCAGAAGGGAAGTAGTAGTCTTCACCCATGTCATCAATAGTACGGCGAGTTTCACTTGTTCCTGCTTCACGTCCTTCTACAGTTGGATCTAGAACAGAAAGACCAGCCTCAAAATAGTTATCTGGTTGTAAAAATGCAGAAATCGATTGACCAGATCGATCTAATGCAGCAGCAAAAACAGGGGTTGCTGGTAAGGTTGCAAATAACATTGCAGTTGTTAACGCTTTTACTTTCATTTTCGCTTTTTCCCTAGACCGTAAAATGAATAACTTGAAGCATTTGTAAATAAAAAATTAGAATATTTATGATTTACAAATAATGTTCGAAATTTACTTCTTTTTACAAAATAACATATAAAAAATAAGAGTAAATACTCTAAGAATTGAAAATATAAAAAAAGTGTAAACGCTGTAGTTTATTATTTGTACTGGAATTATTTAATTTAAAATGAATCAAATGTTTAGATGTTTTTTATTGATTGAAAATTCAAATGAATGATTTAATGTCTATTGCGTAAGAACTAGACTTTTAAATGCATTAGAAAACGTTAAAAATAAAAGATTAAACATAATGGAGAAAAGATTTTGTTGTGATGATTAATTTTTTGACAGGGTTGTAATGGTACGCTCTGCGGGACTCGAACCCACGTCGGTCGCTTAGGAGGCAACTGCTCTATCCGGTTAAGCTAAGGGCGTCTAAAGTTCAGTGATTAATGTAATATAATTATATTTAAATATAAAGTTGAATTTTATATATAAATTAAGTATTAAATAAAATTTATTTTAAAAATAACTAACCTCTTTAAAGCATAATATAAATTAAAATAATCATACTGACTTTAAAGAGGTTTTTAGATTATAAAAAATTAAAATTTATAACCAATTTTTAAACCATAAGCGATTGCATTATTATCACTAAAATCTGCTACATAATCATTGCCCGCATTTTGAGAGGATACTTGACCTTTTGCATCTCCAAGCCAAAAGTATTTTACTCCTCCAGCAATAAAGTAGTTCGGTGCTGGACTAAACTGTAAGCCCACGCCCACATTCCAATAACCTTCTGTTGGACCAAGTGCAGTGACAGGATTACCTGCACCAGAGTCCCATCCAGCAGAAACATTACCTGACCATTGTTCATTGAGTTTGCGACCAACACCGACAGTTGCATTCCATTGGTCTTTAGAGTATTGCAATAAATTAAAGCCGCCTGGACGATTAATTGAAGGAAGTTGTCCTACAACCTCTGAAACCATGCCAAATTTAACAGGGCGCAGTTCAAAATCTTTCCAATTTACCCAACGAATATTTGCAAATGCGACAGTATCTTTCATCACACCTGATTGTAGGTCGATATTGACAGACTGTGGCGTACTAATTTTGGTATCGCCTGTTGCTGTAGCGATTTGTGTAGCGGCAGCAGCAGCTTGTTCACCGAGTAAACCGAGTGCGGATATAGTTGGTAAATTTTCTTGTGTTTCAATATCATGATCAACTTTAGAGCGATATGTCACAGATGCTTTTAGTGCAATTTCAGGAATCTGATATGCTGCACCAACGAGCCAACCATAACCATCTGTTTCTTTTAGGGTTGCATCATAACCATTATAAACGCTAGTCGCTTGCCCACGAAGGCTGACCTGTCCTTTAATCGTTTGGTAAACACCACCTGCATAAAAGTTTAAATTTTTATTGGGTTGAAAACCAAAAATCATAGCGAGGTTGTTAGAGTCAACTTCAGCACGAGTTGCACCTTGTCCTACTAGACCATTGACTTGGGCAATGCCTGCATCAACCTGCGCAGCAACATTGGCATCAATAAGATCTTTGGTATTACCCAAAGGTGTTGGTGTATTATTGTTATACATGCCTTGTGCTTGAGCAACTGAAAAGCCTGCTTTTTTTGCAAATGCTTCAATGGCTAAAGGTGTACTACTCGCAATTTTGGAGCTACGTAGCGCACTCATTGTTGCTGAAGATAAAATAGTCGTACTTGCATCTGTTACAAAAACATTACTGCCAGTGTATTGAACATCTGCACCAAAGGGCTGATCGTATAAAAGACCAAATGATATATGATCGGTGACTTGAAGTTTTAGGGCTGCTGAGGGAAAGTAATAGTCATTGCCCATATCCTCAATATTTCGATGTGTTTCACTTGTGCCAGCATCTCGTCCTTCAACGGTTGGGTCTAATACAGAAAGACCTGCTTCGAAATAATTATTGGGCTGTAAAAATGCTGAAATAGATTGTCCAGAGCGATCCATTGCGGCAGCAAATACACTGCTAGTCGGTAATAAACTGAGTAAAACAGCTGAGTAAAGAGCATTTATCTTCATCGACCTATTCCTTGATATTATTTTAAATTTCTTTTCTTTTGCTTTTTGTACAGGTCTTAATAGAATTGTTTTGATTAATCACTGCACTTTTTGAAGATAGCATGTTTCTAAATAAGCACAATATATTTTTTGGCAGAAGTGACAGGCTTATTTGTCAAAATAATCAATAAATTAAGTGAATGTGCATTTTTTAAAAATAATTGAAATAATAAGAAAAATGATATTTTTCATAATATTAGGTCATATTTTAATCAAAAAAAGAGATATTGGTCATGATCCAATATCTCTTTTTAGTCGGTCTATCAAGCTTTTGATATGAGTATTGTCTGTATTTTTGATTGATTATTACAGCAATATATTTTTCCAAAACTTTGATTCAGTACCAATATTTTTCTATTGTTGTCGATTTAACATTTTATATAGCCCAAACATCAGTACAATCCATACAGGAATCATTAAAACTGACTCTTTAAAGCCTTGAGTCCACATAATGTAAAGCACAGTTGCAATAAAAATCAGCACCAGATAATTACTAATTGGTGCCCAAAGTGCAGGAAATTTAGTTTTTGTTCCTTCACGTTGCATTGCTTGTTTGAACTTTAAGTGCGTTAAGCTGATCATTGCCCAGTTTAAAACCAGTGCGCCTACAACAATATAAATTAAATGGCTAAGTGCTTCTTCAGGTGCTTTATAATTTAAAATCACACAACCAAAAATTAACAAAGCGGACATCAAAACTGCAGCAATTGGTACACCTTGCTTATTCACTTTCAATAAAAACTTAGGCGCATTACCTTGTAAGGCTAAACCGTAAAGCATACGACTGTTGGCATACATTCCGCTGTTATAAACTGAAAGTGCAGCAGATAAAATGATGAAATTAACAAGGTTTGCAGCCCAACCGATGCCGATCAGTGTAAAGACCATAACAAATGGGCTTTTATCTAAACTACCACCATCAAATAAATTCCAAGGCACCAACGACAATAAAATAATGATTGAACCAATATAGAAAATAAGAATACGTGGAATAATTTGGTTAATTGCTTTAGGAATTGTTTTTTCTGGATCTTTTGCTTCTGCTGCTGCCATACCAATTAATTCGATACCGCCAAAGGCAAACATAAGAAAGGCAAGCATATAAAATAAGCCTTCAAAACCATGTGGAAAAAATCCACCATGTTCCCAAAGATTACTAAAACTATAGCCTGCTGTTGGATCTGCGGTAAAAATCAAATAAATACCGAAAATAATCATTGCAATAATGGCTGTAACTTTAATAATAGAAAGCCAAAATTCTGATTCACCATAAAACTTAACATTTGCTAAGTTAATTGCAGTAATCGCAACGAAAAAGACTAAAACAGTGACCCACGCAGGAATGTGAGGCCACCAATAGTTAATATATTTTGCAGCAGCAGTTAACTCTGACATTGCCACCAAAATATATAAAATCCAATAATTCCAACCTGCTAAGAAACCTGCAAATTTACCCCAATATTTATTGGCAAAATGGCTAAAAGAACCCGCAACAGGTTCATGTACAATCATTTCACCTAATTGGCGCATGATTAAAAATGCAATTAAACCACCAATGGCATAACCTAAAATGATCGATGGTCCAGCAGATTGTATGACTTGAGCGGAACCTAAGAATAAGCCAGTACCAATTGCACCACCCATAGCGATGAGTTGGATATGACGGTTCTTTAAGCCACGCTGAAGGGTAGTTGACTCTTTATTCAAAATGATCAGCCCAACAATGGAGAAGAAAACAGATTGTAATTCATTGATTTGAGATATCCTAGTATCCCCAGTTCATCTCTGATTGTTTAGAATATGTATACTTTATTATTATTGTGAAAATTTATGTAAAATCAAAGAAATACTTTTTTGGGCTGATATGAAAAATTCTTATTTATTTTCTTTGGGTTATTATATTTTTAGACTTAAGTCATGTAATGAATGATTTTTATTGAAAAAACAGAGTAATATAAAATTGAACTACGATTCAATATTTGCAACAACAACGATAAGCTGAAGGAATAAGACCAATGAGTTTTGCACCGCAAATTAAAATACCTGCAACTTACATGCGTGGTGGTACGAGTAAAGGTGTTTTTTTTAAACTTGATGATTTACCTGAACGTGCACAAAGTGCAGGTCAAGCACGTGATCAATTGTTATTACGTGTGATTGGTAGCCCAGATCCGTATGCAAAACAAATTGATGGAATGGGTGGCGCAACTTCAAGTACCAGTAAAACAGTGATTTTGTCTAAAAGTCAGCAAGCAGAACATGATGTGGATTATCTGTTTGGACAAGTTTCAATTGATAAAGCATTTGTCGATTGGAGTGGTAATTGTGGCAACTTGACAGCAGCAGTAGGCTCTTTTGCAATTAGTAATGGTTTAGTCGAAGCATCACGTATTCCTGAAAATGGCATTTGTACTGTGCGTATTTGGCAAGCCAATATTCAAAAAACGATTATTGCTCATGTACCTATAAGCAATGGTCAAGTGCAAGAAACAGGAGATTTTGAACTTGATGGCGTCACTTTTCCTGCTGCTGAAGTTCAAATTGAATTTTTAGACCCTGCGGATGATGGTGAAGAGGGTGGTGCAATGTTTCCAACAGGAAATGTTGTAGATACTTTGGAAGTGCCTGAAGTTGGTACTTTTCAAGTTACTTTGATCAATGCAGGCATTCCAACAATCTTTTTAAATGCTGAAGAGATTGGTTATCAAGGTACAGAGCTACAAGAAGCAATAAATAGTGATACAGCAGCGTTGGCACGTTTTGAGAAAATTCGTGCATATGGTGCAGTAAAAATGGGCTTGATTTCGGATGTAAGTGAAGCTGCAAATCGTCAGCATACACCTAAAGTGGCTTTTGTTGCTCAGCCAAAAACTTATACTTCTTCAAGTGGTAAGGTTGTTACAGAAGCCGATACCGATCTTTTGGTTCGTGCTTTATCTATGGGTAAGCTACATCATGCCATGATGGGAACCGCAGCCGTTGCGATTGGAACTGCGGCAGCAATTCCTGATACTTTAGTGAATTTAGCTGCTGGTGGTGGTGAGCGTGAAGCTGTACGCTTTGGGCATCCATCAGGAACTTTACGTGTCGGTGCACAAGCATTACAAGAAAATGGTCAATGGGTGGTAAAAAAAGCGATCATGAGTCGTAGTGCACGTGTACTCATGGAAGGTTGGGTGCGTATCCCTGCTGATAGCTTCTAAATTTTAAAATCACTTTTAAATTATTTACTGATGTTACGCATTGGATTTAAATTAAATAGTTGAAAAAAGCAAAAGCTAAATTTACACGATGGGGTCTTACATCTAAAGTTAAAATTTGGGATTAGCCACTGCGTCTTGCACTTCGTCAAAGTATACTTTGACTTGCTCAGGCTCGACCTACTTTTGTTTCGGCAAAAGTAGGCAAAACCATTGTTATCCGCAAAACTCGTCGACCACCGCAAATTGATAAATACATCGCAGAAACATTTCTACCTAAAGTAGTCCTGCCTCAAACACGTTGCGGATGACGTTTTCGCGTATCCACATTTTTCTAGCTCCAAAGTTTAATTTTAGAGTTACTGCATAACATCAGTTATTTATCATGAATGAGATCTCTAATTGTTGATGCAGTTAGGGATTTTTCATTTTAATATAAAAAATGATGGTGATTATTTTTTAATCTTTTCTTAAATTAGATATATTTTTAAAGTATAAAAAATTATAATGAGCCGCATTCAAAATCACATGACTTTTCAGAAAGATATTTAAAGCTATTTCTTACGCATTTTTTTGTGTTTTAAGTCAAGATCATAGAAGACCAATAGGCATGCAACGAAGTCTAATGTATTTGAATATAAATAGAGAATAGTTGGATGAATACTCATACTGAAGGGGTAATGTATGGAACACGAACAACCACAGATTAATCAGATTTTGTCTGATATTGATTTTATACAAGCTTTAAAAAATCTAGAAAAAATTGATTTAGTTTCGTTTATTTCAAGATTACCTTTACCGATCGCAATTTTAGAAATGGATTCGCGTTTAATTGGTGTAAATCAGCAATTTGCAGATATTTTCCAAAGTGATGCATTATATTTAAGTGGCAAATTGCTGAATAATTTTTCGAATATTATTTATTCGCATTTCATCGCAGCGATTGAAAAATTTCAAGATGGTGAAGAACAAGCAAATTTTGAGTTTTATTCTAAAGGGCATTTTTATTTATCTTATTTTAAGGTATTGCATGATATTGAACAAAATATTAATGCAGTGATTTTAATTTGTGCGGATGTCACGCGTTTAAAGCGCCGTGAAAAAGTTTTAATTTTAAATAATCAAAAGTTACATGATCATTTATTTATTGATGATCTTACAGGTTTGCCAAATAAAATGGCTTTTGATCGTTTTATTCAAGAAAAAGTTGTAAAAAATAAGCAAACTTTATATGCATTTATGAAAATTGATTTAGATCATTTTAAAAAGTTTAATCAAGTACATAGTTACACTTACGGTGATGAAATTTTAACTGAAATTGGACGACTATTAAATGATGAGTTAAACGCAGACTATGCACATATATTTCGTTTAAATTCAGCAAGTTTTGTGATTGTTGTACAGGGAATGACGCAGTGGGCTGTGTTAACTTTAGCAGAACGTTTAAAAATTAAAATTATGCAGGAAAATATTGCTCTAGATACATTAAAAAATGAAATTTTAACAGCTTCTATCGGCATTTATCATCTGAGTGCTGAACAAGATCATGATATTTTACAACAGTTAGATCTTGCTGTGCGTCAGGCAAAAGCACAAGGTCAAAACTCGATTCATGTTTTAAGTACATAAGTGAAATAGGTTAACTAAAATAACCTAAATAGATTTGATAATGATCAATTTAAAGCCTAAGAATGCGTTCATCTTTATACGATAAAAGCGCAGAAACATAACAATAGGAATTGTTTTGAAATAGATGTCTAGTCAGGCATTTCAGGGTAGAATGAGCAAGGCTAAAATATTGAGTTAAATGACTCACCATTTGAATTTCGAGGCAAAAGTGACCGCAATTTCTAATGTGAATGCAGATGTATTAAAGCAAGCGCAACAGCGTATTCAGCAGGATTTACAAACAGCATTAGAGGCTTTTTCTCTTCCTGAACCCTTAAAGTCGGCAGTACATCATGCTGTAATGTTAGGCGGGAAGCGTGTTCGTCCTGCTCTATGTTATGCAACTTCACAATTACAGGAAAATAATCCTAACTTTGCAGCAGTGCGCCGTGCGGCTATTGCGATTGAATTAATACATTGTTATTCGTTGGCACATGATGATTTGCCTTGTATGGATAATGATTTATTACGTCGAGGACAACCGACATGTCATGCTGCTTTTAGTGAAGATACCGCTTTATTGGCGGGTGATATTTTACAATCAATGGCTTTTGAGGTGTTGGGAAGCCGATTATTTGATCAGATGCAAGCAGTGGAGGCTGAAATTGTATTAAAACAAATGCAAATTTTAGCGACAGCATCTTCAAAAATGGTTTGTGGTCAAGTCCTTGATTTACAGGCTGAAGGTAAGCATGTAGATCAGGCTCAGCTAGAAAATATTCATCGTAATAAGACAGGTGCTTTAATTCAGGCAGCAATTATGATGGCTGCCGTTACTATCTTTAAAGGTACAGATCAGGCAATTCCTCAATTAAGACAATTTGGGCAAAGCATAGGTCTTGCATTTCAGGTGCAAGATGACATTTTGGACATCATTTCAGATACTGAGTCTTTAGGAAAAACAGCAGGTAAAGATGAACAAGTTGATAAATCAACATATCCTGCATTAATGGGTTTGGAACAAGCAAAAATCTATGCTCAAAGTCTGCATAATCAAGCTTTTGAAGCACTTTCTTATTTTGGTGAAAATGCCTTAGAACTCAATCAAATTTCTCAATTTTTGCTTTCACGTAAAAGTTAAAGCTGAGTTTTAATTTAAAAAAGTTGAAATCTAAAGCCGATTTAGATTTCAACTTTTATTTTTTCTAAGACTCGATTTATTTGTGATTTTCTATAAAACTGGTCAATGTTTGATAACATGATGCAGCATCTAAGTGTTTAACAGACTGGACAATTTTTTGAATTTCTCCCTTTGTCCATTGTTCTTTTTTTGCAATAAAAACGAAAGAAGCAAGCCAAATAAAAGGGGGGTCTTGTGGTCTAAGATATAAATGCTTAAGTTTTTTCAATTTTATTTTCCAACGTATGTTTATGATTATATTTTAAGAAATTTAAGTTGTTTGAATTAAAAATAGGGCTCTTTTGAACCCTATTTTCAATAACTTATAGAATACGCTTTTATTTTGATTCTTGGTAGAGTTGATCTGCTTTTTCAAAACGCTCAATAATTGCAGTATTTGGTTTTTTACTCGCTAAACTCACTACAATAATGGCAATCATAGAAGCCATAAAGCCCGGAATAATCGAATAAAGATCTGTCTGAATGAGTTGAGGAACAGTGACCCAAAGAATCACAACCACAGCACCCACGACCATACCCGCAATTGCACCTGACAACGTCATACGTTTCCAGAACAAAGATAAAATAATCAGTGGACCAAACGCTGCACCAAAGCCTGCCCAAGCATTTGCAACTAAGCCCAAAACTTCTGAATCAGGATCATGTGCCAGTACAATCGCTAAAATTGCGATCAGTAAAACCATTAATCGACCGATCCAAACCAACTCTTTTTGTGAGGCATTTTTACGAATAAAAGCTTTATAAAAATCTTCAGTCAAAGTGCTTGAGCAGACCAACAACTGACAGCTTAATGTACTCATAACAGCAGCCAAAATTGCAGCAAGTACAATACCTGCAATCCATGGATTAAATAAAATCTTGGTTAATTCTATAAAAATCGTTTCATGATTTGCTGTTACATTGCTCGCTAATTCTGGATTTAAATAGAAGAATGCAATACCAAAGAAGCCTGCTGTAACTGCACCACCTAAACAGAGAATCATCCAACTCATTCCAATACGACGTGCATTTGGAATAGATTTTACTGAGTCAATTGCCATAAAGCGCACAAGAATATGTGGTTGACCAAAATAGCCTAAACCCCAAGCCAAAGATGACAATACGGCGACTGTACTTAAATTGGTAAATAAATTTAGAGCTTGTGGGCGAGCAGCTTCAAGTGCCATAGTGACATGTGATAAATCACCAATGCTCAAAATGGTGACGATAGGTGTCAGTAATAAAGCAAAAATCATCAAAGTTGCTTGAATGGTGTCAGTCCAACTGACTGCCAAGAAGCCACCAATAAATACATAACTGATGGTCGCAATCGCACTAATCCAAAGGGCATTATTGTATGACATGTCAAACATACCTTCGAAAAGACGAGCGCCTGCTACCATGCCAGAAGCACAATAAACTGCAAAGAAAATCAGAATGACCATTGCTGAAATGACACGTAAGACTTTTTTACGATCATCAAAGCGATTTGAAAAATAATCAGGTAGGGTTAATGCATTGTTTTGTATTTCAGTATGTACACGTAAACGACCTGCCACCAACAGCCAGTTGAGCCATGCACCGATGATGAGACCAACAGCGATCCAGATTTTGGATAAACCAAATAAGTAAATCGCGCCTGGTAAGCCCATGAGTAACCAGCCACTCATATCAGATGCACCTGCCGATAAGGCAGTGACGAAACTTCCTAAACGACGTCCACCTAAAATATAGTCAGAAAAATCTTGAGTTGCTCGGTAAGCCATTAAGCCAATAACCAACATGGCGACTATATAAAAAATAAAGGTAATTAAGGTAGGGTCTAGGGAGCTCATACGCAATCCAAGTGTATGGTGGACAACAATTGAAATGATTAAATTTCAAAAATAACGTGAAATTTAAGCATAAATTCACAATTTTTGCTGACTATTTATTGTGCAAAATAAAAATAGGTCATTTAAAAATGACCTATTTATTTGAAAATTATATAAATTATTGATTTCGACCCATAACGCCACGAATCGTATTTAGGATATCAGCAGGCAAGACAACAGTTTTGGCATTGTTAGATTTTGCCATGTCTTGCATGGCTTTCACATATTGTTCACCCAATAAATATGCGACAGGAATTTCTTTATCTCCAACTGCACTGGTCACCATTTCGATGGCTTTTTGTGATGCTTCAGCTAAGACCACTTGGGCTTCTGCATCACGACGAGACGCTTCTAAGCGACCATCTGCTTCTAAAATAGCAGCTTGTTTTTCACCATCTGCTTTGGTCACTGTAGCACGACGTTGGCGTTCGGCTGCGGCTTGTGCTTCCATTGCTGACTGCATGGTTGGTGAAGGCTGAATATCTTGGATTTCAACAGTTTTTAGGGTAATACCCCAGTCGGAAATGTCATCTGAAATCGCTGCTTTTAGTTTTGCTTTAATATGGTCACGTGAAGATAATGCATCATCTAAATCCATTTCTCCCACGATAGAACGTAGAGAGGTTTGTACAAGGTTTTGAATCGCCCATGTATAATTCTCAATACCATAAACTGCTTTTTCGGGAGTGGTAATATTAATATAGGCGACAGCATTCATTAAAAGTACAGCATTGTCACGTGTAATCACTTCTTGGGAGGGAATATCTAAGACTATATCTTTGGTGGTAATTTTATAAGCAACTTCATCCACATAAGGAATGATAAAATTGAGCCCAGGACTTAAAGTACTATCATATTTTCCTAAACGCTGCACAATCCATTTATAACCTTGCGGAACAATACGTACACCTTTAAAAATAGTGACACCAACAAAAACTAAGAGTGCTAATACAATAATTGAAGCAACTGACATTTTTTATTCCTCATTTTTAAAAATCATTATAAAGATGATGTGCTTTGATGGGGCTGAATGACTAAATCATTACCCAAAATATCAATGACACGAACCCGATCACCTACAGCAACAGGAGAAAGTGTTCGACAGTTCCATTCATCAGCACCTAAAACAGGCATAGGAAAACGAACTTTGACTTGATCATGTGCTAAGTTGATTTGAATCACCATGCCAACTTGACCAATTGTGGCTTCACGCGGTAAACCCGCTTTAGTTTTATCAATGGAGAGCGGTTTAATGAATTTAAACCAAAGTACGGTGCATGTGATTGAAAAAATAATCCAAAGAATGACTTGGGTTGAAAAAGATAAGGATGGAAAAAGCCAAGAAAATACGGCAACAAGCATAGCTGCAATACCAAATAACAGAGCAGCAAAAGAAGGTAAAATGAGCTCAGCAATCATGAGCAAAACGCCCAACACTAACCAGTGCCAAGGTTCTATAATAAAATTCATACATCTACTCGAATTGTGATCATTGATATAGATGACGGATCATCTATATCAATGTAACAGATCAAAACTAGATTGAGTATTAAAAAATCAGTTTATTTGAGTAGATGTATTACATCAAATTTTCAGCTTGAGCAAAATTAAATTGCTGCTTTGGGTGCAGGTTTAAAGGCTGCTGGAGATTTTTTGAAATTGTTAATCGCAGCTTGAATAGCAGTGATCTTCAATTGTGCTGCTTTTTCACCTTCTAAAATGGCTTGATTACTAGCTTTTAAATCTAAAGTACCCAAATGCCCAACTTTAGGTTGAATCACAATGTTGGCTTGTGAAAGTTCAGAGTTAATACTTTGTTGCCCCATAATATTGATGGTTTGGTCGAGTAAACCCCACATATTGATCGGTTGGCTGCCTGAAGGGCGTGCGGAAATATCAACAGCAATGACGATATCAGCCCCCATATTTTTGGCTGTTTGCACAGGAATAGGGCTGACTAAGCCACCATCTACATATTGAGTTTTACCAATGGTCGTAGGTACAAAAACATTAGGAATACTACAAGAGGCACGTACTGCTTGACCTGCATTACCTTTAATAAACTCAGCTTTTTTGCCGTTATCTAAACGTGTTGCAACCGCAGCAAAGCGGATTGGAAATTTTTCAATTGGTTTATTACTCACGTTACTGTTGACATAGTTTTGGAGTTTTTCACCTAATACAATCCCTTGTCTGTTTAAGGTTAAATCACGAAGATCTGACTCTTTAAGTTGTTGAGCAATTTGTTGCATTTGATAAGGTGTTTTACCGCTTGCATAAATACTACCGACAAAGCTACCTGCACTTGTACCTGTCACAATTTTAGGTTTAATTCCATGTGATTCGAGCACTTTAATCACACCAATATGCGCAAAACCTTTAGCACCACCGCCGCCAAGTGCAAGGGCAATGATAGGTTCACGTGCTTGAATTGTTGTAGAGGTTTTGGGTGGTGTTTGTGTCGTTTTATCACAACCAACAAGGGCTAAACCCATTAAACCAATCAGACCGAAATGTTTCACTTGCATGGTACTTGTCTATTCATCAATGAGGCAAAATATGGGCATCATCTGAACAGATTACGCCGTTATTTTCTAGCGCTTTTTAAACAGTTTTTGTAACGGTTTTGCCAGACGCTCAGGGTTTTTAGGTGAAAAATTACCTTCATAATACTGAAAAATACATGCTAAATCGGCTTCATAATCTCCGCTTGGGTGTAATACACCTAAACAACGAATCACTTTATGGTCATAATCTAAAGCAAACATCACAATTGGAATGTGCGCACCTACTGCGATGTGGTAAAAACCACTTTTTATTTTTTCAGCTTTGTTACGTGTGCCTTCAGGTGCTATTGCTATCCAAATTTTTTCAGTATGTTGTATCACCTTGATGATTTGCTCAGTGAGACCATGCGGCGAGTCACGTTGTACAGGAATGACACCAATCCATTTAAAAATACGGTCAAAAGGGGGCTTAAATAAGCTATCTTTTCCAAAAATAGTGACACGCAAGCCAATGCCAAGCATGGCTAAAAAAGCATATAAACCATCAAAGTTTGAGGTATGTGGTGACACAATCGCAACCGCTTTAGGTAAATTTGGAAATTCGCCCTCAAAGCGCCAACCTTGTGCAAGATATAGTTTTCTAAATAAAGCTCTACTTTTTTTAGTTCCTCGTTGGGGAACTTGATCGGGTAGTTCTGGAAAATGTAATGTCATTGTTTTTACATCAAGCTAAAACTATTTGTAAATATTAAACTTTCAAGTAAAAGATTACATGGATAAATTGTAATAATTGGTCAATATAAGCGTGTTGGAGCGCAGCTCAGGTGTATGAAAAGGTCAATCTTAATATAGCAAAAGCATCACATTTATATGTTTTGCTCTTTTCTTTGTATTGGGCACAAGGTTTACCTGTGGGTTTTATGACGCATGCACTGCCTGTGATTTTACGTGCGCAAGGCGTGTCATTAGCACATATCGGTGGCTTTGGTTTATTGATGGCACCTTGGGCAATCAAAGTTTTATGGGCACCTTGGGTTGACCGTTTTGGGGGATCAGCTTGGGGGCATTATCGAAGTTGGATTGTACCTAGCCAGCTTTTGACTGTGATGATCTTAATCATTTTGTCTTTTTTACCCATTCAAGCACTCAATCAGCCAATGTATTTGTTTGGGTTCTTTATTGCTTTGTTATTCATGAATGGCATTGGTGCCACACAAGATATTGCAACAGATGCTTTGGCAGTCAATATTTTAAAAGGAGAGCAACAACACTGGGGTAATATGTTTCAGGTTGTAGGTTCTCGACTGGGTTTTATTGTTGGTGGTGGGGCAATTTTATGGGCACTTGATCGTTTGACATGGCAAACGACATTTTGGGTTTTGGCAGGTATTGTATTACTGAATATTTTTCCTATTTTATTTTATAAAGAGCCTATTCATCAGGTCAATTTTGAAAAAACCAGCAAAAATGACAAGCTCATTCCGCATGATGTATTACCCAAACTAAAAGTATATTTGCATTATTTTGTTCAAAGTAAAATGATGTTGTATTGGTTGATTGTGCTTTGCAGTATAAAAATTACAGATGGCTTAATGGGACCCATAACGAAACCTTTATTGGTTGACTTGGGGCTATCTTATGCACAAATAGGTATTTATATCACTATGCTTGGTGCTGTAGCTGCGTTAGGTGGTGCTGCTATAGCGAGTATATTTTTACACTATTTTTCTCGTGGTCAGGCTTTAATTATTTTTTCACTTTTAAAGTTATTGAGTCTTTTCGGTTATGTCGCTTTGGCATATCAATTTGAATATCAGCAGCAGATCAATACGCATTTGATTTATTTGATCAATGCCTTAGAAGACATGTTTTCTGCAATGCTCTTGGTCGTTGTTTTAACTTTAGTAATGCAATATAGTCGTAAAAGCCATGCAGGGACTGACTTTACATTTCAAGTATCAATCATGGCATTGGTGAGTGGGTTGTTATATAGCCTAAGTGGTATTTTGGGTGATGCTTTAGGTTATTTCCATTATTTAGTGGTAATTTTGGTGATCGGTTTGGTTAGTTTTATACCATTAATATTATGGTATCGTATTTTTTTAGCCCAAGAAAAGATGAAAATTAAACCAATGTAATAAAATGGTATATAGAAAAATTGATTTTTTTCATGGTATTAAAGTGTTTTCTTAAAGCCAATTCAGTTTAAATTAAGTGATTCTTAAGGTTCATTTTTTAAAGTAAAGCATCTTTTATGAGTTGATCAGACCGAGATGTTAGGCTTTATTCAGAAAATTACAGATAAAAAAAGAACAGTTTCTCTTACAGTATTTAGTTTATTAATGGCTGTGTGGCTGGGTGTATGTTTAAATTTTGCATTTTATCAACAAATTCATCGGTTAACGCCTTATCAAGGCTTTAAATCTTATGTTTTTTTAGCAGCAACAGCCTGTATTTTAGTTGCTTTATATAACTTAATTTTACAAATTTTTGCATGGAAATGGACGCAGAAAGTCATCACGATAGTGTTGCTTTTTGTAGGTGGATTTAGTGCATATTTTGTGAATTCTTTAGGCGTGGTGATTTCACCTGATCAAGTCCAAAATATGATGCAAACGGATCCTGCAGAGGTTCGTGATTTGATCTCATTACGTTTTATATTATGGGTTTTTGCTTTTGTTGTTTTGCCAATTGCTTTTGTGTTGTGGATACAGATCGGTACAGAATCATGGTCTAAAGTTATCTTAAAAAAAGTGGCGAGTACTTTTGCATCTATCGCCGTAATTGGTTGCTTTTTGTTTATTTATTATGTCGATTTTGCAGCCATTTTCCGTGAGCATCGTGATTTAAAAGGTATGATTTCTCCGCAAAATGTCTTTGCTGCAACCAGCTCTTATTTTCATAAAAGAGCACCTAAACAAAATTTACCTTTGATTCATTATGGTGAAGATGCTCATTTAGTTGAAGATACTTCAACACAACGCCATCCTAAACTTATGGTGTTAGTTGTGGGTGAAACGGCACGTGCTGAAAGTTTTTCTTTAAATGGTTATGCTAAAAATACCAATCCAAATTTGTCAAAACAGACAGGAATTTTAAACTATAGCCAAGTGAGCTCATGTGGCACAGCGACAGCAGTTTCTGTCCCATGTATGTTCTCTGGTATGCCAAGAACAGAATATGATGAGCAATTGGCAAGTCATCGTGAAGGCATGTTAGATATCGCGCAACGTGCGGGTTATAAAGTAACGTGGATTGATAATAATTCAGGGTGTAAGGGCACATGTAATCGTGTAGAGCAGTACAAAATTCCTGAAAACTTAAAACAAAAATGGTGTAAAGATGAGGAATGTTTAGATGGTATTTTGGTTGATAGTTTAAAACAATATTTATCTGAAATTCCAAAAGATGATAAAACACCACGTTTAATTGTATTGCATCAAATGGGTAGTCATGGTCCTGCGTATTACAAACGAGCATCAGCGCAATATCAAAAATTTAAGCCTACTTGTGATACAAATGCGATTCAAGGATGTACACGTGAGGAATTATTGAACAGTTATGATAATACGATTGTGTATACTGATGATGTATTGAATCAAGTGATTGAATTATTGAAAATCCAAACACAATATCGTACTGGTTTTTGGTATCTCTCTGATCATGGTGAGTCGACAGGTGAACATGGAATGTATTTACATGGCGCGCCCTATACAATTGCACCAACACAGCAAACACATGTACCTATGATTCTTTGGTTTTCAGATGATTGGAAAAAATCTCATGCTCAACAAATTGAGTGTTTAGCGGCACAAAAAAATAAATCTCTAAGTCAGGATAATTTATTTCCAAGTGTTTTAAGTTTGTTAGATGTGAAAACCCAAGTGATTAACCAAAAGAACAATATGCTCAGTCAATGCGCTGTACGTAGCTAAAGGAAATCAAACATGACCAAAATCTTAATGATAGAAGATGATTTTATGATTGCTGAATCAACGCTGACATTGTTGCGTTTTCATCAATATGAAGTGGAATGGGTCAATAACGGTTTAGATGGCATCAAACAGTTAACTCAGCAACAATTTGATTTGATTTTACTTGATTTGGGTTTGCCTCTGATGGATGGCATGCAGGTGCTAAAACAAATCCGTCAACGTGTAACAACACCTGTATTAATTATTTCAGCGCGTGATCAGTTACAAAATCGTGTGGATGGTTTAAACCAAGGAGCAGATGATTATCTGATTAAACCGTACGAATTTGACGAGTTAATTGCACGTATTCAAGCCTTATTAAGACGTGCAAACCAAACTAAGTCTTTACAGGCAAATGCTGAAATTCTTAAAAATGGTGATCTTGTTTTAGATGTGGAACAGCATCTAGCCATATTCAAAGGCGAAGCTGTAGAGCTTTCTAAACGTGAATGGGCAATTCTTATTCCATTGATGACTCATCCAAACAAAATATTTTCCAAAGCCAATTTAGAAGATAAGTTATATGCTTTAGATAGTGAAATTAATAGTAATACCATAGAAGTTTATGTACATCACATTCGTTCAAAATTAGGTAAAGATTTTATTCGTACAATTCGTGGTTTGGGATATCGACTAGGGCAAAGCGTAGCTTAGTATATGAAAGAAAATCAGCACTATTCCCTTCGAAAGCGTTTAATCGCTTATGTTTCTTTATTTAGTGTCATCTTAGGATGCGTGCTTATTTTCACTGCATATAAAATTTCTTTACATGAAACGACTGAAATTTTAGATGCACAAATGGTGTATTTGGCTGAACGTTTGGAGAAAAATGTTCGTCCTTTAGAAAGTCAATTTAGTCATCAAAAACGTTATCATGAAGAAGACTTATTTGTTGATGTTTGGGCATATTCTGAACGTAAAGATTTAACCCATGAAAATCATTATCTGATTGAACCTAAAACTAAAGCAGGATTTTATACCCAAGAAACTGAACATGGTACATGGATCGCTTATGTGCTGCCTACTGAACAATATCAGATTCAAATTAGCCAACAATTTAAAGTCAGAGAACACCTCGCTTTTGAATTAGCAGGGACGATGTTTTTGCCCTACTTAGTGATTATGCCACTGGCTTTATTGGGTTTGATTTTAATTATTCGCCGAAGTTTAAGACCTTTGGATACGTTTAAGTCTGAATTATCACGACGTGATCCGAACTCTTTATCTTCTATTCAAAATAATGATTATCCTCAAGAATTAATCCCTACGATCAATGAAATGAATCATTTATTTGAACGAATTTCGTTATCGCAACAAGAACAGCGTCAATTTGTAGCAGATGCGGCACACGAACTCAGGACACCAATAACAGCTTTAAATTTACAAACTAAAATTTTAATGAGTCAGTTTCCTGAAGACCCTAACTTATTAAATTTAAGTAAAGGTTTAGCCCGCATGCAGCACTTAGTTACACAACTTTTAGCACTTGCAAAACAAGATTCATCTTTAAGACATGAACGCATCGCAACTCATTTTCAGTTAAATGATGTGGCATTAAATTGTGTTGAGCAATTGGTTAACTTAGCCATGCAAAAGGACATTGATTTAGGTTTTTTAAGAAATGATACTGTGCAAATGTATAGTATTGAACAAAGTGTTCATTCGATTATTTTTAACTTAATTGATAACGCAATTAAATATACGCCTAATACAGGTATTATTAACATCTCAGTTTTTGAAGATCTACATGGCTTTGCATGGATCAAGATAGAAGACAGTGGAGCAGGCATAGACGCTGACTTATATGACAAAGTGCTGAAACGTTTCTATCGTGTGCATCATCACTTAGAAGTTGGAAGTGGTTTGGGTCTATCAATTGTAGATAAAGCAGTACAGCATTTACATGGTGAGTTACAGCTTTTACGCAGTGAAGAGTTGGGTGGGCTTGAGGTTTTAGTAAAGTTACCTACACAGTTGATTGAAAAGTAATGAAAAATTGATCAATTTTGTATTTACAATTTGATAGTGATATTTTTCTATGAGATGAGGTAAAAGGGCTCAAACTGAACCTTTTTACCTATCATGACGTTTGATCTAACTTTTGAGTATAAGGGTAATTAATCATAATATTTTTCAAATTACTGATATTTAAAAGAATGGTGGTTTTTCCTAGTAATCATTAAATTATGCTGCTTTAAATTTTTTATAGAAAATAAGATATAAGAATGCATTGATCGCAAAAATAACCCAAGCAGTCCAAAGGTTATGGCTGAGAAAATGTGCACCTCGCATCATTTGTCCCCAACCCATCACAAAACCTAAAATGAGCCCTAAACCAAGAAAAATATAAGCACGTCGAGCTGAAGCCAAACGATAAACGAAATACCCTGTCATTAAGGCAAAACCTGAACAAGCATGTCCCCCCGGAAAGCAATGTCCTTGTGTTGCAGAAAAATCCCAATTAAATCCAGAGCTTGTCGTTTGAATCATATTCCATGGGCATGCATGGCGAGATTGTGATTTTAATAGACCAATCACAGCCATTGAAAATAAACTCACCCAAAACATATAACCATAAAGCCAGCGAGAAGGTTTTAGTTTTTCTAATTTAAAAGAGGCAAGCCATAAAGATAGAAAACTCACATAAACAATAATGAGTAGATATTTTAAATACTTATGGTTCCATTGTACTAAATAGTAATTATCACGATACAAAAAATGTCCAGATTGATCCATCCAAGGATGAATAAGATATTGATCTATTGCACCACCAATAGGAAAAAAGAACCATAATATTGCAAAAGTGATTAGGCTAATAAATATATAGGTTAATGCTATTTTATTAAATTTTGATAGAAGCATATCGAATTAAATGTAAAAGATAGATGGAAATATAGTTGATCATTTAAACAGTTTAAACTTAAATGAGGATTAATCTATCTGTGCATTTTGAATAGAAAATGCTGTTTTATTTTGATGAATGATTATGAATATTCAAGCGGTAATTTTTGACTTAGATAATACTTTAACGCATAGAGATCAAAGCATAGTGCGTTATGCCCAAAATTTTTTACAATATTATTCTTCTTGTTTAGTCGAGCAGGTAACTTCATCAGTAAGCTTATTAGAGCAAACTATAAATATTATTCGACGGATTGATCAGGGAGGATATCCTAAAAAAGAGTTTTTAACTCATCCGAGTATTGCCGCATCCGTTGGTTATGCACTCACTCAAGAATTACTTTGGTCAAAAACACCTCCTCTTGAAGAATTAACACATTATTGGTTTCAACAGTTTGGTTTAGCAGCAGTTGCCATGCAAGGTGCAGTAGAATTATTGCAATATTTACAAGGGCAACAGTATAAATTGGCTGTGATTTCTAATGGCGGTCATGCAACACGTTTAAAAATTTTAGAAGGTTTAGCATTTAGTCATTATTTTGATGAAATTATCAGTTCTGAATTGGTTGGCGTGAGTAAGCCTAAACCTGAAATTTTTTTGCAAACTTGTCAGCGTTTACAGGTTCAGCCAGCACAAAGTTTATATATTGGTGATCATCCTATCAATGATTATGCAGGTGCAACTGGTGCGGGTTTGAATGCAATATTGTTAAATGGTTTTCATCAAGATGTTGAGCATATTCCTCATCGCATTGATTCATTACAACAGGTTTTAGATTATTTATAAATAAAAACAGCAACATCATTGTTGCTGTTAAATATAGAAAGTCATTGCTAGAAAATAGCATCTTCAGAGTTTGCTGAAATTTTGTGAATGGAAAGGTCTGCACCACGAAACTCATCTTCTTGGCTGAGGCGAATGCCCATTGTAACTTTTAAAACACCATAGACAGTAAATGCGCCAGCTAAAGCAATAATAATCGCAAAAATAGTGCCTAAAATTTGTGACATCATTGCAACGCCACCTAAACCACCTAACCATTTTTGCCCAAATAAGCCCACAGCGATGCCACCAAAAGCACCACATACACCATGTAATGGCCATACACCAAGTACGTCGTCAACTTTTAGTTTATTTTGTGTATAAGTAAAGAGTTTGACAAAAAAGAATCCTGCACACATACCAATCAACAATGCGCCGATAGGATGCACAATATCTGAACCTGCACAAATTGCAACTAAACCTGCTAATGGACCGTTATGTAAAAACCCAGGGTCTTCCTTACCAAAAAAGTTAGCAGAAATCGTGCCGCCAACCATTGCCATGAGTGAGTTGATGGCAACTAAACCTGAAATTGCATCTAAACGTTGTGCGCTCATGACATTAAAGCCAAACCAGCCTACGATTAAAATCCAAGAGCCAAGTGCTAAAAAAGGAATAGAAGAAGGTGGATGTGCACTGACACGACCATCTTTCTTATAACGACCATGACGAGCACCCAATAAAATGACAGCAGCTAATGCCATCCAACCACCTACAGCATGTACGACCACAGAACCTGCAAAGTCATGAAAAGATGCACCAAATGTATTTTTTAGCCATTCTTGTAATCCAAAATTACCATTCCAAGCAATTCCTTCAAAAAAAGGATAAACCAAAGCCACTAAAAATAATGTTGCAATGGCTTGTGTTCGCATTTTGGCGCGTTCAGCGATTCCACCTGAAATAATGGCAGGAATTGCAGCAGCAAAAGTCAGTAAAAAGAAACAGCGCATGAGATTATAGCCATGCTCAGCAGAAAGTTGTGCACCTGAATGGAAAAAATGCTGACCATAAGCAATATAATAACCTACAAAAAAATAGGCGATTGCGGAAATAGAGAAATCAGTCAAAATTTTACTGAGCGCATTCACCTGATTTTTATGGCGAACCGTGCCAAGTTCTAAAAAAGCAAATCCTGCATGCATTGCAAGTACAAGAATTGCACCGAGAAGAAGAAATAGAAGGTCGATATTTTGCATAGGGTACTTATTTGGTGCTATATGTCACAGTTTGGTTCAAGTATAACGAGCTATTTTGAGTCGTGAAGAGGCGAAGATAAGGGAAAAATTGATCAAAAATCGAGAAGACAAGGCAAGACTCGATATAAAGCAAAGCGTTGCACCAAGTCGGATTTTATGCACCATAATAGTGCGTTTTTGCAATATGGTTATTAATCTAAGTTGTTGAAAAATAATGAATAATTTTTTAAACAATATTGAATATCACATTTTATGTTTTATAAAAATGGAAGTATCAATTAAAACTTCGATAAATGGTGCATGATTTTTGATCATGGTTGCTAGAAATGATGCATAAATGGCAGAAGTTACTGGTGAATAGACTTCATTTTGTGCATTTATGACTTTAGCTAGAATATGATTTTGGATGATGCCAGATCAGTCTAAATGTTGAAAAATTTATATATGCCCACAAAAGTATTGAAATAGTTGAATTTCTAAAAAATCACTTATTTTCTGGTGCTCTAAAATAGATTGTGCTGAAAATATAAAGAAGGTGTCTAAATAACAGAATTCATCCATAAAATAGAAAATAGTATTTTGAAATTCACTACTTTCGAGTAATAGGCATGAACTCATACCTGAAAAATATAAAATGATCTGTGAGTGTTGTAGTACACGAAAATTGGCTTGTTCTATAAGTTGTTGCGTGATTTGAGCGTCAATTGGGGTAAAGAACGGAAATTCTATTTTTTGAACAGGTGCAGTCGAGTAGAGTTCCCAATCAATTTTACTTGTTGAACCACGCCAAAAAGGTGCTAAAGAGTGGTTAATATACTCAGTGATTTCAAAATCTAAGCTTTGATATGAAATCGAAAAACGCTCTAAAAAAAGTACATATATCAGATAGAAGTTGTGTTTGATGATGAGACATTTTATTTTTCTGATTTGAAAGGGTGAGTATTTTTCATAAAAAAGCTCACCGAAGTGAGCTGATTTAAATATAAAAATTATTTAGCTTGTCCAGATTGTTGTTTAATCTCAGCAGTAGAAGGCTGTACAACAATTTGGTCAGATGTATTGGCTTTTACACCACCACCTAAGGTTTTGTATAACTCAACTTGGTTATTTAAGTTCGCTTGTTCAAGCAATAACAAACCTTGTTCCGATGAGTATGAAGAGCGTTGAGCATCTAATACTGTTAAGAAGCTATCAATACCAGCACGGAAGCGAGCATTTGAAAGCTTATAAGTTGTATTGGTTGCATCAACTAAACGGCGTTGTGCTGCAAGACGCTCGCCGATATTTTGACGAGTTGCTAGAGCATCGTTTACTTCACGGAAAGCCACTTGAATTGATTTTTCATAGTCAGATAAAGCAATTTCTTGATCTGTTTCTGAAATTTTTACATTGGCTTTACGTGTGCCCCAGTCCCAAAGTGGAATATCAAGACTTGGACCTAAAGACCATACAAATGCACCCGATTTAAATAAGTCACTTAAATCAGTAGAAGCATAACCTGCCGAACCTGTTAGGCTAATGGTTGGAAATAAACGTGCTTTTGCTGCACCGATATTTGCACCCATTGCTGAAAGTTTATATTCAGCAGCGCGTACATCAGGACGATGTGTTAATAAATCACTTGGTAAACCAGCCGCTAAAGCAGAGTTATTAGTGATTTTATTAACACGTTGAGTTGGCAATAAGTTTGCAGGAACAGTTTGTCCTACTAACAAATTAAGCAAGTTTTGCGCTTGAGCAATTTGCGTTTTGTAGTTAGCCACATCATTACGCGCAGTTTCTACAGAAATTTGTGCCTGACGTACAGGAACTTCACTATCAATACCTACATCAAAACGTTTTTTGTTGAGGTTATAAGAGTCAAGTTGTGCTTTTAGCGTTTGATCTGCAAGTTTCAATTGAGCATTCGCAAATGAATAATTAAGCCAAGCTTGTGCCACTTGACCAATTAAAGAAATTTGCGTTGCATCACGTGCACTTGCTGTTGCCAAATAACTATCTAAGGCATTGTCTTTTAAGCTACGAACACGACCCCAAAAGTCTAATTCATATGCAGTCACACCTAAGCCAACATTATAACGTGTTTGTGCACCAACGCCTTGATCTTGGCGTAATACACTACCACTTGCGCCAATCGTTGGCAGTTGGTTGTTTTCAGTAATTTGATACTGTTGTTGTGCACGTTGAATATTTAGCGTTGCTGTACGTAAATCACGGTTATTGGTTAATGCAAGATCAATGACTTGGAGCAAGCGTTGATCTGCAAAAAATTCTTTATAACCTTGTTCAGCAATAGACGTACCCGATGCACTTTCAAGATAATTAGTCGGAATATTGGCTTGTGCTACGGGTTCTGGGCCACGCATGCTTTGACATGCAGTCAAAGCAAGCGCAAGTGCAGATACCGCAATGCCACGACCTGAAATAGACCATAGATTTTGCATCACGATTTTTGCTCCTGGAGATTTTGATTCTTAGGTTTGTATTTAAAGATACTACGGATCCATACGAAGAATACAGGAATAAAGAAAATACCGAGTAATGTTGAGCTAATTACCCCACCCAATACACCATAACCCACAGAGTGTTGGCTACCTGCACCAGCACCACTTGCTAAAGCCAATGGAAGTACACCAAAACCAAATGCTAAAGTTGTCATGATAATTGGACGTAAACGCATTTTTGCTGCATGAAGTGTTGCTTCAAACAGTTCTTCACCTTTTTCTTGTAACTCTTTGGCAAATTCTACAATCAAGATCGCATTTTTTGCAGATAAACCGATGACTGCAATAATTGCAACTTGGAAATAGATGTTATTTGAAAGATTTGGATCGCCTGAAAGCACCATACCTAACCAAGTTAAGCCCATCGCACCCACAATACCAAGTGGAACAACCAGTAATACTGAGAATGGAATTGACCAACTTTCATAAAGAGCAGCAAGACATAAGAATACAATGAGTAATGAAAGTGCATATAAGAATGGTGCTTGGTCGCCAGACTCACGTTCTTCTAACGATAAACCTGTCCATTCATAGTCAAAGCCTTGTAAGCCCATAGATGGAAGTTTTGCAACAATTTCTTCCATTGCTAGCATTGCATCACCCGAACTCACACCAGGAGCAGGTGAACCTTGAATGTTCATTGAAGCGATACCGTTATAACGCTCTAAACGAGGTGAACCATAAGTCCATTGTCCAGTTGCGAAACTAGAGAAAGGAATCATTTCACCTTTATTATTACGTACATACCACTTGTTTAAATCTTCAGGCATCATACGTGCATTTGCATCGCCTTGAACATAAACCTTTTTCACACGACCACGATCAATAAAGTCGTTAATGTATGAACCACCCCAAGCCATGCTCATGGTTGAGTTAATGTCTGCAATACTTACACCCATTGCACCAGCTTGTGCTTGATCAATATTAATTTGATATTGAGGTGTATCTTCTTGACCATTTGGACGAACACCTGTTAAGCGTTTGTCTTGTGATGCCATTCCTAAGATAGCATTACGTGCTGCAAGAAGTTGCTCATGGCTTTGACCACCAGCCGCTTTTAACTGGAAGTTAAAGCCTGCAGTAACACCTAATTCAGGCATTGCTGGTAACTGTAAAGGCATAACATATGACGCGTCTTTGGCAATCATATTGAGTGCCATACCACGTTTAATGATTTCACCAATTTGTTGTTCAGGTGTTGTACGATCTTTCCAATCTTTCAACTGAATAAATGCTAAACCAGCGTTTTGACCTACACCTGTAAATGAGAAACCTGAAACACTAAATACAGACTCTACAGATTTTTTCTCATTTTCCATAAAGTATTTAGTCATCGTATCGATCACTTTGTCAGTACGGTCTAAAGTTGCATTTGGTGGCAATTGCACCAAAGTCATGACCACACCTTGGTCTTCTTCGGGAAGGAACGAAGATGGTAACATTTTGAACAATACAACTAATACTGCAATCACACCTGCATAAACAATTCCTGAGAATATTTTATGGTGTGTCATGAAGTTTACACCACCTTTATACTTTTCAGCAGTACGATCAAAGGCATCATTGAACCATCTAAAGAAACGCGCAAAGATGTTATTGCTTGGTTTTTTATGTGGATCATGCTGTTTTAAAATCGTAGCACAAAGTGCAGGAGTGAAGGTAAGGGCAACGATCAAGGATAAAATCAT
Source organism: Acinetobacter sp. 226-1 (assembly GCF_030329325.1). Lineage (NCBI taxonomy): Bacteria > Pseudomonadati > Pseudomonadota > Gammaproteobacteria > Moraxellales > Moraxellaceae > Acinetobacter > Acinetobacter sp. 226-1. The sequence continues at coordinate 286,691 of NZ_JACANU010000001.1, forward strand.
TGCAGTTACAAGTGTAATAGAGAACTGACGGTAAATGACCCCAGTTGTTCCACCAAAGAATGCCATTGGAACGAATACAGCAGTCAATACAGATGTGATACCAATCAATGCACCAGAGATCTGTTTCATTGAAAGTTCTGTAGCTTCTACAGGGTCAAGATGATCTTCCACCATGACACGTTCAACGTTCTCAACAACAACAATCGCATCATCGACTAATAGACCGATTGCAAGCACCATGGCAAACATGGTCAAGGTATTGATTGAGAAACCAAAAACATTAATAACCGCAAATGTACCCAATACAACGACAGGTACAGCCATTGTTGGAATAATGGTTGCACGCCAGTTTTGTAAGAATAAGAACATCACCAAGAAAACCAAAATAATGGCTTCAATTAAGGTATGTACTACACTTTCAATGGATAATTTAATAAATGGCGTTGTATCAAATGCCAATTTATCTTTCATACCCGCAGGATAGTTTTTACGTAACTCGACCATGCGTGCTTCAACAGCTTTTGCTGTATCTAAAGCATTCGCACCTGTAGCAAGTTTAATTGCAACACCACCTGCAGGTTTACCATCAAACTTAGAGTCAAATTGATAGTTATCAGCACCGAGTTCAACACGTGCAACATCACCTAAACGTACTTGAGCACCATCAGCCGTATTTTTCAAGAAAATATTCTTGAACTGCTCAGGTGTTGTAAGCATGCTTTGTGCGTTGACTGTGGCATTGAGAACTTGCCCTTGAATTGATGGCGCACCACCTAATTGACCCACAGCAACTTGTGAGTTTTGTGCACGGATTGCTCCCGCAACATCACTCGGTGTAATGCCTAAACTTGTCAATTTTGCAGGATCAAGCCAAATACGCATCGCATAAGAGCCACCAAATACTTGAACTTCACCTACACCCGCAACGCGGCTTAAAGGTTCAGAAATATTTGAGTTTACATAGTCTTTAATATCGTTTGCTGACAGACTATCTGACTCAGAGTAGAACGCTAAAACTTGTAAGAAACTTGCACCAGACTTCGTTACTCGTACACCTTGACGTTGTACATCTTCAGGTAAGAGTGCAGTTGCAGATTGCAATTTATTTTGTACTTGAACTTGCGCGATATCAGGATCGACACCTTGTTCAAAGTTTAAAGAAATAGAGGCTTGACCATTACCCGCACTATTAGATGAGATGTAACGTAAACCATCCAAACCATTCATTTGTTGTTCAATGATCTGTGTCACTGTATTTTCAACAGTTGCAGCAGATGCACCAGGATAAGTCGCAGAAATTGTGACTGTTGGTGGCGCAATCGTTGGGTATTGCGCAATCGGCATTTTTGTTAGCGTGAGAACACCCGCCAACATAATGACTAACGCAATCACCCATGCAAAGATTGGGCGATGAATAAAAAATTGAGCCATTGAGTCTACCCCTTATGCTGAAGTAGCTTTTTGTTCAGTTGTATTATTTTGCTGAGCTGGTTGTGCTTTTTCATCTGCTTTTGGTTGACCCGCTTTAGGATTTGCTCCTTGTGGTGCAGCAGCTTGAGGTTGATAAGGCTTAGCAACAACTTGTTGTTCAGCTTTGACTTTAGCAATACCATCAACAATCACTTTATCGCCTGTGCTTAATCCTTCTGTCACAATCCAGTTTTGACCTTGTATTCCAGAAGTCGTTACAGGACGAGATTCAACTTGACCTTTTGCATTGACAAGCATAGCCATAGCTTGACCTGTAGGCGTACGTGTAATCGCAGCTTGAGGGATCAAATAGGCATTTGGAATCACACCTTGTACGATTTGCGCATTAGCAAACATACCAGGAAGTAATAAGTGATTTGGATTTGAGAACACAGCACGTAATGTCACAGAACCTGTATCAGGGTTTACACTCGCATCAGAAAATGCAAGATTTCCTTCAACAGGGTAGATACTGCCATCTTCAAGCTTTAAGCGAACTTTCGTATTATTACTACGGTCAATACTGCCTTGAGCAAGTTGTTGACGTAAACGAAGTAGTTCAGCACTTGATTGATTAATATCTACATAAATTGGATCAAGCTGTTGAATCGTGACGAGAGCATTTGCTTGACTCGCAGTCACTAAAGCACCAGCAGTCACACTAGAACGTCCAGATTGACCTGAAATAGGCGAACGAACAGTAGAATAGCCAAGATTGACTTCAGCACTACGCAGTTCAGCTTGTGTTGCATTGATATCTGCTTGTGTACCAGCAAAATCAGCTTTACTTGCTGCTAGATCAGCTTCTGCTAATTTTACTTGTGCAACAGCATCGTCATATTCTTGTTTAGAAATCGCATTTGAGCTAACCAATTGACGATAACGACCTTCTTTCACACGTAACACGCCTAAATTGGCTTGTTGACGAGCGATGGTTGCTTCTTGGCGCCCTAAATTTGCTTGTTGACGTGTTAAATTTGCACGAGCACTTTCAACAGATGCACGATTGATACGTGAATCAATCTCATAAAGTGGTTGACCCTCACGGACAAAACTACCTTCTGAGAATAGACGTTTTAAAATTACACCACTCGCTTGTGGACGAACTTCAGAAATTTGGTATGCTGCTGTACGCCCAGAGAGCTCTACAGTTTGTTCAACGCTTTGTGGTTGAGCAACAATGACACCAACTTCTGTCGGTGGCATTTTTTGAGCAGCAGCGCTACCTTGTTGTGCATCTTTTGGATCTTTGCTACAACCCACAAGTGCAAGACTTGTTGCTAGAGCACAAGCAGTAAGAGCAGGCGCCCAAAGCTTTGCCGACATCATTATTCCACCTCGTTTAGATTCTTATCTAAAAATAATTTGTTCATACTTAATATTTGTTTCGAAAGCAAAAGCCAGATCAAAGAAACCCAGATAAACCCGATACTCCAACCCGCAAGTACATCAGTTGGAAAATGAGCACCTACATATACCCTCGAAAATCCCATACTTAGGCACCACAAACTAGCAAATATGATTAAAATTTTTGCTTTAGCATGCCGATAAAATATAAAAATGACTAAACAAGCAAGTACAGCGGCATATATGCTATGAGCACTTGGAAATGATGCACCATAGGTTTGCACCATTTGATAAGCAGCCTCAGGGCGTGGACGCTGAATAGAATATTTTAATATCCAACCTACAGCGGAAGCACCTAAAAGGCTAAAACTAATCAACACAACATTTGCATATTTTTTGACATAGGCTTGTTGTAAGCACCATATCCCACAAACCAACAACATGGCAGGTAAACCACCTAAATAAGACAAACTTACAGCGATATGATTTAAAAAATCAGAACGATGTAAACTCATCCAGATGATAGAAGAACTATCAAGTTGTTGTATATACAAAATATTGAGTCCAATACAACTTATACTTAATCCAATACAGCCAATAATGAAGAAAAAGATATAAGGCATATGAGATGACCTTGCTTTGGTTAATCACATGGTTGAGATTAATTAATGTGCTGAAGTGTACTAGCCAGTACACTTTTTTTCAAGTCACTATAAATGAGTAATTTATAGTAAGTTCTTTTTTTTCAAGTTGTAATCATTTGCACAAAATGATAACAATTTAACTAATGACCATTCTTATGCGTTAAAGAGGAATGTTCCTCTACTTGCAAAGGTTGTTTTGGAGGCCAAAAAAAGTCGAGTGGTCTTGTAAAAAAATGAGTAAATACCAATTTTGCCAAAGGTTTCCATTGTTCAAAACGAACTTGTCTTGCTTTGAGTGCGACAATAATCGTCAGGCTAAAACTGACAAATAAGTTCGTCATACCAATCAATAAAACACCTAAAAATGAAATGACGATCAATCCAATATCAGGTGAGCCATTGACACACATTAAGCCTTGAATAAAGTTGGCTGATGCAAAAGCGATATGGCGAATATCTAAAGGTAAACCTAATATAAAACCAATGGTTCCCATGCTACCTAGCATAATACCAAACAGAAAATTACCTGCTAAAGCACCTAAATTTCGCTCCATATAGTCTGCAAATTTATTTAGCCTGTTTTGACCCATTAAATTTTTCAATTTGACATGTACTTTCAAGCGTGGACTGACCTTACGATAGACTGCCATATTGTCAAAATAGCCTGCGATTAAGCCAGATAAAAATAAACAAACACCCGCGATTGCAGCATGTGGCACAGCCAAAGATGTAAAAGGATTTAAACTATGCAAAACGACATTGGCTTTGGCATGCGAGAGTAACGGTTCATGCATCGCTATTTGCCAAAAATAAGTAATCAAGGCTGCCGTAGGAATCGCGATAGAAATATTGCCCAAGATCGCAATAAACTGGGTGCGAATAATATTGATAATTAAGGCAGCGAGTTCTGCAATCTGCGCTGTTTTAGAGCCTTTTCGATGTTGTACCGTTGAAGCAAGTGCTGCTGCTGTCATTGCAGGTTGTTTGGTTGCAACAGTAAAATGCAAGACATGAATAAACATAAAACCTAATGAATAATTCATGCTGAATAAAAAAGCTTGCATGAGTGGGGCAAGTGTTAAACGCGCTGTTAATATCTTTAACGTTGCCATTGTAGCAATAATAACGCCTGCACCCGCAGCCGCTTTATACATACCGAAAAAGCCTTTTTTATCGGTACTTACATAATGCTCCCCCGTTTTACTGGCATTTTCTGTGACTTGTAGCGCAATCAACTCACTATTGGTTTTGAGCAAATGTCGAACACTGGCTTCATTGTAGTGAGCATGCACAAGATCAATGATCAAATCACCGCAAGAAACAGCACGTACTTTATCTTCTTCAACAATTAAATTGAGTAAAATTTCTACTCGATCAAGACATTGCTCAAGTAAAGATAATAAATACGTCAAACTTAAACTGACACCAATACGTTTGGTTGCACGACGAATTTTAAGTACGACATCACGACATTGTTCAATCATGACAAGAGCTTGGTCAGCATCTGGCGGAGCAAGCACCGCGATTTCATTGATATCTCGATGCTGTTTTTTATAAGCCTCAATAAATTCAATAATTTCACGGTTTTGAACTAAGAAAGGTGATTCATATTCGCTGAGTTCAGGATAAGCGTTAATAAATTCAGGATATAAGCCAATCCCACTGATTCGATAAGACAATACTGTAATGGCTGTGATCAATTCACGTTTGACATTGAGTTCAGCTTTTAGAAAATGACCTTGTGTCAAAATATGGAAAAGCTGATTCCATTGCGCGTCTTTAATATGTTCGAGCCAGTATTTATCTGTACGTTGATGAAATACATTGCCCACCAAATCACGTAAATCTGTTTCATCTTTCAATAAAGGTAAGAAGTAAGCACCCAAACGCTGTGAAAGCTGACTCCAAAAGCCATCAAGTGACAAAATGCCACTATCTGCATATAAACTTGCTTGTTTATGTTGATTAATAATTTTAAGTAAATAGCCCTGAACATTTAAAGCAGCAGTAGGCGTAATGAGTAAGGCTTGAATAAAAGCTTGTACATGTTGCTGTGTAAGTTCAGCATTTTGACTATGGGCTGGTCGAATACGATTGACCAACTCAATAAGGAGAGATTCGTCAGGAATAGCTTGAGCAGACTCAAACTGTTCCTGCATTTTTAGAAAGATATCATTGAATTTTATATGCATAGGCAAAAATGTAGCTTAAGTTTATTGAATTCTATGTAAAGCAAGTTGTGCCAAATTGAACAAGGCTTGGCGATAAATACTGTCAGGCAAATGTTCTAAAGCACGTATTGCGGCTTGAGTTTCTTCGGTAGCGCGTTGGCTGCAATATTCTAAAGCCCCTGAACTGTGAACCACTTCAATCACACGTGTTAAGTCAGAAGTACCACCTGTTGCGATGCTTTTACGAATAATTTCATGATCATCGCCTGTTGTATTTCTTAAAGCTGAGATTAAAGGCAAAGTTGGTTTACCTTCCATCAAATCATCACCGATATTTTTACCTAATGTTTCTGCATCAGAGGTGTAATCTAAAATATCGTCAATAATCTGGAATGCATTACCAAAATGACCTGCAAATAAACGTAATGGTTCACGGTACTCAGGTTTACCCGCTAAAATTGCAGCACCTTCGGTTGCAAGTTCAAAGAGGCGAGAAGTCTTACCATGAATAATATCAAGATAGGTTTGTTCTGTGGTTTCAGGTTGATGCTGTGCTTGAAGTTGTAAAACTTCACCTTCTGCGATTTCACATGTTCCTGTAGAAAAATCTTTCAGTAAAACCATATTATCAAGGTCAACCAAAAGGTCAAAGGCACGAGAAATCAGGAAATCACCCACTAATACCGCAGTTTGGTTATTCCATGTTGCATTAGCAGTCGGGCGACCACGGCGTAAACCAGATTCATCTACAACATCATCATGAACCAACGTTGCTGTATGTAACATTTCAATAATGGCAGCAAGTTTACGATACGATTCCATATCTGTTGCACCGCAAGCCTTTGCTGCAAGTAAGCACATGATTGGGCGCATACGTTTACCGCCAGCTTCAACAACATGTTTACTTACAGCCATCACGAGTGCGACTTTAGACGTAATCCCTTCATTAATAAACTGATCCATTGCAGCAAAGTCAGTGGCAACAGGCGCGAGAATATCTTGCTTAAAGTCAATGGTCATGTGAAGGAAGCCTCATACAAATGCATTTTTAAGTTGCTAGTGTAACAATTAACATCAATGAATGTTGCTTATGAAAACAGTCATCGTACTGAATCTTAATGATATGTTCTTAATTTGTCCAAAAACTGACGGAATTAGAGCTGTTCTGTAAGTCATTCTTTTGAGCTACATAGTAGCGAATTTAACTGAAAAATCTATTTTAATTTATGTAAAAATAGAAAAAATAGAGTTATTTCAAATATTAATAAAAAATACTGTATAAAATATCTGAATAAAGAATAAACAAATAGAATATTTAACTAAAATGGCTTGTTGTTTAATTCATTATCACTTAAAATCTTTGCCCTTGTATAACCCCCAGTGGCGTTCGTTTTAAGATCGGAATATTCCTTTTTCGGCACGACGACACGGGCAAGTTGGAGTACATTATGTACGCAGTAATCCAAAGCGGTGGTAAACAGCACCGTGTTGTTGAGGGTGAAACCCTTAAAGTTGAATTGTTGAAAGCTGAAACTGGCGCAACTATTACATTTGATGATGTATTAATGGTTGTGAATGGCGAAAGCATTCAAATCGGTGCTCCAGTTGTTGCTGGCGCAAAAGTAACTGCAGAAGTGGTTGGTCATGGTCGTCACGACAAAATCCGTATTGTTAAAATGCGTCGTCGTAAACATTACCGTAAACAACAAGGTCACCGTCAATGGTTTACCGAGTTGAAAATTACTAGTATTGCAGGCTAATCACGAGGAGTAATAGACATGGCTCACAAAAAAGCCGGTGGTTCGACACGAAATGGTCGTGATTCAAACCCTAAAATGTTAGGTGTTAAAATGTACGGTGGTCAAGCTGTGACTGCTGGTAACATTATCGTTCGTCAACGTGGTACAGAGTTCCACGCTGGTGCAAACGTAGGTATGGGTCGTGACCATACTTTATTTGCTACTGCTGATGGCGTAATCAAGTTCGAAGTAAAAGGTCAATTTGGCCGTCGTTATGTAACTGTTGAAACTGCATAAGTTTTAAACGTTCATAGCAATGCCAGTCAGTTGAAAAATTGACTGGCATTTTTTATATCTGAATAAAAATTATTTTAAATCTAAAAATGAAAATAGACCCACAACTACTTGAATTCGCCAGAACCATGCGAACAAATGCCACCGAGGCAGAGCATTTAATGTGGCAACTTTTACGTAATAAGCAATTTATGAATTTGAAGTTCCGCCGTCAGCATGTAATTAAACGCTATATTGTAGATTTTTACTGTCATGAAATTGGTTTAGTCGTTGAGTTGGATGGAAGCCAACACAATACGGATGATGGTAAAGAATATGATGTGGAACGGACAAAGTTTTTAGAGGCTTTGGGTTTTAAAGTTGTAAGGTATTGGAACGATGATGTGTTGAGTCGGACGGATGTGGTTTTAGAGCATTTATGGTCAATATGTACTGAATTAAAAAGCACCTCTCCCTTGCGCAGCAGTGCTGCTCATCTCCTAGAAGGAGAGGGAACTCCAGTGCGAAACTCATGCAGGTCTTAAATCAAATAACGCTCCCTCTCCCTATGGGAGAGGGTTGGGGTGAGGGTAGTATGAAATAAATTTATTCTGAAATGGTATGGGTGTTTAAATCATCCAAAAACTCAGTGTGCTTAAGGTTTCTTAATGCTCTGTTAATAAAATCAATGAGTGCACTCGTGCTTCTTGATGAAATTTTATCTGTTAACTTATTCCAATTATATGAGGAATAATTTTCATGAAATTGTTGATAAAATTGAGCGCTCATTTCAATTTTCCATCCATATTGTTTACCTAAATTATATAGGCACCAAAACTCTCTGATGTTTTCAATACTATAAGTTTCTAAAAATATTTGATTTTCTTTTTCTAAATCTTTTCGTCTTAACATAAGTTCCAAAATATCAGAACTTCCAATTATTCCAAACTCATCATCTGATTCATCAAATTTTACTCCACTGATAATAGTGCGAATTTCTTGTATAGTTAGGTATAAAAGATCGACTTTAGGGGAAATATTCAATCTTTCATATTTAAATTCGAAAGGTAGTGTATTAGCTTGAGGGATTTTTCGATAATTCAAGAAATATTTACAAAAATAATTATCAAATTCTTCAAAGCAGGAAAATTTTTTACTATGACGACCATCATACGTGGATTTATGTCTTCCATAAAGGCAGTCATCTTTCACAAATAAGAAACTACCTCTATGAACAACGGTTATTCTTGATGATGAGTCTGGCAGAGGTTGTTCTTCGAATAAATTATACTCCCAATGCTTGGCATCAGTAATGAAATCATTATTGATCACTGTGTATTCAGTAGTTTCAGACTGAGAGTAATATTCAATGTTGGGTATTATTTCAGTTTCTAAATATATATAGTTATTTCTAATATCTGCTGAGAAATTTCGATAAACTAACCTTTTAGGCTTAATCCATGTTTTAAAACCACTCATATTGATAATAATAAATTTTTGTCCTTTTACGTCAATAAGTTCAATACCATGAATATCAAGTCCACCACCATTCGGGAAAAATGCATGATGCAAATCAGGTTCGAAGCTGTAAAATATATTTAGAAAATTATATATAGCATGTATATCTGTAAGCTCAATTTTAGAAGCCTGATAAGGATTTAATTTGTTGCATACATCTTCCCATTTACCATCTATGTATTTGGAGTAGTTTTTCAGTGATTCTTCGACTTGACTTAGTATATGAGTGATTTCTTCTAAAGTTATTCGTTCTGATGGGTTGGTTTTAGTACATCTTTCTATAATAGTGTGAATATCAGTCAGAATAATTTTTTCTTTAGATAAAATTTGTTCTAACTTTTCTCTTTGAGAAATAGAGTATTCACCATCAAATCCATGTTTATCTTGAGTTAAAATCATCCAAATTGTTACGCCAAGAGAATAGATATCGGATTTTTTATAATCTTCTGTTTCTAAGTTTTTACCTGTTTTTCGCATTTCAGGGGCAATCGTTTGGTAGTTCCCCATACGTGTTCCATGAGGAGTAATCCCTGTAGTTTCCTGTGGGTCTGTCACTAAACCGAAATCGGCTAAATATAATACATTATCTAGAAATAAAAGATTATTAGGCTTTATATCACGATGGCAGTAATTATTAGTATGCAAGCATAGAATGTCGTGACATAGTTTAATAAGAAGCTGAATTTTTTGTAAAAATGCTGTTTCAGAAATACCTTCATCGAATGTTTTTGCTAAAGGTAATCGTACCCAAGAGTAATCATTTTCATTTAATGAATAATCAAAAATGGGCAATACACTATATTTTTCTTGAGATTTATAGAGAGTAGTATGGACCTCAAACTCTCTTTTTAATCTGGTTGGATTAATACTGTTGCTTTCTGTTGCAGGGGGGATAAATTTGAATACACATACTTCAGAGGGATTTGATTCTTGGGATGCAGTCCAAATTCGCCCATTTCCTCCATTATTAATTTCTTTGATTAATTTCCAATTTATTCCACCTGAATGCACTAATCTATTTTTTTTAGGTTTAAAGCGCATAAAAAATCCCCTCAATTATGAAGGGATTTTAGCTTATTTTTTAAATATTTAGCAATAAATTAAAGCGCCGCAATTTGCTCCATATTCGCTTTAATCTTCGCTAACTGATCTGCAAACTCAGCAAGTTTAACTTTTTCACCTTCAACCACAGCAGCAGGTGCTTTCGCCACAAAACCTTCATTGCCAAGTTTAGTGGCAATTTGGTCATGTTGCTTTTGAACCTTGTCCAAGTCTTTTTGTAGACGACCAAGTTCCGCTTTCGGGTCAATCAAACCTTTCATCGGAACGAATACAGATACATGACCAATGACAGAAGACGATGACAATGGCGGTTGCTCAGCATCCGCAAGGAAAGTAATGCTTTCAACTTTCGCCAAAGCTTTAAACAACGGTTCAATACGAGCAATCTGCGCTTTTTCAGCATCCGTGGTATTTTGTAGAAGTACAGGTAACAAACGTGCATTACCTAAGCCCATCTCACCACGGATGTTACGAACAGCACCAATCAAACCTTGAAGCCATTGCATATCTGCTTCAGCTTGTTCATTGATCTTCGCTTCATCGGCAACAGGGTATTGTGCCAACATGATGCTTTCGCCTTGCAGACCAATCATTGGTGCAAGCGTCTGCCAAATTTCTTCAGTCAAGAACGGCATGATTGGGTGAGCAAGACGTAAAGATGCTTCCATCACGGCAAGAAGAACACGACGAACTTCCGCTTTACGCTCTTCAGGCACATTTTCATCATTCAGAACAGGTTTAGTCAGCTCAACATACCAGTCACAGTATTCATTCCAAATGAACTCGTAAATCGCTTGTGCAGCCAAGTCTAAACGATAAGTAGCAAAGGCTTGCTGAACCGCTTGTTCCGCTTTTTGTAGACGGCTTACGATCCATTGTTCAGGCAGTTCCCAAAGATCTTGACGAACTTCTTGACCAATGGTTTGACCTTCAACATTCATCAGAACGAAACGGGTTGCATTCCAAATTTTGTTGGCAAAGTTACGGTAACCTTCAACACGTTTCATATCGAACTTGATATCACGACCTGTATTTGCCAATGCACAGAAAGTGAAACGAACCGCATCTGTACCATAAGCTTGAATGCCTTCAGGGAATTCTTTACGAGTGGCTTTTTCAATTTTTGGCGCAGTTTTCGGGTTCATCAAACCTGTAGTACGTTTTTGTACCAAAGTTTCAAGATCAACACCGTCAATCAAATCGAGTGGGTCAAGGACGTTACCCTTAGACTTCGACATTTTCTGACCTTCGCCATCACGAACCAGACCATGCACATACACCGTTTTAAACGGAACTTGTGGCGTACCATCTTCATTTTTCATGAAGTGCAACGTAAACATAATCATACGTGCAACCCAGAAGAAGATGATGTCAAAACCTGTCACCAATACATCAGTCGGGTGGAAAGTATTTAAGAAATAGTTTTCTTTATCTTTCTCAGCATCGCCTGTCCAACCTAAAGTTGAGAATGTCCAAAGCGCAGAAGAGAACCATGTATCAAGTACATCTTCATCTTGGCTCAGTGCAAGATCAGCAGGAAGATTGTGTTTTGCACGAACTTCTTCTTCATTACGACCGACATAGATATTGCCTTCAGCGTCGTACCAAGCAGGGATACGGTGACCCCACCACAATTGACGTGAAATACACCAGTCTTGAATGTTATTCATCCAAGCCATATACATGTTGCTGTATTGCTCAGGCACGAACTTAATGTCACCGTCTTTAACCGCTTTAATCGCAGGCTCAGCAAGTGGTGCGATTTTCACATACCATTGGTCTGTCAAAAGTGGCTCAACGATCACGCCTGAACGGTCACCGCGAGGTGGTTTCAGCGTATAAGGTTGAATTTGATCTAACCAACCTTCGGCTTCAGCTTGTTCAACCAATTTTTTACGTGCAGCAAAACGTTCTAAACCTACATATTCCGCAGGCGCAGCAATGGTTTTAGAAATTTGTTCGCCCGCTTTGGCGATATATTCAAACTCAGCCAATACTTCAGCATTTTTGTTGAAAATGTTGATGATCGCGAGTCCGTTACGCTTACCCACTTCATAGTCATTGAAGTCATGTGCAGGGGTGATTTTTACACAGCCTGTACCAAACTCTTTATCGACATATTCATCTTTAACAATCGCAACAGCACGACCTGTAATAGGGAGGATAATGTTTTTACCCACAAGGTGTGCATAACGCTCATCATCAGGTGCAACAGCAACTGCTGTATCACCAAGTAATGTTTCAGGACGAGTGGTCGCCACCACGATGTAATCTTTACCATCGTGTGTGCGTAGTGATTTATCTTCAAAGAAATATTTGAAGTGCCACAGTGAACCTTGTTCTTCTTTATCAGACTCAACTTCTAAGTCAGAAAGCGCAGTTTGTAGTTTTGGATCCCAGTTCACCAAACGTTTACCACGGTAGATCAAGCCGTCTTCGTGTAGTTTTACGAAAACTTCTTTGACTGCATTAGATAAACCTTCATCCATAGTGAAGCGTTCACGTGACCAGTCTACTGATGAACCCAGACGACGAATTTGACGAGTAATATTACCGCCAGATTGTTCTTTCCATTCCCAAACTTTTTCAATGAACTTTTCACGACCTAAGTCATGACGGCTAATGTCTTGAGCGCCAAGTTGACGTTCAACCACCATTTGCGTTGCAATACCGGCATGGTCTGTACCCGGTTGCCATAAGGTATTTTTACCAGACATGCGGTTATAACGTGTCAAGGCATCCATGATGGCATTGTTAAAACCATGACCCATGTGCAAGTTGCCTGTGACATTTGGTGGCGGAATCATGATACAGAATGAGTCGCCTTTACGAGAAGGTTGGAAATAACCATTCTCTTCCCAAGTCTTGTACCATTTTTTCTCGATCTCGGTCGGATCGTAGGTTGTAGCAATATTTTGCGCTGAATCAGTCATAGTAAAAACAGATCAAAAGTGAGTGAAAAATTAGATTCATTGTAGCAAATAAATTTCCTAAGTGGGGGATTCTCATCAAGTGTATAGAACGTGCTGGTTGGGGAGTAAGCTTCACTGAGCGAGTATCAAAGTTTGAGCAAGAAAGTTTTATTGATGAATAGAATCATCACAACATTCATTAAAGTCAAAAAATAAGATAAAAGGTTGGTCAGTATTGCAATAAATATTTTAAAAAAATAAATGAATCAGTGGCTTAATATATTTTTAAAATGTAAAAAGAATCAAGAAAAGACAATGCATATAATGATAAGCTTTGCTAATATTTTGTCACCATTGATTGACCCATAATATTAACAAAAAGGCTGATTTGTATGACTTATAAAATTAACTTAGCAATTGACACTTCAACTTATCAAGCACTGCAAAATGTCACTGAACGTTTAAATCAGGGGGATAAAGAAAATCTATCTAAACAATTAGGCACGATTTTTACAGATATGTCTTGTCAGGTTTTAGATCAGGTTTTTGGACGTTTGATCGAAGAAAAACGAGGAAAAGACTTAGATGCCAAAGGACAAAAAAGTTTAAAAGAAGCCGAACAGATTTTTGAGCAAATTGAAAGCGCATTACGAAAATATATGCCTTGGTCGATTTCCTTTTTTGGGAATGATCGTTTAAAGCCCGTGGCAAATCATATTTTACAAAAATTTGACCCATCTAATCCTGAACAAATTTATATGTACTATGTGTTAGACCGTCATTTAGGTGAGCAAGCGAGTCAAAATATTCAGCAGGTTTTAGAGGGGAATATTCAAGCATTACCAGCCACCTTAAAAAATTTAGTTAAAATCATTGATTTGGGTATTTCTGAGTTTATTCGAGATCCAAAAACCTTATTAAAATTTAATTTTGTGGTCGATAAAACTTTAAATGGTGTCATTAATATGATTACCAGTACAGGTTATAAACGCCTAGAAAAGGTAGGAGATGACTATAAAGCAGGTGATGCAGAAAAAGCACAGCATTATGCAAAACATTTTAATCATTTTTTAGTGCGTAGTTAATTTCTGGGTACTTTGCATGAAATATTTTTCATGGCATATTTAAAATCAATTATTTAGGAAGATAGTTCATGGACATGAAGGTTGTTTGGATTACGGGAGCTTCATCAGGTTTAGGTAAGGCTTTGGCAAAAGAGTGTGCTTTACAAGGTGCGCAAGTGGTACTGAGTGCACGCCGTTTAGACGAGTTGGAAAATGTTCGTGTCAGCTTGCTCAATCCAGATCGTCATATTTCGGTTGCAATGGACATCACCAATGAATCACAAGTTCGTCATGCTTATGAACAAGTGCTCAAAGAAAAAGGTCGAATTGATTGGTTGATTAATAATGCAGGTCTCAGTCAACGTGCGTTGATTGCAGATACGACTATGCAAACAGAACGTACCATTATGGAAATCGACTATTTTTCACAAGTTTTTTTAACGAAAACCGTATTGCCTACATTCTTAAAACAGAAATCAGGTCGAATTGCCTATGTATCAAGTATTGCAGGTTTGCTTGGTACACAATATCGTGCGTCATATTCGGCAGCAAAAGCCGCGATCCATATGTGGGCAAATAGTTTACGTGCTGAAGTTGCCAAAGACGGTGTGAATGTTTCAGTGATTTTTCCAGGTTTTGTTAAAACCAATGTATCTTTTAATGCATTGAATGGTGAAGGTAAGCCCCAAGGTCATCAGGATGAAGCCATTGAAAATGGTTTAGATGCAGATGAGTTTGCACAACAAACGATAGAAGCTTTACAAAAAGGGGAAGAGTTTATTGTAGTTGGAGGACGAAAAGAAAAACTGGGTGTATTGGTATCACGTATTTCACCAAAAATTTTATATAAAATGATTCGGAAAATGAAAGTGAAATAAGTTCATTGATAAAAACAGGGCAGGAGAGATTTACATGAATATTATTTTAAAAATAATATGTGGATTTCTCTCTGCTATTTGTCATCACAACAAAAAAATGATCCTAAAGTTTGATGGTCAGCAGTATCAAGTACTTGCATTATATAAACACGATTATGCTTATTAGATATAATCTATAGTGGTTAGAGCTTTGTATTGTAAAGTTATTTTTATATGAAAAAATTGAATCAAGTGAAAAGTGGTAATATGTTAAATAACGAAATGACTTTAGAACAAATTAATCAATTTTTAGCAAGTAAAGCGCAGCATATTCAAACGGCATTTAAAAATCGTGATTATTTAAGTGCTAATCAACAACTTTTAGAGCTGATTCAAGTCGTTCCTTCACATCAAAATGTGCTCTGTGATTTAGCGATCACAGAAATGCGTTTAGAAAATTATCAGGTTGCATATGATTATTTGCAACAAGCGATACAATATCATCCTCATGCTGTAGAAATTAATACTTATGATGCAATGAGTGAAGTATGTTATTTTTTAAATGACAGAAAACAACAAAAACATTATGGGCGTTTAGCGAATCAAGCAAAAAAAGATGCAGTGCAACATGAAAAAAAATTAAGCCTTCCTCAGACTGCACCTCCTAAATTTAACCCACAAGCACCCTCTGAAAATATTATTAGTTATTCTTTATATGGTGATTTACCACGTTATTGTGAAGGGGCAGTATTAAATACTCAATTTGCAAAGGAAATTTTTCCTGAATGGACATGTCGTTTTTATATTGATGAAAGTGTACCGCGCAAAATTGTAGAACGATTAAAAGCATTAGGCGCACAGATCATGTATGTGAATGAACAGCAAAGACAGCTTTCAGGTTTATATTGGCGCTTTTTTGTCATGCATGATCCACAAGTAAAACGTTTTTTAGTTCGTGATGCTGACTCATTTTTATCTTATAAAGAGCGTGCGGCGGTTCACGCATGGATTGACTCAGATTGTTATTTTCACTGTATGCATGATTCTTATGATCATGTAGAGTTATTATTAGCAGGAATGTTTGCAGGTTGTTCAGGTATTTTCCCTGATATTGAGCAAGATATACACCAATTTTTAGCTCGGGATCGACATCTGATTGAACGGGTAATGGATCAGCACTATCTACGATATTGTATTTGGCCTACAGCCGCACAAAGTATTTTGATCCATGATAGTCAAGGTTATGATGCTACAGCTTTAGATTTTCCATTAAACATAAATGAATATGATGAAAATTTTCATATTGGTCGTATTGAAGCGAGATGGAATGTGCAAGTAGAACATACATTTGAGCCAAATACATGGTTAATTTGGTCTTTAAAAGATCAGACTCAACGCACAATTTGTGAATATGATATTTATGTGGAAAGTCAGCGATTTAATATCATGCTTCCTAAAGTTTATACAGACCGTTTACAGCGCGGTGAATGGTATATTGAAACTCGACTTAAGCTTTCATCTGTGATTTAGATGACGTGAAACATCACAATAATATGGATGATCTGTTTTAAATCAGAGCCATTTTTGCATGCATATTAAAGTTTTTTCCACTGTATATTTTCATTACTAAACTGGAGTAAAAACGAAAAACCAGATTCATCTGCTACCAAGTAAGAAGATGGA
Organism: Acinetobacter sp. 226-1; assembly: GCF_030329325.1. Taxonomy (NCBI): domain Bacteria; kingdom Pseudomonadati; phylum Pseudomonadota; class Gammaproteobacteria; order Moraxellales; family Moraxellaceae; genus Acinetobacter; species Acinetobacter sp. 226-1. The sequence continues at coordinate 303,431 of NZ_JACANU010000001.1, forward strand.
TTGACCATCAGCACTTTTAATAAAATACCCGCTTCTATCGTAATGGGTTGTAATTGATCTTTCGTTAAAGTTACAGGTTGAATTAATTCAACAATCTCCATCTTTAATCCTAACTCATTATTTCGCAGTAAATATCATATAAATTATGACATATTTATTGTATTTTTTATGAGTTTAAACTGAGCGTTTAAGTGGAATAAATGAATGTTTTGATTGAATTTTATACTAAAATGTAAAAATACCTGTCTTGATATAATGAAATAAAAACAGTGTATTTTTACATGAATTTAAAAGCTTATAAATGAACTGTTGCACCTAAAGCTTGAATGAATTGTGCCATCCATGCAGGGTGTGCAGGCCATGCAGGTGCGGTGATTAAATGCCCATCCGTTACAGCTTCTGTTACAGCAATCTCCGCATATTGACCGCCTGCAAGTTTGACTTCAGCAGCACAAGCAGGGTAAGCAGAGCATAAGCGACCTTGAAGAATATCAGCCGCAGCAAGAATTTGAGCACCATGACAAACCGCAGCAATTGGTTTTTGTGCAGTATCAAATTCACGTACAATTTCAAGGATTCTTTCATTCATACGTAGATATTCTGGGGCACGTCCACCAGGAATCACTAAGCCGACATAATTTGCTGTATTGACCTCGGAAAAATTATAATTGATCGCAAAATTATGCCCACGCTTTTCACTGTAGGTTTGTTCACCCTCAAAGTCATGAATTGCGGTAGCAATGTGATCACCTGACTTTTTGTCAGGACAAACCGCATGTACTGTATAGCCTAAGCCAACTAAAAATTGGAAGGGTACCATTGTTTCATAATCTTCAGCATAATCGCCAACGAGCATTAAAATTTGTTTAGACATTATTTAGCCCTCTTTCATCCATTTGTTAAAATTATCTATTGAAACATAACATAGCCGATTGACAGAATTAAGGCAGATCGACACATCTTTAGTCGTAAATTTTATAAAATAAGCAAATTTCTATTTTGTTAGAGCCAAGCAATAAAAAAATATAATGACAAGTTACTAAAATACATAAAAATTATTGTGATTTCTTATTCTTAATTAAGCTTTTAGGATTAATATCAGGTCACTTAGAAAAAATATTAAGGATATCAAGCATCAATGTTTAAATCTTTTTTTCCAAATCCAAAATGGTTTTTTGGTTCATTGCTGATTTGGTTCATCATTAACTTAGTGCTGTGGTATAGCGGTGGTAAATCTTGGGGAGAGTTCATTGGTTTTCCTCAAGCTTATGCGACAACAGAGTTACCCATTAATGTGACACGTTTTTGGTCAGCACAGTTTCTTTGGTTTTACCTCTGGTTTTTTGTTTCAACTGCACTATTTGTGGCATTTTGGAAATGGAAATCGAATAATAAATGGCAAGCGTGGTCAGTATGGGGCTCAGCTTTTATTTTGTTTAATGTTTGGTTTGGGGTGCAAGTTGATGTTGTCATTAATGCTTGGTACAACCCATTTTACAATTTAATTCAGAAAATGGTTTCTAGTGGAGGTGGTGATTTAAACCAACTATATTTTGAAATGCTAACATTTATTTATATTGCGATGATTTATGTGACTATAGCTGTTTTTAATTTATTTTTTGTTAGCCATTATATTTTCCGTTGGCGTACTGCAATGAATGAATATTATACAGCACATTGGGATAAATTACGCCATGTGGAAGGTGCTTCACAACGTATTCAAGAAGATACTATGCGTTTTGCTAAAACAACTGAGGATCTTGGAGTTACTTTGATAGAAGCAATTATGACGCTAATTGCATTTTTACCAATCCTATTGCAGCTATCATCACATGTTAAAGAACTCCCAATTATTGGTGAAATTCCTCATGCTTTAGTTATCGCAGCTTTAGGATGGGCTATTTTAGGTACATTTGTGCTTATAGTTGTAGGTGCTAAATTGCCTGGATTAGAGTTTAATAATCAAAAAGTCGAAGCAGCTTATCGTAAAGAATTAGTTTATGGTGAAGATCACCTAAATCGTGCAGATCCGCTAACATTAAAAGAGCTTTTTTCTAAAGTCCGTTTAAACTATTTTCGACTTTACTTTCATTATGCATATTTTAACTTAGTTCGTATTTGGTATTTACAACTAGATAATTTATTTGGCGTTTTTATTTTAGCACCATCAATAGCAGCAGGAACCATTACGCTTGGTATTATGATGCAAACATTAAATGTTTTCGGTCAGGTAATAAAGTCATTTCAATATCTAATAAAATCTTGGCCAACGATTATAGAACTATTATCTATTCATAAGCGTTTAAAAGCCTTTGAATCTGTTTTAGACGAAAAATAATGATTTCATAACAAAAAAGAGAGCATCCCAAAAAGCTCTCTTTTTTTATCTAAGCATCAATAACATAGCAATGAATTAAGGCATTTTGCAACAGAGCAGCAAAGCTTTCGACTTCAATATTTTCTAAGACTGCAAAACAAATACTGTCATGATCTGTATTGATATAAAGCAGGCTTTTATGATGTGGTTTGAGATAATGTGCCAAAGACTCTATGCCATCTTGCATAGATTCATCACCATCAATACGCGACCATTGCCAACCAGTAAACTCATCAAAATCAGCCAAATGATATAAACTTTCAGTATCTTTATAATCAAAATGATAAAGTTTTGGAGCCGCAACGTTTAAATATTGCCAATATAAGGTATAGATATTTTGACTTTCACAATAGACTAAAACATCCTCTTGAGCGATTTCAAATTCTTCGATAATAAAAGCATTCGTTGAATGAATCAGTTCAGTTGCTTGTTCTTGGTCTTGCTCACAAAGTAACAATGATATGTCATGCAACCATGCGCTTGCTGTCACTTGCTCAAGCCATTCATTTATTTTAATTTCAAATTGTGCCTCGGTACTGCGACCTAGTAATGCATCATGCAGGGCAGCAAAATAATCTGCGCGAGTCATTTCTTCGGTGACAATAAACTCAAAGCTATGAATATCAAAATAGCCACATTGCGCTTCGTTATTTAAACCATCAAAACATAAAATTTTATCGTGTTGTACATGCAAATAAGGCAGGGAATAGTAGTTGCTATGAATGAGCAATGTCCCTTTTTTATTGAAAATATTAATTTTTAGATCATGGTCAATGGCGACAATTTTTCCACCTTTAAAAATTTTAGGCGGCGAGTCTTGAAAGCCACGTTCAATATTTTGATATTTACAAGGAATGATCATTTCGCCATGTTTATTGATCACACCATAATTTTCACGCTGATCATCAGATTTAAATTGACGTAATGTTGCTAGACCATGCTTAGCGTTGATTTTCCCTAAAATGGCATGATCCAGTTGGAAAACCAAATCGCCTTGTGGTGTATAAACATTGAGTTTTTGATCACAACCTTCTGCACGAATAAATCCATCTTCATAACGACCATAATCAATAAATTTAAGATTATCTTGTAGTAAGCTTAAGCTTGGGAAATGTAGTAATTGTTGAATAATTTCTCCATCTTCTTTCAAAATACTGTGACTGATTAATGCATTGCTATAAACTTCAATGTTATTGAAGCCTTTGGAAAATGGCAGAATTTCATTACCATTCAAGTCATAAAGAGCGCTCGGATGTAATAAATCTTTTACAGCTTTAGATGCAACAATAAACCCTCCTTGCACAAATGCCATCTCAATTTCTAAACTCAGTGGTAAAATTTCACGACCATAGGGCGTAACTAGGGCTGAAAAAGCATGATCTACTGTAAGCTTTCTAGAGGATAGTTTTTTATTTTTAGGGTAAACGGTAAAGGCATCAATCGCATCTTGGAAAAAGCGAGTTTCAGTGAGTGCCCATTGTTTAGAAAAATCTTCATTCCACCAAAAATCTTCAAAGTCAGCCTGAATATCCCAAATGCGTGCAATACATTTTCGATCCCACCAACCTAACTCAAATTGTGGGCGTTGTATGATTTGATTGGCAGTTGAGTGTTTAAACTCAAAAATATTATTTAAATTAAACTGTTTAGACAGCTCCGAAATTTGCTCTAATTGTTTTAAAAATTTCTTTGAGCCAAAAGTAGCATCGTTAAACAGGGTACAGTCCAACATTAACCATGTTTTATGTGTCGTTTGAATGGTCTGATCAATATGTTGCCATTTTTCAGCAATATCGAGAGGGAAATTTTGAATATCTTGTTGAAAGTGTAAATTTAAAAAATTCCAGCGTTGCTTGACTTGAGAAATTGGCGTAATCAACGTAGATAGACTTTGTGTATCTACATAGGTATTGCTGGCAACTTTCTCAGGTAAATGCTCAAGATCTCCCATTAAATATGAAAATAATAGCGGAATATGAGAGAACCATTCAGCCCAAGCCTCAATTTGAGGATTATCAAAATGCCATTCTATGCTATTTGGTAAGCAATCAATTGCAAATAAAGTACATGATTTTGCCATTTTTATAAGATTAAAAAGTGATATTGAGTCAATGAAGCTTAAATTTTATTCACTTATTTTTAAAGGGATTTCAAGTTGTTAATGTGTAGCATGATAAAAATTTAAAATCGGACGCATTAATTGCTGGTTATTTGGATTCAATGTCACATGAATATTGCGAAAATTAAAATCACCATCATTGCTATATTTTGCGACACCATGCGTTTTAGTCTTTTGCTTTGCAATTTGATAACTAAAAAATGCAGTATTTTTATTGGGATAAACCAAAGTTAACTTTTTATGAGAGTCTTGCATACCACCATATTCATATTCAATACTTTGTTTAAGCAATTGTGGGAAATATAAACTTGCTGAAGGATAACCACAACCTGCACAAACTGAAGAATCATAAAGTGTAATGGCTTCTTGATGATCTGGACTCATGAGCAAACTTGAACCTGTTCCATTTGCTCCAGCATCTGTTTGGATGTCTTGCCAATGTCGAGGAACAAGAACGACACCAAGTTCAGGTAAACTTAGAAGCTTGAGTCGCTTAGCTAAATTTTCGTCTAAGTTAAAATTAAAATGACAAGACTGAGCATCACATTTTTTAATTCGAGCAATATAACCATCATCGACAGGATTCAGTGCGGTGACACCATAAAAGGGAATACTGACATTGTTTTGAAATGTTGCATGCCCTAAAAAGTATTGTTGATTATTGATTTTTCTCGCTTTTTCATTATTTGAGAATTGAGGGAATTGTGGCTGAAACGTTTTGATTTCAGCACGTATGGTGTTTGCCAATAATAATAGAAAAATAGGAATAGCGATTTTAAACATGATGGTTTTGTTCTGATGTAATCTTTGCTCAAGTTAGATTTAAATAAGCAGTCATCTTTAGGCATCAAAAATTCTAAAAATAAGCATAAAGAATCCTCGAATGAGAAACCAAATCAACTGTAGAATTCCCATGAAAATCATTTCAAAGAGAACTTCAATAAGAAATTTTATAATTGCTTTGATGATGCGTTTTAATTGTTGAAATGGAAAATAAAAAATCCCTAAACAAAATTGCTTGATTGGAGAGAGTGTATTGCCCAAAAATGTAGTTGGAAAATTATTCTCATTGGCATAAATCAGTGCAAATAACCACATGATTATAAAATAAGCCAAAATCATCAAAAAAATATAGCTCAGCATGATATTTACCTAAAGAATTTTAACTTTTAAGCATCACAATTTCCTGCGTTATCAAGTGCAGAAAAATACCATTTTCCATTAATTTTGCTGAAAAATAGATGCATATCATCACCAATATCTTTACTCTTGCCTACATACTGTAACTCAACTAATTGTTTTTCAAAGGGTAAGATTTTTTTAAGTTCTAGATTGAGTTCTTGCTGAGACATTTCAATAATATCTTGATTATTCTTACTTAACCCTGAAAATGGCTTATGGTTATTTGTGGTATAAAATAAACCTGATTTATTCCAAGAGGTACAGTCCATTGTGGGCAGCTGTGTGCTTTTGATCAGTTTTTGATTGGCTTTAGGTGCTTGATAAAACCACATATTTGAGCCATTCGCTTCGTATTGAGGAAATGAAAATTCTGAACGCGTATAAAAACTTTGATTGATTGGTACCCCAATTTTATTCCAATAAATATAACCATATTGTGGGTGAATATATTGTCGAATCGTTTGAACATCTTGGACGTTAAAAGCGTAGCTCACCGTTTGGATGACGTGCTCAAGTTCCGTATCGATAGCAGCAAAAGAGACAGAAATGTCTAATAGATAAATGATAAGGCTATATTTTAAAAATTGGATTTTAGACATGTTTTTGTACCTTCATATTTTAATCTTTTCTTTATTTATAGTGAGGAATAGTAATAAAAAATAAGTACTTTCAATGCATGAAATTTGTAATCTATTCCAAATGATTATGATGTTTGTGAAAAAAAGCAGGTCGATAAACAACCTGCATGGGGTGTTCTACTGAATATTTAACGCAATTTATTTATGTGTACTGACCTGAGTCATACGTGGAATTTTAGGTAAATCTTCTAGAGCTGGATCAATTTCATCTTCTTGGGCATGTACCAGAAAGTCTACGCGTTTACGTAAATTTTTAAACTCAGTTGTTGTCATTAATTCTGGATGACGAGGACGTGGTAAATTCACTTCAATAATTTCTTTGATTTCACCTGGATTGGCTTTTAATGCAACAATACGATCTGCTAATAAAATAGCTTCATCCATATCATGTGTTACAAAAATAATTGTAATATCAATGTTTTGCCATAAGTCCATAAGGTGTTTTTGCATTTTTTGGCGTGTATGTGGATCAAGTGCACCAAAAGGCTCATCCATCAGTAAAATTTTAGGTTCATTGACTAATGCTCGTGCGATGGCGACACGTTGCTTCATTCCTCCAGAAAGTTGGTGTGGATATTGGTTTTCATATTTTTCTAAGCCAATGATATTAATCCATTCTCGTGCAGCAGCTTCGGCAACAGGATTGCTCGAACCTTTCATAAGTGGTCCAAACATGACATTTTCTTTGACAGTTTTCCATGGGAACAAGGTATAACCTTGAAATACCATACCGCGTTCGGGGCTAGGACCATGAATTTTTGTACCATCCACTAAAATTTCACCACTACTATAGGGGTCAAGTCCTGCAACTATTCGGCTCAAGGTTGATTTTCCACAACCAGATGGACCAATGATACAAATGAACTCTCTTTTATGAATTTTTAAATCAATTTGCTTTAATACCGTTCGTTCCTGTTGCTGATATTTAAAGATTTGGCTGAGTTTTTTGGCTTCTAAAATGATAGGACGTTGATAAATTGCATTAAAATAAGCATTTGCATCAAAATCAGTCGCGTATTGAGGATGATGATTCATTATTTTGCTCCTAATTTCCATTTAAATAGACGTTGCCCTAACTTCATGAGTACAACATCGCACAGTAGACCAATCACCCCAATAATGAGAATGGCGGCATAAACATTGTCAAAATTTTGATAACGTGCTTGTTGAGTAATAAACCATGTAATGCCTGAGGTCGTACCAATCAGTTCTGACACGATTAAATAAGTCCAAGCCCAACCAAGTAATACGCGTAAATCACGATAGATATCAGGTAGGGCAGCAGGAATTACGACATTAAATAAGCTTTTGAATGGGTTCGTACCCAGTGTGAAACCTGCTTCAATTAAACTTTTATCAACTAAACGTGTGGTATTGGCAATAATCAAAATTTGTTGAAAAAGTGTACCGATGACAATAATGGCAATTTTAGGTGCATCATTGATTCCTAAAATAGCCACAGCCAAAGCCCCAAAAGCAGGTGCAGGTAGATAACGAAAAAATTCGACAAAAGGTTCGGTTAGTTGGGAAATTGTTTTAGAAAATCCACATAAAATCCCCAATGGAATGCCAATAAGCGATGAAATAAAAAATGCAGTAAAGACAATTTTAATACTATGCCACAAGCTTTGATGAAACCAAGGTGCATCTGCTTGTACTGGTGCTGTAGTAAAGGCAGTTACTAAAGCAAGCGCAACTTCATGTGGTGCAGGTAAATAAATAGGATTGACTAATTTTCCTTGAGGTGGTGCTTGGTCATGATTGACTGCATTTTGGGCTTCACTATAGAAAATAGCTTTGTCTACTCGGCTACCTACTTGTAGAAAAGTCGCATTTCCTGAGTTTGTAATCTGAACTTGAGGATGCCAAATAAAAGGTAAATAACTAACTGCACACCACAATAAAATAGGAATCAAAAAAGAACAAAAACCTAAATATAGTTTTTTGCTTGCACTGAGTTCACTAGCAACATAAGCCATAACGTGTCGCCCCAATATTACGATTTTTTTAAAATGTAATACTGTTAAGCAAAATGAGTGCCATATCTATTTTTAAAGTTGAAGCATCGAGGTTTAATCGTAAAGCACTGCATATTGCTCTGATACTGATGAAATGAAGTGCATGAATGAACGATATTTGCACTGTTTTGGATAATTCTGTTCTTGTATTTCGCTCAAGCTTAAATAGATTTTTTTTGTTATAGTAGCTGACTTATTTTATACATCTATTTTATATAGGAAATGTAGCGAATGACTCAGACGCACTCAACAGTCCCAAAAAGTAAGAAAAAGCTGTTTATGCTTTTGAGTTTAGGCATCATTATTCCAGTATTACTCATAGTGATCGCATTTGTCGCTATTAAGAATGATGCAGAAAATCAAAAAGAATATGACCGTATCCGTCAGGAACAAGCAGCCCGAATTGAATTAAAAAAACAACAGCAAGAGCAACAAACCATTCATGAAAGTCATTCTGAATAAAGCAACATTTTTCATAAAGTAAAAAAGTGTACGATAAAAAAACCGCTCAAATTTGAGCGGTTTTTTTATATCAAATAAAAATTATTTGTTTTTGTCTTTTAACTGAGGAACAGCAGAACCTGTACCGACTGCAAGTAAACCTGCACCTGTATAGATACCTAATTTTGCACGAGTATCTGTGATGTCAAGGTTACGCATAGTTAACTGACCAATACGATCCATAGGAGTAAATACAGAATCACCTTTTTCCATCGTTAAACGCTCAGCTTCATAAGTGAGGTTTTCAGACTCAGTGTTCATAATCGTGTAATCATTACCACGACGAAGTTCTAAAGTCACCGTACCTGTAATCGCTTTAGCCACCCAACGTTGTGCAGTTTCACGTAGCATTAAAGATTGAGAATCGAACCAACGACCTTGGTACAACAAACGACCTAAACGTAAACCGTTAATACGGTATTGTTCAATCGTATCTTCGTTGTGAATACCAGTCACTAAACGCTCATAAGCGATGTGAAGCAGTGCCATACCAGGAGCTTCGTAGATACCACGAGATTTTGCTTCGATGATACGGTTTTCGATTTGGTCAGACATACCTAAACCATGACGACCACCGATACGGTTTGCTTCAAGAATGAATTCGACTGGATCTTCGATACGTTTGCCGTTTAATGCAACAGGGAAACCTTCTTCGAAAGTTACAGATACTTCTTCAGCTTCGATTTTTACGTCATCTTTCCAGAATGCAACGCCCATGATTGGATCAACGATTTTGATACCAGCGTTTAGGTATTCAAGATCTTTCGCTTCATGAGTAGCACCCAACATGTTTGAATCTGTTGAATATGCTTTTTCTTTTGACATTTTATAGTCAAAACCATTGTCGATGAGGAATTGTGACATTTCCGCACGACCACCGAGCTCATCGATAAATGTTTGGTCTAACCAAGGTTTGTAAATTTTAAGAGCAGGGTTAGTCAACAAACCATAACGATAGAAACGTTCAATATCGTTCCCTTTATATGTTGAGCCGTCACCCCAGATGTTCACATCATCTTCTTTCATGGCAGTTACAAGCATTGTACCTGTTACTGCACGACCCAATGGGGTTGTGTTGAAGTAAGGAACACCACCAGTGCTGATATGGAATGCACCACATTGAATTGCAGCAATACCTTCTAATGCAAGTTGTAAGCGGCAGTCAACCAAGCGTGCTTTTACTGCGCCATAAGCTTCTGCTTTACGTGGAATTGCATCATAGTCATCTTCATCAGGTTGACCCAAGTTTGCAGTATATGCATAAGGTTCTGCGCCTTTTTGTTTCATCCACAATAAAGCTGCTGAAGTATCTAGACCACCAGAGAAAGCGATACCCACTTTTTTGCCTACTGGTACATTCTGCAAGATCGTTGCATTATCAGTCATTGCTAGTCCTAACTATTTTGAAATAGGCACCACAAAATCGGGTCACCCAAGAGAATTTTATAAACGCAGTATTATAGCACTTTTATTTATGAGTTTTTAGAAAAAATGAGCTTTGAGAAGCTTTAATTTTATAATTAAAATATAAGATATTTATCTTGTATTTTTTTTTAAATTAAACCAAGAAAAAAATAAAGATGAAAGTTTAGACATTTTTTTTGATGGTTGTAGGATTGTGTGATTTCTTAAGTTTTGCATTTTTTATGTGTAGTGGTTCACTTTCTAAGAGAAATAAGCATTTAGACAAATAAAAAAACATCCCTAAATAGGGAATATCAAGTTTTAATTGACTGAATACAATCATTTAATGGGCAAAGTGAAATTAAATAAAGTATGTGAATGATCCGTACTTTATTTGTTTTTATTTTCAAGTGATTTAGTCAGACTTTATGCAAAGTCTAAATGAATGTGATGACGAAAGATTTTCTAATCAGTCATTAAAACTCATTTTTTAATATGTTGTTTAACCTAATATTTTCAAAAATATATTTAAAATTAATTTATTCAGGGGCAGTAAAATGGTTGATATCAAGTCTGTAAATATTGCAAATGGACAAAGCATTGAGCAAAACCTTGCAGTTTCTCAGCAGGGAAATGTGATTACAACAAAATTAAGTCAAAATAATGCCATTACTAAATTAGGTATTTCACCTGATCAAATTTCAAATACGACACGTGACGGACAAAATTTAGTTATTCATTTAAAAGATGGTAGCCAAATTGTTATCCAAGACTTTTTTTTACAACCAAATCCACAGCTTGCATTACAGCAAGGGGATTTATTGTGGAATATGCAGGTTGCAGAAACAGCAACAGGCTTAGAAACTAATTATTTAGCCTTAAGTTCTTTAAGTGATTTAGCATCAGTAACGAGTACAGGAAGTGCTTTTAGTATTCCAACTTGGGGAATGGCGATAGCAGGTGCAGCTGGTTTAGGTGGTGTTATTGCTGCTTTGAGTAGTGGTGGTGGAAGTAGTAAATCAAATGATGAAAAAGATATTACTCCACCTAAAACTGGGGCTTTTGGTCTCAATGATTATCACGATACTGGTATAAAAGCAACTGACTTCGTTAGTCAAGATAAGGATTTTGATTTAACTTTAACAGGGCAAGAAGCAGGCTCAACTGTTATTTACCAAGTTTCCAAAGATGGTGGTAAAACATGGGTAAATACAGATGCGAAGCAAAGCAATTTAACTGATGGGAGTTATCAGTTTAGAGCAGTGGTGAGTGATGCCGCAGGTAACACCGCAACAACAGCAGTACAAACGATAGTAGTCGATACAACAGCACCAAAAGCAGGAGTAATTAGCCTAACTGCGTATGAAGATACAGGTGTGAAAACGGATGACTTCGTTAGTCAAGATCGTAACTTTGACTTAACTTTGACTGGACAAGAAGCAGGCTCAACCGTTATTTACCAAGTTTCTAAAGATGGTGGTAAAACATGGGCAAATACGGATGCGAAGCAAAGCAATTTAACTGATGGGAGTTATCAGTTTAGAGCAGTGGTGAGTGATGCCGCAGGTAACACCGCAACAACAGCAGTACAAACGATAGTAGTCGATACAACAGCACCAAAAGCAGGAGTAATTAGCCTAGCTGCGTATGAAGATACAGGTGTGACAACGGATGACTTCGTTAGTCAAGATCGTAACTTTGACTTAACTTTGACTGGACAAGAAGCAGGCTCAACCATTATTTACCAAGTTTCCAACGATGGCGGTAAAACATGGGTAAATACGGATGCGAAGCAAAGCAATTTAACTGATGGGAGTTATCAGTTTAGAGCGGTGGTCAGTGATGTTGCAGGCAATGTTAGTACAACGAGTATCCAAAAAGTTACTGTCATTTCAGATGAAGATACAACTGCACCAAAAGCAGGGGTAATTAGCCTAGCTGCTTATGAAGATACAGGTGCTAAAGCGGATGACTTTGTCAGCCAAGACCGTAACTTTGATTTAACTTTAACAGGACAAGAAGCAGGTTCAACCGTTGTTTACCAAGTTTCTAA
>NZ_JACANU010000001.1:315822-715118 GCF_030329325.1 Acinetobacter sp. 226-1
AGTGGTGAGTGATGCCGCAGGTAACACCGCAACAACAGCAGTACAAACGATAGTAGTCGATACAACTGCACCAAAAGTAGGAGTAATTAATCTAACTGCATATGAAGATACAGGTGCTAAAGCGGATGATTTCGTCAGCCAATATCGTAGCTTTGACTTAACTTTGACTGGGCAAGAAGCAGGCTCAACTGTTATTTACCAAGTTTCCAAAGATGGCGGTAAGACATGGGTAGATACAGATGCGAAGCAAACAGATCTAGTCGATGGAACTTATCAGTTTAAAGCAGTCGTGACGGATGTTGCAGGAAATACACAAAGCACAAATATTCAAAAAGTGACTGTTGATACAACTGTGCCAAAAGCAGGGGTAATTAGCTTAACTGCGTATGAAGATACAGGTGTGAAAGCGGATGACTTTGTCAGTCAAGATAAAACATTTGACCTTAGCCTAACAGGGCAAGAAGCAGGCTCAAGCGTTATTTACCAAGTTTCTAAAGATGGTGGTAAGACATGGGTAGATACAGATGCGAAGCAAGTTGATCTAGTCGATGGAACTTATCAGTTTAAAGCAGTTGTAACAGATCTTGCAGGAAACACTGCGACGACAGCGGTACAAACGGTGGTGGTCGATAATCTGATTCAGATTTCGGCTAATACAGTTGCTGATTTATCGGTCAGTAGTGATAATGTTATTCGCTTACAAGAACCAAGTAAAATCACTGATTTTGTATTAAGTTTGAACGATTTACCGAGTGATTTAGATGTTTCAACCTCAGTCATTGAAACAGAGGTTTTAGGGAAGAACTATACTTTCACTTATCATGCAGGAACAAATGAATGGGTTGCTCAGATCCCTACCGCTGATTTATGGGTAGATGCACCTTCTGCACAGTTAATTGTTAATTTGAGTTTTCAGGATGTTGCAGGGAATATTCAAACTCAGCAAATTACACATGAATACTTTATAGATCCACAGCCTGATTTACCTGGTATTACAAAAGCAATTGCTAATGATCAAGATGGTACAACCATTGAAGGCTTTGCTTATGCTGGTAGTACAATTGAAATTTTTGATTCAAACTCTGTGCTCATTGCAACTGTGGGCACTGATGCGGCAGGAAACTTTGAAGCACATTTACCAGCAGGTTATCAAAATCAAGATTTAACGCTAACAGCAACATATAATGGTTATACAAGCCCACCAGCTGTTTTATCTGTTGTTGAAGTTCCTATTTTAACTGTTCAACATATGAGTGAAACAGGAGAAATTACAGGTCTAATTACTTCAGGTAGTGAGCTTATTATCTATGACACTACTGGAAAGGTCATAGAAACGATACAAGTCACTGAGAATTCATCAGCGAAACTTGCTCAAACAGGAACAGTTGAATTTACAGCACAATTAGGCAATGCGATTCCAGAAGGTGAAACGGTTGTTATTGTTGCTAAAAAGAATGAAATATCAGGATATGAAAATGCTGTTCTGGCAGATTATACCGCACCTCAAATAGATGGGCAGATTGAATTTGATCAATATGGAACAAGTATTTCAGGTAAAATTTTAGATGCAAGCAATGTTTCAATTGATATTTATGATGTAAATGATAATTTTCTTGGGCATGCAGCAACATTGGCAGATGGAACGTTTACTGTTCAGTTAATAGCACAAGTCAATGAAGCAGAAGCGCTTAAAGTTAAATTGACGGATAAAAATAATAATATTACTGAAACTACGATTGTAGCACCAAATGTTGCTTATCCACCGCAAGTGACACTTGTTGGAAAAGATAATACTATTCAAGGTTTTGCTGAAGACTTAAGTGTTGTCATTGTAAAAGATGCTCAGGGAAATGAGTTAGGGCGTGTGAGTGTTGCTGATGATGATCATTCATCTGTGAGTGCGTTTTCTTTAGTTGCTAATCGTGCATTGATTGAAGGAGAAACACTTTATTTGAGTATTATTGATCAACATGGCGTAACCAGTGAAGATGAACTTGTCCTTGTAGATTGGACTGCGCCAGAACCTGCTACTGATTTATTATTTGATCAAGAAGGTTCAGTATTGACAGGAACAGCAGAGCCATGGGCAACAATCATTCTCCAAGATGAATTTGGCAATGTGATCAATACAGGTTCATCGAATACAGTGGATGAACAAGGTCATTTTACAATTTATACTGATCTACACGATGCTCAAAAAATCAATGTTATTGTTGTAGATGCAAATAAAAATGAAAGTGTTGCAGCATCTATTATTGCTCCAGATTATGCGAAAGAACCGTATATCTATAAAATTGCTCAAGATGGAACTATTTCAGGAAGCGCTGAAGCATTAAGTACAGTCATTATCACAGATATCAATGGCGTAGAGGTTGCTACAGGTGTAGCAACAAATTATGGGGATTTTGAGCTTGTAAGTAAACGTCCACTAATTGATGGTGAAGAATTATTTGCAGAGATTACAGATATACGTGGTAATCAAAGTCAAAAATCTAGTGCTATTGTTGATTATACTGCACCGCCAGCAATTACAGATTTGGTACTTGATCCAAATGGTATTCATTTTACAGGAATAGCTGAAATTGGGAGTTGGATTGAAGTTCTTGATAAGGATAATAATGTAGTTGGATATGGGTATACATCATATAATAGTGAGCAGGTAGAGGGTAACTTTCGTGATTACTTATTAAATGGACAAGAACTTAAATTTGTAGTGATTGATGGAGCAGGGAATAGAAGTACAGAAGTTATTGCTCATGCACACAACGATGTAATAGCACCTGAGCCAATTTTAGACATTGTCTTAGATGAAAATGGACTTAACTTTACGGCTAAAGCTGAAGCAAATAGTTTAGTAAAAGTATTGGATACAAATAATCAGGAGATTGGTTCAGGTTATACAGATTCAAATGGACAAGTCATAGGGTCATTTTATAATTACTATCTGAATGGTCAAAGTCTGACTTTTATTGTGGTAGATCGTGCAGGTAATGAAAGTGTAGCTACGCATAAATCTGCATTAATTGATGCGGTTGCACCAGAAGTTGCAACTCACCTTGAGTTTGTAGAAGAAGGCTCTGTATTAAAAGGAATTGCTGAGCCTAATGCAAGGATCAAAGTATTGGATAGTTCAGGTCAATTGATTAATATTTGGTCTGATGCGGTGGGTGCTGATGGTAGTTTTATTGTCAGTCTTGGAAAGCATTATCTTCATAATGAAGAGTTTAAGGTAGTGGTAGTAGATTATGCTGGCAATGAAAGTAATCCTGTCACTATTAAAGCTCCACTTGATGATGTTGCACCTGAGGCGTTAAAAGATATTGTTTTAAATGAAGATGGACGTAATTTTACAGCAACTGCTGAAGCAAACTCGACCATCAAAGTTTATGATGAAAATGGTATTGAAATCGGTCTGGGTTCTACCAACGAAACTGGTCAAGCGACTGGATATTTTTATAATGTCTATTTAAATGAAGAAAAATTGCATTTTGTTGTGCTTGATCGTGCTGAAAACTCAAGTGCTGAAACAGTTATAAATGCTTTATTGGATAATATTGCACCATCGGCTGCAACAGATTTAAATCTTACAGAAGGTTATTACGGTTCAATTCTTACAGGTAAGGCTGAACCAAATACAACCATCAAAGTTTATGATCAAGAAGGTAACGAACTCTCTGTACGTTGGGGATCATATAACGTCAATGCAGATGGTGTTTTTAGCTTAGAATTTTATAATTACTTGCTCAAAGCACAAGAACTTAGCATTGTTGTGGTGGATGCAGCAGGAAATATAAGTCCAGAAGCAAAAATCATTGCACCACTTGATGATATTGCACCTGAGGCGTTAAAAGATATTGTTTTAAATGAAGATGGACGTAATTTTACAGCAACTGCTGAAGCAAATACGACCATCAAAGTTTATGATGAAAATGGTATTGAAATCGGTCTGGGTTCTACCAACGAAACTGGTCAAGCGACTGGATATTTTTATAATGTCTATTTAAATGAAGAAAAATTGCATTTTGTTGTGCTTGATCGTGCTGAAAACTCAAGTGCTGAAACAGTTATAAATGCTTTATTGGATAATATTGCACCATCGGCTGCAACAGATTTAAATCTTACAGAAGGTTATTACGGTTCAATTCTTACAGGTAAGGCTGAACCAAATACAACCATCAAAGTTTATGATCAAGAAGGTAACGAACTCTCTGTACGTTGGGGATCATATAACGTCAATGCAGATGGTACTTTTAACTTAGAATTCTATGATTACTTGCTCAAGGCACAAGAACTTAGCATTGTTGTGGTAGATGCGGCAGGTAATACAAGCCCAGAAGCAAAAATCATAGCACCGTCAGATGATGTTGCACCTGAAGCGTTAAAAGATATTGTTTTAAATGAGAATGGGCAAGAGTTTACAGCAACTGCTGAAGCAAACTCGACCATCAAAGTTTATGATAAAGATGGTATTGAAATAGGTCAGGGCTTTACCAATGAAACAGGTCAAGTGGCAGGTTCTTTGAATCAAGTTTATTTACATGGTGAAGAGTTACACTTTGTTGTACTTGACCGTGCGAAAAATCCAAGTCCTGAAACGGTGGTTACTGCTTTGGTTGATGATGTACCACCAAATAAAGTAGAGCAGCTTGTTTTGGATACTGAAAATAATATTATTTCAGGACAATCTGAAGAAAATATATTGATTGAGGTTTTAGATCCATATAATCAACTGGTTCATTCAGTTAATACAAATTCTGATGGAGATTTTTCATCTTATTTTTATTTTAATTTAAGCAAATATCAAGGAGAAGATTTAAGAGTTGTTGCTGTGGATCGTGCAGGTAACCGTAGTGAAGAGGCTGTAGTCAATATTCCATTGGTTGAAAATGGTCTTGCTGCTGCTACAGATGTCAAAATAAATGAACTAGGTAATACCATTACAGGAAATGCAGAAGCTGGTAAGTCTATTGAGGTTATTGATAGTAGTACAGGGCAGGTAATTGCTCAATCTTATATCAATGAAGCAGCTTTTACTGTTGAATTAAATGGTTATTATTTACAGGGTCAAAGCTTACATGTTCGTGTTTATGATGGAAGCCAATACAGTCAAGTTACAGAGATCGCAGCACCATTAGATAATGTTGTACCAGTGGTTCAGGATTTTAATATTTCTGAAGATGGTTATATAACAGCAACAACTGAAAAAAATAGTACGTTGAAAATTGTTGATCAAGATGGTGATATTTATCAAAATATGACTTTAATTTCAGATGAAAATGGTCAAATTAATGTAGGTATAGGAGCATTTTTCCTACCAGGAGAAGTACTGACGATTACAGCAACAGACTTGGCAAAGAATGAAAGTGAGGCTGTAACCTATATTGTACAAGCGAGTACTCAAGCACCAGCGGCTCCAAGCAATATTGTGCTTACTGAAAATGGCTTAACGCTGACAGGGCAAGCGGATGCATCGACACAAATCGTTGTTTATGAAAAAAATGGAAACATGGTTGCATCTGGATATAGTGGTGAATATGGGCAATTTGCTATACAGTTCAACCAACCTTATACCAGTGGACAGGTGTTAAGGGTAGTTGCTTATAATAATTATCCAAGTAACTATACAGAAATTACCGCACCTCTAGATACAATTGCACCAGAAGCCCCAAGTGATTTAGCGATTGATCTAGAACAACAAGCTCAATATATCACTGGGCAAACAGAAGCTTTTGCAAAAGTGGAAGCTTTTAATGATAAAGGTGAAAGTCTAGGTTATACCACTCAAGCGGATGTTGATGGTGATTTTTCATTATATGTAGCGGGTTTATCAGGTTCTGGTTATTGGAATGGTGAGACGATACAAGTCCAAGTGACTGATGCAAATGGTAATACAAGTCCAATGACATTAGTGACAGCACCAATTGATCATTTAGCACCATCGGTTGCTACTGAATTAAAATTAAACGAAGGCACATTAACAGGTATTTCTGAACCATGGAGTTCGATACGTATTGAATATATCTCAGGTGAACATACTCAAAATACCTATACAGCAATAGCTGATCAAGAGGGTAATTTCTTACTTGGTCTTCCTCTATATGTTGTAGACGTGACTTTGACCGTGATTGATCGTGCTGGTAATGAGAGTCAAGCGATCACATTGGCAACAGCGGAGTTAGCAGAAAATTATAGTAAAGCACCTGTGGTGAAAGAGATTCAAGTAGACAATGCGACAGGGCAGTTTACAGGCAATGCAACGCCGAATAGTCAAATTATTGTTAGAGATAGTGACGGTAATCAAATTGGAGATGGGCGCTCAAATGCTCAAGGTCAAATAACAGGTAGTTTAGGAGGGTATACTGCACTAGACCAAGAAGTACATTTTGTTGCTATAAGTAGCGCAAATGTTGAAAGTACTCAATATGCAATGAATGTGAGCTATGTTTATGTCCACCCTGTACCAAATGCTGTGACTGATTTAAGTTTAGATGAAACAGGATATTTAATAGGTAATGCAGAGG
This sequence comes from Acinetobacter sp. 226-1, assembly GCF_030329325.1. Taxonomy (NCBI): domain Bacteria; kingdom Pseudomonadati; phylum Pseudomonadota; class Gammaproteobacteria; order Moraxellales; family Moraxellaceae; genus Acinetobacter; species Acinetobacter sp. 226-1. The sequence goes on from NZ_JACANU010000001.1 coordinate 322,344, forward strand.
CTCAACGTGAGATAAGAGTTGAGGATGGTCAAGGAAATGTGATTAATCAGTTTACTAATGACAATGCTGGATCATTTAAAATAGATTTAGGTGGATATCAAGGGATTGTAAATGTCATCGCAGCACATACAGAGTATGGTGAAAGTGTCGCTGTAAGCCTTGATACTAATGATTTTGTTCTTATGCCAACTCATGAAGCAGAAAGTCGTGCACAAGATGACATATTTGTTGGCTATCTCAATGAAAGTGACAATGTTATTTTCAAAGTGCTTGAGGAAAGTAGTGCGACAGGAGGGAATGGTCTTGATACTTGGACGAACTTCCATGTTGGTGATACAAGCAATGATACAGCCGCAGATAAAATTAATTTGAGTGAGTTATTTGTTGATGATACTGCGACTTGGAATGATTTAAATTCAGTGTTGGATCACATTCTTGTTGAATTCGATGAGGCAAATAATAACACCGTGATTAGTATTGACCGAGATGGCAGTGGAACAAATTATGAAATGACACAGCTTTTAATTCTTGAAAATGTGAATACTACATTAGATGACTTATTGAATAATCAACAGATTGTATATTAAGTTTTAATATGATCTAAAGGAGCCTTTTCGAAGGCTCTTTTTTATTTTAAAGGCTTTCATTTAACCCAACAAATTGCTTCTCAATTGGGGTAAATACATGGTCATTTCGAGCAATGAGATACAAGCCAATTTCACGATATTGTTCAGGTACTTCCATATAATATTGGATTTTAAACTTCTCAATGAGCGACTTTGCAATCATGGAAATACCCATACCAAGTTGAGTAAATTGAATCAATGCCTCATGATCAAAAATATGAGTCATTTCACCTTTTTTAATGTGATAATCAGTAAAAATTTGATCTAATGTCGTTGAATAACAACATTGTTCAGAAGCCAATAAAATATTTTGATGATGCAGACAATCAGCAAAATGATCATGATTAATTATATTTTTTCCAATGATCACAAGTTCATCATCAGCTTTATGAATATATTGTAAATTTTTCTGTTTTGAGTGCCCAAGCACATAAGCAATATCTAAATTTCCCTGCAAAATTTCATCTTCAATAAAACCTGTAGCCCCCGTTTTCATGGTGATGGAAAGGTCGGGATAAGTTTCATAAAGTTGATGAAACGAGGGATAAAAACGCATGCCTCCCATACTTGTATTGGTACCAAAACGCAGCTTTTTTTCTTGTTGATAAATCTTATTTTCAGTTTCTTCCCAAGTAAACAGCATTTTTTTATATTGATCATACAAATGAATGCCTGATTCAGTCAGTTCAACGCCTTTGGGCTTACGAATAAAGAGTTGACGTTTATAGTGATTTTCAATTTTTTTGATTTTTGCGGTCATATTAGACTGTAAATAATTCAGCTTATTTGCCGCGGCTGTGATGCTTTTAAGTTCAGCAACTGTGACAAAAGATTTAATATCATTAATGTCAATATTCATATAAAACCTCAAGATTTAGTCAACTGACTGTAGAAAAAAGCAAAGAAGAGTCGGGATGTTTGGCAATACACATCAAAAAAAATGATGTATCTATTAAAACATAGCATTATTCATGATGTCATTTATTTTTTATACTGAACAAACTTTCTATTTTTGAGTACAGCAAATGAATATTAAAGTTGTGAGTGCCATTGCGTTGCTGTGTTTAGTGTGGGGATCATTATGGGGACTGGTCAAACATAGTCTTTCGATCTTTCCGCCTTTTTTATTTGTTTCAATGCGCCTGATTTTGGCTGCATTGACGTTGATGATTGTACAAGCTGTACTTAGAAAATCGATTTTACCAAATCAAGGTGATTGGAAAGCGTTGATTATTTCTAGTTTAATGATTTGTTTTGGTTTTTATGCAACGCAAGTTTTTGCGATGCAGTTTGTAGACTCAGGACTGTCTGCGGTTTTGGTGTTTACAATGCCTATTTTTATTGGCGTATTGGCACATTACTTTTTAAATGAGCGTTTAAATTCGCAAAAAATCATTGGGCTCATTTTGGGAACATTGGGTCTGGTTGCGATTCTGTGGCCTCAGTTACAACATATTCATGTCAATGTGGCTTTAATTGGACAATTTTTCCTGATTCTTTCTGGCTTTTTCTGGGCTTTAACCACAGTGTATATGAAAAAGAATTTTGCAACATACGACAAAATGAAATTGACCATTTGGCAGTTACTTTTAGGTGGAAGTGTTATTTTAATCGGGGCTGTGGTATTTGAACCGATCAATTTGAGTGTGTGGAAAAATCCTTTAAATAGTTCGATTTTGTTTTATATTGCTGTCATCGGAACAGGGTTTGCCTTTGTACTTTGGAATTGGATCGTGAGTCAGGTGGATACTTTTGTGGCTTCTATCTCGATTATGTGTATTCCAATTTTAAGTTTATTTTTTGGTTATGTTTTATGGCATGAACCTTTGACAGTTAATATTTTGATCGGTGCTGCTTTTATTTGTTTGGGAATTATTTTTAGTTCATTAAAAATAAAAGCTCAATCACGAAGTGCTGAGCAAAAAAGTATATCTTGATAGAGAAAAACCAATAAAAACTTTATTTTATAGACAAGTGTTGTTGTAATTTTGACAGGAAATCTCTTTACAATTCAGTAAAAATGCTGAGTTTTTGTAGAGAGATTTTTTAATTTTTAAGAGAAAAAAGCAAAAAGTTGATTTAAAAAAATCGAAAATTTAAATCTAAGACTAAAGTTGTAGGTGTTTTTTTATAAATGTTATTTTTAGGAAAAATATAAATAAAAACAGCAAATTTTCTTTACTTATTTTTAAATTAATCAGCAAAAATACTTGAACCAATTCACATATTTTCAAATAAATTGGTATGACCAATATTTGTATTCTGGTTTTCAATTGCTTATTTAATGGAATAATTCTACAATTTTGCGCTAAATAGGCGGGTATTTAGGTTTTATTGTAAAATTGGTATGACCAATTTTAACTTAATTTAAATATCTGATCTGACCAAATTCAACTTTCCTGAAAGCATTTCAAGGAGATGACAATGCTTCAACAATGGCAACAAATTTATGATCCGATGGGCAATATCTGGATTTCCAGTTTAGTTGCCTTGATCCCAATTATTTTCTTCTTTCTGGCATTGGCTGTGTTCAGAATGAAGGGTAGTGTCGCAGGTACAATTACCGTTGTACTGGCACTTTTAGTTTCTTTATTTGCCTACCAAATGCCAACTGCAATGGCATTTGCCTCAATGGTCTATGGTTTTTTATATGGTCTATGGCCAATCGCATGGATCATTATCGGTGCAGTATTCCTTTATAAAATTTCGGTTAAAACGGGTCAGTTCGACATTATTCGTTCTTCGATTTTGTCGATTACTGAAGATCAGCGTTTACAAATGCTGTTTGTGGGTTTTGCCTTTGGTACGTTCCTTGAGGGAGCAGCAGGTTTTGGTGCGCCTGTAGCGATTACCGCAGCATTATTGGTTGGCTTAGGTTTTAAACCATTGTATGCAGCAGGTCTGTGTCTGATTGTAAATACAGCGCCTGTTGCCTTTGGTGCAATGGGGATTCCAATTATTGTGGCAGGGCAGGTTTCAGGTGTTGAAACCATGGAAATCAGCCAGATGGTCGGTCGTCAGTTGCCATTTATGGTGATTATTGTGTTGTTCTGGATCATGGCCATCATGGATGGTTGGCGTGGTGTGAAAGAAACATGGCCTGCGGTAATTGTCGGTGGTGGTTCTTTTGCTTTGGCACAATACTTGACTTCGAACTTTGTTGGTCCTGAACTGCCTGATATTACAGCGGCAATTGCGGCATTGGTTTCGCTGACCATTTTATTGAAATTCTGGAAGCCAAAACATATTTTCCGTTTTGCCAATGAAGACAGCTCGATTGATGAAAATCTTGCTGCACAAAAACAGCAAAAATACAGTATTGCTCAGATTGCCAAAGCATGGTCACCGTTTGCCATTTTAACCGCAATGGTCACGATCTGGAGTATTCAACCGTTTAAAGCATTATTTGCCAAAGATGGTGCGCTCAGTGATTTGGTCATTTCGATCAAGGTGCCATTTTTACATCAAATGATTCAAAAAATGCCACCTGTGGTCAATGAAATCAAAGACTACGATGCCATTTATAAATTTGACTGGTTGTCTGCAACAGGTACCGCGATTTTTATTGCTGCAATCATTACCATCATTTATTTAAAAATGAAGCCAAAAGATGCAGTAGTGACTTTTACTGAAACAGTGAATGAACTGAAAATTCCAATTTATTCAATTGGGATGGTGTTGGCTTTTGCATTTATTGCCAACTATTCAGGTATGTCTGCAACGCTTGCACTTGCACTTGCGCATACAGGTCAGGCATTTACCTTCTTCTCACCATTTTTGGGATGGCTGGGCGTGTTCCTGACAGGTTCAGATACATCGGCAAATGCATTGTTCTCTGCATTGCAGGCAACCACAGCACAACAAATTGGTGTACCTGAAGTTTTACTTGTTGCCGCCAATACCAGTGGTGGTGTGACAGGTAAAATGATTTCACCACAATCTATCGCCATTGCCTGTGCGGCAGTTGGTTTGGTGGGTAAAGAATCTGATTTGTTCCGTTTTACCGTCAAGCACAGTATTACCTTTACGGTGATGATTGGTATTATTATCACATTACAAGCCTATGTGTTCCCATGGATGATTCCATAACACGATATTGAGTGTGAGCTGAGGAAAGCAGATGAAAGTCTCTGACAAGATTGTACAAAATTTAAAGTTGTTGATTGAAGACAACAATATGCAAGTCGGAGACCGTTTACCTGCGGAACGTAAGCTATGTGAACAACTCGCAGTTTCCCGTTCCTCTTTGCGTGAAGCCATTCAACAACTGACCAGTACGGGCATGCTGGTCAGCAAAGTCGGAGCGGGTACTTTTTTACAGCAACTGCCAAGTAATTGGTCGAAATATCAGATTGTTGAACCGCTCAGTAATCTGATCGATGAAGATCCTGCCTATCGTTTTGATGTGCAGGAAGCCCGAATTATTTTGGAAGGTGGTACAGCATGGTATGCCGCCCAGCGTGCCACACCAAAGGATCTGGAAAATATCCGTCAGTGTTATGACCAGATCACCCATTTTCAGGCATTGGGAGATGATCATCAGGCAGCCATTGCCGATGCAAAGTTTCATCTTGCTATTGCTGAAGCCTCGCACAATCTGGTCTTGATTCAGATGATGCGGGGTTTATTTGATTTGTTGCAATACAACGTGGTTTTGGGCAGACGCAAAGTCTATACCGAAGCCAAACGTTACGATCAGTTGCGTGACCAGCACTTTCAGGTGATGGATGCAATTGAGCGACAGGATCCAGAAGCTGCGCGAAGTGCAGTCTGTGGACATATTGAGTTTGTAGTTCAGCAAGTACGGCTGATTGATGAGGAAGAAGCCCGTCGTCAACGTGCAAGTCGATTAAACAGGATATAGAACATGATTATTTCTTCTGCAAATGACTACCGTGAAGCCGCGCGACGTCGTCTACCGCCATTTTTATTTCATTATATTGATGGTGGTGCGTATGCGGAATATACCCTAAAACGCAATGTGGAAGATTTATCAAAAATTGCTTTAAGACAGCGTGTTTTAAATGACATGTCGCAACTGAGTTTAGAAACGAAGCTGTTTGATGAAACCTTGTCGATGCCTGTTGCGCTGTCGCCTGTAGGTTTAACAGGGATGTATGCACGCCGTGGTGAAGTGCAGGCAGCGGTTGCTGCTGACAAAAAAGGTATTCCTTTTACATTATCGACAGTTTCCGTTTGTCCGATTGAAGAAGTTGCACCTGCGATTAACCGTCCAATGTGGTTTCAGTTGTATGTGCTGCGTGACCGTGGTTTTATGAAAAATGCCTTGGAACGTGCCAAAGCCGCAGGTTGTTCAACTTTGGTCTTTACTGTGGATATGCCTGTTCCCGGCGCACGTTACCGTGATGCACACTCAGGTATGAGTGGTCCAAATGCAGCAATGCGTCGTTATATGCAGTCTTGCTTCCACCCGCACTGGGCTTGGAATGTCGGCTTGTTGGGTCGTCCGCATGACTTGGGCAATATTTCTAAATACCTAGGCAAGCCTACAGGTCTGGAAGATTATATCGGCTGGTTGGGCAATAACTTTGACCCATCCATTTCATGGAAAGACCTAGAGTGGATTCGTGAATTCTGGGATGGTCCAATGGTCATCAAAGGCATTTTAGACCCTGAAGATGCTAAGGATGCTGTGCGTTTCGGTGCAGATGGTATTGTGGTATCGAATCATGGTGGTCGTCAGCTCGATGGTGTTTTATCTTCTGCTCGTGCGCTGCCTCCAATTGCAGATGCAGTAAAAGGCGATATTAAAATCTTAGCGGATTCGGGTATTCGCAACGGTCTGGATGTGGTGCGTATGTTGGCTTTAGGCGCAGATACTTGTATGTTGGGACGTGCCTTTGTATATGCATTGGGTGCAGCAGGTGGTGATGGTGTTTCCAATCTGCTTGATTTAATTGATAAAGAAATGCGTGTGGCAATGACTTTAACAGGTGCTAAAACCATTGCAGATATTACCTCTGATTGTTTGGTGAAATTAGAGAAAGAGTTGGCGGGTTAAATACGTCATTTCAGATGCATTGAAGTTCCTTCTCCCTTTGGGAGAAGGTTAGGATGAGGGGAAGAATTTATCTCCTTCATTTAATTGAAAAGCACCTCTCCCTAACCCTCTCCTGAGAGGAGAGGGAATATTAAAAATGGAAGACGGTATAAAATGCAAACTCAATCATCAAACACCATCCAAAACCTCATCAACATCGTTGGTCAACAACACGTTCTAACGAGTGATAACGACACACGCCTCTACCGCCAAGGTCGTCGCTATGGTTCGGGGCAGGTATTGGCTGTGGTGGTGCCGGGGACTTTGCTTGAACAATGGCAAGTATTACAGGCAGCGGTGAATGCCGATTGTATTGTGATTATGCAGGCGGCAAATACAGGTTTGACCGGTGGTTCGACACCTTTTGGTGATGATTATGATCGTCCTGTAGTTCTACTGAGTACCCGTCGTCTGGCAGGTATTCAGGTGATTAATGAAGGTCAGCAAGTGATTTGCTTACCGGGTGCAACTTTAGATCGGCTTGAAAAAGATTTGGCACAATTTAACCGAGAACCACATTCGGTGATTGGCTCTTCTTGTATAGGTGCATCGGTTTTGGGTGGTGTGTGCAATAACTCAGGTGGTGCACTGGTGCGCCGTGGTCCTGCCTATACGGAACTTGCGTTATATGCACAGGTCAATACTTCGGGCGAGTTAGAGTTAGTCAATCATCTCGGGATGAATTTAGGGCAAACACCTGAAGAAATTCTATCGAATCTTGAAAATAAAAATTATCAAATCAAAGACATTATTAACAATGCAAGTTGCTGTGCATCAGATCAGCGTTATTCACATGATGTGAAGCAGGTCGATGAAAATACCCCTGCACGTTTTAATGCCGACCCGACACGTTTATTTGAAGCATCTGGTTCGGCAGGCAAAGTCTGTGTTTTTGCAGTACGTTTGGATACCTTTGAAAAAATTCCAAGTCAGGTGTTTTATGTCGGTACCAATTCACATGATGATTTGACTGAAATTCGCCATTTCTTGCTCAAAGATTTGCCACGTCTGCCGATTGCAGGGGAATACATTCACCGTGTTGCTTATGACATTGGTGCGGAATATGGCAAAGACACGTTTATGTTCATTGAAAAGTTTGGTACGGCAAAAGTGCCTGCCGCATTTGCCATGAAAGACAAAGTCGATGGTTATCTGGAAAAACTGCATTTACGTGGTTTATCTGATAAATTTTTGCAGCTTGTGACCAAATTCATGCCGAATCATTTACCGAAACGTATGAATGAATTTCGTGATTTATATGAACATCATTTGGTGATTCGCATTGAAAATCAGGATGTGGATCAGGTCGAAAATTTCCTGAAAGATTATTTTGGCAACAAAGATTCAGGTAATTATTTCCGTTGTACCGATGAAGAGGGTCGCAAGGCTTTTTTACATCGTTTTGCGGTGGCAGGTGCGGCAATTCGTTACCGAGATACCCATCGTTCAGAAGTGGAAGATATTGTCGCACTCGATATTGCACTACGTCGAAATGACCGTGAATGGGTAGAAACCTTGCCAAAAGCGATGGATGAGCAAATCATTCATAAACTTTATTATGGGCATTTTTTATGTCATGTGTTCCATCAGGATTATATTGTTAAAAAAGGTGTAGATCCTTTGGCAATGGAGCATGCAATGTGGCATTTGCTTGATGATCGTGGCGCGGAATATCCTGCTGAACATAATGTTGGGCATTTATATGTGGCAAAACCTGCATTGAAAAATCATTATCAAAAACTTGATCCAACCAACAGTTTTAATGTGGGAATTGGGCAAACGAGTAAGTTAAAGCATTGGAAATAATGCTTTAATTTTAAAAATGATGCATTAAGCTATGTAAAGACATGGCTTTTTTATTTGTGTTGACCGATTTTAGAAGAAATAAACCCCAAAACAAATGCACTGACAAAAAATACAATCGCTGAATACAGTACAGAGTGACTGCTAAAATAAACGGCTAAAGTTGCTAAAACGACAATGGCAGTACATAGCCAAATTGCTAAACTTGAAGATTGTGTATCTTGTGTTGTCATAGAGGTAAAACTTTCTGAATTTTCAAAGGGATCGGTCTGATCTTTAAGCTTTGATTCTAATACGATCTGTGGAGTTTCACCATAAAAAAAGTAACTATGATCTTCAAAACGGGCAAAGTCTTCACGCTGAAATTTTGCGAAATCTGAGTTTTGTACTGTATTTAACCGATAATTTTCAAGTTGTTGTAAGGGATGCAGTAAAAATTCAGCATCATCAGGATCTAAAGGTAAGCCATTGGTTCTAAGCAAAATATATTGAGGAAAATGCTGTTCGATCATCGCTTGAAAATCTGCAAAATAGCCTACATGCTCCGCACCAAAAATCTCAATAAAAACAGATTTTTGCTGTGCTAAATTGACCAAAGCCTGTTGTTGATCAATGACTAAATAGGCATAATGTTCATCAGCACATTCCTGTTGATATTCTTCAAAATCATTTTGGTGATGAATATCGTTAAAATCTAAATCTTCAATATATTTTGCCCAATGAAGATTGTCCTGTTTAAACAGCATGAACCATAAAATTGGAATAAAAGCATTTGCTTCAAGTTCAAAAGAAGCAGTCTGAAAAAAATCTTGCCATTGATTTTGGCTGCCCAAAGGCATATGACTAAAGGTTGAACTGGTTAAAAATACAGGATGGCTCATGATCTTCGATGCTCTATTTTTAAGTTTTATGATGATGTGATTTAGCCTAGCCTAACTTTATGATAAGAATTGTTGTAAAGCTGTAGGGTTCAGTATGCAAGAATCAGTTTTATTTTTATATATTGATGAAATTGACATTATCAACATGGAAAAAAATAGAAGTAGTCATCCTAAAATTTCTAAATTTCGATACAGTAGTATGCAACAAGTTGCAAAGCCAAATATTAAAAAAGGATGTGCCATGACAACTCGCTATGCCAATATTTTAAAACCGTTGCATTTAGGATTTACGACCATTAAAAACCGTGTGGTTATGGGATCAATGCATACAGGTTTAGAAGACCGTTTTTATAATTATCCAAAACTCGCTGCTTATTTTGGTGAGCGTGCCAAAGGTGGTGTAGGGCTGATTATTACGGGTGGGATTTCACCTAACCGTCAAGGCTGGTTATTGCCTGCTGGCGGTACTATGAATACCTTGGGAGATATTGCACCTCACCGCTTGGTCACCCATGCAGTACATAAGCATGGTGCCAAAATTCTCATGCAAATCCTGCATGCAGGTCGTTATGGCTATCAACCTTTTGTGGTTTCATCAAGTCCAATCAAATCACCGATTTCACCTTTTAAACCACGTCAAATGAGTGATCGTCTGATTTTAGACACTATTCAGGATTATGCCAAAACTGCAAGTTTGGCAAAAAAAGCAGGTTATGATGGTGTGGAAATCATGGGTTCAGAAGGCTATTTGCTGAATCAGTTTTTAAGCCGCCATGTCAATCAGCGTGAAGACCGTTGGGGTGGTCCAATTGAAAACCGTATGCGTTTTGCCGTGGAAATTGTCAAAGCGATTCGTGAACAAGTCGGTGAAAAATTTATTATTTGTTTCCGTTTGTCTTTGCTGGATTTGGTTCATGATGGCAATACCATGGATGAAGTTATTACTGTGGCACAAGCATTGGAAAAAGCAGGAATTACGCTGTTAAATACAGGCATCGGCTGGCATGAAGCTCGTGTTCCTACCATTGTTACTTCGGTCCCACGTGCAGCTTTTGTCGATTATACCGCTGAAGTCAAAAAACACGTTTCTGTACCTGTTATTGCATCAAACCGAATCAATATGCCCGATACAGCTGAAGAAATTCTGGCAGCAGGCAAAGCAGATATGGTGCAGATGGCTCGTCCATTACTTGCCGATGCATTTTGGGTCAATAAAACCGCAACCAATCGTGTTGATGAAATTAATACTTGTATTGCGTGTAACCAAGCTTGTTTAGATCATAGCTTTCAAAATAAACGTGCAAGTTGTTTGGTCAACCCACGTGCAGCACATGAAACAGAACTCGTGTATCTAAAAGCGAAAAAACCGAAAAAAATTGCGGTTGTCGGTGGTGGTGTGGCAGGCATGTCTGCAGCAACGGTTGCGGCTGAGCGTGGACATCAAGTGACTTTATTTGAAGCAGCGAATGAAGTGGGTGGGCAATTTAATCTGGCAAAAGTGGTTCCAGGTAAAGAAGAGTTCCATGAAACTATTCGTTATTTCAAAGTTCAGATTGAAAAAACAGGGGTAGATTTACGTTTAAATACCAAAGTCAATCGTGAGCAGCTTGAACGTGAAGGCTTTGACGAAGTCGTAATTGCTACAGGTGTAGTACCTCGTGCATTAAAGATTGAAGGCAGTGATGCACCGCAAGTGTTGTCTTATGCGGAAGTGTTACGTGGTGCACCTGTGGGGCATAGTGTTGCGGTCATTGGTGCAGGGGGGATTGGTTTTGACGTATCGGAATATTTACTTAAACCAGAGCATCAGCCACAGCCACAACCTTTGGCAGACTGGCAACGTGAATGGGGGGTCGACTCAAATCCAAACTATATGACCGAAGGTGGTGCTGTTCCTGCTGAGGTTGAAGCACCGATTCGTCGGATTTATCTGATGCAACGTAAAACAACCCCGTTGGGCATAGGCTTGGGTAAAACGTCTGGTTGGGTTCATCGTGCACAATTGAAAAAACACGCAGTGCGTATGATGCGTGGTGTGCAATATAAGGCTGTGACCAACGAAGGTTTATGGGTTGAGGTCAATGGTCATGACCAATTATTGCGTGTGGATACCATTGTAGTCTGCGCAGGTCAGGAGTCTGTGAAAGATTTAGTGCCAAAAGAGGGTGAAAATACCTTGGCAAATTATCATGTGATTGGTGGTGCCAAGCTCGCAGGTGAGTTAGATGCTAAACGTGCAATCCGTGAAGGTGCTGAAATTGCAGCCAAACTTTAAACAAAATCTTTGATTTTGGTGAAACATTATGCACTTGAATGCTTTAAGCTTATATTTTACTTGTCATAATTTAAAAAGCTTAGTATTCTTGCGCACATGGAAGCGTGGCAGAGCGGTTTAATGCACCGGTCTTGAAAACCGACGAGGGTGCGAGTCCTCCGTGAGTTCGAATCTCACCGCTTCCGCCAAATATTTAAAAGACCCTTGATCATTCAAGGGTCTTTTTTTGCTTTTTATTTTTGATTAGAGCTGCTTATTGAATAAAAATAAATTTCATCAGCTTATAAGTTCTTTGCTATAGAAAGATATTCCAATTGTTTTATTGGTCGAATCAAGACTGCCATATTTAACTTTTTATAAAATTTCAATAGCACTATTCAATCTATAGTTACCACTGAATTTAAAGCATTGTTGAATATTTCAGTGCATTTTTATACGCCATCATAGGGTTGTGCGCAATCATTGCTCATTTTTGCTGCCATTGAGTATGATGAATGCAATAAATCGTAATATTAAACTGGCACGTCATTTGCATTTCTTCTGTCATGAAAAAGTGATCTAGGGTTCCGATACTTCAATTGTATGTCTGAGACCGAGAGTTCACGGCTCGCTTGAGCTACACGGAGGGATAAAAGCCCGGGAGGTTGAACTAATCAGCAGAGGTCAGGCAAATGAGCAGATCAGACAGCATCTTTCACGATCAGACTCCATTATGGACAGAACTTTTACCGGGCGGACATCATTGGTCGGGGCGTATTCGGCGGGGCACATTGTTGCAATTTCAGGCATTAGGCGCACAAGCCAATGTGTCCTTATTTTGTGTAAATGCTGAAGATAAACTTGAGCGTTTTAATATGCCTGACAGTTTAAAAGCACAACATACTGCATTTTTAAGTACAGGGCATATTCTGATGTCCGATCTGGGGCGGGTCATGGCTTCCATCGTCAGAGATGATCATGGTTGGAATGATGTTTTTTGTGGTGCAAGCAGTGCTACACAAATTGAAAAGCAATTTGGCAAACAGACTTTTCAGGATGCACGTAATGAAATGTACCGCAATGGCAAGGACAGTTTAGTCCTTGAAATGAGCAAATATGCTTTGGGGTGCAGTGATTTAAGTGCAACCGTCAATTTATTTTCCAAAGTTAAACCAAATGATGCAGGTGAGTTGTCTTATATCCATTCAGATAATAGCAACCAAGTCATTGAACTTCGCTTTGAAATGGATTGTTTGGTGTTCTTATCCTCTGCACCACATGCACTTGATAATCATGAAACTTATCAACCTGCCGATGTGAATATCCAATTATTCAAAGCCTTGCCTTTAAGTGATCATGATATTTGTCGTGACTCATGTCCACAAAATCAACGTGCATTTGCCAATAATGCACGCTACTACGCACTTGAAAGCACGATCTAATTCAGCAGGAGAATGACCATGACGATTTTACAATCTTTTGAAAAAACAGTGTTAAGTGAAGTTTGTCCTGCAGGTGAAGCATGGATGTGCGAAGTTAAAAAAGGACAGTTTTTCCGCATCATTGATCTTGAAGGCAACCAAGCAGTAGATACCTTATTCATCAGCGCAAATGATCCAAACGAACGATACAGTGCAACCGATACCTTAGCTATTAACCAGCAGATTTATTTAGAAAAAGGCACAACTTTATATAGTAATTTTGCTCGTCCAATCGCCACCATTCACGATGATAACTGCGGACGTCATGACACTTTGGGCGGGGCATGTTCCTGTGAAAGTAATACGGTGCGCTATGCACATGACACTTTTCCAATGCACAGTTGCCGCAATAATTTTATGACAGCTTTATCACAGCATCCTATTGCGCTTAAACATCACCTAAATGTACGCCATATTGGACCCAATATTAACTTTTTTATGAATGTACCTGTCACCGCAGAAGGTGCATTGAAATTTGAAGATGGTATTTCAGCACCAGGAAAATATGTGGAAATACTGGCTGCAATGGATTTAATTGTGCTGATTTCAAATTGTCCGCAACTCAACAATCCTTGCAATGCTTATAACCCAACCCCTATTCAACTGATTGTCCATCATGGTGAGGAGGCATAAAAATGTTGAATAAAGTCCTGATTGCCAACCGTGGTGCGATTGCTTGCCGTGTGATTCGTACATTAAAAAAATTAGGAATCGCTTCTGTTGCAGTGTATTCCGAAGCAGATCGTGACTCTTTGCATGTGACTTTGGCGGATGAAGCGGTCTTTATTGGGGATTCATCTGCAAGTCAAAGCTATTTAAATATTGAAAAAATACTTGAAGTCGCCAAGCAGACAGGGGCAGAAGCGATTCATCCCGGTTATGGTTTTTTGTCTGAAAATGCCGAATTTTGTGATCTTTGTGAGAATCAAGGCATCGCATTTATTGGACCCACTTCAAGTCAAATGAAAGACTTTGGTTTAAAACATACCGCACGTGAGTTGGCAATTAAAAGCCAAGTCCCATTGCTTCCGGGAAGTTCCTTATTGGCAGATGAGGCAGAAGCATTACGGGAAGCTTCACGGATTGGCTATCCTGTTATGTTAAAAAGTACTGCAGGGGGGGGCGGTATTGGTATGCGTCTGGTGTGGAATGAAACGGAGCTTAAAGAGGCTTATCAAACCGTTTCTTATCTTGCACAAGCAAACTTTAAAGATGCAGGATTGTATTTAGAAAAATTTGTAGAGCATGCCCGACATATTGAAGTACAAATTTTTGGTGATGGCAAAGGGCAAGTATTGGCTTTAGGTGAACGTGATTGTTCCGTACAACGCCGTAATCAGAAAGTCATTGAAGAAACACCTGCGCCGCACCTGAATGATGAGCAACGTGATTATTTACAAGACGTTGCGATTCAACTGATGCAGTCTGTCAACTATCGTTCGGCAGGGACTGTCGAATTTGTGATGGACACAGAAACACAGCAATTTTATTTTCTTGAAGTCAATACCCGTTTACAGGTAGAGCATGGTGTGACTGAACAGGTTTTTGGTGTAGACCTTGTGGAATGGATGGTGACCCTTGCAAGTGGTGATTGGACTGCACCAACTGAAAAGTTACAGTCGCAAGGGCATTCTATACAGGTTCGTTTATATGCTGAAGATCCTGTCAAACAATTTCAACCGAGTGCAGGTTTGCTGACCTCTGTGAAATTTGATGATAATGCACGAGTAGAAACCTGGGTGGAAACAGGTTCCAATGTGTCATCATTTTATGATCCGATGATTGCGAAAATCATTGTCACTGCAAAAAATCGTGATGATGCGATTCAAGCTATGACAGATACATTGGCAAACACCTCAATTGCAGGCATTGAAACCAACCTTGAGTATCTGGAAAATATTATTGCCTGTGATGTGTTTCATCAAGGTACACAGACCACACGCTTTTTAAATACGTTTGAATGGACTATACAAAAAATTGAAGTCTTACAGGCAGGGATTCAGACTGCTGTGCAAGACGTTACGGGGCGGGTGGGCTATTGGGATGTTGGGGTGCCGCCATCGGGTGCAATTGATCCCTTATCATTGAATATTGCCAATCAACTGCTCGACAATCCGCATAATAGTGCAGGTCTGGAATGTACTTTGCAGGGTCCGACATTAAAATTTCACTGTGACAGTCAGATTGTCATCACAGGTGGTGACATGGTTGCAACCTTGGATGGTGAAGCTGTTGCTATGTGGCAAAGTATCACTGTCAGAAAAGGTCAAATCCTGAAAACAGGTCAAATCAAAACAGGCTGCCGCAGTTATATTGGCATCAAAGGTGGGTTGAAAGTACCTAAGTATTTGGGTTCTCAGGCAACTTTTACTTTAGGGCAGTTTGGTGGACATGCAGGGCGTAATTTGTTGGTCGGTGATATGTTGCCGATTACGGCATATCACGCAACAGATCCATCAGCAGAAATCAGGGCATTAGCACCAACGCAAAGACCAACATTCAGCAATACATGGGAAATTGCCGTGATGTATGGACCCCATGGCGCCCCTGATTTTTTCACAAAAAAAGATATTGAACGATTTTTTGCCCAAACATTTGAAATTCATTTTAACTCAAGCCGTACAGGTGTACGGTTGATTGGTGAAAAACCTGAATGGGCACGTATGGATGGAGGTGAAGCAGGTCTACATCCTTCCAATATTCATGACAATGCCTATGCGATTGGCGCAATTGATTTTACAGGCGATATGCCAATTATTTTGGGTCCAGATGGTCCAAGTTTAGGTGGTTTTGTTTGTCCTGCCGTGGTGATTCATTCTGAACTTTGGAAATTAGGTCAGTTGAAAGCAGGTGACAAGGTAAAATTTGTTCCAGTCAGTTATGCGCAAGCCAAAGTATTAAATGAAAAATATCATGCACAATTGAAAGCATCGGATAGCTTAGAAGCAACATTTGATGAGCCATTTTATCCTGAACTGGCAACACTACAAAATGCAGTTTTGGATACTTTAAAAGGTCAAAATGGTTCGCCTGATGTGGTTTATCGTCCGGCAGGCAACAACTATATGTTGGTTGAATATGGTGAATTGGTACTTGATCTCAATTTACGCTTTCGTATCCATGCGCTGATGCAATGGGTAAAAGAGCAAAATATTCAAGGTATTATTGACCTAACACCGGGTATCCGCTCACTGCAAATTCATTTTGATTCGATCAAACTGGATCAATTGGATTTATTACGTTTACTTCAAGTCGCTGAAACGCAATTGCCAGATGTGACGACTATGGAAGTTCCGTCACGCACCGTTTATTTACCATTGGCTTGGGAGGACTCACAAACTCAACTCGCTACTGAACGCTATACGCAAACAGTTCGCCATGATGCACCGTGGTGCCCTGATAATATTGAGTTTATTCGTCGTATCAATGGTTTAAAAGATAAGCAAGCAGTTAAAGATGTAGTGTATAACGCCAACTATTTAGTCATGGGTTTAGGTGATGTTTATCTTGGCGCACCAGTAGCGACACCGCTTGATCCACGTCAGCGTTTAGTGACCACAAAATACAATCCTGCACGGACATGGACACCTGAAAATGCAGTGGGTATTGGTGGCGCATATATGTGTGTTTATGGCATGGAAGGTCCCGGGGGGTACCAATTTGTGGGGCGTACCACGCAAATGTGGAGTCGTTATCGTCAAAATCCTGATTTTTCCGAAGGCATGCCATGGTTGTTACGTTTCTTTGACCAAGTGAAGTTTTATGAAGTTTCTGAAACTGAACTTTTGCAAATGCGTGAAGATTTTAAGGCAGGACGTTTAAAACTTCGTATTGAAGAGGGAATGTTGAACCTCAAACAATATAACGACTTTTTGCATGATCATGCTGAATCGATTGCTGCATTCAAATCCATTCAACAAAATAATTTTGATGCTGAACGCCGTCGTTGGCATGAGGCAGGGCTTGCAGAATATATTTCTGAAAGTCTGGATGCTGTGGATGATGGCGAAGCAGTTGCGATTCCTGAAGGTGGTTGTGCAGTTGAATCTCACATGCCGGGTTCAATCTGGAAAATTGAATGTGCTTCGGGTGATATTGTGGAAGAAGGCGCAACATTAGCTGTGATTGAAGCGATGAAAATAGAGATTCCCATCATTGCACCTGAACGGATGAAAGTTGAGGAAATTGTGATTGAAAAAGGGCAAACGGTGAAAACAGGGCAAGTGTTGTTTACTTTGGCGCCTGTGGCTTAATTCTATTTATAAGGATATTTTATTATAAAAAAAGCCAATCATTTATGATTGGCTTTTTGTTTTGAGGCTTTATATGAGCTTAAGCTTCAATGGCTTGAACAGCAATTTTTTTGGCAGGATCAGTTTTACGACGCACTGCTGGAACAGGTTCGCCATAATATTGACGGTCTGCAAAATAGCTTGAACGCACCATAGGCGCAGCCCAAATATTTCTAAAACCAAGCTTTTGACCATGTGCAGTATAGCGCTCAAATTCTTCAGGCGTTACAAAACGGTCAATTGGCGCGTGTTCTTTGGATGGCTGTAAATATTGACCAATGGTGACATAGTCAACACCATGCGCATGTAAGTCATCAAGTAATGCAATCACTTCTTCTTCAGTTTCACCAATACCCACCATCAAACCACATTTGGTTGGTACATCTGGGCAGTATTCTTTAAACATTTTTAATAAATTTAAAGAATGTTGATAATCTGAACCTGGACGCATCGCTTTATATAAACGCGGTACAGTTTCAATATTGTGATTGAATACATCAGGTGGGCATTCAGTCATAATACGTAAAGCGACATCCATACGACCGCGGAAGTCTGGCACTAAAATTTCGAGTAAAGTTTTAGGGCTTAAAGATCGAGCTTCTTTAATACAATCAACAAAATGTTGTGCACCACCATCGAGTAAATCATCACGGTCTACAGAAGTAATAACAGCGTATTTTAGACCTAGATTTGCAATCGTTTCAGCCATATGGCGTGGTTCATCAGCGTCAAGTGCATTTGGACGACCATGTGCTACATCGCAGAATGGACAACGACGTGTACAAATATCACCCATAATCATAAAGGTTGCAGTACCACCACCGAAACATTCAGGTAGATTTGGGCAAGCGGCTTCTTCACAAACGGTATGTAGTTTTTGTGCACGCAATGTTGTTTTGATGCGTTGAACTTCATCAGGCGCAGCCATTTTCACTCGAATCCAATCAGGCTTTCGAGGTGTTTCAACCGTTGGTATAACTTTTACAGGAATACGAGCAACCTTTTCTGCACCACGTAATTTTACACCCTGTTCTGGTTTACGGTTTTCTGACATATTCAACTTTTCCACTGTTTTTGACGAGGAGATCTGACACGTTAACTGAACATTCATTTAAGGAATGTATATAAGTTGTCATTCAAACTGATTTTTACATTATAACGGAAATGCGAAATGATGGGGTAAAAACACTATTCATTTACTAAATGTGCTCATCACAGAATATATGCTAGGTAAATACAGCAAAACAACCAACTTTAAGTCATAATATGCAACAAGACGAGTGTACCAATAAAGTATGAGGAGCTTTGAATGCCACGTAAAAAAGAACTGGTGAGCGGGAATTTTTCAAAATATGATGCAGTTGTACTCGGTTCTGGTCCTGCGGGTGAAGGCGCGGCAATGAAGCTTGCAAAATCAGGTAAGCGTGTTGCAATCATAGATGTACGTGAACAGCTTGGTGGTAATTGTACACATGTCGGTACTATTCCAAGTAAAGCATTGCGTCAAACAGTATCTAGTATTATTCGTTACCAACGTGATCCATTGTTTAAAAAAGTCGGAGATTGGAAACAATTTACGATGAAACAAGTATTACGTAACGCACATAAAGTGATTCAGCAACAAGTTGATACGCATTCACGTTTCTATGATCGTAACAATATTGATGTGTTCCATGGTCGTGCATATATTCAAGATAAAAATACAGTCTTAATTTTTAATGAAGACGGTGTTAAAGAGAGCCTAATTTGTCAGCAAATTGTTGTGGCAACAGGCAGTCGACCATACCGTCCACAAGGTTTAGATTTTAATCATCCACGTGTATTTGATTCAGATAAAATTTTAGACCTAGATTATACCATTCATAAAATTATCATTTATGGTGCAGGTGTAATTGGTTGTGAATATGCATCCATTTTCATTGGTTTAGATCATAAAGTTGATTTGATCAATACCCAGCATCAGCTTTTAAGTTATCTAGATGATGAAATTGCGGATGCCTTGTCTTATCACTTACGTGAGCAAGGTGTATTGATTCGTCATAATGAACAAATTGATCATCTTGAAACCTTTGATGACCATGTTGTACTACATTTACAAAGTGGTAAGAAAATCAAAGCTGATGCTATTTTGTGGTGTAATGGTCGTTCAGGAAATACAGATGGTTTAGGTTTGGAAAATGTGGGTATTCATCCTAATGGTCGTGGTCAAATCGCTGTAAATGAGCAATATCAAACTGAAGTAGAAAATATCTATGCGGCAGGTGATGTTGTCGGTTGGCCTTCGCTGGCTTCGGCTGCGTATGACCAAGGGCGCTGTGCTGGTGCGAACATGAGCGGTGAAGAAAATGTTAAACCTGTAACGGATATTCCAACAGGGATTTACACCATTCCAGAAATTTCTTTCTTTGGTAAAACTGAAAGTCAGTTGACTGCTGAAAAAATTCCATATGAAGTGGGACAAGCATCATTCCGCCATTTGGCTCGTGCACAAATTACGGGTGATACGGTCGGCGAGCTTAAAATTTTGTTCCATCGTGATACCTTAGAACTTTTAGGCGTGCATTGTTTTGGTAATAATGCGGCTGAAATTATTCACATTGGTCAGGCAGTGATGCAGAGTGGTAACAACACCATTAAGTATTTTGTTGAAACGACATTTAACTATCCAACGATGGCTGAAGCTTACCGTGTGGCAACCTTAAATGGTATGAATCGTTTATTCTAAAAGCGTCCGATCTTATCTAGATTAGATCAATGTGACTTTTAAACCCGTAAGTTTAGGCTTGCGGGTTTTTTATGGATTCTGTACAACCTTTATATTCAAAAAATAAAATCTGGAAAATGGCATGAGCATTCAATCTGTCACCATCAAAGGCTTTCGTTCAGTTCGGAATATCACTTTACCCCTGCAACAACTCAATATTATCAGTGGGGCGAATGGTTGCGGTAAATCCAATCTTTACAAGGCTGTGCGGTTATTGCATGAAGCAGCCAATGGACGTTTATCACAGGCGATTGCAGAAGAGGGTGGCATTCAAAAAGTGATGTGGGCAGGTGGGCATCGTGCAGGAGATCGAGCCAAAGACCCAAAGCGAATGATCTTGTCAGTAGAAATGCAACATTATGATTATCAAATGGAAATCGGTTTTCCTGAACCTCTAATCAGTTTGTTTGCATTAGATCCATTGGTCAAAAAAGAAAATCTTTGGCTGAGCGGTTATCAACGTCGGCGCATGAGTGAATTAATGGAGCGTGTTAATCAAGCCGCCTTTCTTAAAAATGTCGATGGTGAACGTGTCAGTTATCCAATGTTGTTAACGCAGGAAGATTCGTTGTTTGGACAATTGGCAGATCCACATTTATATCCTGAAATTTCACATATTCGTGAAACCATGAAAAATTGGCGTTTTTATCATGAATTTTCTGTCAGCTCATCTTCATCTATGCGTGTTCCTCAAGTGGGCATTCGCTCACCTGTTTTAAGCCATGATGGTGCAAACTTAGCTGCTGCTTTTGAAACTTTGCGCGAACGTGGGCAAACTGAAACGTTGTTGACTATTTTGCAAAAGGCATTTCCACATACGCAATTTTATGTTGAAGAATTGGGAGGGCGCTTTCAAATGATGATGAAAAAAGAAGGCGTTTTGCGACCTTTGGAAAGTGCTGAATTTTCAGATGGAACCTTAAGATTTTTATGTTTGGTGGTTGCCTTACTCAGCCCAAGACCGCCATATTTTATGGCGCTCAATGAGCCTGAAAATAGTTTACACCCTGATTTATTACCTACACTTGCAATGCTGATCGCAGAAGCGAGTCAATATACTCAGATTTTGGTCACCACACATTCTCCTGATTTAGCAAAAATGATTCAAACTTATCGTGAAGTCAATCATATTCAATTAGATCAAAAACAAGGTGAAACCGTCATTGTGGCAATATCTTGAAAAGCTTGATCAGTGCAATAGACTTCTGATTTGAACGATGCGCGCTTATCACATAAGAAACGTTTGTAAGGTTTAATGCGCGCAAAATGCCATATTGAAATATTCAAATAATTCAGGTGTATGACTCCATAGAATCGCAGCGAGTGTAAACAGAGCTACGACACCAAATACAATCGATATTTTAAGCCAGTCAAGATCAGTCATTCACTACCGCCTTTTCATTAACAAAAAAATGAACGATTACACCAAAAATACTCAAAGCAATAGAACCGATCCACATTAAATTATAATTTCCTGTGAGATCATGATTTAAACCACCGAGCCAGCCACCAAAAAATGAGCCGATTTGATGGGTAAAAAATACAATACCGCTCAGCATAGTGAGATATTTAATACCAAACATATTGGCAACAATTCCATTGGTTAATGGTACCGTAGATAACCATAAAATACCCATCACAATGCCAAAGGTATAAATAGTCCATGTGCTTAAAGGAATGACAAGGAAACTTACAATCGCAATACCTCGTAACCCATAGATACCCATGAGGAGATGAGGTTTAGAAAATTTATCTCCTAAATAACCTGCAGCATAAGTGCCAACAATATTAAATAGCCCGACTAAAGCGAGAAAAATAGTTCCACTCGAAGCATCAAAACCATGATCAACTAAGTAACCTGGTAAATGAATACCTAAAAATACCACCTGAAAACCACAAACTAAAAATCCAAGTGCCAAAAATAAAAAAGGTTTATGTGTAAATGCAATTTTTAAAATTTGTTTAAAACTTAAATTGGCTTGAGTGGACTGTGTAACGGCTTTTGGGGCAACATAAGCGGGCGCTTTGAGCATCCAAGCTAAAGGAACAACGAGAGCCACTAAAATGGCGCTGATGATTAAGGCTGCTGACCACCCCACACTTTTGATCATTAATAATGTTGTTGGCAACATGATAAATTGACCAAAAGAACCCGCAGCACTGGCAATCCCCATTGCCATACTACGTTTACTTGGATGCGCTGCTCGACCAACCGCAGAAAGCAACACTGAAAATGATGTTGCAGAGAGGGCAAGACCAATAATCAAACCTGCACTTAGGTTGAGCATCCAAGCTTGCGAACTGATCGACATTAACAATAAGCCAATGCAATACAAAACCCCACCAACAGCAACCACAATTTTACTGCCATATTTATCAGCTAAAGCCCCAGTAAATGGCTGCACTGCACCCCAAAGCAAATTTTGAGTTGCAATTGCTAGACTAAAAACTTGATGACTCCAGCCAAACTCATGGCTCATTGGTACTAAATACAAGCCAAAACCATGACGGATACCTAAAGATAGCGCTAAAATAAATGCACTACCAATCAGCATATAAATGAGGGATTTAGAAAATTGGGTATCATCTAAAGAGCGAGACATAATCAATCCATTGAATGTATACTTTTAGGATTGTATAGCAATAAAATCATCAAAACGACAGAATAAAAATTTACTTATTGATAAAATAAAGTGATAAGGTTTTATATAAAATTTTAACAATAACAAGGCTATATTGTAATGAAATTCAAACAGAAATAAAAAATGATTTATTTTTAAGCCTAATTTTTATTTTAACTATCATAATATTCCCCCTTCTTTTTTAGATAAACAGTCATACTGCTTAAGAAGGGGGGGGATTGGTCTAAGAACTGATAGATAACCTTTTATTTACTGAATAATAAAAACATTCAATAAACCAATAAATCATCAACACTTATTGACCAAAACGAGAAAGATCTTCTTCAGGGCGAGCTGTAAGTACTTCCACACCTGTTTTAGTAACCAATAATGTATGTTCATATTGAGCAGATAAGCTATGATCCTTAGTAACCACTGTCCATTTGTCGCCAAGCAGTTTGGTTTTCCAATCACCGCCATTGACCATAGGCTCAATCGTAAAGGTCATGCCTTCTTCTAAAATCATACCTGAGTTAGGTTGACCATAGTGTAATACTTGAGGCTCATCATGGAAAACAGTACCAATGCCATGACCGCAATATTCACGGACTACACCAAAACGTTCTGACTCTACATATTTTTGGATTGCTGCACCAATATCACCAATGGTTGAACCTGGTTTAACAGTTTCTATGCCTTTATACATTGCTTCTTGTGCAACTTTACATAAACGATCAGCAAGAATAGAGGTTTCGCCACCCACGATATACATCATATTGGTATCACCGTGATAGCCATCTTTAATCACAGTGACATCGATATTAAGAATATCGCCTTTTTTCAAAATTTTTGCTTCAGAAGGGATGCCATGACAAACCACATGGTTGACTGAAGTACAAATCACATGTTGAAAAGCGGGACGACCTGGTGCTGCACCATAGCCTAAGCAAGCAGGGATAGCATCTTGTTTATTAACAATATAATCATGG
Source organism: Acinetobacter sp. 226-1 (assembly GCF_030329325.1). Classification (NCBI taxonomy): domain Bacteria; kingdom Pseudomonadati; phylum Pseudomonadota; class Gammaproteobacteria; order Moraxellales; family Moraxellaceae; genus Acinetobacter; species Acinetobacter sp. 226-1. Next base: position 346,116 of record NZ_JACANU010000001.1, read on the forward strand.
CAAATCGTGTCCAATTCAAGTGTGGAAACACCTGGTTTGATATGCGGTTTGATCATATCCAAAACTTCTGCCGCCAGTTTGCCCGCTATACGCATTTTCTCAATTTCTTCTGGGGTTTTGATTAATCGACGGGGAGCTTCGTAAGTACTGTTCATGATCTTTAAAAACTTTTGGAAATTTGTATGTGACTATGGTATAAATAGCCGCCCAATTTATCAAATGCTTTTCGTGAATTTCTCTTTGAGACTTCATTGAAGATTTTGATATTGGAAATTTAAAAATCCGCACATATGTCGACACATTCCTCTGGGTGCCCGTAAGGGTGGAGAATGCGGACATATGGAGGCTTAACCCAAACTTTAAGGTAAAGAAAATGGCAGATTACAACGTAAGTATGCGCGACCTTCTTCAAGCTGGCGCGCACTTTGGTCACCAAACTCGCTTCTGGAACCCAAAAATGCGTCAATACATTTTTGGTGCGCGTAACAAAATTCACATCATTAACCTTGAGCATACTGTTCCTGCGTTAAACGATGCTTTGAACTTTGTTAACAACCTAGCTAGCAAAAAGAACAAAGTATTATTCGTTGGTACTAAACGTGCTGCTTCTAACATCATCCGTGAACAAGCTCAACGCGCTGGTCAACCATATGTAGATCATCGCTGGTTAGGCGGTATGTTGACTAACTGGAAAACTCTTCGTCAGTCAATCAACCGTTTAAAAGATCTTCAAACTCAATCACAAGATGGTACTTTTGCTAAACTTACTAAACGTGAAGCTTTAGAACGTACTCGTGAAATGGAAAAACTTGAACGTGGTCTTGGCGGTGTTAAGAACATGGGTGGTTTACCTGACGCATTGTTCATCATTGACGTTGACCACGAAGCGATTGCAATTAAAGAAGCTAAGAACCTTGGTATTCCTGTAATCGGTATCGTTGATACAAACTCTAACCCAGATAACGTAGATTTCGTTATTCCTGGTAACGATGATGCGATCCGTGCTGTAACGCTTTATGCTTCTGCTATGGCTGATGCGATTATTGCTGGTAAAGAATACGCTCAAACTCAAGCAAATGCACAAGCTAAAGGCGAAGAAGCTGCTAAAGAAGCTCCTGAGGCTTAATGCGTTTTTGACGCAGGCTTGTCATTTTTGCGACATGTAATGGTGGCAAATTAAGCGTCGAAACAGCAAAACGGCCCAGATTTCATGTTTGGGCCGTTTTTGTTAACAGAATTCAATTTTCTACCGTATTTAGGAGAACAACATGACTGCAGTTACTGCGAGCATGGTAAAAGAATTACGTGACCGTACTGGTCTTGCAATGATGGAATGCAAAAAAGCATTAACAGAAGCAGACGGTGACATCGAGTTAGCGATTGATAACCTTCGTAAATCTGGTCAAGCAAAAGCAGCTAAAAAAGCGGGTAACATTGCTGCTGATGGCGCAATCACAATTGCTCAAGAAGGCAACAAAGCACTTCTTTTAGAAGTAAACTGCCAAACTGACTTCGTTGCAAAAGATGAAAACTTTGCTGGTTTCTCTGCAAAAGTTGCTGCTGCTGCTTTAGCTGCAAACGAAACTGATGCTGCGAAAATTGCTGAATTGAAACTTGAAGATGGTGCGACTGTTGAAGAAGCACGTATCGCACTTGTTCAAAAAATCGGTGAGAACATCCAAGTTCGTCGTGCAACAATTGTTGAAGGCGAAAACCTTGCAGTTTACAAACACGGTTTAAAAATCGGTGTTGTTGTAGCTTACACAGGTGATGCTGAAACTGGTAAAGGTATTGCAATGCACGTTGCTGCGTTCAACCCAGTTGCTGTAAATGCTGAAGGCGTATCTGCTGATCTTATCGCTAAAGAGAAAGAAATTGCAGAAGCAAAAGCGATTGAATCTGGTAAACCAGCAAATATCGTTGAAAAAATGGTTACTGGTTCAGTTGAAAAATACTTGAACGAAGTTGTTCTTGAGCGTCAAATGTACGTGATTGACAATGAGAAAAAAGTTGCTGACGTATTGAAAGCAACAGGTACTACAGTAGCTCAATTTGTTCGCTTCCAAGTAGGTGAAGGTATTGAGAAAAAAGCAGAAATGAGCTTCGCTGACGAAGTTGCTGCTGCTCAAGCTGCTGCTGCACAATAATTTTACTATTTCAGTAAAATGAAAAGACCCCTCATTATTGAGGGGTTTTTTTCAGCATTTATATTCGGTTTTCTAATAAAAATTCAAATGAATAATCTTGCTGATGTGTATGGTGGTAAAGTGTGACATCGCTATTGTCATAGATCATTTTGAGTATTTTTTCTAATTTGGATAAAGCTTCAAAAGTTGCCTGACTTAAAATAAAATCAATATTTTCACCATGTTCTATCACAATAACGCTTAAGTTATGTTGAAGAATATCTGATGTAATATTATCGATTGCAAGCACATATTGTTCTTCAAAACTCAGCTCATCATCGTCAAAAAATGAAGCATCATATTCTAATTTATTCAAGTCAATTAATGTATGATCAGTCTGATCTTCAAACTGTTCAATATAGGAAAATATGTCTTTTAAAATATTTGAAACATTATATCCTGATGATTTTACTATAGTTAATGCTTTAAAATGTTGTTCTAAAAGCCAACTGAAATTTGAAAATTCACAGCTTGCAATGATTTTCTGAGAACATTCGTAATTAGTTTTCCAATCCATCAGCCATATATTGCTATTGTCTTTAGTATTGATTTCAGGAAAATCTTGAATCCCCAGTTCAGGAAAAATTTCTATAAATACGTTTCTTAATTGTTCTTGTTCAGACATTTGGCTTTCTCGTTGTTAGAAAAATTTATATAATTTAAGCAACTAATGTTTAGCATAGAATGAATACCGATGGCAAATAAGACCAACCTAAGCATAGGTGCAATTATTGTTATACTTGTCGCTGCTTATTTAGGTATAGATTTAAAACAAGAAAAAAGTCTTGAACAAGTTGATCAATCATTCACTACTACAACATCTTCAGATGTAGAAAATATTGAAAATTCAACAGAACAAAAGCAAATCATTCAACCAAAAAACTCCTCACTAAATCATCAGAATCAGCAAGGTTTAGATACTATTCGTCAAGCTTATGAGACTAAATTGAGTAATATACAAGTTCAGTCTTCGGGCAAAGTTAAGGCAATATTAAAAGATGATCGTGAAGGTTCACGTCATCAAAAATTTATTTTAGCGTTAGAAAATGGTCTGACCGTGTTAGTGGCACATAATATTGATTTAGCACCTAGGCTAGAAAATTTACAGAAGGGTGATTTGGTGGAGTTTTTTGGTGAATATGAATATAGCGAGCAAGGAGGTGTGATTCATTGGACACATCATGATCCAAATCGGCATCATGAAGATGGTTGGCTAAAACATAATGGTCAAATTTCTCGTTAATCTGTAAATGAAGTAACAGCTTGCTAGATATAATGAGCGTTTAAAAAAGAATAAAATATTTGAGTAAAAATGTAACTTTTTATCTTGTTTTGATCTTAAATCAATATAATTTTCTCAGCATATTTTAGAGCGTAAAACAGAAATAATAAATTTGAGTAAATGTAATTTTTGATATCTTTTGACTCGTTTTATATCAGAAAATAAGGGTTAAATTTAACAGTGAAATTTAACCCTTATTTATTTGCGCTAAAATGCGAGTTTTTGGCGCGATTTCCATTTTGGTAGTACTTTTCCTAGGTAGGCATCCATGCACCATACAGGACCAATCAGGAGGAATTGTAGATCTTTGAAGAAAGAAGGTTTTTTACCTTCAATTTTGTGACCATAAAATTGCCCAATCCAAGCAATAATAAAGACACCAATATAAAAACCAACACCGACGGGAAGGAAATAAATGACCCAAGCCATTACTGCAATCAGAGCAGTCATCGCAACCGCAAGAACAAGATCAAGGCGAGTATAAAATACTAAGGTTAATACAATCACTAAAGCAGTAAGCAAAGCACTAAAGTGTGCCAAAATCCCAAGAATTGAAAATAAAATTGCAGGAACACATGCCCAGTGGATGACTTTATTGGTTGGATTCTGATGGCTTTCGCTATATTCATCGAACCATTCAGTTATAGATTTCATATTGCACTCCGTGCGCTAGATTTATTTCATTTATTGTTTAAGCACTTTTGGCAAATATAAACGAGAAATTAATAATGGTCAAAGACTAAATATTGAGAGTTTTGAGATTTTAAGCCAATGTATTTTAAAAAGTAGTTTTATTAATAATTTAAAGTGAGTAATAAAAGATGAAAGATAAAGTGAATATTAAAATCCCATTGAATTAAAAAAGCCACGTTTAAAGTGGCTTTTCACGTTAAATGGGAGCTAAATTTTAAGAGTTAGGACCGTCTACACGTTCAATATTCACGCTAGCAGTGCCTGAGTTGGTAATGCCAAGACGTTTTGCTGCACCATAAGATAAATCAAGTACACGGTTGCCATGGAATGGACCACGATCATTGACTTTGACCACAACGCTTTTGCCATTATTTTTATTTGTTACACGAATGTAGCAATTCAGTGGCAGGCTGCGATGAGCTGCGGTAAGTTCATTCATATCAAATGTTTCGCCACTCGCTGTTTTACGACCGTGGAATTGACGACCATACCAAGAGGCAACACCTGTTTGGCTGAACTTACGTACAGTATTTGATGCAACAGCATTTAATTTATCAATGACTGAAGGCTCATTGTCTTGCACTTGAACTTTTGCAGCAAGGGTGTCATGGCGGATTTTATCGCTTGAACGTTCAGTAATTGACAAACTGTTTAGGTTTGAAAAGTGTGAATTAAAGTTAGTTGAGTCTTTGTTTACAACACGTGAAGCAAGACTTGAACTATCTGAATCGTTGTTTAAGTATGACGACTGTACCATTTCTGAGTTGACTTGCGTCATACTCAAGCCCATGGTCAGGGCGATCATATATTTTAGTGAAGCATGCATTGTTTAACTCCTGGGAACCTAAAACCAAATTTTCAAAACGTGAAAATTCATCATTCAGGTCTGTAAATTTACTTTTGCAACCACATTTAACGGTAGGGGATAATATTCATGCAGTAACGAATGTGTCTAGTAATATTTGATGATTAGTTACAAAAAGGACAAAAACTTACAGAATCAGTATAAAAAATAACCGTAATTGTAACTAATCATTTAAAAAGATTAAATAGTAATCATTTTTGATGAGAAAAATCTTGACTTATTTAATCGGGAGGAAAAATAAGTTTTAACGACTCACAATTTCAGTCCCTAAAAGCCAGAGTGCAGTGGCATACATTCTGCTTTTGTTATAGGTGGTAATTACTTGAAAGTTCGGGTAAGTGATGTAGTAAGTCGGTCCATAACTTTCTTGTAATTGAATGACATTTACCATATCTAAATCATCAATTTTAACAATTGGATTGAGAGCACTAATTCCTTGATTTTTAAGTACGCCAAAGGGGGTTGGTTGTGTTAAATCTTTGGCGATGACAGCATCAGGATTATTACCTGTATATCGTGCTTGAAAAGCAATTGGTTGATTACGTTGCCAACCTTTTTGTGCTAAATAATTTGCAATCGAACCTATCGCATCTACAGCCGAGTTTCTCAAATCGACATGACCATTGCCATCATAATCCACACCATATAATGGAATATTACTTGGCATAAATTGTGGGTAGCCTACAGCCCCAGCATAAGAACCTACAATTGAATTTGTAGGTACACCGTCTTTATATGACCATGCGATCAGCGCCGAAAGTTCATCTTGGAAATATTGTGCTCGGCGTTCATAACCGAAACCTAAAGTTGCTAAAGCATCACGTGTAACGAAAGAGCCTTTATTTGCACCATAACCTGTTTCAACCCCTAAAATACCCAAGATAATCGCTTGAGGAACACCATATTGTTGTTCTGCTCGATTTAGCGTATCTGCGTATTGATTTTTAAAGCGTACACCACGCTGAATTGTACCTTCTGCTAAAAAGTTAGTTTTGTATTGATACCAAGGCTTACTTTCACCAGGGCGATTCATAATATTAATAATATTAGGTAAATTGCGAGAGCCATTCATTGCCCAATCCACTTGATCGCTGCTTAGCCCATATGTTTGCATTGTTTTTAGTTTGAAATTGTTATATTGCGGATCATTCGCAAAATCATTTGCTTGGCAAAAACTGGTAATAGACAGTGCCACAGCACAAAAACCCATGTTTCTTACTTTTTGAAAAAGCCTAAAATTTAACATAAAGTATATTTTCCTAATTTTCTATGGGGGTAAATTAGCGATGCGTATGAATGGACATCACAATACCAAAAGTTGCCATTAATGTAATAATTGCAGTACCGCCATAACTCATAAATGGTAATGGCACGCCGACTACAGGTAAAATACCACTGACCATGCCTGCATTTACAAATACATACACAAAAAATGACAAAGCAAAGGCGCCTGCAACCAATCGTCCAAAATTATGAAAGCATTGCAAACTGATTTGGAAGGTTCTGAAGATAATTGCAAAATAAATTAAAATCAAAATAATGATACCAATCAGACCAAATTCTTCAGAAAATGCAGCAATAATGAAGTCTGTATGACCTTCTGGTAAAAAATGTAGATGAGATTGTGTGCCTTCAAGAAAGCCTTTACCTGTAAATCCACCTGAACCAATGGCTGTTTTTGATTGAATAATATTCCAACCTGTACCTAAAGCATCGGCTTCAGGATTCAGCAAAGTCATGACACGTTGACGTTGGTAATCATGGAGTAAAAATTGCCATGCAACAGGAAGTATAACGGCAGCCGCTGCAAATGCGGCAGTAATCATTTTCCAAGATAATCCACTTAAAAATAAAACAAAAATTCCACTGGCTAAAATCAGTAAGGATGTACCTAAATCAGGTTGTTCTGCAATCAGTAAAAATGGAACACCAATTAAAACCAGAGAGAGCAAAACATGACCAAAGCGAGGAGGAAGTGGTTGACGTGTTAAAAACCAAGCCACCATAAGTGGCATAGCAATTTTCATAAATTCACTGGGTTGTACACTGCCAACTCCAGGAATTGCGATCCAGCGTTGAGCACCCATTCGAATTTCACCAAAAATAACCACAGCAACCAAACACAGCACAGCAAATAGATAAAAGTAGGGTGCAAAGGCTTGATATACTTTTGGTGGGATTTGTGCGAGTCCAAACATAATCAGACAGCCAATTCCAAAACTCATTGCTTGTTTTGAAACCAAACCCAAATCTTGTGCTGAAGCACTATATAAAACCACAAGCCCGAGTATTGCATTGAGAATTAAAAATAAGCTCAGCCAAGGATCGATATGTAAGCGTTGCCAACGCGAAATACTGGAGCGTGTACTTAAGCCATCACGAGGTGATTGGCGTAAAAATTTGTATTGTGAATTTGGTGACATGGCAAATGAGCGTGTGGGGAAATAGCTTTTGTGAATGCTATCACAATAAGACTTGAAGGCAATCTATGGGCTGATCTATTCATATTAAGTTTAAAAATACAGCAAAGTTTAAAAATTCAAAAATAATAATAGGATGTCACTCCATTTTAGACAAAGAGAATTTTTTCATGAATAAGATCACTTTGAGTTGTTTCTTAAGCTTTGAGAAAATGATTTGACTCAATACCAATTAACTTGGATTTAAAAGTTGTCGTCCTTGTTCAAGTAATTCTTGTTGATCTAATTGTTCAGGATGGAAGTCTGCGCGATAAAAAGCAAAATATTCAGGACTTAAACGTAGCATCATTAAACCTAATCCATAAAGTGCTTTGATGTTTTTAAAGAGCTGTTGTGGTGAATATAAGCTATTTTTGCGATCTTGCCAGAGTAAGTCTGCGGTCATAAACGTGGTGCTGCTAATAAAACCAATCGTGATGGTGCGCATACTTCTACGTCGTTGTGGTAAATGGTTAAAAATCGTTTGATAGACTTCAAATGCAACATGTTTATGTTCAATTTCCTCAATAGCATGCCAGAGCCATAGTTGTTTCATGTTTGGTGAAAGACCTTTAAACATAAACTCAGGATATTTCAACATATAACCTGCCATGAGTGCAGTAAAATGCTCCAAAGCCACAGTTGCAGCAAGTTGCCGACGCTGAGTTAAGGTTCTCAAACGTTTCATTTCTTTTTCAAAAGCAGCATTGTAGTGCATCAAATTATAATGTGGCGATTGTACTGCTTGATTAAACTGTTCATGCGCTTGAGCATGATGCGCTTCTTGACCAATAAAACCCGAAATATCAGCTTGCAGGCGAGGGTTTTCAATTTGATCTCTCACATTGCGTACAGTTTCTACAAAAAAACGTTCACCTTGTGGGAAAGTGATCGATAAGGCAGTGAGAAAATGCGAAATTAAAGTTGCATGAGTGTAGTGGCGTTCAGTGTATTGCGCATCAAAACGTGTTTTACGTATTGAAATAGTAGATTGTAAATGTCGTTGATATTGCTTGGCATTTTTTGAAAGATTTTTCAACATGGCTTTACCTATCTTTTTGTTTTGTGAAAAGGTGAGTAAGAGTGCGGCTTTTATTAATGTGCCAGAGTGGATTGATGAAACATTGGCTTTAAATTTTTTTATATCTTTAATTGGGTGAATGAAACAGCTTTATATTAAATGCTGAGATTTAGACGCAATAAAATAAGAGATAAAAAATGCCCTTTTTAAAAGAGCATTTTATATGACAACAACAAATGATTAAGAGAAGAACAACGAATCGTGATATTCAGCAACAGCTTTAAGCTCTTCACGACTTAGATTTGGAATCAGTTTATTGATCGCAATATGCACTGCTTTAGTCACAGCAGCAGCACCGATATCAGATGCTTTACGTTTAATCATGCCTAAATCTAAAGTTTTATTAAAATCAATCATAAAATGACGAATTGCAGCATCAGCAAACTGTTTATATAGTTCAGCTAGAGCTTCTTTATCAATTTTATTTCCTGCTTTAATTTCAGCAAAATTATATTTAAGGCTTGTAACTAAATTTGCATCTAAAGTTGTTCCTACACGATTTTCACCTGTTGGATCTTTAAATAAACTACGTTCAGAAAACTCTACAGATTGGCGCACAACATTATTGTCTGCTTTGCTGAGAAGTTGCTTTAGTAGCACAGCAACAGTTGATTTTACATAACCCGCTAACTTTTCAGCTGTATCGCGTTTTTCACTTGCTGGAAAACGCTGCACAAGTTGAACCAATAAAGCATCAATAATTTCATCATTAATTAAAAGTGCTGTTTGGTCACGTAATGGGTACAGTGGTTCATTAGAATTTTTTTTCTCAATACCAGTCTGGATGTTCTTTAAAAGCTCATCTGATGGTACAAAACCAAAAAAGGGCATTGTTAAAACCTCAATGTTTTGTCTTATTGTCTCGCCAATCGAATAGGGCTTGGCATCCATGATTCATCTGATACACGACAAGGGTTAATGTCTAAACCACCACGGCGCGTATATGTTGCATAGACCATCAGCTTTTCTGGCTGTAAATTTTGCCAAAGATCTGCAAAAACTTGCTCCACGCATTGCTCATGGAAGCCATTATGCTGACGATAAGAGATAATATAAGCTAAAATGCTGCGATAACAAGGTTTTTTACCTTGATATCGAATAAAAATCGTGCCCCAGTCAGGTTGACCTGTCACAGGGCAATTGCTTCTTAATAAATGTGAATATAATTGAATTTCAACATTTTTTTCAGCATCATTGACTGTTTTATCAAAAGCCAAAAGACGTGCATCAGGGTGATTGACTAGGCAGTCAGGTTGTTGGTCATCAATACAAATCCCTTCAGGTTTTGAAATTTCTAAATCATCAACATGAAATAAAGTCAGCGTTACTTCGGCTTGAGCAGCGTGCGACAAATCCTTTTCAGCTCTTTGAATAAATGCTTCTTTAGACTCAAATTGAGTAAAGTTCATGCTATTAAAATAGAGCTTTAATGATTTGGATTCGAGTAAAAACTCAGATGAAGCAGGTAAAGTCATGCGACCAATTGCAACTTGAGGAATCCCTTGAAGATTTAACCAAGAGATTTCAAAAATATGCCACCAGTCCTTTCCTTTATATATACCTTCTACATGTTTGTAATTTTCACGTGCTTGAGTACGTGAAATTGGAAATAAAATATCAGGCTGATAGGTGGTTGGGTAATCGGTATCTTTACCCAAAAGAGATTGTTCAACAGTCATTATTCACGCATTCCTGAACCACGAGAAAGTAAATAGTAAGCGACTCCATAAAGTACAGCACAAAATAATGTCACTACAATTAAGGATAAGGTCACATTAACATCACTATGACCTAAAATACCATAACGGAAAGCATTGACCATATATACAATCGGGTTCACTAAAGAGAGATTTTGCCAAAAAGGGCTTAAAGCACTAATTGAGTAAAATACACCACCTAAATAAGTAAGTGGAGTTAATACAAAGGTTGGAATGATTGAAATATCATCAAATGATTTTGCATAGACAGCATTAATAAAGCCGCCCAAAGAAAACAATAAAGAAGTAATAATAACGGTATAGATTGTCACAAAAATATTATGAATCGCTAAGTCAGTGAAAAACAGACTCATTAATGTCACAATCGTTCCGACTAAGATGCCACGACATACGCCACCAATCACATAACCACAAAGTACTAAATGCAGTGGAACAGGACTCATAATGAGTTCTTCAATACTTTTTTGAAATTTTGCACTAAAAAAACTTGAAGAAACGTTAGCATAGCTATTTGTAATCACTGCCATCATGACCAGACCTGGCACGATGAATTGCATATAACTAAAACCACCCATTTGCCCAATACGTGAACCAACTAAATTTCCAAAAATCACGAAGTACAAACTCATTGTGATTGCAGGGGGTAATAAGGTTTGAGGCCAAATCCGCATAAAACGGCGGATTTCTTTATGTACAAGGGTAAAAAGCGCAATTTTAAGTTGGGTAAAATTCATTGCGCATCTCCTTCTAGATTTTTTTCGACCATTTTCACAAAGAGTTCTTCTAAGCGATTTGATTTGTTACGCATACTGCGCACACGAATGCCTTGTGCTTCTAAAAGTTGAAATAAATCATTGAGTGAATGTGCTTTATCCATGGTTACTTCTAAGGTCATTGGATCAATGAGGTTAAATGTCAAACCAAAGATTTCAATATGAAAAGGTTCAATTGGATGTTCTAAATCAAAAATAAAAGATTCTTCATTGAGTTGACTGAGAAAAGCTTTCATGGAAGTGTCTTCTTTAATCACGCCACGATCAATAATCGCAATTTGACGACACAACATTTCAGCTTCTTCTAAGTAATGCGTGGTTAGAATAATTGCTGTGCCTTTCTCATTCATTTCAGTCAGAAAATCCCACATTGAACGGCGTAGTTCAATATCTACACCTGCGGTAGGCTCATCTAAAATTAATAATTTAGGTTCATGCATCATAGCGCGAGCAATCATTAAGCGACGTTTCATACCGCCTGAAAGCATACGAGCTTGGACGTCACGCTTTTCCCAAAGCCCTAATTTTTCTAAATATTCTTCTGCACGTTGTTCAGCAAGTTTTTTAGGAATCCCGTAATAGCCTGCTTGCGTGACTAAAATATCAAAAGTTTTCTCAAAATGCCCAAAGTTAAATTCTTGTGGAACAATACCTAAACACTGTTTTGCTTTGGATGGATGTGTATCTAAATCATGCCCAAAAATTTCTACACGACCTGAAGTTTTACGTGTAAGTGAACTGATGATCCCAATCGTTGTTGATTTTCCTGCACCATTTGGACCCAAAAGAGCATAAAACTCACCTTCAGGAACAGTTAAATTGATCCCTTTAAGTGCTTGAAAGCCATTTCGATAAGTTTTAGATAAATCTCTTAACGTCAATGCATCAGCCATGAAATTCTCACGTGAATGTAGGAGCGTATATTGTGAGCGAACTTGATAAATAAACCAAGTGTAATGCTAGGAATAGTGCGTTGCTGATATAGAACGTTGGATAAAGCTTGAGCAGCAAAGTGTGCGAATGCACGATATATGCTTTACCTAAGTTAAATTTTTGATATGATGTGCGCACTTCTTTTAAGCGCCCATAGCTTAACAGGATAGAGTACGGGTTTCCGAAGCCTGTGGAGTGAGTTCGAGTCTCGCTGGGCGCACTATATTTTTATTTCATTTTTAGTCTATATCTTATTGTTTTTCTATTAAATATTATTTTTTTGAATGTTTACATTTCATCGTTTTAATCTTTTATAAAATGAAATTTCATCGTGTTTATTTACAATAAGCTAAAAATAGTCAATATAAGTTATAGCTCGTATTTTAAACAGACAATATTTTATAGCTGAAAAATGATGATTACAATGAGAATTTCTTTATGAACTTGTGCTGAAATGTTAAGCAATATTGCTCTGTTTGGTTTCTTCATTTATATTTAAATCATAGTAGATCGTTAAGATGCTACAAAATAGTTGGACAGATCAATGACAGCTTATTGAATTTGCAACAGATGTTCAGATGAGAAATAAGCACTAGCTTTCCAACCTAAAGAGCTCACAGAAATGTGAGCTTTTTCATGTTTAAAAACAATATAAAACAAAGTTAATTTGAACTTAAATCACTCTGAAAAATAAGATAATTCAACATCATATCGTTTAAATTCATGAATGAGTTGTTTGATGAAGTTTAATGTAAGTGATGAATTAAAATCACTGCTTATAATTTTTGCTTGGGTATTTTCGGTGTATTCTAATTGAATCATTTGCCAATCTAAAGAATTTTGCATTTGTTGCAGATATAGACTGCGTAATTGTAAATGATCTGAAATTTGAGAAGGAATCACATGTGTGATTGCAAGTTGAATAGGCATACATTCAGTAATATCACGAAAAGTAATGACCCAATTGCCAATTTTATTCAGTTGCATTGGATTATCACAAGCTGAAAAACGTAAAAAATGTATTTGATTCATATGGTATATCCCCTTGAATCAAAAAAGTTATACATGTTCAGCAGTAAAATGTAGATGCAGCTAAAGTGCTGAAATAATGAGTTAAAATATATTTTTGAATGTTTTTGTTTTTAAGTTGTTGAATTATTGAGTTAAATAAAAAATGACTTAGCGTTAAAAACGCTAAATCAACATAAAAATACAATTATTTAGGGGCTATTTTAGTTATCAAAATGACATATAGCATGCCATTCTGATTTACATTAAGGTAAAGTTTTTAAAGGGTAATCATTGCACTATTTTCCAGTGCTTTACGTAAATAAGGGTCAAGGTCATCTTGTTTGAGTAACCATTTCGTATAATCAGGTGGTAAGTCAGCAATTGCTGTACCGCGATGTTTACCAAAATTGATACTACGAGGAATACGTGCATCTTCAGACGCTGCAAATAATTCTTCAATATTTTGAATTTTAAGATGATGAATAATATGCATTAAAATATTTGCAGTTAAAATAATATCAGCATCTGCACGATGAGCGCCTTTTAACATGGTACGTGCTTTTTCACTGCCTTTACTGATCTGATAAATCAATGCTGAAATATTATGTGCTTCGGCATCAGGCCAAACTAGGCGAGCAAGAGCAAGTGTACAAATCGCTTTAATATGAGATGTATCTACACCGCATTGCTGAATAGCACGAATATCATAGTCAATATTATGACCAATCATATAGATCGTATCTGTAGGAAGTTTAAATGTAGAAAAATCGGGTTGACCTACTAAGTCAGATTCTAAAATATGATGAACAGCCATAGAGGCATAAGAAATTTTTTCCTCACCAATACTATAAAGTTGATCAAAAATTTGTTCACGATCTAAACTTAATTTTCCTTGATCAAGTTGGATCGGTGCATAAGCAATTTCAATGGGCAAGCCATTTAAGGTATGTGTTTCTGTATCAAGAATAATAGCTTGCATGACATATTCCAAAAGAATCAGGAGAATATCCCTACTTTAGCACTGGATTTTTCGTTGTTACAAATATTATTGATCAATTTAATGGATATTTATTATTTTAAATGATTGAGTAAAATGATCATCACCATATCAAAGTAAGCGTAAAATATAGCCTAAGTATTCTTTTTGGTAGTGTTTTAAAATTATGCTGATGACATTTGATATTAAATTCTCATTCAATCTATAAAAGTAAACTTAACGGAGTGATGCTATCGCAGGCGACATGGATGTCGCCGTTGGGTAAGGGTGATAGGGACATCCCCTTTAGCCAATAAAGGATTTTTGTTACCTTGCGGAATATATTCCTCATCCTTAAAAAGCAAGGCATTGCCTACGCAAATGAGTTTGAATTTTGCAATATAAATGGGGATAGTACAAAATATATTTTACTGATTTATTCAATGGACAAATCAGCAAACATTTTAGAACACTACCAAATTGTTTATCAAAAAATAAACACAGTAAAGCGTTTGTTTTCTTTATTTTAAGCATTAAAAACAGTTTACTTTGAATCCAATAAGTTAATTTGACCCTTATATAAGATATTTGTTTCAATCAGACGATATTTTTATGACAAACTGAGCAAAGTTCATTCTCTTTATTTAAAAACTTCATGCTACAATATGCGCCAATCTTAGCACGGCTTAAAAGCCCTACATTTCATAGGACCTCGCTAATGTTTGCCAATATCTCTATTGCTGAATTTGACCCAGAATTAGCTCAAGCTATCTCGAACGAAGATGTGCGTCAAGAAGCTCATATTGAGCTAATCGCTTCTGAAAACTATTGCTCACCAGCAGTTATGGAAGCTCAAGGTTCAAAGCTCACTAACAAATATGCAGAAGGCTACCCAGGCAAACGCTACTATGGCGGTTGTGAATATGTAGACGTGATTGAACAATTGGCAATTGATCGTGCTAAAGAATTATTTGGCGCTGACTATGCTAACGTTCAACCACATGCAGGTTCTCAAGCGAACTCAGCAGTTTACTTAGCGCTTCTTAATCCTGGTGATACAGTATTAGGTATGAGCTTAGCGCATGGTGGTCACTTGACACATGGTGCGAAAGTAAGCTTCTCTGGTAAAACGTATAATGCAATTCAATACGGTTTAAACCCAGAAACTGGTGAAATCGATTATGAAGAAGTTGAGCGTTTAGCTGTAGAACATAAACCACGTATGATTGTGGCTGGTTTCTCTGCTTATAGCCAAATCGTTGATTGGCAGCGTTTCCGTGAAATCGCAGATAAAGTAGGTGCTTACCTTTTTGTCGATATGGCTCACGTTGCTGGTTTAGTTGCTGCGGGTGTTTACCCAAGCCCAGTACAAATTGCTGACGTAACAACAACGACGACACATAAAACTTTACGTGGTCCACGTTCTGGTTTAATCCTTGCGAAAGCAAATGAAGAAATCGAGAAAAAATTACAATCAGCAGTATTCCCTGGTAACCAAGGTGGTCCATTGGTTCATGCTGTTGCAGCTAAAGCAATCTGCTTTAAAGAAGCAATGTTGCCAGAATATAAAGAATATCAAAAACAAGTTGTAGTTAATGCTAAAGCAATGGCTGAAGTGTTGATTGCACGTGGTTATGATGTTGTATCTGGTGGTACTGAAAACCATTTATTCTTATTATCTTTGATTAAACAAGATATTACAGGTAAAGAAGCTGATGCTTGGTTAGGTGCAGCTCACATTACTGTGAACAAAAACTCTGTACCAAATGATCCACGTTCACCATTTGTGACTTCTGGTATCCGTATTGGTACACCAGCAGTGACGACTCGTGGTTTTGGCGAAGCTGAAGTACGTGATCTTGCAGGTTGGATTGCAGACATTCTTGATGCAAAAGGTGATGAAGCTGTTATCAATACCGTGAAAGCGAAAGTTGAAGCGGTATGTGCTAAATTCCCAGTTTACGCAAAATAAGTTTCGACTTGAGAAAAGCCCCTCAAAGGGGCTTTTTTTATAGCTTTAAAAAATCCAGTATTATTCAATTGCTCAATTTTCTGATATAACTTGATGAAGAGATTTTGAATATTTTTTGTTTTTATTGCTTTTAAAATAGCATCTAAATTAAAGGAAATTAGCTAGATGGCTCAGCCTAATATTATTATTTCAGAACAAGACTTACATCGTTTAGAAACGATGTTAGAGAATCAGGCTAAATTGACTCCAACTATGGAACATTTAGAAGAAGAACTGGCTCGTGCTGAAGTTGTTACTCCACAAGATATTCCAACGAACATTGTAACGATGAATGCAAAAGTATTAATCACCATTGCTCCTGCAAAAGAAGCAACGGAAATTACGTTGGTCTATCCACATGACTTTCGTGGTGAAAAAGGGCAAGTCAATGTTGTTGCTCCAATTGGTGCTGCGATTTTAGGTTTAGCTGAGGGACAAGAAATTGAATGGCCACAGCCCGATGGTCATACGATGAAGGTAAAAATTGAAAAAGTGATTTATCAACCTGAGCGTGAAGGTGACTTCTTATAAGTTTTAAAGCCATCATTTGATGGCTTTGTTTTTAATAGATCATCTAAAAATAAAATGATAAAAATCATAAATTAGTGAATAAAATAACATTTGATTATTTTTGTGATGTTTCATATAAATCTTTCTCTATATAATATTTAAAAGAGAGGGATTTATGAAAAAAATATTATTTTTAATGGGGTTGCTTTTAACATTTTCTGTGAATGCTAAACAAAATAATGAAAGTGTAGAAGCGATTAAACAGAAAATTATTCAACAATCAATTGAGGCTTATTCTGGTAATTGTCCTTGCCCATATAACACAGCATCAAATGGAAGTCGTTGTGGTAAACGGAGTGCTTATCATCGAGCGGGTGGATATGCGCCATTATGTTATCCAGAAGATGTCACCACTAAAATGATACAAGCTTATAAAGCTAGAAAATAAAGTCTTAGGTGTGCGCTTGCAGAATTTTGCTATATTCCATTAAAGTTTTAACGCCAGCTATACGTTGTATAATTTGCCCTTGTTGAAAAATCAGGGTCGAAGGTAAACCATAGACATTATAACGTAAGGTTAAAATAGGGGATTGATCAATATTAATAATACCGAACTTAATTTCGGGATGTGATTTTGCAAAGTTTTGAGCGAGTTGCTCAAATACTGGAAAATTTTGTGTACATGGCGCACACCATTCTGCATAAAAGCGAATAACTGCCAGACCATCAAACCATTCAAACTCGTGATAGTTATCTTCATTATATTCAAACATATTATTCATAAGTGATGACGATCAAATTTTGAAATAGAAAGTTGATTATACATAAGTCCACAGTTCTTCATTCTCAACAAACTTTATGTTCAAATACAAATCATATGAAAATTCATGAATAAGGAAAGTGAATGTCACAAGCAACCATGCAACAGATCATTATTACTGAGCCAGGCGGTATTGAAAAATTAGCATACGAAACTGTTTCAACACCAACAGCAAGTACAAATGAAGTTTTAGTTAAAGTACACGCATTTGGAATTAATCGACCAGATATTTTACAGCGTCAAGGTTTATATCCTATGCCAAAAGGAGTGACACCTGTACCAGGCTTAGAGGTTGCGGGAGAGGTCATTGAGGTTGGTGCTGATGTGACCAACTTTAAAGTGGGTGATCGTGTATGTGGTTTAACTAATGGTGGAGGATATGCACAGTATTGTGTGGTGCCTGATAGCCAAACTTTGCATATTCCACAAGGTGTAAGCTTTGTACAAGCAGCCGCGATTCCTGAAACATTCTTTACTGTTTGGGCAAATGTTTTTCAAATGGCAAGAGCCAAAGCAGGTGAAACGGTACTTGTTCATGGTGGAGCAAGTGGTATTGGAACAACAGCTTTGATGCTATGTCAGTCTTTAGGAATAAAAACTTTTGCAACTGTCGGCACAGATGAAAAAGTACAGGCATTGGCAAGTTTAACTGATGCAATTAATTATAAAACTCAAGATTTTGAACAGGTTATTCAAGATAAAACGGATAATGCGGGTGTAGATGTTATTTTAGATATGGTCGGTGCACCTTATTTAGATAAAAATTTAAATTTATTACGTCGTGATGGTCGTTTAGTGTATATCGCCTTTTTAGGTGGGGCAAAAGCCAAAGATGTGAAACTAGGTCAAATTATGATGAAGCGTTTGACGATCACAGGCTCAACAATGCGAGCAAGAAATAGCGCAGAAAAAGCTGAGATTGCTCAAGGTTTAGAGCAACATGTTGTTCCACTTTGGGGAAAAGGTGAATGTTTGCCAATGATTTATCGGACTTTTAAGTTTGACCAAATTCAAGATGCTCATGCGGTGATGGATACAGGTGAACACATTGGTAAGGTTGTGGTAGAAGTTATTTAAATGATGAAAACCCTCTTTTTATTTTATAAGAAGAGGGCATCATTAAGCTGAATAAAAACCTTAGACTTAGATGCAGATAGGAATTTAGGCTTGTACGGATTTATTGAGCAAACTTGATGATTTTTTTAGAAGTTAGAAAGAAGATTCATTTTGAACAATAAAACGCTTTAACGACATTTTTAAGAGTCAATTTTCTATTTTTCTCAAGGTATTTTATATTTCGGTATTTTATCTCTGATTTAATTTTAAAATTATGCGAAAATATAACATTCTATTTTATATTTAGGACTCCCATGACAGATTCTTCTGCATCATTAAGTGATATTGAAATTTTAGATATTTTACAGTCAATGAAATCTGACGAATTAAATGTCGAAGCAAAAAAAATCATTCGTGATGGCGGAAAAGCAGGGCGTCAAGAAGCACATAAGCAAGCTTTGGTCGCTTTACATCATAGTTTTGAAGAAAAATTTGTTGAAGCTGTCACTTTGGCATTGCATTTAAATGAAGCTCAAGCAAAAAAAATTCGCTATAAAAAAGACCGTATTCGTATTTTAAAAGCAAAAGGGATTGAATATTTAGAGATTGATGGTGCAGAAACTGCACAAGTTTTATCACAAGTCGCTCAAGCTATTTTACGTGAAGATGCAACAGTAACTCATGATTTACATAATATCTTTTCTTTTTGGAAAGAAGGTTGGCCAATGGTGCAATTTGACAATGCGTTTAAATTGTTAGATGAAGATATTATGATTCACTATCAAGCTGTACTTGATCGTTTAATCGAAAAGAAATAATAAAAAACAGTCATATAAAAAGCACCATGTATTGGTGCTTTTTAGTTGAAAATGATCGTTTTATTCTTCTGTTGGTGGCTCAGCTTCATTTCTTTCAAGTAAACGTGTCACAAGTAATTGGTCAATTTTAAAATGATCAACATCCACAACTTCAAATTTATAACCATCAAAAATCACAGTATCAGCAGGGCGAGGGATTTTTCGTAATTTATACATCATAAATCCTGCAAGCGTTTCATAGTTTTCATCATCAGGCATTTCATCTAGAGCAAGCGCATGCTTGAGATCTTCAATAGGTGTACTACCATCGATCAGCCATGAATTATTATCACGTTTGATAATTTGTTGATCTGCTTCAATTGGGGTAACCCAGTCGCCCATGACCGTAATCATAATATCTGACAAAGTAATCACACCAACAACCAAAGCATATTCATTAATAACCACAGCGAATTTTTCTTTAGTTGAGCGAAAACGATCAAGTAGTTCTGATAAGGTTAAAGTGTCAGGAATCGTTAAAACATTACGAATTGTATTTTCATTGAGTTGCAGAAGAGATTGATTATTTAAAATTCGTACTAAAATATCTTTGGCATCTACATAACCAATGACATCATCAATATTATTATTACACACCAAAAACTTAGAGTATGGATATTCAGCGAGTTTTTGGCGAATGCTTTCTTCTGACTCTTTTAGTGTGAAAAATACAACATTTTCACGAGTCGTCATACTCGAAGGAACATTACGTTCTTCAAGCTCAAATACATTTTCAATAAAATGATGTTCTTGTTTTTGTAAGACACCTGCTTGCGCACCTGCATCCATCACGGCAGAAATATCATCAAATGTAATATTATCTTCACGTGTTGTATTGACCTTAAATAAGCGAAATAACAGGTTTGCAATGGCATTGATACACCAAGCCAAAGGTTTACATACCACAATAAATATTTGAATCGGATTAATAACAGAAACAGCAATTTTTTCAGGTGCAATCATTGCCATACGTTTTGGCATTAAGTCTGCAAATAAAATAAAGAGTGATGTAACTAATGTAAATGATAATGCAAAACTAATGGTTTCTGCCCAAGGACCTATATAAAAGCGTGAAACAAAATCAAGAAAATAAGGACGAAAAGCCCCTTCACCCAAAATACCACCTAAAATGGCAACAGCGTTCAGTCCAATTTGGGAAGCAGCAAAGAAATCAGCAGAATTTTCTTGCAAGTCTAGGACTTTCTGCGCACGTTCATCACCCGATTCTGCAAGGATTTTAAGTTTAACTTTACGTGCACCAGCAAGGGCAATTTCTGTTAAAGATAAAAAACCTGCACCTGCAATCAGCAAGATGATGATAATAATATTCTGAAGAAGGCTCACGAATCACCTGTGGATCGTCGTTATTATGAATGTTTTTAACACAAAAACAGCTTAGGGAGTAGTAACCACCCTAAGCACTTTGAAAAGTATAATATTGATAAGCGAAGAATTTAAGAAATATTATGCTTTAATAGTGTGAAAATTGAGAATTGTTAATTAAAAATTCACGGTTTTCTTCTTCTATCATTTGTCGTGCTACATATAAAATCAGTTGGCGTAACCAACGATGAGCAGGATGATGATGGAGTAAAGGACACCATGCCATTTTTAACTCAAATTCAGGAATATAAAAAGGTGGGTCTTTAATTAAAAGATTTTGACTTTTGGCTTGTAAACGTGCAATACGTGTTGGCAATGTTGCCACCAAGTCAACATTAGAAGCTAAAAGTGCTGGCATTTGATAATGACGGGTAAAGACAGAAATTTTACGTTTTTGACCAATACGTTCTAAAGCTTGATCAATCCAACCTAATCCTGCTTGTTTCTCTGGATTTACACCGAAACCAACACCCATACCCGTTTTAGAAACCCAAATATGCTGTGCATCTAAATAACTTTTTAAATTTAAATTACTTGCAGCAGGGTGTTTACCATTGAGTAAGCAAGAAAAGCTGTCACGCCAAACCAGAACTTGATGAAAGCTTTGTGGAATTTCATTAAAACGATTGATGGCTAAATCAACTTTACCTTGTTCCATATCACGATAGGACACATCACTTGGCGTTAAAAAGTCTAAAACCACATTGGGTGCTTCAGAACGTAAGGCTTTGACTAAGCGAGGAACAAGGGTTGCCTCAGCATAGTCAGAAGTCATGATACGAAAAACACGATTTGAAGTATAAGGTCGAAACTCTGTGCGTGGTTCCAAAATCATTGACAAATCTGACAATGCATCTCGAATACGCGGTTGTAATTCTAAAGCACGTTCTGTGGGAGTCATCCCTTCAGAAGAACGAATCAAAAGCGGATCATTAAATAAATTACGCAAACGTCGTAAAATATTACTCATAGCAGGTTGGGTAACACCAAGCTGTTCTGCGGCACGGGTAACGTTCTTTTCACGCAAAAGTACATCAAGGTAAATTAATAGATTGAGGTCAACCCGCTCAAGATTCATATAAAAAATACCGAAAATAAATTTTTGAAATCACATTGAATTATGCCATAAGCAAATAGTTTTGTGTTAAATCATGATAAAAAAACATCATTCTAAGCCGCATCAAGAAAATTAAAAATTTGTTTTCATCTATTTTCAAATTGTTTTAGCGAACAGGTTTGATATTGCAAATTGCCTTAAATCATAGAACTTAACGCATTGAGAAAGAGTTATAAATTTTTAGCTTTCTTTTTAAGCATACAAAAAGGCATTTACATTGTTTATTTAGACTAAAATATATGCGTTGAAAAATTAAATGAGCATGATATGACAAAAAAATAGTAAGGCTCGACTTAAGTCTAATAAGCTGTAAATTTTAAACTTGTATTATTTGTAAGCAAAAAAGTCAATATGAGTTTTAATTTAATTGATTTAAAATCAATATCTTAATAAATTGAAACATAATTATAATACGACTTTGATCTATATATTTTTTAAATAAATACTGAGAATTAACGCAAAATATTGGATTAATTTTAGGAGTCAATCTAAGCTAAGTCCATAACAACGAAGCGTACTAAATCTGAACAAATAGATAGTACTAGATTTAGCGATTCGATGGATGAAATCCTAATATTATTACAGGAACATATCATGTCTACATACTTAACAGCGATTGATGCAATCCGTGAATTAAAAGCAAAATTCGGAAGCACTTGGCGCGATATTAGCCCAGAAGATGCTGCACGTATGCAAATGCAAAACCGTTTCAAAACTGGTTTAGACATTGCAAAATACACTGCTGCAATTATGCGTCGTGATATGGCTGCGTATGATGCTGACTCTAGCAAATATACTCAATCATTAGGTTGCTGGCACGGTTTCATCGCACAACAAAAAATGATTGCGAACAAAAAATATTTCGGTACAACTGAACGTCGCTATATCTACCTTTCTGGTTGGATGGTTGCTGCACTTCGTTCAGAATTTGGTCCACTTCCTGACCAATCTATGCACGAAAAAACTTCAGTTCCAGCGTTAATCGAAGAAATCTATACTTTCCTTCGTCAAGCTGATGCAAAAGAATTAAACGATTTATTCCGTGCATTGAAAAAAGCACAAGAAGCTGGCGACACTGCTAAAGCTGCTGAAATCACTGCTCAAATCGACGGTTTCCAAACTCACGTTGTGCCAATTATTGCGGACATCGATGCTGGTTTCGGTAACGAAGAAGCGACTTACTTACTTGCTCGTAAAATGATCGAAGCTGGTGCTTGTGCACTTCAAATCGAAAACCAAGTATCTGACGCTAAACAATGTGGTCACCAAGCTGGTAAAGTAACTGTTCCACACGAAGACTTCATCGCTAAAATCCATGCATTACGTTATGCATTCTTAGAAATGGGTCTTGATGACGGTATCATCGTTGCGCGTACTGACTCTGAAGGCGCTGACTTGACTCAAAAAATCCCAGTGGTTAAAGAGCCAGGCGACATCGCTTCTCAATATATCAGCTACTTAGACACAACTGAAATCAGCATCGAAGAAGCTCAAGAAGACGAAATCTTGATCAAACGTGATGGTAAGTTACACCGTCCTAAGCGTTTAGCTTCTGGTTTGTATCAGTTCCGTGCTGACACTCAAATTGACCGTGTTGTACTTGACTGTGTATCTAGCCTTCAAAATGGTGCGGATCTTCTTTGGATCGAAACTGCGACTCCAAACGTTGAAGAAATCGCTCACATGGTTAACCGTGTTAAAGAAACAGTTCCAAATGCGAAACTTGTTTATAACAACTCTCCATCGTTCAACTGGACTTTAAACTTCCGTCAACAAGCGTATGACCGTTGGGTTGCTGAAGGTAAAGACGTTTCTGCTTACGACCGTGCTAAATTAATGAGCGCTGAGTATGATGCGACTGAATTAGCTGCTGATGCTGATGAAAAAGTACGTACATTCCAAGCGGATGCTTCTCGTGAAGCGGGTGTGTTCCATCACTTGATCACACTTCCGACTTACCACACAGCTGCTCTTTCTACGCATGAGCTTGCTCAAGGTTACTTCGGTTCTGAAGGTATGTTGGCTTATGTTGCTGGTGTACAACGTAAAGAAATCCGTGGCGGTATCGCTTGTGTTAAACACCAAGCAATGGCTGGTTCGGACATCGGTGATGATCACAAAGAAATCTTCTCTGGTGACAATGCTCTTAAAGCGCATGACGATGCTAAAAACACAATGAACCAATTCGCTGCTCACTAAGTCGCGAACTGATTCGAAAAAACCCAGCGAAAGCTGGGTTTTTTATTGTGATCTCATCATTGTAAATAAGTGGTGATGATTCGACTATGATGGATTAGTTTAATTCTTTTGCTAATTTATAATGTTCAGCGATAGGACCTTCAATTTTTGTACCTGTTTCAAGATTGCGTGCCTCAAGAAAATTTTCTCCTACAAAGAATTTTCGTTCATCTGCATTTTTATCTAAAGTAATGATTGAGCCTGTCGAATCAAAAGTGAATTTGCCTTTAGATTCAAATTTTTTCTCGTCACCTTTGCCGCCTTTGTATTCTTCTTCTAATTCAAAAGTATGGTCAGCATTTAGTTTTAGCTCTGTCTCAATACCTTCGCAATCTGCACAAGGAAGTAGCCCTTTATATGTCCCATCCCAATCAAGACTATTTTGTGCGTTATGAGCTGTATCAGCAGGGGAAACAACTTGAGTATTGGTTGCTTGAGAAGCCGCATTGTTGGTATGGTTTGTGCTATCTTCATTAGGTTTATTACAGGCAGTTAATATAAAACTTGAAAGACTAAGGATAAGAAGAGTTTTTTTCATTGTACACCTGATATTGAGTATTAAGTTGGATTTGAATCATTTAAGCGTAAATCAAAAAACCATAAAACATGTTGTGAAAAGGATGAACTCCTGTAAAAAAGTGCAATATTTTTAATGTGATAGATATCTCTATTTTGATTTTTTTATTTAATTTATCGTAGTTTTAATGATTTATTACAAATCTATGAAAAGATATTTTTTATTACTAAATTATCTCTATATGAAAAAGTAAATATAAAATATTTGGATATTTTTTAATAAGCTTTCATAAATAATCATCTTTAAAAATAATAATTTACAGTTGTAGTTTAACTGCTTTTAATTTGAGCTAGGGCTAGTTTTTTCTACATAAACTGTTGCTACAATTCGCAAAATTTTTATATTTATAATTGTGGTGTATTTATGTTCGAGAAGTTGGCAGAACAAAGTCTTGGGGCAATGGGGTGGGAAATTGATAATCATTGGGACTTAACGATTGATCAATGTGTCATGATCGCAGCGCCGCATACCAGTAATTGGGATGCATTGTATGCACGTTTGGCATTGAAAGCATTGGGTGTTAATGTACGTCTGACCATTAAAGACAGTTATATGAAATTGCCTTTTGGACCTTTTGTCCGTGCAATGGGAGGGATCGGGATTGATCGTCGACCTAAAAAAGAAGGTGAGGCTCGTCCAAGTATGGTTGAGTTGATGACAGATTTATTTAAAACGCATCCAAAACTGGTGATGTTGGTAACGCCAGAAGGTACTCGCGCAAAACAAGAAAAATGGAAAACGGGTTTTTATCATGTTGCTGTAAATGCAGGTGTACCGATAGCCTTGGCTTATATGGACTATGAAAAGAAAAAAACAGGTATTGGAAAAATTGTTTATCCATCAGGTGATTATGAGCGAGATATGGCAGAAATCATGGGATTTTATGCACAAATTAATCCTAAATTTCCTGAATTATTTAGTGTCGATACACGCTATTTTTCTGAAAAAAAATAGAGCTTAGAAAATAAAAAGACAGCAAATATGCTGTCTTTTTTATGTGTTTTAAAGCGGGGTAGACTCAGGGTCAATCATACTCGAGCTTTCATTATTTTGTACGCCGCCTAAAGCTTCGCATGCAGATTTATAAACATCATATTGTTGCTGCACAACATGGTCTAAGGGAATTTTAAATAACACATCACCCGATTTGTAACTGTCGATATAAGCACTTGCTTTTTCACGACTTAATGCTAAAGCACGTTCATGATAAGATGTGATTGGACTATGTGCTAATTGTGTGCTTTCAATATTTTTACATTCAAATTGACTAAGTAACTTTTCTGCTGATTTTATTTCTTTAGATGTACCAAGTGCACAACCCGTGAGCAGAAGAAATAAACTTAATAAAAATGAGCGTTTCATCACAAAAACAGTATAAAAATGAGGATCAAAATTATATGCCTAATATATTGAATTAAATAGATGGATTTTTGAAAAAATTAAAAATAATTGTATTTTGATTGTCTTATATCATTGTAAATCAGCGCTTAAAATAAGGATGAAATGGTTAAAAATAAACCAGAACAAAATAATAAACTCAGTACAATATGTTTAAACTGTTTTTCTGAGATTTTATAAAATAGTTGAGCACCTAAAATCGCAGGAATACTTACTGTTAAAACTAATACAAAGATATAGGGTAAATGACTGAAATTTATTGTTTCTTTCCAGATGTAAATCAAAATTGTAAACATTTGAATCGCAAAATTAAAATGGCGTAAAATATAACGTTGTTGTTCTTTAGATAATTGTTTGAGCATGACCCATGCTGAAGGTAAGGCGCCACAAAAACCACCTAATCCACCTAAAATTCCACCAATAAAACCAACGAGACTGTCTGCTAATTTTCCCATTGTAATAATAGATGGAAAAGTCGGCGCAAAATAAATAATAGGGCACCAAATGATAAGAAATAAACCTAATACGATTTTGAAAATATCTTGATGAATATAATGTAATAAGGCTGTGCCTAGAGGTACACCTATTATACCTGCAATAAGATAAGGCTTAACTAATGAAAAAGGTAAATGTTGTTTCGGCTCTTTGGCAAAAGAAATAAAATGACTCCAAAGTGAAGCAAAAACGACTAAAGGTGCTGCAATTTGTGGAGGTAAAACCCAGATCCAAAAAGACATTGCGATTAAGGCAAAAGCAAAACCTGTTAACCCTTGTACAAAACCCGCAACAATTGCACCTAAAGCAAAGATCAGCCAAGTCATATCAAGGAAAAGTCACGATGGAAAAAACAAACAAGCATATCCAAACATTATTATCATTAAAAGTTAATGCATTTATTTTAAAGTATTTTGTAGCGCTAAGTTAAAAACTTTATGCTGTATAAGTCATATCTAAACCCATAATTAAAATAAACCGTTGATGACTTTTTTGCACTTTGATTACGCATTTTAGAACATAAAAATATTTTTGCCCAAAAAATAAGCACATTTGCTGAGTTTTCCGCTTTAAATTGTCTAAAAAATTGGCACACTTTCTGCATTTCTCTAGGTATTACTAAATCGTAAATTGGTAATACCTAAGGAGCAGCACATGAGTACAACTGTCAGACAAAAGCATTTGCATCTATTTAAAAAATTTCTCATTGACTTATTCAGTGCACGTGCAGGTTTGCATATCAAACAGAATCTTTCTTCTCATTCGATACAGGAAGAACAAAACAGTGCTTAAAACAAAGTTAGCTCGTATCAGTATTACTGTGCCAGAAGCGACACTGACTGCACTCGATCAAAAAATTGTTGATCAGCATTATGAAAGTCGGTCACAAGCGATTGTGGATATGATTCATAAACATCTTATTGCTGAACAAGAAAACTCTAATGCAGTCATGGTGGGAACATTAACCCTTTTATACGATGTGGCTCAGTATTCATTAAGGAATCAACTTATTGATTTACAGCAACAATTTTTAGATCAGGTGGTGAGTTCATTACATATTCAGCTTGATCAACAAAAAATTTTACAAGTGATGTTAATGCAAGGTGCAAGCATCGAACTTCAGCAGATCAGTCAGAAATTTATTGCATTAAAAGGCGTGATCAAAGGGCATCTTGAATTAATGGATGCGGTAATGCCGCCAATACCACAGAATAGTTAAGCTAAGGGTGATAGTGTGAAAAATTTATGGACAATCCAAGATTGGAAAACAGCATACGCTCAACAACAGATTCAGCTTGATGACTTGATCAGTTACGTTGATCATCTCAAAAATGATGATCATGCTTGGATTGAAATCGCATCTCATGAACAGATACAGGCACAAATCGAAATTCTAAAAAATAAAGATATGAATGATTTAGCTTTGTATGGTGTGCCATTTGCAGTAAAAGATAATATTGATGTTGCTGATTTTCATACAACTGCTGCATGTCAATCTGCTCAGTATTTAGCGACTACAGATGCTGTGGTGATTGCTCAATTAAAACAAGCGGGTGCGGTTGTTGTGGGCAAAACGAATTTGGATCAATTTGCGACAGGTCTCGTTGGAGTGCGTTCACCTTATGGTGCTGTGAAAAATAGCTTTAATCCTGAATATATCAGTGGTGGTTCAAGTTCTGGCTCAGCAGTGCTCGTGGCAAATGGCGTTGTTCCGTTTAGTTTAGGCACAGATACAGCAGGTTCGGGGCGAGTGCCTGCGGGGCATAATAATATTGTTGGTTTAAAGCCAACGAAAGGCTGGTTTTCAAATACAGGATTGATTCCAGCATGTCGCACCTTAGATGTTATTTCTATTTTTGCATTAACTGTAGATGATGCATGGCAAGTCGCACAGCTTATGCAGGCTTATGATGAAACAGATATTTATTCACGGCAGCATCCTGAAAATGTTGCAACCCGATTTACAAAAGGGAAAATAGCCATACCAGAACAACTCGAATTTTATGGTGATATTGAAGCTGAAAAGGCATTTCAAAGCGCCATAAAACGTGCTGAAAAATTAGGTTATCAGATTGAATCAATAGATTTTTCTATTTTTAATTTATTGGCAAAAGCATTATATAACGATGCATGGGTAGCAGAACGTACGATTGCTGTAGAGAAAATGGTCAATCGTGTGCAAACTCATCCTGTGATTGCTGAAATTATTGCGCAAGCAGATCAATTTACCGCAGTAGATGCTTTAAAAGCAGAATATCAACGAGCGGAATTAGCACGAAAAATTAATCTTGTATTGGCAAAGTTTGATGCCTTAATGGTGCCGACAGCACCGACTATTTATAAAATTTCAGAAGTAGAAGCAGATCCATTCATTAAAAATAGTCATATGGGAGCGTATACCAACTTTGTGAATTTTGCTGATTTATCAGCGATTGCATTACCCAATGTAATACGTGCTGATGGTTTACCTAGTGGGGTGACATTCATTGCACAAGCATGGATGGATCAAGCCTTAGCTCACTTTGCACAAACTTGGCAAGAAAATACTGAAGTCTATTTGGGTACATCAACGCAACAATATCAAAAAATCCAACAGATCGAATCACAGCATTCAGTTCAGTTGGCAGTCATTGGCGCACATTTAACAGGGATGCCACTCAACTTCCAACTAACAACACGAGGTGGAACGCTACGGAAAAAAACCTTATCAGCAGCGCATTATCAGTTATTTGCTTTAAAAAATACCCATCCGCCTAAACCAGCTTTGCAATATATCCAACAAGATGGGCAAAAAATTGAATTAGAAGTTTGGGATATTCCACTGGCAACATTTGGTGAAATCGTGGCAGAAGTACCAGCACCGTTAGGTATCGGTAATGTGTTATTACAAGATGGTACTTGGGTCAAAGGTTTTATTTGTGAGAATTACGCTTTAACAGAGGCAATCAATATTAGTCATTTTGGTGGATGGCGAGCCTATATTCAATCTTTACAAACAACACAGCATCGTGCTCAAGATCATTCTATGGGGGAAGTTTCATGATTAAAAAAAGTTATATCGTGATTTCAGTCATGACAACATTGTTATTAAGCGGGTGTGATAATACTGCAAAAACGCCAGAAAAGCAGACCAATTCAAGCCATCAAGTTGATACCCATCCAATTACGATTGGTTATAGTGATTGGCCGGGGTGGGTTGCTTGGCAAGTAGCGATTGAAAAGGGCTGGTTCAAAGAAGCAGGACTGAATGTTGATTTTAAATGGTTTGATTATTCTGCCTCAATCAATGCATTTTCAGCCAATCAACTTGATGCAGTCTCTGTTTCAAATGGTGATAGTTTGGTGATCGCTTCTGGTGGGACGCAAGGTGTTGTTGTTATGGCAACAGACTATTCAGCAGGGAATGATGTCATTATTGCGAAAGCAGGAGTGAATACATTGCAGGATTTAAAAGGTAAATCGGTTGCTGTTGAAAAAGGTTTGGTCGACCATTTACTGTTATCAACTGCATTAAAAGATGCTCAATTTAAAACAGACGATGTTAAATTGGTTAATTCAGTCACCAATGAATTACCTCAAGTTTTTGCGAGTCCAGAAGTGGCTGCGATCGCTGTTTGGCAACCTGTCGCCAATCAAGCATTAAAATCTGTGGCGGGTTCTAAAGTCATTTATAGTTCAAAAGATAAAGCAGGACTGATTTATGACACTTTGACAGTCAATATGAGTCATTTGTCTACACACCAAGAAGAATGGAAAAAAATTATTCAAGTGTGGGATAAAACAGTGAAATATATTAATGATCCTGCGACCCGTGATGATGCGATTCAAATTATGGCAAATAAAGTCGGTGTTGCTCCTGCGCAATATGCACAATTTCTTGAGGGTACACATTTATTGGACTTATCTGCCAATAAAAAAGTATTTATTAAAAATAATGGATTTGATTCAATTTATGGCTCGACCTACCATGTGAATAAATTTAATGTGGAAAATGGTATTTATAAAACCGAAGTTGCAGTTGATGGTTTGATTTATCCTAAATTAATTGAAGAATTGAAATAAATTAAATATCTAAAAAAGTATGTGATGTAAAAAAGGAGTTTAAATCTAAGCTCCTTTTTTTATAAAACTCATTTTTTATGATATATATATTTGTTGAGCATCTGAGTTGATAAAGTTAAAAAATGATGTATGAATCATTGCTGAAAAAGAAAAAATTGATCTTTATGGCGGTTTTGTTATTTACCAGTTCATGGAGTAGTGCGAATAATATTGAAATTAATACATTAATTAAAGCTGCAAAACAGGGTGAAATTGAAGCTCAAGCAAATTTAGGTAGTGCTTATCTATTTGGTGATTATGATCAGGAAACCAATTATAAAAAGGCAGCATATTGGTCTGAACGTGCAGCACAACAAGGCGATGCCAGTTCTCAATATAATCTTGCCATTATGTATTTTAGAGGAATGGGCGTAAAACAAAATCTTGAAAAAGCGTTTCACTATTATCAACAAGCTGCTGAACAAGGACATACAGATGCACAAATTCAGCTTGCATTACGTTATTTATATGCTGAGGGAACACCTCAAAATGTCGAGTTAGCGCATCAATGGTATATAAAAGTAAAACAATCAGATACAGCAGATTTAACCCAATTTATACAAGAGTTTGAAGAGTCTTATGAGCGTATTCGGACAAAATAATATAGAGACTTTTCCTGTATTTGGAACAATGAAATATCGTGGGTATTGGTTAGGTGATCTTACTTTATCTAGTTTTTCTGAAAAAGCTGAAGTCATTGTTCGGGCAAAACGGACAGGAATCTTGCCAGAGCAGATTGATGCCATGCAATTGTTACTCGATATGCAAGATCAAATTAAACAACAAGCAACCGATGCGATGTTCACACTTCATGAAGACATCGAACTGATGTATGAAAATTTGCAGGCGGCAGAGGATATTTGGAAATTTTTAAAACTTATTCAAATTGAAATCACAGATCAACATTATTATGGTGAAAAAGATCATCATATTGCGATTCTTTTGATTTTTCAGTCTTTATGGGAAAGCGAGTTTTGTCCTGCGATTGAGATAAAAAATGGGCAATATGTTGAAGTGCTGTCAGGTACTTAAGTTTTTGCTACTCAACATATTATTCACATTGGTTACATAGTTCTAACAGGTCTATTTTAATAAATTATGCTAAAAAGAAAGCATATTTTACTGGAATTTGATCTATGTCACAGTTTGTTTTTTCTCATTTAAACCAAACAATTTCACACTATGCAAAACCTGCATTATTGGTCTGTACTTTATTGGGAACGACTCAATTTGCAGTTGCAGGGCAGGCAGTAGATCAACTAAGTGAATGTTTGGTGAAATCGACCACCGCAGCCGATAAAACCACGGTGTTGCAATGGACATTTACTGCATTGGCACAGCATCCCGATTTAAAAACTTTTGCACATGTAACAGATGAACAAAAAACAGCTCTAGATAAAAATTTGGCGCAGACGCTACAACGCATTTTAACGGAACAATGTTCTACGCAAGCACAAGCTGTGATTAAGGCTGAAGGTTTGCAAGCGGTGGGGGAGAGTTTTCAAGAGCTAGGGAGTATTACGGGTGAGGAAATTTTAAAAACCCCTGAAATTAAACAGCAGTTAAATGGTGTGGTGAAATATATTGATTTGAATAAGTTAGTGGTGACGTTTTTGACCCCTGATATTTGGAATAAATTGGGTGTGGTGAGAGATAAATGATGAAAAAACTACTCATAGCAACTTCATTATTCATGCTTGGCTTACAAGCAAGCTATGCAGATTCTAAAATCAGTCAGCAATACACAGCGTGTATGAATAAAGCAAGCAGTACAGTTAGCATGGTACAGTGTACTTCGGCTGAAACTGCTCGTCAGGATGCGCGTTTAAACAAAGCCTATAATGGTTTAATGTCAAAGCTAAGTAAAACCCGTAAGCAAGAGTTACAAACAGCGCAGCGTTTATGGATCAAATATCGTGATGCCAATTGTAAGTTTTATGTAGATCCGAATGGTGGCTCGATTGCTCAAGTTAAGGGTGCGAATTGTGTCATGAATGAAACTGCAAAACGGGCGACTGAGTTAGAGAATTTGGCTGCACTTTGATCGGAAATAAGCGTAAAAGACCTGAATTGATCAGGTCTTTTTGTTGAATCAGATTATATTTTTATTCTAAAACAAGTCGAGCATTTTGTGCTTGAACAGGTCGATTATTTGGATGTTCCATAAGTTGAGCAAATGCTTTGATTTGTTTTGCAGAGGCTTGTTGAACATCTTTGAGCACAATCCAACGCACACCTTCAGAACATGGCGGTGTAGTGAGTGAGCCATTAAAACGATAATACGTTAAATTTTCAGGTAAAAATGCAGTGGCAATATCTTGATGTTTTAATGCTGTGACATCACCTGCTTTTTTCGGAAGTTCTTTCCAAAGTTGAGCAAGTTTTTTGTTTTCTTTACCTTCTTCAAACATCACTGCAACAACGGTCAATTCGCCTTCTTTAGTGGCATGTACGAGATGCATTTCCATTGGATAAGATTTGCCATGAATCGTATTTTCACTTGGGCTATGTAAATGGAATTGTTTAAGTTCAAATTGTTTATTGTCTAAAGATAAAAAATTGCCTTCGTTGAAATTAATTTGTACTGTGCGTGCATTATTGATAATACTTTTAGCAGTGGTGACATAATTGAATTTCAATGGAGGCAATTCTGCATCTACAGTTTGATCAATATTAATCGGAGATTGGTTGACACCTGAACAAGCTGCGTATTTTGTATTGAGGCTTGCCCAATGTGCAGGAGCTTGTTGGTCTGCATAGCCCCAATCTAAGTTTGCACCAGCAAATATTGTTTGAGTCGCAAAGAGCGTCATAACCGCTAAAGTTTTAAATTTCATTTCTAGCTCGAAATTATAGTGAAAATAAGAATGTCTATGGTGCAAAATTTATGCAATGACTGCAAAAATAATTGTGGTTTAAATCGTCAGCTAGAACCGAGTTAAAAAACTTTCTTATTTATATGTTGGTATTTTAGACATCATTTTAAAAGTGAGTATTTAGTCGAAAAAGTTTTATGATTTATAACGTGATTTTTCTTTTTATAATGGCAATATCGGGATGGTGGTTGGGTCGAGGTTGAGAATAAAGAAAAGGGTGTGGTGTTTAAGGTGGTTTTGGTTTGATAAGAGTTTAGTCTTTATATTGTCTGAAAATTTGACTTACACCTCTCCCTAACCCTCTCCTAAAAGGAGAGGGAACAACGTGTATTAAATTGATTATGCATTAATATTTAACCAAGATATTTGGTTAGTTCCGTTAAAATTCCAGCTGACCCAAAAGCTCCAAGAATTGTTAGGTGGTTTGATAATGCACTAGTTAATTTTGTGTAAGCATCTTTAAATGTTGATGGATTATTAGTTGTTTCAACTTCAGCAACTATATTTTTTAAATTTTGCTTTGTCTCAGGAGTTTCACTTGATTGATCAATAATTTCACGCATTTGATTACACACTTGTTGTAATGCTTGATTATTAATTTGATTAATATTCATTGTGCTATTTGAACCACTTTGAAACTGACTTTGTTGGAATGAGCCTGAGTAATTATGAATGGTTTGAGGTACTATTTGTTGTTTATCTAAATCGGACATTGCAAGTGATCCTGACTCTAATTGATAAGTTTTAGTTTGTTTGAGTAATTCTAACATTTGAATTATATGATCAATATCAATGCACATGTTTTTATTTGTATTAATCATTGTTTGAATAGCCCAATCATAAAAATCAATTTTTTGACAGAGATCTTCTACCTTTTCATATGTATCTTTAGATAGCTTTTTTCTTATGCTTAAACTATATATTAGATTATCGACTAAACTTTTTAGAGTAGGAGTTATAGTAGGCTCAGTCATATCATATATATCTGAATTTACGGCTATAGCGACATCTCGTCCTTTAGCATATATTTCTTCTAATTCAAATCTATGCTGTGGTACACGTTCTTGTATAGTTAAATAATACTGTTCAGACTTACATTGAATAAAAGTCTTTTCATATTCATGAAAATTATTTCGAAAGAGTCTAATTTTACTAATTATTAATTCAATATTAAGTTGTTCAGGAACAATTGAATAAGACATTATTTTCTCTAAAAATAAAAACCCCACAATTGTGAGGTTTTTATAACATGAAATCAATTAATTAGAGAATAAATTAACCAATCAATTTCTTCATTAATTCATTGACTTGCGCAGGGTTAGCTTTACCTTTTGCGGCTTTCATCACCTGACCAACAAGACCATTGAAGGCTTTATCTTTACCAGATTTATATTCTTCAACCATCTTCTCGTTAGCAGCAAGTACTTCCTGAATCATCGCTTCAATCGCACCTGTATCAGTTTCCTGTTTCAAGCCTTTTTCAGCAATAATCTCATCCGCAGTTTTGCCTTCATCCCACATAAAGCCAAACACTTGCTTCGCAATCTTACCGTTAATGGTGTTATCGACTATACGAGCAACCATACCGCCCAATTTCTCAGCAGAAACAGGCGAGTCAGCAAGTTCTAAGCTCGCTTTGTTCAAAGCAGCAGAGAATTCACCCATCACCCAGTTTGCCGCCACTTTACCTTGTGCAGCACCACCAGCAGCGTTCACCACATCTTCATAAAATTCAGACATTTCACGAGTCAAAGTCAGAACGTGGGCATCATACTCAGTCACACCAAAGTCAGCGATAAAACGAGCACGACGAGCTTTAGGTAACTCAGGCAACTCAGCACGAGCCGCTTTAATTTGTGCATCAGCAATGATCACAGGTAACAAGTCAGGATCAGGGAAATAACGGTAATCGTTCGCTTCTTCTTTCGAGCGCATCGAACGTGTTTCCATCTTCACAGGATCAAACAAACGAGTTTCTTGGTCGATCTTACCGCCATCTTCCAAAATATCCATTTGACGTTCAATTTCAACATTGATCGCTTGCTCAATGAAACGGAACGAGTTGAGGTTTTTCAACTCACAACGTGTACCAAACTCATCACCCGGTTGACGCAAAGACACGTTACAGTCAGCACGGAAAGAACCTTCCGCCATGTTACCATCAGAAATACCTAACCAGCGCACAAGCGTATGAATCGCTTTAATATACGCCACAGCTTCTTCAACCGAACGCATATCAGGTTCAGACACGATTTCTAACAGTGGCGTACCTGCACGGTTTAAGTCGATACCTGATTGACCGTCAAATTGGTCATGCACAGATTTACCTGCATCTTCCTCAAGGTGCGCACGTGTTACGCCTATGCGTTTTACAGTGCCATCTTCAAGCTGAATGTCGATATGACCCAAGCCCACAATCGGGTTATCCATTTGGCTGATTTGATAGCCTTTTGGAGAGTCAGGGTAGAAATAGTTCTTACGTGCAAAGACAGAAGCTTGGTCAATGTATGCATCGATTCCCAAACCAAAACGAATGGCAAGATCAACCACTTCTTTATTCAATACAGGCAATACACCCGGCATTGCCAAATCAACAAGGCTTGCTTGAGTATTTGGGTCTTGACCGAAAGTGGTTGAAGAACCTGAGAAGATTTTAGAATTTGTTGCAAGTTGCGTATGGATTTCGATCCCAATAACGACTTCCCAACCATGAATCAAGAGTGATTTTGGTTTAGCTGCATTCTTTGACATTATGCATTCTCCTCCGCAATTGCCGCACGTTTGCTATGCCAATCAGTCGCTTGTTGATACTGATGCACAACAGAAAGCAGTTGAGATTCTGACCAATAATGACCAATCAATTGTAAGCCAACAGGAAGTTGGTTCGCATCAAAACCAACAGGTGCATTGATGGCAGGTAGACCTGCTAAGTTCACAGCAAGTGTATAAATGTCGCCTAAGTACATTTCAGTTGGGCTGAGGTTCGCACCAATTTTATAGGCTGTGGTTGGCGCAGAAGGGGCAGCAATCACATCCACAGATTCAAATGCTTTTAAGAAGTCTTGTTGGATTAAACGACGAACTTTTTGTGCTTTGACATAGTACGCATCGTAGTATCCAGCAGATAACGCATAAGTACCAATCAAGATACGGCGTTGAACTTCTGTACCAAAACCTTCAGAACGTGAGCGTTTATATAAATCCATCAAATCAACAGGATTTTCTGCACGGTAGCCATAACGCACACCATCAAAACGTGACAAGTTTGAAGATGCTTCCGCAGGTGCGATTAAGTAATACGTTGGAACATAAGCTTCTGTCATGTTGAGATCAATCTCAACCAGAACTGCGCCCATGTCTTCTAATTTTTTAAGAGATTCTTCAACACGTGCTTTTACGTCTGCATCCAAACCTGCAACATTGAAGTATTGCTTTGGAATACCAATACGCAGACCTTTAACTGCTGTAGCATTTAAATTGGCAACATAGTCATC
Organism: Acinetobacter sp. 226-1; assembly: GCF_030329325.1. Lineage (NCBI taxonomy): Bacteria > Pseudomonadati > Pseudomonadota > Gammaproteobacteria > Moraxellales > Moraxellaceae > Acinetobacter > Acinetobacter sp. 226-1. The sequence goes on from NZ_JACANU010000001.1 coordinate 383,026, forward strand.
AACGTCTTTTTCAACTGAGGTTGAGTCTTTGGCATCATGACCTGCCATGACATTCATCAAATAAGCACAGTCTTCAGCAGAACGTGCCATTGGACCACCTTGATCCATAGATGATGCATAAGCGATCATACCAAAACGTGAAACACGACCATAGGTTGGTTTTAAACCGGTTAAACCACAGAATGACGCAGGCTGACGGATCGAACCGCCTGTATCTGTACCTGTAGAAAAAGGGGCAAGATCAGCAGCAACCACCGCAGCAGAACCACCAGAAGAACCACCCGGAACATGTTCCAGGTTCCAAGGGTTTTTGGTTGCGCCATAAAATGGGTTTTCAGAAGTTGAACCCATGGCAAACTCGTCCATATTCACTTTACCTAAAGTGATTAGACCTGCGGTTTTACCTTTGGCAACCACAGTTGCATCATAAGGTGAAATGAAGTTGTCGAGCATTTTGGAACCCGCAGAGGTTTTAATGCCTTGGGTACAAAAAATATCTTTGTGGGCAATCGGTACACCCGTTAAAACAGTTGCATTGCCTGTTTTAATCGCAGTATCTGCTGCATCAGCTTGGGCTAAAGCTTGTTCAGCCGTTACTGTAATATATGATTTAACTTGGGTATCAATTTTTGCGATACGGTTTAAATAGTGTTGGGTCAATTCGCGTGATGAAAACTGAGCGGTTTTTAAGCCTTCAGCCATTTCACGAATAGATAAGCGGTGTAAATCAGTCATGGGAACAATTCTTTACGATTAATTTAAAAATAGATTGATCTGATTAAATATTATTCAATCACACGAGGAACAAGATACAAACCATCTTGAACAGCAGGCGCGACAGCTTGATATTCTTCACGATGATTACTTTCAGATACTTGGTCTTCGCGTAGTGGCTGAGGGTTGTCAAAAGGGCTTTTTAAAGGCTCAACACCTTCGGTATCAATACCTTTGAGCGTTTCCATCATTCCAAGAATTTTATTTAAACTTTGAGCATATTCAGCAGATTGCGCATCATTTAGCTCCAGTCGAGCCAGCTTGGCGATTGCTGAAACAGTTTGTGCATTTAACTCTGCAGATTGCTGTGCATCTGAAGTTGACATGATGTCTCACCTAATCAGTTTTAAAAAAAGTTAAAATATCGTGCGTTATAATAAGCGATTGACTTGTCCAAAGCATCACATTTAGTTAAAGTTGCCATCTTGCGTCCATACTAAAGTTTAACTGAGAACGACCCGTGATTCTAAAACGACTAATTGGCTTGTTTTCGCCAGATCTTGCCATTGATTTAGGTACTGCTAATACACTTATTTATGCACCAGGACGGGGCATTATATTAAATGAGCCGACAGTTGTGGCGATTCGCCACAGTGGCTCACAAAAAATTGTAGCGGCTGTAGGCTTAGATGCTAAGCAAATGCTTGGCCGTACCCCTGCAAATATTTCTGCGATTCGTCCAATGAAGGATGGTGTGATCGCAGATTTTGAAGTCACTGAAACTATGTTAAATCAATTTATTGGTAAAGTGCACGAAAAACGTTTATTTCCACCTGCACCACGTGTAGTTGTATGTGTTCCATGCAAATCTACACTTGTAGAGCGCCGTGCGATTCGTGAAGCTGTATTTAATGCAGGTGCGCGAGATGTACGTTTAATTGAAGAGCCTATGGCTGCGGCGATTGGCGCGGGGATGCCAGTTGAACAAGCCTGTGGTTCTATGGTTGTTGATGTCGGTGGTGGTACCACTGAAATTGCAATCATTTCTTTGCAAGGTTGTGTTTACGCAGATTCATTACGTATCGGTGGTGATGTCTTTGATGAACAAATCATTAACTATGTTCGTAAAGCACATGGCTGTGTGATCGGTGAAACTACTGCTGAAACGATTAAAAAAGAAGTAGGTATGGCAATTGCTGATGCTGCGACTTTAGAAATCGAAGTACGTGGTCGTAATTTAGCTGAAGGTGTACCGCGTGCGATTACAGTGACTTCAGATGAAATTAGCCAAGCCATTGCAGATCCACTACAAAGTATTGTTTCAGCAGTAAAATCTGCATTAGAGCAAACACCACCTGAATTATCTTCAGATATTGCAGAGCGCGGTATCGTGTTGACGGGTGGTGGTGCATTATTACGTAATTTAGATAAGTTACTTGCACAAGAAACAGGTTTACCTGTCGTTGTTGCAGAAGACCCTCTAACTTGCGTTACTCGTGGCGGTGGAAAAGTCTTAGAATTCTTTGATAATCCAAACCATGATATGCTTTTTGTAGGCTAAACTTTAGTAGACTCAGTTTAAGGACGAGGCGGTGCAACCGAATCTTTTTTCAAGACAACCGCCATCTTTTCGTTCATTTATCATTGCGGTGATTACATGTTTGGTTGTGCTATTTTTTAATTGGCGCATGCCTCATGTGATTCAACCTGCAAGAGATGTCTTGTATGCAGCATATAATCCTATTTATGCACTCGCAAGCTATCCCGTTTTGTCGAAAGAATGGCTGAATCAACAAACCAAGTCTGAAGCCCAATTGCGTCGAGAAAATACAGCGATGCAAGCGGAATTGCTTCAGGCTCAGGTGCGCCTACAGAAACTATCAGAACTTTCTGCGGAAAATACGCGTTTACGTGGCTTATTAGATACGCCTTTAATTATTGATGGACGAATGGAAATTGCTGAAGTGATTGGAACTGATGCTGATCCTTTACGTCATATCATTATTATTAATCGTGGTGCTTCAAGCCAACTGCGAGTTGGGCAAACTGTGCTAGATGATAAAGGGATTATGGGGCAGATTGTTAATGTCTATCCTCATAGTAGCCGTGTCATGCTGCTTTCAGATAAAGATCATTCATTATCTGTACGTTTAGAGCGCTCAGGTATGCGTGCAATTGTGACGGGTACAGGAGATTTAGGTCGCCTAAAAATGGAATATGTTCCAACCAGTGCCAATATCAAAGTTGGGGATAAAGTGTATAGTTCAGGTTTAGGACAACATTTTCCAGCAGGATATTTAGTGGGTTCTGTGACCAAAGTCATGCGTCATAATTCAGGTGAATTTGCCAGCATTGATGTTGCACCAGCGGCACAACTTGCGGGTGGTCATCATGTCGTGGTGTTATTTTCAGATTCTCTAGCGATGGAGCAGCCACATGTTGATCGCTAAAAGTTTCCCTTCAGATAAACAGCGTAAAGATCCATTTATGATTATTGTTATTTCAATAATCATTGGATCAATTTTAGTCGTTTATCCGCTTTCCTATGCCTATGCTGGATGGCGACCATTATTTATGTTGCTGATTACACTGTTTTGGGTGTTGTGTCAGCCAACATGGTGTGGAGTGTGGTTTGCCTTTTCAATGGGCTTATTCACAGATTTGCTATTAGATGCTCCTTTGGGGATGAATGCGCTCAGTTATGTTGTACTTGCATTTCTGACTCGTTATTTTATTCGTGAACGGCGCGTACTCACTTTTAGTAATTTATGGGTGATTATTACATTATCCCTTGTGGCTCATTTGGTGTTAACACTCATGGCGCAGACCATGCTTGGTGTACGTTTTTCTTTAACTCGACATTGGCAGCCTTTACTGGCGAGTATTTTTAGCTGGCCAATTCTTTACTATTTATTAAAAAGATGGCGAATCTAATACTGGCGTCTAGTTCCCCTAGACGTAAAGAACTATTACAACAATTGGGCTTGGAATTTACGATTTTTAGCCCAGATATTGATGAGTCCGTATTAGAAAATGAAACCATTGAAAATTATGTGAGTCGTTTAGCAGCTTGCAAAGCACAAGCTGTTTTAATGCATGAGCCTCATGCAATCGTACTTGCAGCCGATACAAGTTTAGTATTCAATGGTCAAATTATTGGCAAGCCTGAATCTAAACAGCATGCATTTGAAATTTGGTCATTATTGTCCAATAATGAACATGAAGTGTTAACGGGCATTTCTGTTGCGATGGCTGGAAGATCAGAAACGCAAGTGGTAAGAACACGTGTTAAATTACAAAAATTAAGCCTAGCAGATATGGAATATTATTGGGCAACAGGAGAGCCTTTAGGCAAAGCAGGTGCTTATGCAATTCAAGGAATCGCTGCACAATATGTTACCCGCATTGAAGGCAGTTATACCAATGTTGTTGGGCTTCCTTTACATGAGACGGTACAGTTATTAAAAGCAGTTAAGGCATTAAATTAGCTGCTTCAACAAGAATTTTTATAATGTTTTGAGTTGTGTTATGTCTGACGAGTTATTGATTAACGTCACCCCTATGGAATGTCGGGTGGCGCTAATCCAAAATGGTACAGTCAATGAGTTATTTGTTGAGCGTACAGTAAAACGTGGTCTTGTAGGCAATATTTATAAGGGAAAAGTGGTACGTGTTTTACCCGGAATGCAAGCCGCTTTTGTCGATATTGGACTGTCTCGTACAGCATTTTTACATATTAATGATATGGTTTGGCAACGCAACCAACCTACACCCAATGTCTTTGAGTTATTACACACAGGGCAAATTCTGACTGTTCAAGTAATGAAAGATATGTTGGGGACAAAAGGTGCACGGCTGAGCACTGATCTTTCAATTCCATCCCGTTACTTGGTTTTAATGCCGTATGGGCATCATATTGGTGTATCACAGCGCATTGAGTCAGAAGGTGAGCGTGATCGTTTACGTTCGATGATTGAGCGTATTCAAGCTGAGCATAAACTTCCTGGTTCCGTTATTGTGCGTACCGCAGCAGAAGGTGTGGATGAAGCAGAAATTGCACAAGATATGGCTTATTTAGCAAAGCTTTGGGAATATATTCAGAAAAAACAAAAAATTATTGCTGTACCTTCACTGATTTTTGAAGAGCTTCCATTACCGCAGCGTGTGATTCGTGATTTGGCAAATGAAAATACTGCAAAAATTTATGTAGATTCACGTGAGATTCATGGGAAGTTACAAGAATTTGTCAATGAATTTGTGCCTACCATGCAAAGTCGCTTATTGCATTATCCAGGCGAACGTCCATTATTTGATTTATATAATGTCGAAGAAGATATTCAAAAGGCATTGCAAACACGGGTTGCATTGAAGTCTGGTGGTTATCTGATGATAGATCAGACCGAGGCGATGACCACAATAGATATCAACACGGGTTCTTATGTGGGTGGGCGCACACTTGAGGACACTGTTTTTAAAACCAATATGGAAGCCACACAAGTTATTGCACGTCAGCTTAGACTGCGTAATTTGGGTGGTATTATTATTATTGATTTCATCGACATGCAAGAAGTACAGCACCGTGATGAGGTCATGACACAATTCGAGAAAATGCTTGAACGTGATCATGCTAAAACCAAAATTACCCAAGTATCAGAACTGGGTTTGGTTGAAATGACACGTAAACGTACACGTGAATCGCTTGAACATTTACTTTGTGAATCTTGCCCAACTTGTCAAGGTCGTGGTTATGTCAAAACTGCAGAGACAGTGTGTTACGAAATTTTTCGGGAAATTTTGAGATATGCACGTGCCTATGAGTCACAAAGTGGTTTTACTGTGATTGCACATCCATCGGTAATTGATCGTTTACTGACGGCGGAAGCACCAGCTGTGGCGGATTTGGAGCATTTTATTAGTCGTGTCATCAAGTTCCAAGTCGAAAATTTATACACGCAAGAGCAATACGATATCATTTTGAGCTAATTTTGTAACAGGATATCGTTAAACAGTTGTTACATCTAAAATTTTACTTTTTGCGCTGATTTTACAATACTAGATTTAAAGGTAGCCAAAGACTTTCTCCCTTTATGGTCTTAGCAAGTGAGGTTAAAATGAGCGCAACTGAACAAGTAATTACACGTAACATGAATCATGTATTAGAAAATCAACCGAAAAATACATGTGTGATGTTGGATGATAATGGTCAAGAAGTAAAAATCACCAAAGATATGGTGGTTAATATGTGTCATGAGCTGTTAAATCAGTGTCGAAATGTTAAAAATTAAGGGGCAGATTATCGCCCCTTAATTCTTTTCTTGGTATTTGTTAAAAAATATTGATCTCAAAATGATTTAAGCTAATTCAGAATTGGCAATATCTTCCAAATGATCTGTTCGATCAATTAAATGTTCAAACCTTTGAATTTCATCTTCTAAATGTGTCAATAAATTTTGCATTTTTGGCAAAGCTCTACGACAACCTGTTAAGCCAACCTCTAGTTTATCCAAATAACTGGTCATGGTGATATTTAAAGCCTGACCATCTAAGACAATAGAAGCAGGATACATGGCATCGAGTTTTGCACCATTCCAATAGAGTGGCTCTCGCGGTCCAGGGACATTTGAAATAATGACATTGAAGGCTTGATGTCGAGGTAAAATACCTGAAGCGATATTTAAACCTGCCGCACCATAAACAAAAGCACTATAATTTAAAATTTGATTTGCATTCATGCGTTTAAAACGATTTTTTGCGTTTTGTACACTGCGTTTAATAATATCTAAGCGCTCTAAAGGATTTTCTTTATGTGTACCAAGATTTGCTAAAATCATGGTAATGCGATTGCTCATATCAGAATCATCATCACGTAGCGAAGCAGGTACCATCGCAATTAATGGTTTTCTAGGTAAAGCGTTTTGTGTGGTTAAATATTCACGTAATGCACCAGAACAGACGGCTAAAACCACATCATTAATGGTGACATTGAGTGCTTTAGAAATATCTCTAAAACGATTAAGCTCAAAAGATTGGGCAGCAAAACGGCGAGAAGAACTTACCCGTTGATTAAATAAACTACTTGGTGCTTGAAAGCTAGAAACATAATCTGGGTTTTTTCCCATTTCTTTAAAAATAGTTTGACACAGTTCTTGGGTAACTTTAGGCGTGACCTCAATTTGCCCTTTAATTGTTGATAAAATATTTTTAATTTTACTGACTTTAGGTGCTTTTAAGCGTTTGGCACGTTTTCCTTCAATACACCAAGGCGGTACAATCGTTTTAGAGTTTGGATCTTTAGAAAAAGATTTTTCTAATAAACGCATACCCGCAACGCCATCAATCATGGCGTGATGGATTTTAAAATACATCGCGAAACGATTGCCTTCAATACCTTCGATGATATGACACGTCCAAAGCGGCTTTGCACGATCAATTAAGGCACTATGTTCCTGTGAAATGTATACTAAAAGTTCACGGATACGTCCAGGATGTGGCAAGGCAATATGGCGAAAATGATGGTCAATATCAAACTCTTCGTCTTCATCCCAAAATAATCCACTTAAACGGTTATTAAAAGGGGGAACAGGAATAGATTTAGAGTTACGAATATCTGCAACTAAATCTTGAATAAATGTAGAGGGTGCATGTTCTGGGATTTCAAATAAAAACAATCCACCCACATGCATAGGTTGTTGACGTTTTTCTAAATTTAAAAAAATAAAATCGATTGGATGTAAAGGACGCATGATTCTGGATTGCCTCACTGCAATTTTTACAACAACTCGCACATGAGTGTTGAGTTTTAGAATTATAACCTAGAAGTAAGTATAGAACGATTTAATGGATAAAATCCAAGCATTTTAATGAATGATTAGTGAATAAAAAAGCCACTAAATAGAGTGACTTTTTTTTACCAATATGCATGCGGCTTATTTTAAGTTACCTGCATGTAAACCACATTCCTTATGGGTTGCTTCTTCCCACCACCAACGACCTTCACGTTCATGTTGGTTGGGTAAAACTGCACGAGTACATGGCTCACAACCAATTGAAGTAAAGCCTTTTTCATGCAATGGATTATATGGAATTTCCATCATGCGAATATAATTCCAAACATCTGCACTCGACCAATTTGCCAAAGGGTTGTATTTGATCAGTTGTTTACCTTCGCCAGAAAATCCTGCATCAGCTTGAATCACTGGAATTTCAGTACGTGTACCTGGACTTTGGTCTTTACGTTGTCCTGTGATCCAACCATCTAAAGTTGCAAGTTTTTTGCGCAATGGCTGAACTTTACGGATACCGCAACACTCTTTATGGTCATCTTGATAAAAGCTAAATAAGCCTTTTTCATTCACTAACTTTTGTACAACTTCAGCTTCAGGAAAACAGATTTCAATTTGAATACCATAATGCTTACGTACAGTTTCAAGGAATTGATAAGTTTCGGCGTGTAAACGTCCTGTATCTAAGCTAAAGACACGAAAAGGTTTACCTAGGTTATGTGCCATGTCAATCAATATGACATCTTCAGCACCTGAGAAGGAGATCGCGATTTCACCTTCTTGGGCAAGGGCAAGTGCAAGGATTTCAGAAGGTGATTTATCTGCATATTCTGCGGCAAGTGCATCGACATGGTCAATGCTAGGAATAACGGTCATGATGTGCCTCTGGCTTTAGCTTGAAGCTATATATATAAATTTTTCAGAATGTTTTCATTTTAATGTAAATAGTTTAGCTCACTTAGCAATTTAATTCCTATGGTTATGAAGAAAATAGATTTATAAACTTTCAGCAAAATCGTCAAACTTTAATGCTATGATACTGCCAAAATTTTAAACTGAAATTAGGGAAAACTCATGGAAATCGTTTGTCTTGATCTTGAGGGTGTTTTGGTTCCAGAAATCTGGATCAATTTTGCTAAAAAAACGGGCATTAAAGAATTAGAAGCAACCACTCGTGATATTCCAGACTACGATGTGTTAATGACACAACGTTTAAATATTCTTAAACAACATGGTTTAGGTTTGAATGATATTCAAGCTGTGATCGCAGACATGGGACCATTTGAAGGTGCAAAAGAGTTTGTTGAATGGGTGCGTACACATTTTCAACTGATCATTTTGTCAGATACTTTCTATGAGTTTGCTCATCCCTTAATGCAACAATTGGGTTGGCCTACAATTTTCTGTCATAAATTAGAAACTGACGAAAATGGCATGATTACAGCGTATAAACTACGTCAACCAGACCAAAAACGTGAAGCTGTAAAAGCATTACATGGTTTGAATTATCGTGTGATCGCAGCAGGTGATTCTTATAACGATACCACGATGCTCGGTGAAGCAGACAAAGGTTTCTTATTTGATGCGCCTGAAAATGTGATTCGTGAATTCCCACAATTCCCACCAATTCATGGTTATGCAGCATTAAAAGAAGCGATTCGTAGTGCTTCAGTACGTGACATTCCAGCTTAATTATTTTTTAAATTTAAGTGGAAAATAAAAAAGGCGTTTCGGCGTCTTTTTTATATCTTTGATTTTCATATATGTTTTTTATTTTTTATACTAAAAATCATGGCAATACTCGACAAGAAAATAATCAGTGCAATATAAATACTCGCAGTCGACAACAAACCGATATGGTTTACAAAGTAGCCTGCAATGATTGCAGGAATGCTAAATGCCAAATAACTTTCGACAAAAAAAGTTGCCATTAAACCTGCACGCTGTTCAGGTTGGGCGAGTGGCATCACAGTACGGATTGCCCCCATAAAACCTGTACCAAAACCAATTCCTGTAATGCATGCACCTAAAAATAATAAACTGGCTTGAGTTTGATGGATACCGATGAGGATGATACTGGCACCCAAAATAAGGCTAAATGCACCTGTAAGAAGAATAGATAAATTTCTGGCTTGCCGTAAACATAAAATTCCAATGGCACCTGAAACAGTAAGCGTGATAAACATTGTGCCATTTAACCAAACACTTGGGTTTTTAAAAGAAAGTGCCAATAAAGAAGGCATTAAGGATAAGAAAAAGCCACTAACCATCCAAATTGCAATATTTACAGGGCTGACGATGAATAGCGCTTTTTTTGCTTGTGGTGGAAGCGTGAGTTTAGGTTTTAGTGATGTCAATGCACCAATGCGGCGTTCAACGGTTTCAGGGCTAAAATATGCGATACAAAGACTTGATGCAAATAGCAAAATGAAAATTTCAAAAATCAGTAAAAGCGGATATGTTGAAAATTGAAGCATTAGACACGAGAGAAACATGCCAGCTGCCATACCAAGCATTGGTGAAATACTATTGATCAGAGCACCATGGATTTTACTTAAGTCGAGCAGTGCTGCTCCAAATGTTGAGGCTGCGAGAGCTGTCGCGATGCCTTGTATTGCACGTGCAAAGAACAGCATTTCAATATTAAAAGCTGAATAAAAAATAATCATTGCAATGATTTCTAAAATCAATGCAAGAAAAATAACAGGCTTACGTCCGATATAGTCTGAGAGTGAGCCTGCGATCAATAATGTAGCCAATAAAGTAAAAGCATAAGTGGCAAAAATTAAAGTAAGCAAAACAGGAGAAAAATGAAAATATTGCTGATAAAGGCGATACAAAGGCGTTGGCGCACTTGATGCAGCCATAAAAAGCATAAGCGTAAAAGTATGTGTGTATAGTGCAGTTTGCGGTGAGAGCTGAAAGGAAGTCACTTGACGATTAAAATTGGAATTGTTCATAATCAAGCCACATACAAAAGCAATTTATTTGCTTTTATAACGTATTTTGGCTTAAACGCAAATATTTAGCTTTAGTGTTTTTTTTAAATAATTGCAAAAACGTCTAAGTATTTGATCTGATTTTATTTATAAATTTGTAGTGATTTGCATATGACAAAAGTTGTTACAGGTTTACGTTCTGGTGGGCGAAGTGCTCGGATTCAAACAGCAGTACATGAGGCTGTTCAGACTTTATTGAAGGAGCATGATTCATCAGAATTGACCGTGCCAATGATTGCTGCTCATGCAGGCGTGACACCTTCAACGATTTATCGGCGTTGGGGTGATTTATCCCAATTGCTTGCTGATGTTGCTTTTAATCATTTACATCCAGACAGCATGCCTGAAGATTTGGGCAGTTTTAAACAAGATCTCTATGCTTGGGTTGAGCAATATATTGAAGAATATGCTTCTGCGGTTGGGCGTAGTATGTTGAGTGATATTTTAGCTTCAACTGATTCACCTTTGGCGAGAAAATGTTATGGCTTTTTAATTCAGCAATTGGATGTGATTCAAGTACGTGCGTTGCAACGTGATGAGTTAACCATTGATAATTCATTGATTGTTGAAATTGTGATTGCACCTTTGTTACATCGAATTTTATTTACAGAACAAGACGTTGAATTAGCTTATGTTCATCAGTTATTGGCACGTTTATTTACATTTTCAACATTGTTACAAACTCAGGATCAGATGTGATTTCAATAAAGCCAATAGATAGCGAAGAATTATTCAAAAATAACAATAATCACAGCGCAGCTTTTATCAGTGGGTAGGCATTATCAAGTAAAATTTTCTGAGCAACTGCATTAGGATGAATCAAATCTTTTTGCATCAAACTTTTATTTCCTGCGATTCCATTCATAAAGAAAGGATGCATTTTTACTTTGTATTGCTGACTTAATACTTTGTAATTATTTTCAAATGCGGTGCTATACGCAGTGCCATAATTTGGTGGGATTTTCATGCCCAATAAAATCACAGTGGCTTTGGTTTTTTGACTTTGTTGAATCATTTGTGCCAAGTTTTTCTGAATCATTTGTGGTGGCTGACCGCGTAAACCATCATTTCCACCCAGTTCAATCACTACAATATTCGGTTGATGTGTTTGCAATAATTTAGGTAGACGAGCCAAAGCACCACTGGTGGTTTCTCCACTGACACTGGCATTGATCACCTTATGTTGCTTTGGAAATTGTTGATTAAGACGCTGTTGCAATAAAGTGACCCAACCTTGTTGCGGGTTGATGCCATAGCCTGCACTCAAACTATCACCCAAAATCATGATGCTTTTTGCAAAACTACTAACAGGTAACAGACAGATCATGCTAAACATTAAACAATGAGTTAATTTTTTCATCATTTTCAAATTTAACAATTTTTTGATATGCATATAGGGTACTTTATGATGTCTAAGGTTCAAGATAATTCAACTTCTCCCATCATGCCACAAGGGATCATTTCTGCACAGCAACTTACACAAAAGATTGAACTTCCACATCAAACACTTACAATTTTTGAAAATTTAAATCTCAATATTCAAGCAGGCGAGCAAGTTGCGATTACTGGGCGTTCAGGTTCAGGTAAATCAACATTATTGGGAATCCTTGCCACTCTAGACCAAGCCAGTTCAGGGCAATTAACCGTTTGTGGTGAATCAGTCACGCATTTAAATGAAGAACAACGCGCATTGGTACGTTTAAAACATATAGGTTTTGTTTTCCAGTCTTTTCAATTATTACCACATTTGTCTGCACTTGAAAATGTCATGTTGCCTTTGCGTTTACAGCCAGATTTTCACTATGCCGATGCTGAACAAAAAGCACTGAAACTATTGGCAAAAGTCGGTTTGGAACGACAAAGTCAGCAAACACCTAAAGTGTTGTCAGGTGGAGAACAGCAACGCATTGCGATTGCACGAGCGTTGATTTCAGCACCTAAAATTATTTTTGCAGATGAACCGACAGGCAACTTAGATGCACATACCGCACAAGAAATTGAACAGTTATTGTTTGAATTAAATCAAGAAATGGGAACAACTTTAGTTTTGGTCACGCATGATGCTGATTTAGCCAAGCAATGCCAACGTCACTTTGAACTTAAAGATGGGCAATTGATTGAGCATCAGCAGCCTTCACACGTTGAGGCTGTCTCATGTTGAGTTTATTTAAGCCTTTATTGCGACAGAGTTTTGCCAATTCAGGGATTTACTTGTTAATAATTGCTTTGAGTTTGGCAATCAGTGCAACGACTGCTTTAAAGTTTAGCAATGATCAAGTGCAACAGGCAGTGACGTTACAAGCGGCAAAAATGCAAGCCGCAGATTTGGTATTAAGTGATACAAATCCAATTGAGTCGAAGTGGCTTGAGTCGGCAAATGAATTAAAATTAAAGAAGTCACATGTCACGATGTTTGGTTCAATGGCTTCAACGCATGATCAATTTGTCATGGTCAATGTCAAGGCGATTGATGGTGCATTTCCTTTGCGTGGTGATTTAAAAATTCAGCCTGCCAAACAATTACAGAAAGGCGGGATCTGGCTGAGTAAACGTGCGCAAGAATTACTTAAGGTCAATGTGGGCGATTCAGTACAAATCGCAGATGGGCATTTTAAAGTCACAGGCATCATTGCGCATGACTCGAATCAAGAACTCGGTTTTTCTGCATTTTCACCGACGGTTATCATTCACCAAGCTGACATTGCACAAACCAATGCAGTTCAAATTGGCAGTCGAATTGAATATCGGCTTTTGCTCAGTGGTGATGAATCTGCAATTGCTCAATATCAACAGCGGTTTAAACAATTTAAAGCTCAAGAAAAACAAGATACAAGTTCACAAAGTGATACACAAACCAACCAGTCTGCTCAAGTGCTGCAAAACAATGCAAATGAGACTGAAGATCAAAGTAATTTAAGACTGCGTAGTGCAGAAGAGGGTAATACGCGACTGCTTAAACCGATTGAAAATTTAGATACTTTTCTACAACTTGCTAACATTTTAACAATTTTACTGTGTGGTTTAGCCATCGCTTTGACCAGTCAACGTTATGTGCAACAAAACCAAGATCATATTGCTTTGTTACGTTGTGTTGGTGCGAGTAAGGGGCAAATTTTCCGAACTTACTTGGCTTTACTTGCAGTTGTGATTTTGATTGCAATGTTGATTGGTAGTGCTTTGGGGTTGGTTTTGGGCTATTCATTATTGCAATTGATGTTGCAGATGATCCCAAGTTTGGAGTTGCAATTTTCGTTGCTACAAATGTTAATTGGTCCATTGCCGATTGCGATTTTTACCAGTGCGATTGTTTTAATTGGTTTTATTTTGCCAAGTCTATGGCAGTTGCTTAATACACCACCGATTCGTGTGATTCGCCAACAAGAAAAATCCGCTCGCTCTATTGCTTTGATGATGTCATTTGGCATCATCAGTTTAATTATTTTCAGTCTAGTTCTAACAGAAAATATCATGCTGACTGGGCTAGTGATGGGAGCGGTAATTAGCTTGACTGCTGTTTTATATGCAGTGGTTTGGATGACGCTAAAAGCCATAAAATCAATGCGGAATCAACTGTCTGCTTATGTACGCTCGCCGTCACAAACTGCATTACAAATTACTGCTTTAGCTTTAGGTCTAAGCCTGATTACCGTTTTAGCAGTACTTAGAACCGATTTGTTAGAGCGTTGGCAACAACAATTGCCAGAAGGTACACCTAATCAATTTATTTATGGTTTGCCGCCTTTTGAGCTTGACGCATTTAAGCAGCAATTAGCGCAACAGCACTGGAAAAGTACCCCTTTATATCCCAATGTGAAAGGACGTTTGGTTGCCAAAAATGATCAGGCTTTTTCTGAAGAATTGGTGAAAAAAAGTAATTCATTGCGACGAGAGTTAAACCTTACGCAGACAGATCAATATCCACAAGATAATGTGATTGTTTCAGGTGAGGCAAAACTGAGTCAAGTTGGACAAGTGTCTGTTGAAGCAAAACTGGCTGAAGAATTAGGTATTAAAATTGGTGATCGTCTGACCTTTACTTTGCCTGAAGGACGTTTACAAGCACAAGTTGTGAACTTACGTACAGTTGAATGGCAAAGCTTCAGCCCAAATTTTTTCTTTATTTTTACACCAAAAACTTTGGATGAAAATGCAGGTAGTTATTTAGGAAGTTTTTATGTGCCACCCACTGAAAAAACTAAAATGGTCAGTTTAATTCAACAGTTTTCCAATACTGTTTTTATTGATGTTTCTTTGATTTTTGATGAAATTAAACGCTTAGTTTCTGTTTTGGTGCAAATTGTCACGGTACTGGCAGCTTTAGTCAGTCTTTCAGGTTTTTTGGTTCTGATTGCTTGTATCAACTTGTTGATGGATGAACGAAAAAGAGAAGTGGCTTTGTTACGTTCTTTTGGAAGTTCTAAACGACAACTGAAAAATATGATGAGTTTAGAGATCGGCTTGATTGGTTTATTGTCAGGACTTGTTGCTTGTATTTTTGCAGAAGTGATCAGTGCGATTGTGAGTTATCGTATGGAGATGGCTGTGCAGTTGCATTGGGAGATCTGGTTAATGCTACCGCTCGTCATGGCTGTGTTGTGTGCTTTGATTGGGCGTTATCGTTTGAGTTATTTATCAGAGATTCCACCTTTACAAAGTTTGCGAGAATTAAGCTAATAAATTTTTTTAATCAAATAAAACCCATTTTGCTGTTTAGTAAAATGGGTTTTTAAATGGGAATGCGTATTTTGTCTAATGAATTTAAAAATTTAACTGACTACGCATTTGTGCTACAGCTTCTTGCCAAAGAGGAGTCAGTGGCTCAACCAAGTGTTGACAATATAAATAGAAGCTATAAGTCATCACGAGTCCAATAATTAAAATGACGAAATTCAACATTGGCTTGGCTTGCTGACGCTGAGTGAAATACCATAACAATGCCAAAACAGCACCCATGATCATGCCGCCAATATGTGCAGCATTGTTGATGCCAGACGTAAAGAAACCAAAGGCAAGGTTGACAGCTAAAATTGTTAACAGCGATTTTTTATCTAAAATAAATCTTTGCGTTGCTGTAGGGGGGAAAAGAGACAGTAAGGTTAAAGCTCCTCCTAATCCCATCACTGCGCCAGATGCACCCGCAGAAACACGAGGAATTAAGCTTGGGTCAGCATGTTGCAACAAAGCATAACTATTGCGAATATCCAGATAGCCACTGAGCAAACTACCCATCAAGCCAGCAAGTAGATATAGCCCAAGAAAATAAAATTTGCCAAAGGTTTTTTCTGCGACATCGCCAAAAATATATAATGCCCACATATTAAAGCCTAAATGCATTAAGCCAAAATGAAAAAACATGCTGCTAAATAAACGGTAGGGTTCTTCTAAAAAGGTTAAAGGTGCATAATCCGCACCCCAACGTAAGGCATCTAAAGTTGTGGGGTCAGTAATACTCACACCTGAAAGAATTTGCCAAGCAAACAAGCTCACATTGATGATAATCAGGAATAAGGTGATTTTTCCGATCGGCTGACGGGGTTCAACTTGGAAAGGTTGTTGCATTTCTGACATAACATTATATTCTGTGCATTCTTATTTATTTAAGCTTAGCATGAATTTTAAAAAATTCAGGAGTAAGGTACTGACATGAAAGCCTTTATTGTTCGAACTTTGTTAATCATTGTCAGTATTCTTATCATGATTCAACTTTGGATTTTCTCGAGTTTGGTCTATTGGCGTACGCATGATGTTGAGACGACCATGTTTATGCGTTGGACTTATTTATCAGATTTTAAACCGATTCAACATCAGTGGCAAAATTATGATGAAATTAGTGATAATTTTAAACATGCCATTGTTGCTGCGGAAGATGCAAAATTTGTAGACCATCATGGTTTTGACTGGGATGGTATTGAAAACGCACTAGAACGCAATATAAAAAAAGAAAAAGTTGTTGCAGGTGGCTCAACCATTTCACAACAACTCGCAAAAAACTTATTCTTTTATAATCGCCGTTCATATATTCGAAAAGGACAAGAAACCATTGCAACCATTATGATGGAGCGCATGTGGTCGAAACAACGGATTTTAGAAGTCTATATGAATTCGGTTGAATTTGGCGATCATATTTATGGGGTTGAAGCTGCAACACGACATTATTATGGCAAAAGTGCAAAAAGCTTAACACGTGAACAAGCTGCATTTTTAGCTGCTATCTTGACGAACCCGAAGTATTATCAAGAACATCCTGAAGATCGTAAGCTCAATTATCGTAAAGGACTTATTTTGAAATATATGCGCGCAACACGGATTCCTGACTAAAGATAAAAATATGTAAATAAAGTATTTTTTATGAGAGGAAAGTGCATTTTTTGCACTTTTTTTTATGAAATTGTCACAAAATTGAAGCATACTAATAGAAAGATTTTTAAATGCAGGCGAATTGCATGAATAGCGCAGTAAATAATACTCCAGCTGAATATACTTATAATGAACGCTATATTAACCGTGAATTATCTATTTTAGATTTTCATTTACGTGTATTAGAACAAGCGGTTGACCCTTTACATCCTTTATTGGATCGGATGAATTTTCTATTAATTTTTTCACGTAATATGGATGAGTTTTTTGAGATTCGTGTTGCTGGGGTGATGGAACAGTTAACATTAGGCAATGAAAGTCGTAGTCCTGATGGCTTAACACCAAAACAAGTTTTAGAATCTATTTCTAAAACTGCACATGCTGCGATTGAGCGTCAATATCGTATTTTAAATGAAGAAATTTTTCCAAAATTACGTGAAGAAGATATTTGTTTTCTACGCCGTGGCGAGTTAACACCAGCCCAATCAGCATGGATTAAAAAATACTTCCAAGAACAAGTAGCACCTGTTTTAACTCCAATTAGTCTCGATCCTGCGCATCCATTTCCACGCTTAGTCAATAAAAGTTTAAACTTTATTGTGACACTTGAAGGAAAAGATGCTTTTGGACGTCAAATTGATCTTGCTGTTGTTCCTGCACCACGCTCTTTACCACGTGTAGTGCGTTTGCCTGATGAGTTAACAGGTGGCAAAGAGCATTTTGTCATGTTGTCTGCCATTATTCATGAACATGTCTCTGACCTTTTTCCTGGGATGACGGCAACGGGTTGTTATCAATTTCGTGTCACACGAAATGCTGATTTGGCATTAAATGAGGATGTCGAAGACTTAGCAAAAGCATTAAAAGGTGAATTAAGCTCTCGTCGTTTTGGTCGTGCAGTGCGTCTGGAAGTCAC
This sequence comes from Acinetobacter sp. 226-1, assembly GCF_030329325.1. NCBI lineage: Bacteria > Pseudomonadati > Pseudomonadota > Gammaproteobacteria > Moraxellales > Moraxellaceae > Acinetobacter > Acinetobacter sp. 226-1. The sequence goes on from NZ_JACANU010000001.1 coordinate 400,794, forward strand.
TGAAAATTGCCCAAAACATATTTACGAATATTTGCTAGATGAGTTTGATTTAGAAGAAGAACAACTTTATAAAGTTGATGGACCTGTCAATTTGGCGCGTTTGGTTTCAAATTTTAAACGCCCACATATGCGCTATGATGCACATATTCCTGCGATTCCTAAAGTATTAAAAAAGACAGAAAATATTTTTGCAGCAATGCAAAAGCAAGACATTCTACTACATCATCCTTTTGAATCTTTTGCACCTGTGATCAATTTATTACGTGAAGCTGCACGTGATCCACAAGTCCTTGCAATTAAACAAACCTTATACCGTAGTGGTGCAGACTCTGAAATTGTACAAGTACTTGCCGAAGCTGCTCGTAATGGTAAAGAAGTGACCGCTGTAATTGAGTTACGTGCACGTTTTGATGAAGAGTCAAATATTGCCGTTGCAAATGTTTTGCAAGAAGCTGGGGCAGTGGTGGTTTATGGTATTGTGGGTTATAAAACCCATGCCAAAATGATTTTGGTGGTACGCCGTGAAAATAATAAACTCGTTCGTTATGTGCATTTAGGCACAGGAAACTATCATGCGACCAATGCACGTATTTATACAGATTATGGCTTACTCACTACAGATAAAGAGCTGTGTGAAGATGTACATCGTATTTTCCAAGAGTTAACTGGAATGGGTAAAATGGCAAAGTTGAAGAAACTTTTACATGCGCCATTTACGTTACATGCGCAACTCGTTGCTTATATTGATGAAGAAATTGCCAATGCAAAAGTAGGAAAGCCTGCACAGATTATTGTCAAAGTGAATGCATTAACTGAAGTTCAACTCATTAACAAACTTTATGAAGCATCGCAAGCTGGGGTACAAGTTGATTTAATTATTCGTTCAATTTGTTGTCTGCGTCCGGGCTTACCAAATTTATCTGAAAATATCCGTGTACGTTCAATTGTAGGGCGTTTCTTAGAGCATACGCGTGTTTATTGCTTTGGTAATAATGGCAACCCACGTATTTATTGTTCAAGTGCGGATTGGATGGATCGCAACTTATTTAATCGCGTTGAAGTTTGCTTCCCAATCGAAGATCCTGCTTTGAAAAAACGAATTTATCAACAGGGCTTACTGAACTATTTGCAAGACAATCAACAAGCATGGTTATTGCAAGGGGATGGGACATGGGTGCGTGCTGAACCGAAAGAAGGTGAAGCCTTACATAATGCACAACAAGTTTTGATTGATGCTTTTAAATAAAATTAAAGCATAAAAAAATGGAGTCATAAGGCTCCATTTTTATTACTGATATTGTATTTTTAACATAAAAATCAATTTAAAATCAGTGCAATTCAACAGCAATGATTTTCTGTAAAATTTGCACCAATACATCAAACTCACTTTGTAATGGCGTGCTTTTACGTGTGACTAAAGCAAGTGTACGAGCAGGGGCATTCTCAATAGGTCTGGTGACTAACTGATCATTGCTTTTTAACATATGCGTATGTACAGCAATTTCAGGCAATAACGTAAAACCTAAGTTTGAATTGACCATTTCTACGAGTGTAGGTAATGAGCTCGCTTTTAAACGATGATCATTTTTACGCTCGCCAATCGGGCAGGCACTTAAAGTATGGTCACGTAAACAATGACCTTCCTCTAAAAGCATCAAGTGAGAGAGATCTAAATCGTCTAATGAGCGTGCATTGAGAGCATTTTGATCTGCTTTGTTGCAAACTAAAAATAAACTCTCTTTTGCAATCTCTGCGACTTTTAAACCGCGAGTATCAAAAGGGAGAGCCAACATGATCATGTCCAAATTACCATGTTCAAGTTTTTCTACAATTTTTTCACTCTGAGCTTCATGCAAATGCAATTGAATTTTTGGTAGTTGCTTATGCACTTCCTCTAACAATTGTGAAAGAATAAAAGGCGCAATTGTTGGAATAATGCCAAGATGCAAATCACCTGTGAGAGGCTCACTCATTTCACGACTCAAACGCATTAAGTCTTGAGCATCGGCGAGTAGAACACGGGCTCGAGCGACAACTTGTTCACCTAGAGGGGTTAAACGTACATTTTGGCGATCACGTTCAACGAGTACGCCACCCAATAAACGCTCTAACTCCATGATTCCACCTGAAAGGGTAGATTGAGTTACAAACGAACGGCGCGCTGCTTCAGTAAAGTGCAACGTCTCAGACAGTGTTACTAGATATGACAGCTGTCTTAGGGATGGTAATGCAGCCATAGTGTCCTAATGTTTATGATTTAAAGTGATGCGCAAATAAACCACTAAGCTGGGGAATAAAGTGCGGTGGTATATCATGCCCCATTCCTTGAATTAATTCAAACTTAGCGCCTTCAATTGCTTTTGCTACTGCTCGTCCATGACTTGGAGGAAGTAAACGGTCACATGAACCATGTACAACGAGTGTTGGCTTTTGGATTTGTTTATCCAATTTAAGCAATGAACCTGTACATAATATTGCTAAAAACTGTTGAAGTACACCCGCAGGGTGATAACTACGTTGATATAATTTACGAGCTGTCTGCATTGCTTCGACTTGATTTAAATAACCAGGTGAACCAATCGTCTTAAAAACTTTCAGAGAGTGATTAATAATACCTTCTTCATCATGTGATTCAGGTTTACCTATTAGACTAAAGAGTTGCTTTGGAAATGGTGGCGGAAGTAAAGGCTGATTATTGCTGGTAAATAATAAACCAATTTTTTCAATTTTTTCAGGATATTTTGCTGCTAAAATTTGTGCAATCATCCCGCCCATCGAAGCGCCAATAATGTTGATTTTTTCCAGTCCTAAGCGCTCAATGAGTAAAGCAGCATCGTCTGCCATATCAAATAAATTATAGGGTGCTCCTTGATTTTGTAAACCAAAAGCAAAACGCCCCATCATTTTCATGGTATTTAAACGTGGACCTTTATGGCGAACTTTAGAGGATAAGCCAATATCTCGATTATCAAAACGAATCACTTGATAACCTTGATCAATCAGTGATTTACAAAAAAAATCAGGCCAAAATAGCATTTGCGCACCCAAACCCATAATCAGCAAAATTGTGGGATGCTCTGGATTTCCCCCCATTTCGACATGCAACTGTATTCCATTGCCTAAGTCGACTTTGGTTTCTTGCATAAAGGATGTGTAAGGAGAGCTTTGTAGTTGGAGTGCGCTATTCATTTTTTATTTTCCTAAAAAGGATATTTGAAAAATATCCTTTTGTATTTAAGCGTTTTTAAACTGAAGCTGGGATCAGGTCAGGTACGAGTTTGGTTAATGCTAAACGTTGTTTACCCGCAGTTGCGCCTAAAAGCACAAAGCCACGTAAAGTACCCTCAGTATCTGTAGCTTTTGATAACATACCATCATCAAACTCTTCATTCTCCCAAGTGACTTCAACATCTACAGGTGCAGGTAAAACAGTAAGCGGTGCAGTAGGCGTTTTTACAGCCACAGGCATCGCTGGATAATGTACATTGGTTGTTTGACCGCTTAAGGTTTTTGCTAATGCACGTGCTTGTTGCATTAATGGCATGACATATGGAAGTAAGCTACCATTGACTTCTGCACAGTCACCAATTGCATAGATATCAGCTTGATTGGTTTCAAGAAGTGTGTTGGTAATCACGCCACGACTGGTTGCAATATTGGCAGTTTGAGCAAGATTTAGATTAGGTTGTAAGCCAATTGCAGATAACACGACATCAGCAGCAAGAGATTGACCATTTGCTAAAGAAATAACATAACCACGATCAGCTTTTGAAACTTTTTCAACCGTCGTGCCTAATGCAAATTTGATGCCTGATTCTTCAAGATTTTGTTTAAATGCGTTTGCTACATGACTTGGCAATAAACGACCTAAAGGTTGAGCAGCTAAGTCAATCACTGTAACTTGATGCCCTGTATTTTGTAAGTCATTGGCAAATTCACAGCCAATTAAGCCCGCACCTAAAATAACGACACGTTTATCAGCACAGTCACCTGTTGCACAATTGTCTAAGCTTTCACGGAATGCACGATAATCAATCAAAGAGTTTACAACATGAATATCATCACTGCCATCACCTGCAATCGCAAGACGAATAGGATTTGCACCGACAGCTAAAATGAGCTTTGAGTACGCTTGAATAGAGGTTTCTCCATCTTTTTCAAGCGTGAGTTGGTGTTTTTCTGCATCAATTGATTTAACCCACGTTTCTTTTTCGATCCGCATATTGAGTTGTGTTGCCATTTTTTCAGCATCACCTAAACCAATTTGATCAGGTGCTTTTTTTCCAACAAGCGCATTGGAAAGGGTGGGTTTTGCATAATTCACCGCATCATCTGCGCAAATCATCACAAGCTCTTGTTCTGTGCTTAATTTACGGAATTCTCTTGCTAGGGTATAACCTGCCATTCCTGAACCTACGATGACGACTGGTTGCATATGATTCTCCATCCTATTTTAATATTATCAATAATGTAAAAAAGACCATGTGGACATGGTCTTTTCATGTAACGATTATACTTCTACCATTTCGAAGTCAGCTTTAGAAACACCACAGTCAGGGCATGTCCAATCATCAGGAATGTCTTCCCATTTTGTACCTGCTGCGATGCCATCTTGCGGCCATCCTTCTGCTTCGTCATAAATCCAACCGCAAACGATGCATTGATATTTTTTCATCTAACTCTCCAAAATCTGACAGATGGCGTATGTATGCTGTCAGTCAAAAATCTTGCTACTACATTGACTCTAGTGATATGCATTGCAATAGGTACATATTCAAATAAATTTTTACGCAGTTCAATAACGAATGTAAAGTAAATATTGGAGTTTACCCAACTAATTGCAAAGCTGAATGGCAGAGTAGGACAAAAGCAATGTTGTTTGGGCAAATTTATAGCATGATTGTCTGACAAAATACTTATGAGCATCAGATTTTTAATATTTTTTTAATCATTTTTTGTTTTAATTTAATTTTTTTAAAGATAATAAATATCTATTTAAAAAATTGGATTTGTAAATAGCCTAAGTATGTCTATAAAAAATTGGAAAATTCTCATTTTAGACCAAGGTCTAAGAGTGTTTTTCTGTATTTTTTATTATAATAATATTCAACTAAAATATAGCTAATATTTATTAAATAAATGGTATGAGTAAATTCAATAACTTACAAAAATAGATTTTATTTTCATTGTGTTAGTTGCTTTTAAAAAAGTAGGGTTCAGGCTAGAATATCAGCATTATTTCATTTTACAGTCTCCCTTTATGAACAAGTCTACAGCTTTGTGGTCTCACATTCGTACTGTCCAAGATTTTCCAAAACCTGGAATTTGTTTTTATGATTTAACACCACTATTCATGAAAAATCTTGAAGCTTTGACTGATGCATTAGTTGCAAGTATTCCAGAAGCACAATTGGCTGAAGTAGATAGCTTTGTTGCTGTAGAAGCACGTGGGTTTGTATTGGCAAGTTTATTGGCACAACGTACAGGCAAAGGTTTGTTATTGGTACGTAAAGCTGGAAAATTACCACCTCCTGTGGTTGGAGTGGGCTATAGCTTAGAATATGGTTTAGATCGCTTGGAAATGTCAGCAGATATTCAGCCACAAAAAGTGATGATTGTTGATGACGTTTTAGCAACTGGCGGAACACTAAAAGCTGTAAAACAACTGATGACAAAATGTAATCATACGGTGTTAGGTGCCAGTATTTTCCTTGATCTAAAAGGTTTACATGGTGATTTAGGTTTAAATATTTGGTCTGTTTTAGATGAGCAATCTAAGCCAGAAGTTGCTGCTTAAGTAAAAAAATCAAAAAAAAGCCTTGTAAAGATTGTTTTACAAGGCTTTTTTTATATAGAAAATGTTTTTTGCATATATTCAAGCATGCGATTTAAGTTTTCGGGTAGTGCCAAACGATGATGTCCACCTTGCATCATTTCAACGTGCATATAGGATTCAAGTATGCTTGATGTTTGATACATATCTAAAATTTCATCGCCTAATTCAATATAAGCTGTTTGTGGAATGTCATGTTCTAAATCATGTTCTGTAATTGGATGATAGTCTGTACGAAAGTCAGGTCGTAGACTTGGATTGGCAATAATGGCAGGAATACGAAATAACTGTGACATTTTCAAAGCCCAATAGCCACCTAAACTATGACCAATAATAATTTTAGGTTGAATTTTTTGAATAATATCTTGATATAAATGTGCCACGGTATCGTAATTTAAATTACGATAATCAATATCAATACAGTATTTTTGTGCTGCATCTAAAGCATGGAATTTGGTTGAATCTCGTGAAGAATCCAATCCATGCATAAATAATATTTTTGACATATACATATTCTTTTATCAGTTAAAACTGTCTTTATTCGCAAAGATAGGTGGATTATATGGATAGTTTACTTTTCAACTATTTCTTGAATTATTGTACGCATCATGTTTAAAAAAAATAGTTAGATTTTGGTCTAAGACAGATGTTCAAAACTTTCTATTTTGCAGAATTCTTGGTTGTTTATTAATCTGGGCATACTAATAATATAGGTTGTTCTGCTTTAAAGCTTGCTGGAACTCCATTTTCATTAAAAGGTTGAAATTGTGAAGAAATTAATTCTTTGTAAATCAGTTGATTTAGCTGTGGGTTAGAAGATGGATTGAGTAAATCAACATAATTTACTTGACCATTCGCATGCATATAAAGCTGTGTGTTAAAGGTATAACTACGATTTTTATGAATAACTGCACTTTCATAGTTTGCATCATTTGGCTGAAGTTTGCACAGTCTTGCTGAGGCATCTGCTAAGCGTTGAAAACGGGGTTGTTTTTTCCAAGCAATGCCTTGAGGAAAACGTATATTCAGGTGATAAACAGGCAAAGATTGAATTGTTGGGTCATTATTTGCATTTTTATTTTCGCTTTGATTTAAGTTTTCGAGTTTTTCATAAGTATAGTTTTGAGCAAGTTCGGAAGCTCGTTGATTTAAAACTGTCCATTTGGGGCTAGGGTTCAATAAAGTATAAGTAATCGTTTTTTCCTGAGTATTTAGCGTGAGTTCAAATTGCCAAATATAATTTTGTGTATCTAAATTGGTATGTTCAATGATTTTTAAAGTACGTATATTCGGCTCAGAAGAAAGTGTTTGAATGTGGTTATCGTGTTCAGTAGCAAAACTAAATGGACAAAAAGAAAAGAGTAAAATAAGAATAAAATTGAATTTTAACATAGAGTTTTGATGCTTAATTTGGCTTTAATTAGAAATAGCTGTGATTGTATGCTGCTTATTATGTTGTAAATCTGCTATGCTATGCAACTTCCGTTTATTGATTAAAATTTGAGGCAGAGATGACGCAACATAACGCTCAATCGACTTCTGAACAACACATTTCCGAAAACGATTTAATTGCACAGCGTCATGCCAAGTTAAAGCAAATTCAAGATCACGCCAAGGAAACAGGTGTTAGCCCATGGCCAAATACCTTTAAGCGTGAGCATTACGCACAAGACTTACAAGATCAATTCGCTGATCAAACTAAAGAACAAATCGAAGCTGGCGAACATGTATATGTAAAAGTTGCAGGACGTGTAATGTTGAATCGTGGGTCATTTATTGTGATCCAAGACATGACTGGGCGTATTCAACTTTATGTTGCACGTAAAGAGCTTGCACCAGAAGTATTAGAAACGATTAAGAGCTTAGACCTTGGCGATATTATTGCTGTAGAAGGGTATATTGGTCGTTCTGGTAAGGGTGACTTATATGTTCATATCGAACATTTTGAGTTATTAACTAAGTCTTTACGTCCTCTTCCAGACAAGTTTCATGGTTTATCTGACACAGAAGCAAAATATCGTAAACGTTATTTAGACTTAATTGTGAATGAAGAAACACGTAAAACCTTTGAAATCCGTGCCAAAGTGGTTGCAGGTATTCGTGCATTTTTGACCAATGAACGCTATATGGAAGTCGAAACGCCAATGATGCATGTGATTCCAGGTGGTGCGTCTGCACGTCCATTTGAAACACATCATAATGCATTGGATATGCCATTATTTTTACGTATTGCACCTGAGCTTTACTTAAAACGTTTGGTTGTTGGTGGTTTTGAACGTGTATTTGAAATTAACCGTAACTTCCGTAATGAAGGGGTTTCAACACGTCATAATCCAGAATTTACCATGATCGAATTCTATCAAGCTTATGCAGATTATAAAGATTTGATGGAATTGACTGAAAATATGCTGGAAAAACTGGCAATTGATATTTTGGGTTCAACCGATGTTCCTTATGGCGAAGAAGTATATAGCTTCAAAGGTCCATTCAAGAAAATTTCAATGTTTGATGCCATTCTTGAGAACAATCCACAGTTCACTTCTGAAAATGTCGGTGATCGTGATTTTCTTGCAGACTTCGTTAAAAATGAACTGAAAGAGCAAGTGAAACCTGGTTTTGGTTTAGGTAAGTTGCAAACCATCGTATTTGAAGAAACTGTTGAAACTAAACTTCGTCAACCGACTTTCATTACTGAATATCCTGCGGAAACTTCACCATTAGCACGTCGTAATGATGACAATCCACATATCACAGATCGTTTTGAATTCTTCATTGGCGGTCGTGAGTTGGCAAATGGTTTCTCTGAGTTAAATGACCCGATTGATCAAGCGGAACGTTTCCAAGCACAGGTTGCTGAAAAAGATGCAGGTGATGATGAAGCGATGCATTATGATGCAGACTTCGTTGAAGCACTTGAATATGGTCTGCCACCGACAGCAGGTGAAGGCATCGGGATTGACCGTTTGGTGATGTTATTTGCTAATGCACCGAGTATTCGTGATGTGATTTTGTTCCCACATATGCGTCACAAAAACTAATTTTTTGCTATGCAAGAAAAAGCCGCTGAACTCAGCGGCTTTTTTATGAGGTCTATTTTAGGTTTTTATCTAAATTATTCATAATTTTAGGTATTAATTGTTGTATTTTAACTTGCATGAGTTGCATTGATTTATTCATCACTAAAGGCATTTTCTCAATTGTTGATTGTCCCACAGGTGTTTTATAAAAAGCGATCAAGCCATCGACTTCTTCTTGGTCAAATGTGTCTGCATAAATTTGAATAAAATCGCCTTTCAGCGTTTTCCAGTTCAGTTCATTTAAGATCAATGTATTACTTTCTTTTAAATACTGGTCTATTTTAGTTTTTTCCTTATCTGTTATTTTGACACCTTGTGCTTCAAGAGATTGATTCATACTTTCTTGCATGACAGGGAGAACTTGGCTTTGAGTTTGCTCAATAAGTTGTTCCGTTTTTGTGATTTTTAAGAGTTCTTCAATAGACGCATTAGAAGCTGGCACAGCGAAGCTTTGTTGCGTTGTCAGTAAAATTAAAAATAGTACCCAAAGGTGCATTTTCTTCTTCATTTTAAATTTCTCGGTTAACATTATTTTTATACCTATCATTATATTTTACTCAATTAGATTTATAGATTGAGCGTAGAGAACTCAATATTAATTGAGCTTTTTATGATACTTGTTAAAATATTGTAATAAAACAGTTTCACCATTGAAAAAAAATGTGAAAAAAACTAAGGTGGAGCGCAGCAATGTCTAGAGAATAAATGCGCATGTTTTTAAAGAAATCCTTATATGCTGCCGTGTTAGCAAGTTTGTCTTTGCCCGTTTTTGCACAAGGTTTAGTGCTCAATAATGAAGATATTCGTACAGATTTAAACTGGTTAAATCAACAAGGTGTGATTCAAATTAGCACATCAACTTGGCCAATGAGTGGTGATGAAATTCAGCGCGCTTTATCTCAAGCAAAAGTTTCTGACAATACACAACAAAAAGTGATTGACTCGATTCAAAATGCATTAAAAGCAGATAACCAAATGGCAAAAGTTGGTTTATTTGCTGAAACAGATCAAAAAAATATTCCACAAGCTTTTGGTGATAACCAAAAAGCACAATATGCTGCTTCATTGGAGTTGAATGCAGGTGGTGAAAACTGGGATGCGAAATTACGTGTAACTGGTGAGAAAGACCCGCAAATTGATAATGGACAAGATGTGAACGTTGAAGGTTCTTATCTTGCAGGAAAATTATTCAACCAATGGGTCATTGCAGGTCAAATTCCAACGTATTGGGGACCTGGACATGATGGTAGTTTGATTCGTGGTGATGCCAGTCGTCCTGTTTATGGCTTTACTGCACAACGTGCGGAACAAAATGCCTTTGAATCGAAATGGTTGTCTTGGATTGGACCTTGGCAATATCAAGCATTTGTAGGTCGCTTAGATGATTATAAAGCAGTACCAGATACGAATTTAGTGGGTTTACGTTTAACTGCACAGCCTTTACCTTATTTAGAGTTAGGTGCATCACGTACTTTCCAAATTGATGGTGAAGGTCAGCCTGGGAGTGCAAAAGCTTACTGGAATGCTTTTGTTGGTAAAGATAACGAATGTAATGCACAAGGCTGTTCAGGAGAAGGAAATGCATCAAACCAATTGGCAGGTTTTGATGCTCGTTTGAATTTACAACAATTGGCTAATGTTCCGATGAGCTTGTATGGGCAATTTATTGGTGAAGATGAAGCTGGTTTATTACCCTCTAAAAAAATGTATTTAGCGGGTGCAGATTATTCTTCATCTTATAAAGATATGCCATTCCAAGTTTATGCTGAATGGGCGAACACCGAAACAAATGGTGATGCAAAAGGCATTTCTTATAACCATCACATTTATAAAGATGGATATTATCAGCATGGTTTTTCTTTAGGTCATGCGATGGGTGGCGATGGTGAAATGGTCTCAGTCGGTGGTGACATTCGCTTTGATCTTATGAATCGTCTAAGTGGTCGTGCGATTTTTGCTAAAGTAAATCAATCAAATCGTTTAACCAATGTCGCTTTCCCAGAAGATGATAAAATTAAAGCACTTGATTTAACTTGGACACATTATTTAAAACCGACTGTGCCTTTAAAAATTAATGCTTGGGTAAGTGATTCAGATCATCAAGGGAATGATGCAGGTGCATCGGTTGGTGTGGAAATTCCTTTAGATAAAGCAATTTTTGGTTATTAATTGTTCATTAAATGCCAAGAAATACCTGAACTCAGGGATACTTGGCAGAGCTAAAGTCATTTAAACTGTGAAGACTTCTTTAAATGACCATAAAGAAGTAATTCCTACCATTAAAGATATAATTTAAATATTATATTTTTAATCGTTTTATAGCCTATTTGAAAAAATAGGCTTTTTTTTAATATTTTGAATTTATATCCCTATTTAGGGAGTAGATGAAAAAAATAGATCGCTTAATATGAAAAGACTTCTTTCTGACCATAAAGAAGTATTCCTACCATTAGGAATATAATCGCTAAATTATATTTCTAATCGTTTTTATAGCTTATCTCCAGAGATAAGCTTTTTTTATTTTGATTTAGCCGTATAAAAGCAAGAATTTATAGATAAAAAATTCAAAATCATTTTTATAATGCCTTTTTATATTGAATAAACCCTGTTTTGTTGGCGATACGATCATATAGATATTGAGCTGTGATATTGGATTCTTGAGTCAGCCAATAAATACGATCAAATTTTCCAGCACAGACGCTATAACTATGTTCAATCAGTTGACGTGCTAAACCTTGATTTCTAAACTGCTCATTGACATACAAATCTTGTAAATAGCAATAAGGTAAATCTGTCCACATACTCATATGGGAAATTAAGTGCACAAAACCTGCCACTTGACCCTCAATTTGAATCGCATAACCAAACATATCTGCTTGTTCAGGATTTGTGATGCGCTTCCAAGATAATCTTATTTGTTCATCTGTCAGTTGTGATTTATAAAAGTTTAAATAACCTTGCCAAAGTGGAAGCCATTGTTCGAAATTAATTTCTTCTAGAGGTATAATCTGTGCGGTCATAATGAACTCAAGTATTTTGTTTATGATGTTTTTATATATCAATATAAAAAAACAAGCAAAAGAACTCAAGTGTAAATCATTATAATGAATATAAATTTTAATATGTGTAATAAGTACACCTTTTTGTGAGCTGGTGCTGTCAATGTCTATATCTGAGGAAAGACTTACTCATCTCAAACAGCTTGAAGCTGAGAGTATTCATATTATCCGTGAAGTTGCTGCTGAGTTTGAAAACCCAGTCATGCTTTACTCGATCGGGAAAGACTCAGCGGTTATGCTGCATCTTGCTTTAAAAGCATTCTATCCTGCTAAACTTCCATTCCCACTGTTGCATGTCGACACAGGCTGGAAGTTCAAAGACATGATTGCATTCCGTGACAATATGGCAAAACAACACGGATTTGATTTGATTGTGCATCAAAATAAAGAAGGTAAAGATGCCAATGTAAACCCATTTGATTATGGTAGCTCAAAATATACCGACATTATGAAAACTCAAGGCTTAAAACAAGCACTTGATAAATATCAGTTTGATGCTGCATTTGGTGGTGCGCGTCGTGACGAGGAAAAGTCTCGTGCCAAAGAGCGTGTTTACTCTTTCCGTGACTCAAAACATCGTTGGGATCCAAAAAATCAACGTCCTGAACTTTGGAATCTTTATAACGGTAAAGTGAACAAAGGCGAAAGCATTCGCGTATTCCCATTGTCGAACTGGACCGAGCTGGATATCTGGCAATATATTTACCAAGAGAGCATTCCTTTAGTGCCATTGTATTTGGCTGCTGAACGTCCTGTGGTTGAACGTGATGGCACGCTGATCATGGTGGATGATGAACGTATGCGCCTGAAAGAAGGTGAAGTTCCACAAATGAAATCGGTACGTTTCCGTACTTTAGGCTGTTATCCATTGACAGGTGCGGTGGAGTCTACAGCAGACACATTGCCTGAAATTATCCAGGAAATGCTTTTGGCAACGAGTTCTGAGCGTCAAGGTCGTATGATCGACCATGATGAAGCTGGCTCGATGGAAAAGAAAAAGCAGGAAGGTTATTTCTAAGAATCTCTCCCGACCTCTCTTTAGAAAAGAGAGGAGAATTTCCCCCTTTGAAAAAGGGGGATACAGGGGGATTAAAAGAAACCGATTTCTAAAGAATATGTGGAGCTTTGAGCAATGTCTCATCAATCAGAATTGATTAGCCAAGATATCTTGGCGTATTTAAAACAGCACGAAAATAAAGACTTATTACGCTTCTTAACTTGCGGTAATGTGGATGATGGTAAATCGACTTTAATTGGTCGTTTGCTTTACGATTCAAAATTGATCTATGAAGATCAATTACAAGCCGTGACGCGTGACTCTAAAAAAGTCGGTACGACAGGTGATGCACCTGACTTGGCGTTACTTGTAGATGGTCTGCAAGCTGAACGTGAGCAGGGGATTACCATTGATGTTGCGTATCGTTATTTCTCCACAGAAAAACGTAAGTTCATTATTGCCGATACTCCGGGGCATGAGCAATATACCCGCAACATGGCGACTGGTGCATCTACGGCTGACCTTGCGATTATTTTGATTGATGCGCGATATGGCGTACAAACCCAGACCCGTCGCCATACGTATATTGCGAGCCTGCTCGGTATTCGTAATATTGTGGTTGCGATCAATAAAATGGATCTGGTTGAATTCTCTGAAGCACGTTTCAACGAAATTCAGGACGAATACAATACTTTCGTCAACCAATTGGGCGATCGTAAGCCTGCCAATATCATTTTCTCGCCAATTTCGGCGTTGAACGGTGATAACGTCGTCAACAAGTCTGCAAATACACCATGGTACAAGGGTCAAACCTTGATGGAAACTTTGGAAACTGTTGAAATTTCGCGTGATACCAGCGCACATGAATTCCGTTTTCCTGTGCAATATGTCAACCGTCCAAATCTCGACTTCCGTGGTTTCTGCGGTACGATTGCTTTGGGTTCTGTGAAAGTGGGTGATGAAATCGTTGCCTTACCTTCAGGTAAGAAATCGACGGTAAAAGAAATAGTGACCTTTGATGGCAATCTGGATCATGCGATTGCAGGTCAAGCAGTAACCTTAACGTTGAATGATGAAATCGACGTTTCACGTGGTAATGTCTTGGTGAAAGCAGGTGAGCAACCATCTTTATCACGTTCTGTACGTGCAACCGTGGTGTGGATGGCAGACCAGCCTTTGGTGGTCGGTAAGTTATATAACATCAAAATTGGTACACAAACTGTGCCTGCGAAAGTTGAGAAAATTAACTACCGTACCAATGTGAATACTTTGGAAAAAACTCAGGTCGATCAACTTGATCTAAATGCAATTGCAGATGTTGAAATCGAGTTTGATGCACCCGTATTGTTTGACCGTTATCAGGACAGCCGTTATACAGGTTCTTTTATCTTCATTGATCGTTTAAGCAACGTGACGGTTGGCGCAGGTATGGTTGAGGCGGCAGTGGAATGGGCTGCACATGATGAGCCTGTGACTGCGGAAGCACGTGCTGCACGTTTAGGTCAGAAACCTGCTGCTGTAACGGTGACTACTAAAGCATTGGAGCAAGCACAAGCACTTGAAAGTTTGTTGATTCAACAAGGTGTAGTGGCAATCGCTAAAGCAGGTTTAACAGTTGAACAGGTTGCTTTGTTGCGTCAGACAGGTGTCGTGGTTGTAACAGATGTTGAGCAAGGTACGGATGTTACTTTTGCTCAGGACACAGCAGAAGAATTGGCTGAGAAAATTGTGGAATTGGTTCGTCTGTAATAGCTTGAATTGAGTTAAGAAAACCCGCTTAGGCGGGTTTTTTATTTTCATAAATGATTAAGTCAACTTCATCCATGGAATAATGACTTTAGAAATAGAGATAAATCCTAGATAAAAAAGTGCAATACCTGTCATTGCAAAGCAGATGATATCCACCCCATCTTCCTTGAAATTTTGGTATAAACAAAAAAACACTGAAAGTGTTGCGAATAAAATATTTGTTGGTATAAAAAAGAAGAATAATTGACGTTGCAATTGAATTTTAGCTTTGGCTTTTGATGATGGCAAATAATCATTCGCCTGAACTGTTAAAACATGACCATCTTCAAGTAATAATTCTCCTCGTACAAAAAGTATAATAGGTCTGGTTGGATCAACTACACTTTTTTGATCGGTGGTTATAAATAGCGCATGATCTAACTTATATGTTGTCTTACTATTTAAAGGGTATATAGATTGAGCATCATAGATAAGATTTGCCTGAAGATATGAATATTGTTTTTTTATGACATATTTTTTGAGTTGAGGGTCATAAATTGAAAATGTTGGGGTTTCTTTACGTGCATTCATTCCTGAATGATTATATTTTAACTCAAATAAATCATCAGACAGTTTAACTGTTTTCCAATCTTTAACCTGATGATATTCATATATAAACATCGCTTGTTTTAGTTCGTTAAAGGCAAGATTTTGAAAGAAAAACCCAATAAAAATGAGAAAAATAATAAACATTATCTCAATCGAAAATTCTTTTTCTGTTTTGGGGTCTTCTGATATCTGATTAACCATTAAAACCCCGATATATTCCCTTTATTTGGATAAGTGAACTGGTGTTGTAGGTCTAAATTAAATTTTTGTTTTGAAGCTAATTCAACATTCCATTGGTTAATATTGGGTTGACCTTGCCACGTTGTATGATTTGGCTGTGGTTGATAGGTTGAATGCGTCATTAATTTTCCATTGCGACTTTGCGGTTCAGCTTCAAATATAGTCAGTTGAACAGGGTAAGGGTGTAAGTTCTCAATGCTATATTGTTGCTTTTGAACGGTTTGAAACTTAGCATCTGCAACAGGTCTTTTTTGATCTGATAAATCAATCACATGAATTTTAATTTGATCATCTGTACCAAAGCTTATTTCTAAATGATCAGAAGTCCCATTTTGCCATTGGCGTTCACCAACAAAATCACCATCACGATATAATTTGACTAAACCATGAGGTAAATGATCATCAAGTTTTGCAATACTAGCAATCATAGAAGCTTTTTGGCTTTGTTTTGGAATGACCCAAAGAGAAAGTTTGGCAGGAAAGCTTTCACTACTTAAAGGTAAATAAATTTGTTGCTGACTGCTATAAATTGTAGTTTGCGTATCGGAACGAAACTCGGTGCTCAGGTTTAAATTGTTTGCCTGAAATTGCGGAAATAGTGGTTCTTGCGCTAAAGAGTCTTGAGTGTTGGAAAGTTTAGCAACAGGTGCAGGCATGGCAGCTTCTTGAAATGAATATCCTGCATTGAAAGGCGTGACACGAATGGGCTGAGGCTCATAATAATCTACCCACCAGTTTTGTGGTGTTAATTGCTGTACATAGCCTTGTGGTGTGGCGGTAGAAAGCGTTAATTTGACATTTGACCAATCCTCTCCTGTTTTTTGTGCAATCATAGCCATGCGTGTGAGTTTTACTTGTTTGGTCTGTGTATCAAGTTCAGCTTTATAGATGGGTTGCCAGCGCGCATAAGGTACTAAATAACTCATTTTAATTACACCATTTTGTGGTGCTTTGACATAAAACTTAAGGCTGCGTTGTTTAAATTGATGATCTCCAACGGCTGCTAAATCTTGTCTTAATTCCTGTAGTCGTTGCTCAAGTTTCACTTTTTCAGCTTTGGCTTGGTCAATCGCAATAAAAGCGTCATAAGCCTGTTTTCGTACTTTATTGGCAGAGCCTTTTGTTAGATTTGTTAAGAAATTATTTTGTAACTCGGCTGCTTGAATAATAGAGTTTTGTTCTGCGATTTTATTTTCAATCTGTTCTATTTGAGTTTTTAATTCACGAGACTCAGCACCTGAAGGCTTATCTAAGGCACTGTCTTGGTGAGAAACAGCATTTACCTCAATATTATTTTCAGTTTGATATTGTAATTGAGAAATATCAAAATTTGCAGCAAGACCTTGTAGTGTGACAATATTTTCCCCAGATTTTACGGGAATGTTACGCTCAATTTTTGCTGTGTTTGGATAAAGCGTGACATTGGAAATGGGTGCATCAGTAAGCGTTAAAGCAAAAACCATAGAAATAGGTAAATTTAATAGGCTGAAATAGACTATTGGTTTAATTTTCATGTTTTATCTCTATATAGGAATAAATTAAAATTAGCTAAATAGCCTATAAAATATAATAAGCACGTTACTTTTGAATTAGATTATACAAAAAAATGAAAAAGCCTCAAAATGAGGCTTAGAATTAGTGTGCAGTTGAATTTACGGCAGAAAGGTATTTTTGAATATATTCAGTTCGTAATTCATTACGTTGTCCTGCTGTTTCGGCTTTTTGCATTTTTTGACGCATTTCATTGCGTTCAGTACTGCTCATTTGTTGCCATACTTCACGCATTTTTTGTTTTTCTTCATCTGGAAGTTGCGTAAACCAATCCATTTTTTGTTGTAAGGCAATACTTTGCTCTTCAGGAATTTCCTTGAGGTTTTGATAGCGTTTAATTAATGCACGTTGCTCATCATCAGAAAGAGAGTCCCATGTATCATTGGCTTGAGTGGTCGTATCTTTGGAAAAAATCCAAAAACGCTCTAAGCCAGCAAAACTTGTTTGCAAAAAACCGATAGCACAAAAAGCCAAAACTAATTTTTTAGCTGCCATGGGAATTTTTATCCTCACCAAAAACTGATAACATTTCTAAATCTTCCATCATTTGCGGTGAAAGTTTAGGACTCACAGCAACATGCTGTTGAGTTGGGCTTGTTGGTTTAGTATCGAACGCATTTGGTAAAACAATAATACCTGTCAATGCTGCTGCTAGAGCAAAACCTGTCATTTTCCAGTTGTCATAACGAGACGTTGATTTGTCTTGAATATGATCAAGGACATTGTTCATCACAACTGCTTTATTGCGATGATTATGTGCAAGCCCGTCTAACTTGGATGTGACTTGTTTTGTAAAATCATCATTATTCATCCGATGATCCTCCATAAGGATTTAAATGCGATAACGTAGTTCTCAATCCTTGAATCGCCCTATGGTAATGGGTCTTAACGCTACCTTCTGTGCAATTCATGATAGATGCTGTGGTTTGGGTATCAAAACCTTCCCATGCACGTAACATAAATGCTTGTTGCTGACGCACAGGTAAGCGACTAATCGCTTCCTGAATTTCTTCAATCGTAAGGTCTTGATCTAAAAACTGTAATGGATTTGGTGTTGACTCATCGACGATGTCCATTGCTTCTTCATCATCATTGTCTAAGCTGACTTTACGAAATAATGAAAAAGGTGAAGCACGACGAGCTTCTTTACGACGCCAATCCTGTAACTTGTTGTTTAAAATCGTATAAAATAGGGGATACCATTCTTCAGTGGATTTTTCAGCATAAGATTTGTGCAGTGAAATAAAAGCTTCTTGGACTAAGTCCATCGCGATGCCATTATGCCCCTGTGTTGCACTTTCCATCATTACTAAGGCACGACCTGTCACATCCTGCATAAAAAACTTCAGGCGTTGTTCAGCAGTACTCTTTAGAGCAGCGGCTGTTTCAGACTGTGACTTCTTTGGCGCTAAATCCATAGAGATGGAAAATCCCGTCATTGGGTACCCACCATTATTTTATAAACCTATCTATATAACGTTTAAAAACTCTGATGGGTTGACACATAAAAACAATTATTTTTATCAGTTTAAAGGATTTTTGAAGATGAAAGGCAAATCAATAAAATAAATTAACGAATTAAAGTCGTTGACGTACCATTTCAAAGAAACATACCGAACCTGCAATGGCAACATTGAGTGATTCTTGTCCACCTGGTTGTGGGATGGTGACAGCTTGAGCATGTTGCAAGGCAAATTCTGAAACACCTTGACCTTCATTTCCTAAAATCCACACGCATTGTGAGCGTAAGTTTTTGCTGTATAAGCTTTCTGACTCGTGAGAGCTTGTGACATAAACGGGAATTTTAAATTGTTTTAGAATGTCTTCTAAGACAATATTTTCATAGGTGTGTAAGGAGAAATGAGCACCCATTCCTGCACGTAAAACACGTGGTGACCAGAGTGAAGCTGAACCTTTGGTACATACGATTTGTTCAATACCTGCTGCTGCGGCAGAGCGTAGTAATGTACCGACATTTCCAGGGTCTTGTACATTTTCCAAAATGAGGGTGTCTTCAGTAAAATTTAAAGCTTGTGTAGATGTCGGTAAATCTACAATAGCTAAACATGCTAAAGTGGTACCTAAAGTACTTAAATCTTTATATAAAACTTCGCTGACTACAAAAATAACACCTTGATAATATTCTGTAATCTTTACAAAATCTTCGTGTTCAAGTGCATGTTCAGTGGTGAAAATTGATTTGATTTTACGGTTTTTTTCTAGCCAAGAAAGACACAAATGGGTGCCTTCAAGTACAGTCTGACCTTGTTTCTTACGGTAAGTATTCTGTTCGATTAATCCACGTAAGTGTTTGATTTTGGGATTGTCACGAGATTCTAGAAAAATGGTTGGCATGGGAGTGCATCCAATAAATGTAAGTAGGGGTTGTGCAATTGCGACAACCCCTGAATGGACTTACTCCCTTAAAGTAAGAGAGTAAAATATAAAAATCAGTTGTGGTAATGAGTCACTAAATCGACTTCATTTTTTGAACCAATCACGACAGGTACACGTTGATGGAGTTCAGTTGGCTGAATCTCTAAAATACGAACACGACCTGTTGTAGATGCGCCACCTGCTTGCTCTACAAGCATACTCATCGGGTTTGCTTCATACATTAAACGTAAACGACCTGCTTTTTTCGGATCTTTAGTATCGTATGGATATAAGAAAATACCACTACGGCAAAGAATACGATGAATGTCACCTACCATACATGCAACCCAACGCATATTGAAATCTTTTTCACGAACAGATGTTTTACCTGCTTGTAATTCTTCAATATAACGTTTTACTGGTGCTTCCCAGTGGCGTTGATTTGATGCATTAATCGCATATTCTTTAGTCTCTTCTGCAACTTGAATATTTTCAGATGTTAAGAGGAATTGTTGAGTTTCAGGGTTAAATGTAAAGAATACAGTACCAGCACCTACAGTTAATGCCATCATGGTAGATGGACCATAGAGCACATAACCTGCAGCAACTTGTTGTGTACCTGCTTGCATGAAATCTTCGGCTTGGGTTACGGCATTTTTAGCGGGTAAAATAGAAAAAATTGTACCTACGCACATGTTGATATCAATATTACTTGAACCATCAAGTGGGTCAAATAAGACTAAATATTGACCATTATCTTGTGCAGGGGTAAATTCATCAAGTTCTTCAGAAGCTAAACCGCCCACATTTTTGTTATTTTTTAACGCATCAATTAAATAATCGTTAGAAATAACATCGAGTTTCTTTTGCTCTTCGCCTTGTACATTTTCGTGTTGTGCACTACCTAAAACACCTGCCAATGCACCTTTTTGAAGAAGTTGGTCAATAGATTTACAAGTGTTAGCAATAGTTTCGATAACATCAGCAAGTTCAGGTGTTAAATTCCCTTGTTGTTGTTCTAAGTACTGGGATAAAGTACGATTTGACATAGCAAAGCTGCTCCAATAAAAGCGATAATTTTCTAACAAATTAAACAATTCGGCTATTTTAGATGAGTTTGACTCAAAATAAAAATTATCCTGCATTATTTGTCATATTTTTACGCTTGCAAGTATTTTATAAACTGTTATGTTGAAGATACAGAAGAATAGAGTAAAGGAGCACTCATATGACCGTACAAAAGTTTGAAGCGACTCCAACGCCAACTGATGGTATTGATTTAAATGAAATTAGTGCCGAAAATGTGAAGGACGCTTGGAAGGATTACGAAGCAAAACCTGAATATAAAAAGTTCAATAAGCATGATCTTATCGAGTCCATGCAAAGCCCCAAGCCTGAGGAATCAAAAGCGTAGCTTATAAAAATGCCCATGATCATAATGGGCATTTTTAATTGGGAATAAATAATTCTAAATGAGATTTAAAATTATTTTAAAAGTGGAGGAACCGCTTCATAGTTTAATTCTACACGACGGTTTTCTTTCCAAGCTGCTTCATTATGACCTGCATTGATTGGCATTTCTTTACCATAACTTACAGCTTCTAATTGGCTTGCATTAACACCATTGGTAATTAAATAGCTTTGTACTGCTTTTGCACGGCGCTCACCGAGTGCCATGTTATATTCACGTGTACCACGCTCATCTGTATGACCTGTCAAAGCAATTTTAGAGTTTGCATTTGCAACTAAAAATTGAGCATGTGCTTGAAGTGTTTGATAGTCTTCATTTGAAAGATCACTGCTGTCATAGTCAAAATGAACCACACGTTTTGCAAGAAAAGCTTTATTTGCTTCAGTAACACCTTTTGAAGATGCACCTGCTAAGTTTTGAGCATTTAATGCAGCATCTTCACTTAAACCACTTGTATTGACGCTATTTGGGTTTGTTGTTGCATTGGCGTCAGTGGTTGGTTTGCGGTTTGCACAACCTGTCATGACTAAGCTTACTGCAAGTAAAGGTAGTGCTAAATATTTAATCGTATTCATTGTTAACTCCATAAAGTTATTTTAAAATTTACCGCATTATTGAAATAAAAACATCTATATTTGAATTATTTAGGTGCCCATGCAGGTTCGCGAACTTCACCTTGTTCACTTGGTAAGTTCATGCGGAAACGACCATCTGTTGACATGATCGATAATAATCCACGTGAGCCTTCACGTGTTGCATAAACCACCATTTGTCCATTTGGAGAAAAACTTGGTGATTCATCTAGACTGGTAGGCGTCAAGATGTTTGTGATACCTGTTGAGATTTCTTGAATCGCAACTTTATAGTTACTACCAGATGGTCGGTGTACAAGTGCAACATATTTACCATCCGCACTTAAAGAACCTCGTGCATTAAATGCACCACGGAACGTTAAGCGTTTGGTTGTACCATCTGCTAAGTTATAGCGATAAATTTGTGCTGAGCCACCGCGGTCAGAGGTAAAGATAAATGATTTACCATCTGGGGCATAGCGTGCTTCGGTATCAATCGCACTATCATTGGTCATGCGTTTAACTTGACGAGTTTCTAAATCCATTTGATAAATTTCAGGATTGTCATGCATAGACGCAGTAAAGAGCATGAATTTACCATCTGGTGAGAAGCTTGGAGCACCATTTAAACCACGGAAGCTTGCAAATTTTTCACGTTGCCCTGTAGCAAGGTCTTGTACATAAATCGCAGGGCGTTTAGTTTCAAAAGAAACATACGCAATTTTTTGTGCATCAGGTGTCCAAGCAGGTGATAAAATTGGATCACGTGATGTCAAAATAGTTTTTGGTTGTTCGCCATCTGTGTCAGCGATTTGTAAGGTATAGCGTTGCTCAGGTGTGGCAGGGTTACGTAGCACATAGGCAATACGTCCACTAAAATCACCTTTGATACCTGTCAGAGCTTGATAAATCGCATCAGAGATCATATGTGCTGCGGAGCGTAAACGTGATGCAGGCACAGTTAATAATTCATTGAGTAAGAATTGTTGTTTTTCGACATCGTAGAGTTGGTAGTGTACTGCTAATGAACCATCAGGGTTGGTTTTAGTATCGCCCACAACCACATAAGGAACGCCACTCGCTTTCCATGCTTCTGCATTAATATTATTTAAGCTTGCTGTTGCAGGAAGGTTTTTTGATGCACTACTAAAACGCCCAGAGCGGTTTAAGTCATTTTCTACAATAGGATAAATTGTTTGATCATTACCAAATGGCAGAATAGCAATTTTGGGTGCTTCTTCTGGTGCTTTAGCAATTTCTAAATGCAATTGTGCATATGTCGTGGTGACAAAGGCAGGGCTAAAAGCCATTATTACTGCCAAACCGAGTAAGTGTTTAGGCGTCATTTTCATGGGTGTTCATGTACTCAAAATATTGATATTTTAACTATGAATAGCTTTGTAGCATAAAGACATGATTTTAATCTATATAAAGCATGTAATTATGAATGTTCAATGAAATATTACTAGGAACTTTGAAAATTATAGACTTTATTTTTCATTTTCCTGATCTAAGTAATTTTGTGCAACTTTGACATAATGTCGAGCTGAATAGGGTAAAAATTCTTTTTCTGCTTCAGTCAGTGGTCGTATTTGTTGGACTGGACTGCCTACATAAAGATAGCCACTTTTTAGAACTTTACGTGGAGGAACTAAACTACCCGCACCGATCATGACATCATCTTCAATGATCACATCATCAAGTACGACGGTATTAATACCGATTAATACACGATCACCAATTTTACAACCATGTAAAGTGACATGATGCCCAACAGTAACATCTTCACCAATAATTAAAGGCGAACCATTTGGCTTGCTGTCTTTTTTATGGCTTACATGTAACATGCAATGATCTTGAACATTGCTATTTTGTCCAATTTTAATGGCATTGACATCACCACGAATCACAGCAAATGGCCAAACGGATACATTTTTTGCTAAGCTTACTTCACCTATAACCACGCTTAAGTCATCGATATAACAGGTTGAGTCAATCTTAGGATGATGTTCTAAATAACCACGAATATTTTTTTTCATAAGATTTTTTACACGCGTAAAATTTACCAAGTGCAGTATAAAAGAAAAGCATTCATATCCTAGACATGAATGCTTCTTTTTGATGACATTTAAACAAAATTAAAATAAGTTGCTAAAGAACATTTTAATATGGTCAATCATACGTGCAAAAAAGCCTGCTTCTTCAACCGCATTTATTGCAACTAAAGGTTTTTCAGTAATGACTTTGCCATTGAGCGTAGCAGTCAATTTACCAATCACTTGTCCTTTTTGCAGTGGTGCATTTAAGTTCGGTTGAACTGAGATTTGCGTTTTAATGGCATTGGCTTGACCTTTTGGCATAGTGACATTAAATGCTTCAGGTAAACCTACTTGTACTTCACTTTCTTTACCAAAATAGACTTTGGCTTTTGCCATGACTTGGTTTGCAGGTTGTACATTAACAGTTTCAAAGTTTGAATAACCCCAAGAGAGTAATTCGCGTGTTTGTGATGCGCGTTCATTCATTGATGGTGCGCCAAAAATCACTGAAATTAATCGCATTGGACCGCGTTTTGCTGAAGTCGTTAAGCAGAAACCTGCTTCATTGGTATGACCTGTTTTTAAGCCATCTACACTTGGGTCAGTATATAAAAGGGCATTACGGTTACCTTGTTTAATGCCGTTAAAAGTAAATTCTTTTTCTGAATAAATTGGATAATATTTTGAACTATCGTGAATAATATGTTTGGCAAGCATTGCCATGTCTTTTGCAGTTGAATAATGACCTTCAGCTGGCATACCTGTTGCATTAATAAAACTTGTATTGCTCATGCCAATACGTTTAGCTTCTTGGTTCATTTCATGTACAAATGTACCTTCATTACCAGAAATATGCTCAGCCATTGCTTTTGATGCATCATTACCTGATTGGATAATAATGCCACGCAGCATTTCAAGTACAGTTGCTGTGCCATTTAAAGGAACATACATACATGACTCTGTGCTGCTACCACGACACCAAGCCGATTCGTTCATACGAACCTTTTCGTCTTCTGTAAGGTCACCTTTGAGTAGTTTTTGTTCAATAATGTAACTCGTCATCATTTTTGTCATTGATGCAGGAGCGAGTTTTTCATTTTCATTCTTAGATGCAAGGATTTGCCCTGTCTCATAGTCCATCAAAACATAGGATTTATTATTTAATTCTGGTGGATTGGATAAAACAGTTGCTGCATAGGAAAATGAAGGAAAGAGTAACAATGCAGCGAGGGCGCTTTTTGGGGTCATTCTAGGTAGTTCCAATCTTTGTACGAGCACGAAAAGAGCCTAGCATTTTAGGACAAAGCAAAGCCGACTTCTATGGGGTAAGTCGGCTTATTTCATAGGATTTGTAACTAATTCGTTGCTTGTCGATTGGGTCAATTAGTTTTGTGGTTGATAGTTGAGCACATCTTCACAAACACCTGTGTTTGCTTCTTTTCCAGCTTTTTTAGCATCACCTTGAGCTTCTTTTAAGATGCTTTTAAAAGATTTTTCTTTCACTAATTTTTTAATTGTTGCTTCTGGGTCAGCAGCATCAGGAATAAAGTCTTTTAAAAGGCGTTGATAGCCTGCATCAAAGGCATCTTTATCTTTCACTAATTTTGAGCAAATATCTGAAAGTACATAGATTGCTGCTAATTCTTGATCTGTCACATTGACCTGTGTGACTTCAATTTTTTCATCATGAGCGTCTTCTTTTGTTTGATCGGCTGCAAATGCATAAGGCATAGCAATAGAAGTAGATAAAATCCCCAGAGCAAAAGTTTTAAAAAGAGTACGCATAATGAGCCTTGTTAACTTAATGATTTGACTAGAATAAACGTATTCTATGAAAATAAAATAGAGAAAATGTATTGAAGATGTTGGATTTAAATAAAATAACATCTTTTGGTGAAAATTTGACATCAGCTTGGGTACATGAATACAACACAGTATACAAATTAGATCCCATTTTTTAGCGAATGCTTATTTAGTAACGTTTTTAGTAGTATTAGTAATAACAGCGAAGTTTTAACTCGCTTAAATCTGTGTAAATCAAAATAATCGGTCATATTTTGCTAAGATGAATCAGCAATATTGTCCGTTTAAATTGAAGAGAAATTGAGTGAATATTTTAATTGCCAATGATGATGGTGTGTTTGCACCCGGAATCCAAGCCTTAGCACAAGCTTTACGACCTTTAGGACGTGTTGTTATTGTGGCTCCTGAAAGTGAACGTAGTGGATTTTCTAGCGCATTGACTTTAGATCGACCACTGCGACCTGTACAGGTCACACAAGATGTTTGGGCAGTAAATGGTACGCCAGCAGATTGTGTTTACTTGGCAATGAATGGTTTATTTGATTTTGAATTTGATTTGGTTGTCAGTGGGATTAATAGTGGCGCGAATCTTGGTGATGATGTTTTATATTCAGGTACAGTGGGAGCTGCATTTGAAGGTCGTTTAATGAAGCAAGCAGCAATTGCAGTGTCATTAGCAGGCAGTAATGTCCGTTCTTATCTCAACCCAGAAGATTATGCAGTTGCAGCACAGTGGGTACACGACTTTATTGCTCAAGGTATTCCTGTTTTGCCAGAACGTCACATTTTAAATATTAATATTCCTGATGTACAACAATTAAAAGGTGCTCAAGTTACATATCAAGGAAGACGTATCCAGTCTAAACCAATCACCAGTCAGGTTGACCCACGTGGGCGTCAAGTGTATTGGATTGGTTTAGCAGGGGAAGCGGTTACTGATCCTAAGAAAAATGACTTAGATATTCAATCTGATTTTTTCGCAGTCGCAAATGGCTATGTCAGTATTACACCCATCCAAATGGATGCAACCAATTACAGTGTTTTAAATCACTTACAACAA
The DNA here is from genome assembly GCF_030329325.1 of Acinetobacter sp. 226-1. Lineage (NCBI taxonomy): Bacteria > Pseudomonadati > Pseudomonadota > Gammaproteobacteria > Moraxellales > Moraxellaceae > Acinetobacter > Acinetobacter sp. 226-1. Next base: position 427,209 of record NZ_JACANU010000001.1, read on the forward strand.
CAGTTATTACACCCTGAAAAGCGCTAAATGAGCTCTATGTTATAAGTTTGTGAAAAAGCTGAGCTAAACCTTAAAAAGCTTGGCTTTTTTGCTAATCTTATACAACTTAACACTATTTCTGGAGAAAGAAATCAATGCTTTCGTTACGATCACAGCAACTTTATCTATCACCTAAAAGCTGGATAAATGCCATCGTTTTATCTTCCGCTGTGATTACTACTTTAGTCATGACAGGTTGTGCGTCAAAACCACAAATTAATAACCCTGTTCGCTATGCGAATGCACCTGATTATTATACTGTGCGTTCAGGTGATACATTGAGTGGTATTGCTGCACGTTATGGCTTAAGTTATATCAGTGTTGCTGAAATGAATGATATTGCACCGCCATATCGTATTTATGTGAATCAATCTATTCGTCTAAAAAAATCAAATAGTACAAATAATAATCGACCAGCTACACAAGCATTAAGTAATACTGATACAGGTATTCAACGTCAAACAATTACTCTACCAGGTAACCAGACCACAACAACAGCTAAGCCTGTAACGCCAACACCAGTTATTCCTGTAACACCAACAGTTCCAAGCACCACAACGCCAACAACTGTAGCATCAAATGGTTTGGTTTGGGTTAAACCATCTAATGGTGCTGTGATTGCTAACTATAATTTAGCTCAAAATATTAAAGGTATTCGTTTTGGTGGCAATGTCGGTGATCCAGTTGTTGCTGCTGCGGCTGGGCAGGTGGTTTATGCTGCCGATGGTCTAAAAGAATATGGTAATTTAGTCTTAGTTAAACATATTAATGGTTATATAACAGCCTACGCTCATAACAGTAAAATTTTAGTGAAAAGTGGCGATAATGTCACGGTTGGTCAGAAAATTGCGGAAATGGGCTCATCTGGTGCTACCCAAACTATGCTAGAGTTTCAAATTCGTTTAGATGGAAAACCGATTAATCCAGCAAATATTTTACCATCTGTCTAATTTATTTAATGCAAATATATATTTTCTTCGTATAATACAATGAGTTGCTTTTAACAAAAAGTGTGAAGCATCTCATAATTTCAGAGGGAAATTTATGTTAGATCAACTTCGAGCGATGGGTGTATTTGCTTGTGTCGTTGAAAAAAGCTCATTCAGTGGTGCTGCGCGCGAGCTTGGCATCACAACCAGTGCCGTTAGTCAGCAAGTTCGATCCCTAGAACAAGAAATGGAAGTAACTCTGCTTCATCGTTCTACACGTAAACTGAGTTTAACAGAAGCTGGTCAAGCCTTTTTTCATAGTTGCCAAGAAATGCTCGCAGCAGCAGAGCGCGGTAAAATTCGTATTAATGAATTGAGAGATGATTTAGTCGGTGAATTACGTATTGCAACCACACCTGAATTAGGTGCGACGCATGTTGTTCCTGCTTTGTCTCATTGGATGTCTGCACATCGCGGATTGATGGTACATTTTGAAGCAGATAATCAATTTATTGATTTAATTCAAGAGCGTATTGATATTGCAATTCGCATGTGTGCAAAAGAAGAAGATTCGAATAATTTAACTGCAATACCATTGGCACGTGTTGACCAAGTGTTGGTGGCATCACCAAGTTATTTGAATCAAACTGCACCAATTGCACGTCCTGAAGATTTAATTAATCATGATTTAATTCCTGTTAATATCATGAAAAATTACCAAAGTTTTGCTTTTCAGCATGCAGTATCGGGTGAAAACATTCATGTAGAAATGCAGAATCGTTTACAAACCAATAATGTATTTGTTGCGAAATCTTTATGTCAAAATGGACATGGTATTGCGCGAATTTTATATTTAGATGTACAAAAAGAGTTAATGAATGGGACATTGGTTGAAGTATTACCAGATTGGAAATTACCAACCTTTACTTTAAATGCAATGACATTGAAACGTGAACAACAACCAATGAAAATTCATCGTTGTTTAGATGCTTTAAAACAGTATTTTAGTCAATTACCCGGTGGGCGTATTTATCAAGAAGCTTCTTGATTATTATAATTAAGTTTTATTTTTTATAAGTGCATCACTCATTAGCAAATTAACCGAGTTATTTAAATAGCTCGGTTTTTTTAGGCATAAAAAATGAGTATCACGAAGATACTCATTGATTTATCTGATTTTATTTAGGCAAGAAATGCTTTAATTGCAGGCACTAAGCGTTGAATAAGATCATCCGCTTGTTCTTTATTCATGTTGAGCGCAGGCAGTAAACGGACAACATTGCCAGAAGTGACATTGATGATCAGCTTGTGTTCATCGCGTGCAATATTGACCAGATCACCACAGTCTTTTGGTAATTCAATACCAATCATCATACCAAAACCACGCACAGTGACTTGTTGTTCTGCAAGCTGAGTGCGGAATTGTTCCACTAAATACTGACCAATTTCAGCAGCATTTGCCACAATATTTTCTTTTTGGATCAAATCAATCACAGTATAAACAATACGTGAACCTAAATGTGTACCACTATAAGTTGAACCATGATTACCTGCTGTCAGTACACCAACGCCACGCCCTTGAGTCATCACAGCGCCAATCGGGAAGCCATTCCCTAAACCTTTAGCAGTGGTGAGAACATCTGGAATAATATTTGTGTGTTGATACGCAAAATACTGACCCGTACGACCATTACCTGTTTGCACTTCATCGAGCATCATTAACCAGTTGTGTTGATTACAGATCTGGCGAATATCTTCTAAATAGCTAAAACCTTGAGGTGCTGTATTGACACCACCTTCACCTTGAATCGGTTCAACTAAAATAGCCACGATGTCAGGATTGTTGATTGCAGCTTCTTCAATCGCTTCTACATCACCAAATGGAACACGAATAAAACCTTCAACCAAAGGAGCAAAGCCTTCTTGAACTTTTTTGTTACCTGTTGCAGAAAGTGTTGCTAAAGTACGACCATGAAAAGAGTGATCAGCAACAATAATTTTAGGATTGGCAATCCCTTGTAAATGACCAAATTTACGCGCAATTTTAATTGCACCTTCATTTGATTCTGCACCACTATTTGAGAAGAAAATTTCTTCCATGCCTGAAACTTCAGCAAGTTTTTGTGCAGCAGCCGTTTGCCAAGGCACTTCGTAAATATTACTGGTATGAATCAAGATTGCCGCTTGTTCTGCAATTGCTTCTGCAAGTACAGGATGTGCGTGACCTAAACCACATACAGCAATACCTGTAAGCGCATCTAAATATTCTGTGCCATCTTCTGTATATAGATAAGAGCCTCGTCCTCGCACAAAGCTGATCGGTTGACGGCTAAATACAGGCATCAAATGTGAAGGTTGATCAGGTTGTATTGGAGCGAGCGTAACGTTATTCATGACGAACTCTTTTCTTTGTCTGAGAAGTAAAAAATAAAAGTTTATATAAGCAAAATATGACACAGATTTAAAGCCCAAATACAAATAAAATTGGAAATAATCTTGAAGTCATACTCTTTATGATGGATTTAGGTATAATGCAGGCAGATGAGTTGAGGATTTAATCAATGACTGAACAAGTACGTGATACAGAAGCGTTAATTCGCGATCAAATTGCTAAACATGCAGTGTTACTTTACATGAAAGGTACACCACAATTCCCACAATGTGGTTTCTCTGCACGTGCAGTAGAAGCACTTAGCCAAATTGGTCGTCCATTTGCTTATGTAAACATCTTGGAAAATCAAGATATTCGCGCAACTTTGCCACAAATTGCAAATTGGCCTACATTTCCACAATTATGGATCAATGGCGAGTTGATCGGTGGAAGCGATATTATGCTAGAAATGTTCCAAAATGGTGAGTTAAAAGCACTTGTTGAACAGTATAGCCCAGCACCAGAAGCTTAATTGCTGAAGATGTGAATAAGCACCGTAAGGTGCTTTTTTTATAATATGTATTTTGATGTCAATATAATGATCATATTCAATTGGATAAAAACTAAATATAGATCAGAAATATGGTTCATAAATGAGTTACTGAGGTTTATATTTTTAAAAATTTCAAAATAGTCATTGAATTTAGTCTAATTTGACCGCATCTTTATTAAAAAGCAACGATTGTCTCAAGAGATTAGAATTTATATGCTATTTCATTTACCTACATTACCTGCTGAAATTCGTGTGAGTCATTTAAATGCACGAATTAATGAACAACGAAAAAAAATTGCACAAACTACAGCATCAAAACTTGAATTACTGCAATTAACTCAACAGTTTGCAAAAGAAGCACGTGCGCGTAAAAAGAACAATCAGAAAATCTATGTATTAGATTTTAAAGGTGATGTACAAGCATCAGCAGTTGAAAATTTACGTGAAGAAATCACTTTAATTTTAGCGACTGCAAAATCAGGACGTGATCGTGTTGTGGTACGCCTAGAAAGTCCGGGTGGTATGGTGCATGGCTATGGTTTGGCAGCAGCGCAATTGGTACGTTTACGTGATGCGGGTTTCCATTTAACCATTTGTGTTGATAAGGTTGCTGCCAGTGGCGGTTATATGATGGCATGTATTGCATCTGAAATCATTTCTGCACCTTTTGCAGTTGTTGGTTCAATTGGTGTGGTTGCACAAGTTCCTAATTTTAATCGTTTATTGAAAGAACATAATATTGATTTTGAGCTGTATACAGCAGGGCAATATAAACGTACGGTCACCATGTTTGGTGAAAATACCGAAGAAGGCAAAGCAAAGTTTGAAGAAGAGTTGCAGCAGACACATGCTTTGTTTAAACATTTTGTTGAAAAGTATCGTCCACAATTAAATGTAGAAAAAGTGGCTACAGGTGAACATTGGTATGGTGAAGATGCTTTAAGTTTGAATTTAGTTGATAAATTACAAACATCTGATGAATATCTTTTAAGTTTACTTCCGCAACATGATGTTTATGCTATTCAAACCCGCCGTAAGCCAACTTTAGGTGAAAAGTTGGGTTTACAAGCTGCACAAATGGCGGATAGTTTAATCCCTTCTGTCATGAATAAATTGGTCGATACTTTGAGTAAAGCTAATGCAAGTTTGGTGCAAATGCGTGACCCTAAACTTTAAGTTCTAGATTATTTTTGATCTCTTTGAATGCTAATCATAAAAGATTGGCATTTTTATTGTTTATGTTATTTAGCAGTTAACTGCGCTTGAGTAGATTTCCAATAGATCATTAAACCCGTAAATAATGCGCCTATTGTTGCTAGAAACATATCTTTATGTGCATCCCATACATCACCTTGTTGCCCATTATAGTTTTCAGCTTGTTCTGGCGATAAACCAATCGCTAACCACCATTCAATCCATTCATAAAATAAACTACTTGCCATAATAAATTGGAGGCTAATCAAAAATAGTGCTTTAGGGCTTAGATGAGGCAAAGCAACTTGAAATAAACGATAAAAGAATGGATAGAGTAATATGCCATAACCAAAATGAACAAAACGATCATACATATTGCGCTGCCAACCCATCGCTTGATTTAAGTCAAAATGAAATATTGATTTAATCCAATCATTATAAGGAACATAGGAATATAAATAATGTGCGGCTGAAACGTGAATGAGTAAAAAAACAATATAAAGTAAAAATGTTGGATAGCTGAGTCCTATTTTCTTCTGGCAGATCAAAAGCATGATTAACATGAGTACTGTGCCAATTTGATGTAATAGATAAGATTCAAACTCTAAGGGGTGAATACTGGCAATGAGAATGGCAAGTAAGAGGATGGCTAAACTGATCCAATGTTGCGTTGTTAAATTTTTATAAATCATTGGCTTTTTTGTCTCTACATCTTATTGGCTGTTTTAATCAGAGTCTAAAGAAAAAAGTGAGTTAATTATATGTTTATAATGATTTTTAATTGTAATTAATTCAGTCGTTCTTGATTGTGCTTTGACGATACATTTGTTAGCTTAGCCTTTTATATAAAATGTTGATTTCAAAAGAGGGAATGATGACAGGCATTATCGTGTTAGATAAATCAACTTTGGTAACTTTGCAAAACTCAGAAAATAAACATATTGTTTTAAATCAGGCTTCTATTGTACGCTTGGGCTATAGCAAAGAGGACATCACCTCAGTTGAGTATGCAGGCAATAATGCGATCATTATTCTTAAAAATGGTGAAAAAATTATATTAGAAAATTTCTTTGTAGACGGTCAACATACACCGCATCAAGTGGTTTTAACAAATAGCAAAGGCATTTTTGAAGAGTTAGTGATCACGGTTGAAGGTTATCATATTAATTATGACCCAAAACGTGTAGTTGATGAGCTTGAACACAGTCAAGCAGCAGTGCAACAACCTCAGGCTGCGACAGCAGAGGAAACTGAAAAAGTTGCATGGTATGAAAAAGAACTGGTTAAACCTGTTTTGATTTTATTGGGGCTTGAAGGGATTTATTTAGCTGCATTCCATGACAAAGACGATGATGATAGTAGCAGTACACCAGATTTAATTGCACCCGCAACACCAAGTGCAAGTTTAGATGCTGATGGAAAGGTATTAACTGGAAAATCAGAAGCTGGCGCAACCATTTATGTTAAAGACATTAATGGAAAATTGATTGGTGAAGCAACCGTCGATGCAGATGGAAATTTTAAGCTAAATTTAGATCGAGAAATTATTAATAATGAAAAAGTTCTGATTTATGCAAAAGACCCAGCAGGCAATGAGTCAAAATCGACTGTTATAACAGGGACAAAAGATACGATTGCACCTGATGCTGCAAATGCACAAATTAATGCTGAAGGCAGTATTATTTCAGGTAAGGCAGAAGCAGGCGCAAAAATCTATATTTATGATGTGACAGGTAAAAACTTACTTGCAGGTCCTGTTACGGTTGCAGCAGATGGCACATTTTCAATTTCTTTAAAACCAGCATTGGCTCAAGGAGATGAAGCAAAAGTTATTGTTGAAGATGCGGCAGGCAATAAATCTGAATCAAGTTCAGTGATTGTGGGTAAAGATACTTTAGCACCTGAACAACCTACCGTTGAAGTCAGTCAATCAGGAGATCAAGTACAAGGTTATGCTGAAGCCAATAGTAAAGTCCAAATTAAAAATAGTGATGGTGTGGAAATTGGCTCAGGTGTAGCCAATGATCAGGGCTATTTTTCTATTCAAATTAAACCTGCTTTAGCGGAAAAAGACTCAGCAACGATAAATGTTACAGATGAAGCAGGTAACCAATCTGCCGATTTAGCGATAGAGGCTGGAATGGATACTATCGCGCCTGATGCAGTAAGCGCAGAGCTAAATAGCGATGGTACTGAAGTAACAGGTCAAGCAGGTGCTAACCAAAAAATCGAAATTTATAATAAAGACGGTACTTTAATTGGTGCTGGAAAAACGGACGAAAGTGGAAAATTTACAATCACTTTAGATGGTGGTTTGACTGATAAAGCAGTTGCAGATATTTATACCTATGATGAAGCAGGAAATCGTTCTGAAACAACAAAAGTTGTTGGAACTAAAGATACGATTGCGCCAAATAAAGTGGTTTTAAAAACAGTGACAGATGATGTCGGTACAGAAAATAAAGAAACGATTTCAAATAAAGGTCAAACAGATGATGCTCGTCCTGAGTTTGCAGGTACAGGTGAGTCTGGTGCAATCGTCACGATTTATGATAATGGTTTAGCCATTGCAACTGTAACGGTAGATAATACAGGTAAATGGACATTCACCCCAGCCAAAGATTTGGCATTAGGTGAGCACAGCTTTACATTTACACAAATGGATGCCGCAACCAATAGTAGTGCCATGAGTGATCCATTTCATTTTACTGTTATTGCGCCAGAGCAAGCAAAGGCTGAAGTCACAACAGCAGCATTTATGCTTGAAGATGATCATGCAATTTCAACATTATTAGACACATTGGTTGTAGATGAAATGGCTTTGCCTATGTCGCAAACTAAAGTGGTTGATCAGTCAGAAGCTGGTTTAAATGCTTTATTGCAACAACAGGAAAATATGCTTTCGCAGCAATATGTAGACCAAATTTTAAATGAATTTTCTGATGTTCCAAGTCAAGAACCTGCATCCAATAATCAGCAACAAAGCACGCTTAGTGATTTTTCGATTGAATTGAAAAATACATCCATTGATGAGGAATTATTGCAGTCGATTGTTATATTTGGATAAAGTGAATAGGTCGAAAGTAGGAAATACTGCTACTTTTGACCTGCTTTATAGCGTTTAAGTCGGATTTTTAATGTAAATCCGCTAAAATATACATTTAAATTTTTGGGTTTTGAGTATGGCGATCATCGAAGCATTTATTGCATCGCAAAATTGTTATTTTAACTATGATTTTGAAGAGCTTGATCAACTCGATGGAGATTTTCCTGAAGAGCTTTTAGTGTCTTTACGTGGCATGCTCTATCGACATAAAATCCAATATCCAGATGCGACTTATTTTATTTATTATAGTGATATTCTCACGGGTGATGAGTTGGAAAAAATGCAAGCAGATTGGATGCGTTATTGCCCATTACCATAATTTTTTGAATAAAATACGATCTACAAAAAAAGCGAAGTCTAGACTTCGCTTTTTAGTTTTCTGAATCGATTAGATTTTAGAAATAAGATCTTTGATTTGTTTTGCTTGGTCAGCAGCGTTACCTGTATAAGTTGCAGGTGTCATTTCAGCCAAACGTGCGCGATCCGCAGCAGGAACAGCTTCAAGCTCATTACCATTGACAAAATCAACCATCATGTCACGTGTCATGGCTTGACCACGAGTAAGTGCTTTTAATTTTTCGTATGGTTTTTCAACGTTATAACGACGCATAACTGTTTGAATTGGCTCAGCTAAAACTTCTTGAGCATGGTCTAAATCTTCAAGAATACGTGCTGCATTTAACTCAAGTTTACCAATACCTTTTAAGCAAGCTTCAAAAGCGATCAAGCTTTGCGCCAAACCAACACCCATGTTACGAAGAACAGTTGAGTCAGTTAAGTCACGCTGCCAGCGAGAGATAGGTAATTTTTCACCAAGGTGAGCCAAGACAGCATTGGCAATACCTAAGTTACCTTCAGAGTTTTCAAAGTCAATAGGGTTAACTTTATGTGGCATGGTTGATGAACCCACTTCACCTTCTTTTAAACGTTGCTTGAAGAAACCTAAAGAGATATAACCCCAAACGTCACGGTTAAAGTCGATTAACACAGTGTTGAAGCGACGTAATGCATCAAACATTTCTGCGATGTAATCGTGTGGTTCGATTTGAGTGGTATATGGGTTGAATGTTAAACCTAATGATTCAACAAATGCTTGTGAATGAGCAGGCCAGTTGATTTCAGGATAAGCAGAGTAGTGCGCATTGTAGTTACCTACAGCACCATTGATTTTACCTAATAATTCAACTTGTTTGAATTGTTTGATTTGGCGCGCTAAACGATACGCCACGTTTGCCATTTCTTTACCCAAAGTTGTTGGGCTTGCTGTTTGACCGTGTGTACGAGATAACATCGGTTGTTCAGCATGTGTTTCAGCCAAAGCAACGATAGAATCTACGATTTGTTGCATAGAATCTACAAGAACTTCACGACCATTTTTCAACATTAAAGCATGAGAAAGGTTGTTAATGTCTTCAGAAGTACATGCAAAGTGGATGAATTCACCTGCATTTTTAAGCTCTTCAATACCTGCAATTTTTTCTTTTAAGAAATATTCAACTGCTTTTACATCATGATTCGTCGTGCGTTCAATTTCTTTAATGCGGTTAGCATCTTGTTCAGAAAAGTCAGCAACAATCGCATCTAAAGCAGCATTGGTTGCAGCAGAAAAAGCAGGAACTTCAGTGATTTCAGGGCGGTTTGCAAGCGCTTGTAACCAACGCACTTCAACGGTCACACGAGCATGGATTAAACCAAACTCAGAGAGGTAAGGACGAAGAGCATCACATTTGCTGGCATAGCGTCCATCTAATGGCGAAAGTGCAGTTAAAGCGTTCATAGAGATTCCTTAGACTTTGGAATTAAAACGAAAAGCGGAAAAGTTCGACATATTTTTCAGTTAAACAATCTGAAACTGAAGTCGAGCAAGGTCTTGAATATCTCGTAGCAATTTACGTTTGCTAAAAATCATGTTCCAAGAGCTACCCCCAAGTTGACGCCATAGATGTGCCATTTGCAAACCTGTAAAAAGACATGCACGAATACGATTAGTATGTGCAGGATCTTTAAAAGCTTCGGCATTACCACGGACTAAAATGCGCGGATTGATTTGCCCCGCAGTATCAACATAAGTTTGTGCTAAATTAGCCACAATACTTGGATGAGCATAGTCTTGATCAAAAAAGGAGAGTTGTTTCAAAATTTTTTGTTGAGCATTTTCAATGATTTCAACAAACTTTGGATTGCTATATACTTTTTTTTCTAGTGTTAAAAGTGACATCGCATAAGACATAGGAAGTTTTGCACTAGAAAGTTTAGGAATTTTAGATTTAGGTGTGGGAGTAAAGGGTTGGGTAATGCTACTTTCTAATGTTTTTAATCCCAAAGAAATATCAGATAATTGATGAAAAAAATCTAAGGTCTGAGAGGATTGATTTTCAGAAGGACGGATATTTAGGCTGGCTTTAATGAGTTGTTCAAAATAAAAATTACCACTTTCACCAATACTTTGACGACCAGAAATTGCAGTCATATGCGTGAGTTGTGTTGCTTGAAACACAGCTGCTAACGCCAAAGCTTTATTTTGGCGTTGATTCAAAGTTTGAGGCTGTTGAAAGGGCAACTCAACCATGCCTAAATTCCTTTCAAATAAGTTAAAGAATTTTAATCAATAAAATCAGGTTTTGGTGCATTGGTATGATGAATGACACCACCACCTAAACAAATTTCATCTACATAGAACACGACGCTTTGACCAGGAGTAACTGCTCTTTGTGGTTCATCAAATTCGACACGTACGCCATTTGGCATGCTAGCATCTTTATAAAGAGTACATGCTTGATCAGGCTGACGATAACGAGTTTTTGCGGTACATTTAAAACCTGTTTCAGGAATGTCTTGTTCACCTGCAACCCAATCAATCATTTCTGACCATAAAGTTGTGCTTTGCATGAGTGGATGTTCATGACCTTGACCCACGACAAGACGGTTGCCTTCAATGTCTTTATATAAGACAAACCAAGCACCTTCTTCTGCGCCTTTGAGACCACCTAAACCAATCCCACCGCGCTGACCGAGCGTATAGTACATTAAGCCGTGATGTTCACCAACCACTTTTCCTGTATCTAAAACAATTTTTCCAGGTTGAGCAGGTAAATATTGTTTTAAAAAGTCATTAAAACGACGTTCACCAATAAAACAGATCCCTGTTGAGTCTTTCTTTTTGGCAGTGATTAAACCAAGTTCTTCGGCAATCCTACGCACCTCAGGTTTTTCAATTTCACCGACAGGGAATAAGGTTTTATTAATTTCACGTCCATGTACAGCATGTAGGAAATAAGTCTGGTCTTTATTGTTATCTACACCACGCAGAAGAGGCGTATATTCTTCACCACGTGAATTGGTTGCAGTTTCACCACGACGACAATAATGTCCAGTTGCAATAAAGTCTGCACCTAAGTTCACAGCATGATCTAAAAATGCACGAAATTTAATTTCTTTATTACATAAAATATCTGGGTTTGGTGTACGACCAGCGGCATATTCTGCAAGGAAATGTTCAAAGACACGATCCCAATATTCCATTGCAAAGTTAGCTGTATGCAGCTTGATGCCGATTTTGTCACAGACTGCTTGCGCATCAGCAAGATCTTCCATTGCTGTACAGTATTCTGTGCCATCATCTTCTTCCCAGTTTTTCATGAACAGCCCTTCAACCTGATATCCCTGTTGAAGAAGAAGTGCAGCAGAAACAGAAGAATCTACACCACCTGACATACCGACGATGACACGTTGTTGCATAGGACTAAGCATCCAAATTTGAAATTAAAGGAGAGTTTTGGTGCTCATAGATGAGCGAAAGCGGGTATTTTTGCCCAGAAAGTGCATCTTGTACAGCTTTAATCACCAATGGGCTACGCGCACGTGCTGTATCAAGGAGTTCTTCTAAGGTCATCCATTTTGGACCAATGATGCCTGTATCAAGCTCAGCTTCAGGAAAATATTCGAGTACATGAGCAAGAAAACAAAATCTGTAATAGGTACGATCTGGAAACATTGGAGGGGTATACGTGTAAATTCCTAATAATGAATCGACTTCGACAGCATGACCTGTTTCTTCCATCGTTTCACGAATTGCGGCTTGAATAATGGATTCATCACATTCAACATGCCCCGCAGGTTGGTTAAATACAGTATGTGTTACACCTTCTGTATGTTCTTCTACAAAAAGGAATTTTCCATCTTTTTCAACAACAGTTGCCACTGTTACATGAGGTGTCCAAGAGGTCATAACCGAAACCGTAGGAAATAAAGCACTATTCTACAAAATTTAGAGAGCGGTGGCTATGCACAATAGTAAGGATGAGATAAATTACACCTTATTCATAATAAAAAATGAGATATTAATCATGTCACAGCATAGAGATTATGTATTTTTCACACAGGAAAAAAGACCAATTTCTGTGGCTTGGTTTAATTCTGAGGATGAGGAAGCTCCTAAAAATTTATCTTTTTCTTCACGTTCTGATATTTTTGGAATCATACTGCGAGATATTGTGGGTTCTTTTCCTGATTTAACAGCTTTACAATTTTTTAAAGAAAATAATGTGCAAGATCTAGATTTAAGTAATGACGTGTTAATGAGTCGCTTGGTGACATTTGATCGCCAACAACAAAAAGATGTTGTGAATCATATTAAGACATTATTTGATTATACAAAAACTCAACCTAAAATTTTTGAGGAATGGGCACATGAATTTTGGGATGATCCTCTAGATGAACAACTTGAAGAAATTGAAAAATTTGCACAACTTGAATGGAATTTAGAAGATCCGCCTTATAGTGATCATGATTCATTTCAAGACTTTATTTTGCTATTAAAGTCGATTCAATTTTTCTTTGAAACTGCATTAGAACATAATAAGTTTATAGGATATTTTGATTATATTGGCTAAGTTAAAAAGGATCGTTATTTAAAGAATAATAAAAAGTAGATGCTTTATTTTTTTTAAATATATCTGATATTTATAAAATTAAACCCTGCCGAAACAGGGTTTAATTTTTAGGATTATTTCACGGTAAAGCTTGCAGTAAAACTACGTGCTTCACGTCGTGCATCTGGATCTGATGGCATTGGAAATGGTGCGGCAGAACGTACAGCTTGTTCTACACTTGCTTTTACATCAGGATCAGACGCATTTACAACAACAGATGCGACGCCACCAGTTTCCGTAAGCGTTACGCGAGCAGAAGCTTTTTGCCCTGAAGAGCCGCTTGGCATACGCCATGCACTACGAACTTTATTTTCAAAATCACGTTTTGCAGAAGATGCAATTTTCTTCGCTTCAGCTCGTTTAGTCGTGGCTTCTTCTTTGGCTTTTTGAGCAGCAGAGGCTTTGGCTTCAGCGGCTGCTTGTTCTTTTGCCTCAGCATCAGCTTTACGTTTTGCATCAGCATCAGCTTTCGCCTTTTCATTCGCTTCTTGCTTCGCTTTTGCGGCAGCATCGGCTTTGGCTTGGCGCGCTTTTTCGTTTGCTTCTTGCTTCGCTTTTGCGGCAGCATCGGCTTTGGCTTGGCGCGCTTTTTCGTTTGCTTCTTGCTTTGCTTTTGCAGCAGCATCAGCTTTAGCTTGGCGCGCTTTTTCATTTGCTTCTTGCTTCGCTTTTGCAGCAGCATCGGCTTTAGCTTGGCGCGCTTTTTCATTTGCTTCTTGCTTCGCTTTTGCGGCAGCATCGGCTTTAGCTTGACGTGCTTTTTCGTTTGCTTCTTGCTTCGCTTTTACAGCAGCATCGGCTTTAGCCTGACGCGCTTTTTCGTTTGCTTCTTGTCTAGCTTTTTCAGCAGCATCGGCTTTAGCCTGACGCGCTTTTTCGTTAGCCTCTTGTCTAGCTTTTTCAGCAGCATCAGCTTTGGCTTGGCGCGCTTTTTCGTTCGCTTCTTGCTTCGCTTTTGCAGCAGCATCGGCTTTAGCTTGACGTGCTTTTTCGTTAGCCTCTTGTCTAGCTTTTTCAGCAGCCTCAGCTTTGGCTTTAGCATTAGCTTCAGCCTTTGCTTTTTCAGCATCATTTTTAGCTTGACGAACTTTTTCAGCAGCTTCTTTTTGTGCTTTTTCAGCTTCTGCTGCTTTTAAACGTGCCATTTCAGCCGCTTTAGCTTGTGCCTTTGCTGCTTCGGCAGCCTTTTGCTCTGCTTCTGCAGCTTTTGCCTCAGCAGCAGCTTTTTGCAGATCTACTTTAGGAGCAGGAACTGGCAATGGAACAGGTACAGCAGTTACAGGAATATTTGGTGCATCCGCAACAGGTTCGGCTGTTTGTTGGATATTTTCAGCAGTTTGAGTATCGGCTGTTTCAGTTGAGTCTGTAACTTCTAAAGGCTCAGCTTCAGGAGGAATAATATCTTCAGGTTTAACTAAAACAGTTTTGAGTTGTTTTGGTGGTTCAAGTGGTTTACTCATCCCTAGAAAAAGTAAGCCAACAATCGCCACCACATGGACACCAAGGGTAAATCCAAGTGCAATCGCATTTTCTTTTGATTGTGGCTTATTGAAATCTTTCATAACTTACTTTAATGGCTCTGTGAGTAACCCAACTTGATTGAGTCCAGCTTCTTGTAATGCAGACATCAGGCTCATAACATCACCATAAGGGCGAGATTTATCACCATTGACTAAAACACTAAATTTTTGTTGTTTCGTTTCTGAGTCAGTTTGTGCTTGGGTTAAAATTTCTTTTAATTGCTCCAAAGACAATGACTCATTTTTATGCGTATCATCTTTGAGTAAGTATTGCCCGTCTTTATCTAAAGTAACAATGGCTAGCGTTTCTTTGGACTCAATAGGTGTACTGTTCGCTTGAGGTAAATCAACATCAATTCCTGTGGTGATCATTGGTGCAGTGACCATAAAAATCACCAAAAGAACTAACATCACATCAATATAAGGAACGACATTCATGTCGCTCTTTAAAGGTTTTTTAACGCGTTCAAAGCGTCCTGAACGTTGTATTGCCATTAGTCATTTTCCTGTGCTGAACCCACAGATTGACGTTGTAACAGCGCCACCATTTCTTCGGCAAAAAGTGCACGATCTGAATAAACTTCTTCGCCTTTTGCCGTGTAATGGTTAAATGCTAATACAGCAGGAATAGCCGCAAAAAGACCAATTGCAGTTGCGATTAAGGCTTCAGCAATACCAGGTGCAACCGTACCTAACGTCACTTGGTCAACTTGCGCAAGACCAATAAAGGCATTCATGATACCCCAGACAGTACCAAATAAACCGACATAAGGTGCAACAGAACCAATACTTGCTAAGGCACTTAAGCCTTGTTCTAAGCGACTTTGATCACGACTTAAACCAACACGTAAAATACGTTCAGTACCTTCGATCATTGGTGCTGTTTCAGCATGACGTTTTTTCAGTTTTAAAAATTCGCTTAAACCTTGATAAAAAATATCCTCTAAGCCTTCACGTTTAGAGTTAAGTTGAGCGTTATTGTATAAAGTATTTAACTCAGCACCAGACCAGAAGATTTTTTGAAAATGCTCATCTCCTTGACGGGCTTTTTTATAACCCATATGTAACTTGGCAATCAGATACCAGCTAAATAAAGAGGCGAGTACCAATACGAGCATCACCAGTTGTACGACAGGGCTTGCTTGTAAAATTAAATCAGAAACGTGAAGAGAAGATTCGAGTTGTTGAGTTGCCATAGTTACATGTGCCAATTAAATTTTTTTTATTCGTGAGCTAATTCACGTTGAATTAAATCACGGATTTCATCCGGAATTCGGCAAGGTTTCATCTCAGCATTTAAACATGCTAATTCAACCTCACCAGAAGCAAGTGTGATTTCACCACGATATATATTTTGTTGCAATACAAAAGACGTTGCTTTACACGAAACTACACGTGCTGTAACAGTAATTAAGTCATCCATCAGTATAGGACGCATATATTTCACATTTATTTTATGGACTACAAAGTTATAGTCTTTTTGATGCCAATAGTGGTCAATCCCTGATGCACGTAACCATTCTGTACGTGTACGTTCCATAAAGCGAATATGATTGGCATGGTAAACAATTCCGCCTGCATCTGTGTCTTCGATATATACACGGATTTGAAATTCAAATTTGTTCGCCATGATGTTGTTCCACTTTTACTAAAATTTTGAGTCTAAAATTGTTTTTTTGGCTTGATCTTGAGTGTAAATATTTTTCAAATATTCACCAAGACCTAAGCTATAAAACGATTTGCAGTTTATCACAATGATTTTTAGGGTAATTGGCACAAGGCACCAAGTTCAGCTTCTTTCATACGGACAATTTATTCGTAAAAGGGGGGACAGTTAAGGCGATATCTTTTGAATAAAACATTCAGTTTACAAACTACCAGGCGCACCAAGCATTGAAGCTAATATAAAAATACCTCCTTGAATTGGACTCGTGACAATATCGAAAGCCACAGTCAGTGGAGTAAAAATTTTAAAAGCTTGGCGACCATAGTTACGCGATGTTGTAGTGACTTGATATTGAATATCAATTGGTTGTTTTAATTTGTACTGTAATTGATTCAAATTTTGAACTTTCGAGGCGAGTGTGATTTGAGTGTGAATGGTACGGATACAAAATGTTTGTTTTGGATAATCGGTTAATTCGGTTTGGCATTTGAAACCTAAATCTTTGAGTGTTGATGTTTCTTTTGCCGTCAATAATTGTGTTTTCTTTATAAAATACAGACTGGTTATGTAAGGAACTGAACGATTATTTTTCAGTTTTTCATCAACTTTAAGTAAAATTGAATTGTGTTGATGAGTATTTATCTGTGTCATAGCATCATTATCTAAAGCAGGAGCTAGATACAAAGACTTTAAATCAATCTGGCTGAAAATTTTTTGAAATAAATCAACAGAATTATTTGAATCTATATTCGGTTGGACAAAAAAACTATGGGTTTGTCCTGCAAGTACTAAAGCATTTTCATAACCTTGGATGGGTTGGCTTGTACGTCCTATTGCAATAATTTGATCTTGTAGTGCAATTTTAGTTTTAGTCGTTATTTCTGTTTCTGAATTACCAAATAATGCATTAGTTGCACAAGCGGTGAGGAGTAGTGGGCTAAAGAGCATTAAATTTAACTTGATTATATTCATATTTTTTTACCACTTTTATTATTTATCATGGTTTTGTATAGCTGACTTTTATTGTGTATGCCAGCGCATAATTGTAATTACCTGAGCATTCAAAATTTTAAATTTAGTTTAAATATCTGATATATGTTGGGCATATCGTTATTGTGATAATACATAGTATTTGTACTTAACAGTGAAATCGATCACTCAGTACGATATCTATTTGAGTTGTGTTTGAAAAATATACATAAATATATTTCAAGAAAGAATATAAATTGAGGATACTAATGAATTCAGTTATTCAAATTGTGAGCTTATACTTGCAAAAATAGGCATTACCGCAGAAAAATCACTGCAAATTTAGAAAATTTGAACCTTATACTACAATAACATATACAAGCTTTTACATTTGAAAATATAGCCCCATTCTTAGGTCAACCTTTTGATTTAGATCTTGAATCCATTGTAGATAAATTTTACTCCAAAGTAGAGAGCTATTGAGTTTTATTAGCTTATGGTGAAATTAGAAACAAAAACACCATAAGCTAAAAAACTAATTCTTTGGTTCAGGTGGTATCATTCCAAACTGTAAATATGCTTGATTAGTGGCAATACGACCACGTGCGGTACGCATCGCATAACCTTGCTGAATCAAGTAAGGTTCAATCACATCTTCCAAAGTCCCTGAATCTTCTGCCATAGCGGCAGCTAATGCTTCCACTCCCGCAGGACCGCCATCGAAACGTTCCAATAGCATCGACAAGTAACGACGGTCCAAAGTATCTAAACCATCTTTATCAACATTCAGCATATCTAAAGCGCGTTGCGCCATTTCCTGCGTCACTTCGCCTGTGCCTTTGACCTGTGCATAGTCACGGACACGACGTAGCAGTCGGTTAGCAATACGAGGCGTACCGCGCGAACGACGGGCAACTTCAATTGCACCATCATGTGTCATTGGAACATCCATCAAGTTTGCTGATCGGGTGACGATATGAGTCAAGTCTTCAACGGAATAAAACTCAAGACGTTGCACGATGCCAAAGCGATCACGCAAAGGCGAAGTCAGTAAACCTGCTCGTGTCGTTGCTGCAACGAGGGTAAATGGTGGCAAATCCAGTTTGATGGAACGTGCCGCAGGTCCTTCACCAATCATAATATCGAGTTGATAATCTTCCATTGCAGGGTAGAGAATTTCCTCAATGACAGGGGATAGGCGGTGAATTTCGTCAATAAAGAGTACATCACCTTCTTCGAGATTAGTCAGCATGGCTGCCAAATCACCCGCACGTTCCAATACAGGACCCGAAGTGGATTTGAGATTTCCTCCCATTTCACGGGCAATAATATTGGCGAGTGTGGTTTTACCTAAACCCGGTGGTCCAAAAATTAAGGTGTGATCAAGGGCTTCGCCTCGTCCGCGCGCTGCACCAATAAAAATTTCCATTTGTTCACGCACCACAGGCTGACCAATGTAGTCATCGAGTGAAGTTGGACGAATGGCACGATCAAAATGATCTTCGGGTTTTTCAGAACCACTGATTAAACGGTCTTGCATAGGGTTTATAAATCTAATTTCCGAAATTGTTTTGTTAATAATGCCATTATGAATTTTGATAATGCTCATTACTACGGAGTTTTATCGATAAAGTTTAAATTTTAGGTTAAACCTGCGGTTCGCCTTACTTTTGTTTCGCCAAAAGTAAGCAAAAGCATTGTCATCCGCAAAACTCGTCAACTACCGAGCTTTTTCAAATATATCGCAGAAACATGATATTTCAAAAGTAGTCCTGCCTCAGACAGTTGCGGATGACTTTTACGCATATCGAATATTTGCTGGAAGTTTATAATTTAAAATTACTTATTCATCGATTTTAAAGCGGCACGGATGATATCGCTTGCTTCAATAAAATCACCTTTTGCCGCATTGACTAACTTTTGCGCTTCGGCAGGTTTATAACCCAAAGATTGTAAAGCGGCTTCGGCTTCTGCAACAGCAGAGTTGCCTGTAAATTGAATTTGTGTGGTACTTGTACCGCTTGCCGCAGCACCTGTAGAAAATGCTTTAAAACGATCACGTAGTTCGATCATTAAGCGTTCAGCAGTTTTTGCACCAACACCTGGAACTTTGACTAAGATTTTAACATCACCATTTTCAACCGTATGAATCAGCATTTCCACACTGAGTGTAGATAAAATGCCTAAAGCCATTTTAGGACCAACGCCATTGACTTTTAATAAGGTACGGAAAATGATTTTCTCTTGTTGATTTAAAAAACCATAGAGTAGTTGTGCATCTTCACGGACGGCTAAATGTGTCCACAGGGTGACTTTCTGACCTTTTTGCAGTTGGCAAAAGGTTGAAAGCGGTGTGTCAATTTCATAACCCACACCATTTACATTTAAAAGTACTGTAGGTGCTTCTAAAGCCAAGACTTCACCAATTAGACATCCGATCATTGCATGTGTTCACTTATTTTGTTCATGGTTGAATAATAGAGATAAATTGAAAAGTTGGCAAAATGAACTGTTTAAATTAATAGCATAGCGCACCTTTAGTTGCAAAAGTAACAAGCCGATAACTTAAGCCATCCGAAGTGTCTTTATCAATACAGCTATGATCTCCTGTTAACTGATGTTCAAATAAATAGGTATATTCATTTTCAAGAATGATCCAATTATTTTTCAAATACAGATTTATATAAAATGTTTTAAGACTCTCATCTGTCAACTGTGTTTTAGGGACTTTAATTTTTAGTACACGTCTATTATGAGTCCAATCAAAATTAAACGATTCAGGTTGAGTCAATTTCTCTGGGAAAATGAGCTGAGCTTCATCACTAAGTCGTTTAGCTGTTGGTGGAAGTTGTTTCAGTCTTTCTTCAAGTGTTAATGGGACATATGGTTTTGAGTATTTGACTTCAATGTTATTCAATAGATTAAAGACTAAAATTACTCCACCTATAAGTATGCTTAGTGCAATAAGTGGATAGAAATTTTCAATTAATTCCTTAAATATCTCTTTCATTCAATTACTCATGAATTTTACTATTTAAAATTTTAGAAAAACCCCACCTTATTACCTTGTAACTCTTGTGCCAAGTTATAAGCCTGATGGTCTGAAAACTTACTGACAATATCTAACACTTGCATAATATTGTCATAATGATCATCACTCAAACGTGCGCCAAAGCGATCTAAAATCGACATTAAACGACCATCTTTAAAACTCAAAGTCTTGTTCGGTGTTGTGAGTGGAATAAAGGCATCCAAGATATGTTGCAAACTTTGATGGGCAATAATTTCCAAACCTGACTTTTGTGGATGCTCAAAGATTTTTTCACGTGCCAAATTCTTTGCTTTTTCAATCCCAATTTCAATATCTTCAGCACAATATTGTAATAACGAACCTTTTAGCTGTCCCGAAAGAATCTGAAAGTGTTGCTTGGCAAAAGCAGTGGTCACTTCATCGACCAAACGTTTCATGACACGACCACGCAAAGCTGCGATTTTTTGTTGCCAAGTGGTATAGGGCATACTCAATTCCGCAGGCATACCATAATCACCCAACAAATTCAGGAAAATCGGTTCAACTTCTTCATAAGACAGCATATTTAAAATAATGCCATCTTCCAAATCAATGAGGGCATAACAAATATCATCAGCCGCCTCTAATAAATACGTCAGCGGATGACGACACCATTGATATTCACCAAGTTGAATCAAACCAAGTTGGTCTGCAATCTGCTTTAAAATTTCTTTTTCTGCTTGGTAGCAACCAAACTTGGCACGCTTATTTGCAGGGGTATTGCCTTGAGATTCGATGGTTTTAGACAACCAAGGGTACTTTAAGTAAGCCCCTAAGGTTGCGTAAGTAAGGCGCATACCACCATCGTTGGGATGATAATCAATTTTAGTGAGTAAACGTAAACCTTGAGCATTGCCTTCAAATTGACGCACATCAGCTTGCTGTTCAGGGCTTAAATCTTTTAAAAAGTCAGTGTGTGATGCATCGTCAAACCATTCTCGAATTGCATATTCACCTGCATGCCCAAAGGGTGGATTGCCAATATCGTGCGCTAAACAGGCAGCTTGGATGATTGCGCCAACATCGGCAGGGGAAATCCATACAGGCAGTTCATCTTGAATTTTTTCTGCGGCAAGCATGCCGAGTGAACGTCCAATACAAGACACCTCAAGCGAATGAGTGAGCCGTGTGTGAATGCCATCGTGTTGTGTCAGTGGATGAACCTGAGTTTTACGGTTGAGTTGTCGAAAACTTTGCGAAAATATAATGCGGTCATAGTCTTTATGAAATGGGCTACGTGCTTGTTCTGTACTTTGTTTTTTACTACCAATTCGAACTGTGGAGAGCAGCTCTAACCAACGCATTTGAGTCATTTATCGTTTTTCGTTTCTTCGTTGCTTTCATCATGCCAAATTTATGCTGAATGTACTAGAGCAGGACGACATAGTTTGTCTTATACCCAAATTTAACTAGAAATTTAAGTATTTGATGTAATTAATTCTTCGCGAACTTGCATGAGTAAAATACCTAAAAAGTTTTTACCTTTTTCATCACCACCATTGCCCCAATAAGCATCATTTTCTGTATGCTCAATCAGCTTTGCCTCACCTGTAGAAATTAACAAGTTTTTTAAATCTTCATGTTGAGTAAATTTAGCAAGTAATGCTTTTTTCATGACATTATTTTTTACGGATTCCCAATCTTTACGCAATTTTTGTTTACGATCACGTCCTAAACGAGCAGCGATCATGGGTGATTTTTCACTACGAATTTTTTCTTGATACTGTTTATCTGCAAACTTTTGTGCTTGAAAATAATGTTCGGTGGTGTGCCACATTTTTCCATCAAGTTTGATCGGAAAATGGGCAAAGTTGGAAAGCTCGCCAAATTCATCTTGTGTGCTATAAAACTTAATTTCGGTCATAGTCATTTCAATTTTTGTTGTGATTTAATAAGTGTTATAGTGACACCATATGGGTTGAAATGCAAATTAAAAAGAATAAAGTAGCTAGATGGCAACGATTTATTAAAGGAGCACCTTAGAAGAAATAAACATAATAAACTGAAAAATGGGCTTATCGTTTTATATTAATCAATTGTTACTAATCATGTTTGAGCCACAAAGTCAAAGTAAATAGCGCATTTTAAATAAAGAAAACTTAATTTTTTAAGCTGTAGATGACTAGCTGAAAATCTGCTTTCACAGTAGAATATGCGCTCTCTCAAGTCACATTGCGGTAGGATCTGTCCGACCTGCCCGTGGAGCCAAAAACAGCATGTTTATCATTGCCGGTGCACCCGCACATTCTTCTTTTAAGCAAACACAACTCTTAAACCGTCTATCGTCTATCAGTTCTGTTCAATCAATAGAAAGCCAATGGGTCTATCTGTTTGACCAAGCGCTCAGCGAGCAACAACAGCAATCTGCGTTACAACTTTTAAACGATGGCGCATCGTTTGAAGTACGTCAGGCTGCAAGTGATGAAGTCCAGATTTTAGTGACGCCACGTTTAGGTACAATTTCGCCGTGGTCGTCAAAGGCAACCGATATTTTTGCCAACTGTAATACGCCTGTACACCGCCTTGAACGCGGTGTTTTGTTTACTTTAAAGGGTATTTCAGACGTTTCAGACGCAGTAAAACAAGTTTTACATGACCGTATGACGGAAAGTGTTTTCAACCAGATTGAAGATGCTGCTGCATTATTCTCAGAAACTGAACCTAAGCCACTGAACTCAATTGATATCTTGGGTCAGGGTAAAGATGCGCTGGTTAAAGCCAACTCAGAGTTTGGTTTTGCACTTTCTGATGAAGAAATTGATTATCTGGTTGCGGCATTTAATAAATTGGGTCGTAACCCACACGATATCGAATTGATGATGTTTGCTCAGGCAAACTCAGAGCATTGCCGTCATAAAATCTTTGGTTCTGAATGGACAATTGATGGTGAAGTACAACCATTGTCATTGTTCCAGATGATTAAAAATACCTATAAAGAATCGCCTACAGATGTATTGTCAGCGTATAAAGACAATGCTTCTGTAATCGTGGGCTTTGATACTCAGCGTTTCTATCCGAAAAAAGACGAAGAAACAGGGCATCACGTTTATAAATACAAGAGCCAAGCTGCCCACATCTTAATGAAAGTGGAAACGCATAACCACCCTACAGCGATTGCACCATTTGCAGGTGCGGCGACAGGTTCAGGCGGTGAAATCCGTGATGAAGGCGCAACAGGTCGTGGTGGTAAACCAAAAGCAGGTTTAACTGGTTTTACGGTTTCTAACTTGAACATTCCGGGCTTTGAACAGCCTTGGGAAGATAACTACGGCAAACCATCGCGTATGGCTTCACCTTTACAGATCATGATTGATGGTCCTTTGGGTGGCGCAGCATTTAACAACGAATTTGGTCGTCCTGCATTAAATGGTTACTTCCGTACTTTTGAACAAAATGTTAATGGTGATGTAAAAGGCTTCCATAAGCCAATCATGATCGCAGGTGGTTACGGTAACATCCGTCCTGACCATGTCGAAAAAGATGCAATCCAACCGGGCGATTTACTCATCGTTCTCGGTGGTCCTGCAATGCTGATTGGTTTAGGCGGTGGTGCAGCATCTTCTGTGGACAGTGGTAAACTCGGTGAAAGCCTTGATTTTGCATCTGTTCAGCGTGAAAACCCTGAAATGGAACGCCGTTGTCAGGAAGTGATTGACACTTGCTGGCGCATGGAAGACTTCAACCCAATCGTATCTGTACATGACGTGGGTGCGGGTGGTATTTCCAATGCCATGCCTGAACTGGTCAATGACCACGAATTAGGCGCAATCCTTGACCTGCGTAAGATTCCATCTTTGGAACCGGGCATGTCTCCTATGGAGATCTGGTCAAATGAAGCGCAAGAACGTTATGTACTTGCGATCAAACCTGAATCTTTAGAATTATTTGAATCGATCTGTGCGCGTGAGCGTTGCCCATTTGCGGTATTGGGTGAAGCGACTGAAGCACGTCAGTTGACTGTAAATGATCCATTGTTTGACAACAAAGCTGTGGATATGCCAATGCAAGTCATGCTTGGTGGTACACCGCGTATGAGTCGTTCATATGAAACCATAGAACGTAAAGGCGATGATTTCACTGCTGCAAAAGTGGTGGATTTAAAAGATGCGATTTTCCGTGTTCTTAAAAACCCAACTGTTGCATCTAAATCATTCCTGATCACCATTGGTGACCGTTCAATCACAGGGATGGTTGCACGTGATCAGTTTGTAGGTCGCTGGCAGGTTCCTGTTGCTGATGCAGCAGTAACGACGACAAGCTTACAAGGCTACACAGGCGAAGCAATGGCAATGGGTGAACGTCCACCTGTGGCATTGTTAAATCCTGCAGCTTCTGCACGTTTGGCAGTGGCTGAGTCCATTTCAAATATCATGTGTGCCAACATTGAGCAGATCAGCGACATTAAATTGTCTGCAAACTGGATGGCAGCAGCAGGTCAGCAAGGCGAAGATCAGGCATTATTCGAAGGTGTAAAAGCCATCGGTATGGAAATGTGTCCTGCGCTCGGTATTGCAATTCCTGTCGGTAAAGACTCATTGTCTATGCGTACCACGTGGAATGACGAAGGTGAAAACAAATCAGTCACTTCACCAATGTCAGGTGTAATCACTGCATTTGCTCCTGTACTTGATGTACGTAAAACACTGACTCCTGAACTGAAAAATGAAGATTCATTGCTTGTTCGTATTGATTTGTCTAAAGGTCAGTTCCGTCTTGGTGGTTCGATCCTTGCGCAAGTGTATAAAGCAATCGGTTCAGTGACTCCTGATGTCGATAACTTTGACGATTTCAAAGCATTCTTTGCATTGGTTCAGGACTGGAACAATCGTGGCTTGATCAAAGCGTACCATGACATCGGTGATGGTGGTTTAGTCGCAACTGTTGCAGAAATGATGTTCGCTGCACGTTTAGGTGTTGCACTTGAAGATCAATCAACTGAAAGCTTATTTGCAGAAGAAATTGGTGCAGTATTGCAAATTTCTAAAGCAGATTGGGCAACATTAGCAGACGAAGTTGCAGCATCTGTATTAAAAGATGCGATTGCAGTTGTCGGTACGGTTAACGATACAGACACCTTAACCGTAAATGGTTTGAGCTTAAGCCGTGCTGAATTACAACAAGCATGGACTGAAGTTTCACATCAAATCCAGCGTTTACGTGACAACGTAGAAACGGCAGATCAAGAATATAGTTTGATTGCCAATACAGAACATAAAGGTCTGATTGCATTACCAACATTTGACTTAAATGAGCCTGTAGAAGCGCCGTACATCAACGAACGTCGTCCAAACATGATGATTTTACGTGAACAAGGCGTAAATGGTCATGTAGAAATGGCTGCGGCATTTGACAAAGTTGGCTTCAATACAGTTGACGTTCATATGAGCGATTTACTCTCAGGTCGTATTGATTTAGACGACTTTGAAGGTTTAGTGGCGTGTGGCGGTTTCTCTTACGGTGACGTATTGGGTGCAGGCGGTGGCTGGGCGAAATCTGTATTGTTCAACCCTAAACTGCGTGATCAATTTGAGAAATTCTTTAACCGTGATAATACCTTCTCTGTCGGTATTTGTAATGGTTGTCAGATGCTTGCACAGCTTGCACCGTTGATTCCGGGTGCAGACAATTGGCCGCGTTTCCGCCGCAATACCTCTGAAATGTTTGAAGCACGTGTTGTGAATGTAAAAGTTGAAAAATCTCCATCGATTCTTTTAGAAGGCATGGAAGGTTCAATTTTACCAATCGCTGTGGCGCATGGTGAAGGTCGTGCGGAAACGACTGCTGAAAACTTTGCATCATTGAATGCAGGTAATCAAGTGATTTTGCGTTATGTCGACAGCTTGGGTAATGCAACTCAACACTATCCATTGAACCCGAATGGTTCGCCTGAAGCGATTTCTGGTGTGACGTCGAAAGATGGTCGTGCAACGATCATGATGCCGCACCCTGAGCGTAACTTCCGTGCGATTCAGCATTCTTGGAAACCTGAAGAGTGGACTGAAGATGGTGCATGGTTACGTATGTTCCGTAATGCGCGTAAATTTATTGGTTGATATTTTTAACTATTTAAATATCAATTGATTTGAAGAAGCCCCGAAAGAGGCTTTTTCTTTGCGTATGTGTTTAAAATTGAGTGAAAAATAATCTTTAGTTACATTTCAAAACTTGGTTTATTTTTTGCTTCATTTAGATTGTTCTTATACAGAAAGATTTTTGCTCCAAAACGTATCAATTCAGTGAAGAATGAATGAGGTGCCAAAATGATTAAAACAGTCAATTATCAAAGTATAGATCGGGTTGCACTACGTCAAAAAGGATGGATATGGTTTGGAGTGATTATTGCATTACAAATTGTGTTTTTAGCTTTGAATTATTTGATGAAAATTTAGTGGAAAAATCACTTCAGTAAAACCACTGCAAATCATTTGTACACTATAAAAGTGGTGGTTTTTTACTGCTAAAAGCAGGATTGGAATCAGTGGAAATTAATTGATATACACATTTTTTGCACTATAAGCCCCTTGGAAACTGGTTAAAGGAGTCTTGAAATATTGCTGAATTTTACTTTGCAAATCACCTGAATTTTCATAACCATAAAAATAAGGAATATCGCTACCAAGACAAAATGAACATGTTGTTGCTTCATAAAAATTTGAATAGGTTTTGGTTGAGCTTGAAAGTCGAGGCACAATGTCAGACGCGTGATAACCCGAAATATAAACTAGCTTTAAATTTTGGGTATTGCCTTGAATGACCCATTTCACAGGGTCATAAGAGGTTAAAATAAGAGAAACTTTTCGATGACTATTAATATTAACAGTCACAGTATCTTCAACATTCTTTTTTTCAGCTCGATAAGCATAATGCCAACAGTCACTCGCAACTTTACTTGAATGTGGGTTATTCGCTTGGCTTTCACATTCTGTTTTGCGTTGTCGTTGTTCAGTTTGAGTATATTCACGTGCATTGGATTCATATACTCCTACATAATGTAATTCTGAGTCTGCAATAATATCCTTAAAATTGATGAGAGACTTTTTCTCAGTTGCTTGGTTTTGATTGATCAAGATCGATGCATTTGAAACAGTGTGGGTGGTATCTGTAGTCGAGAATGATGCATCTCGCTCAGATGTGGGTGTACGAACATTTATTTGTTTTGCAGTATTTAATGTTTCAAGTTGCGCTGTCGTGATCTCATCTGTAATAGGTTTTTGCTCAGTTTGAATAAGTGCCAAGACCAAAACAATCCAGCAAAAATGAACAAAAATCCAATTTTTAAACATAAATATTCTCAGTTATCTATTTTATTTTTAAGTGTCTTGTTGAGCAGAAAGCTCTTGTCCAACTTTAAAAAATACAGGAGGTTTTAATTTTTGTTTTAGAAATTCTCCATGCATTGCCAATCGGTCAAAATCATTTTGAAAGATATATTGGCTGATTTCTAAAAGCTGATGATGAATCAGGTCTAATTGCTGTTCCATCAATTCATTTGGGCTATATTCATGATTCATTTTTCGATCTAGAAATAAGACAGGTAGTTCTTGGTAATTGTGTATGGTTGGTTCTAAGTAGTTATTAATAATTTTTTGAATGTTTAATATTTCATTTTTTGTTGCTTGATCTGGTGAGCGCTTATATTTTTGAACCAATACAATGATTAGAGCATGAATGTCTTGAAACTTTGTATTGGCTTGAGCTGTGAATAAATCATGAACTTGAAACTGAAGTTTTAAAAAATCGTTGAGTAATTTTTGTTCAGGTGAGACACTTTCTTGTGTTATAGATTTTACTAAACGTGTCGGTTGCGGTGTGATATTTTTGGCTGGGGTAGTAGGGCTGTAAATGGGTTGAGTATGTAATTGTTGTAACACAAAATAAATGAGACGACCAAGTGCATAGCCTAAAACAGAGCAGCCAAACCAACCTAGCGGCATAATATTAACGAAAGCCAGCAGACAAAAAATGATCGCACCATAACAACCAAACAAATGGTCAGCAGTTTTCCAGTAGGGAAGGTGTGAATTTTCTTGTTTCATTGTTCTTTAATGATGGTTTATTTTACTTTAGAGTTTAAATAATATGGCGTTATTTTGCACTGATTAGATTTAAAAAATGATAATGATATAACTAGGGTAAGATAATGAAAAAATGTATTTTATTGGATATTTTAATGATAGAGCAGAGGAGATGTTTTCCTGTTTATAAAAGCTTGAATTTTAGGTAAATGTGGTTAATGAATAGAGTGAAACAGTGGAAAATGTACAAATGATTGCACTTAAAAAGATCCATTCTTTGACTTATCCAAACCCTCATATTAAAAAAACCACCCGAAGGTGGTTCTAATTTAGATCTTAAAAATTAATGCGTTGCATCAAAATTATAAGATTTTTGTTTTTCAGTATCGAACTGACCTTCCCATTTACTAATGACAAGAACAGCCAAGGCATTACCGATCACATTTAAGACAGTACGTGCCATATCTAAAATACGGTCAATACCTGCAATAAATGCTAAGCCTTCAAGCGGAATACCTACACTACCTAAAGTTGCCAGTAAGACCACGAAAGAAACACCTGGTACACCTGCAATCCCTTTAGATGTGATCATTAAGGTTAAGACCAAAACAACCTGTTGAGTAATGGTTAAGTCGATACCATAAAGCTGTGCAATAAAAATCGCTGCAATACTTTGATAAAGCGTTGAACCATCTAAGTTAAATGAATAACCAATTGGTACAACAAAGCTGGTGATTGATTTAGGCGCACCATAAGCTTCCATTTTTTCCATCATACGTGGTAAAACGGTTTCAGAGCTTGCAGTTGAATAGGCAAGAATCAATTCATCTTTTAAGATTTTGATAATTGTCCAAATGCTGAATCCACAGAATTTTGCCACAAAACCAAGCACAATAAAGATAAAGAAGAAGATTGCACCGTAAACAAGTACAGCCAGTTTAATTAATGGTACAAGTGAACTGAAACCAAAGTTAGCAACCGTTGCAGCAATCAAACCGAATACACCAAAAGGTGCAAACATCATGATCATATGTGTTACTTTGAACATAGTTTCAGAAACAGCTTTCAACACATCAATCAAAGGTTGTTTGGTTTCTTTAGCGAGTGAACCTAAGCCAATACCGAATATCACAGCAAAGAAAATAATCGGCAACATATGCCCATCATTCATTGCAGTAAAAATATTGGATGGAATTAATGATAAAACAGTATTCACTAATCCATGTGCTTGATGGCTAACTTCTTGAGTTGTTTGTTGATACTGTGAAATGTCAGTTGTTGTTAACTTTGACATATCAATACCAGCACCTGGCTGGAATACATTTGCAGCAACTAAACCAACAATAATGGCAATAGTCGTAATGACTTCAAAATAAACAATCGTTTTGAAGCCAAGTTTACCAACACTTTTGCTGTCTCCAGCATTGGCAATCCCTAAGATAAGCATTGACAGCACAAGAGGAATAACAATCATCTTGATAAGATTGATAAAAATCTTACCTAATGGTTGTAAAAAGTTGGCAACGATATCATCACGGAATTCGGGAGAGTTGTGTAGAAACGCCCCCACGAGAATACCTAAGAAGAGCGCAATAACAATTTGCCAAGCGAGGCTAATTTTCATTTTCTTCATGCTGAGCCCTTAAAATTCAGATTTTGGCGAAATCGAAAACTTGAGAAAATGAACGTCAGAAATCCCCCACGACTAAATATGTGGGAGTCGTGAAATGGGAGATTTAAAATATTCGGAGTATTTCGAAAATACTTTATTTTGCGCTTATTTAAAATCTTGTTCTAATTTTTTTCTGTAAATCACATTCTGATCGGATAAAAATAATGCAGTTTTATTTAATAATCCAATCTTATAGTTAAGTTTAATTAATTTAATAAATAATAGTTATATTATTAATTCTTATTTTTTATGTGAAACATATGCTAAACGGTAATAAGCCCAAACCATCACAATGCCCGTAAAAGTGGCTAAATAAATTAATTTTGGCACAATGATTGAGCTGGGAACGCCCATTTGATTGAGCTGTATAAATAAATTGATACCGTGAGTTGATGGAAATAACTGAGCAAAATATTGCATCCAACTAGGCATTGCTTGTAAGGGCCAAGCTGCGCCTGAAAGTAAAAATAATGGAATCGAGGTAAATACAATTAAGTGTCCTGCGCGTTCAGAAATATCTAAATAACTTGCGAGTAACATACCTATTGCGATTGTACTACTGACAAAGATGGGTACTGCGATCAACATACCCCAGAAATTGCCACCACGTGGATAGTCATTGAACCAAAATATAAATCCAAATAAATAATAACAACCTAGGCAACCAATCGTGAGGGCAGCAAGATAAATTGCAAAAAATTCGGTTACAGAGCTTTGCCATTTTTTTTCTCGATAAGCTGCAATCAACATACACAAACCCAAAACAATCGTCTGATGAATGATTAAAGGTGCAACGGCAGGAAAAATATAACTGCCATAGCCAGAGAGTGGATTAAAAAGAGGAGTTTGATGAATAGGTATGGCTATTTTAAAGTGAGAGATATTGTCAAATTTTTCGGTGTATTCAGCAAGGCTATTTTCAATTGCACTGGCAAGCCCAAGCCCAACTTGTTTGGTTCGTAAAAAATAAGCTGCACTTAAATACAGTCCTATGCCGCCAACTTCACCACGAGCAAGGCTACTTGAGAGATTATGTGGAAGTAATAAAATACCATCAACTTTTTGTTGTTGTACACGACGTTTGGCATATTCAAAATCTGAGGTGATTTCGATAATATCAATATGTGGACTTTTACTGGCTTGTTGAATCAGCATTTGTGTCACAGCGCTTTGTTCTTCATCTACAATAATAATAGGTAAATGCTCAGCCGTTTGTGCTTGATAAGCAACAGGATAAAAAAAACTGTAGAAAAAGACAGATAAAATCATGGTTGTTAAAATAGAGGAATTTTTCGCAATATTTTTAAAAGTTTGAATGTAGTATTTGAATAAATCACAGAGCCATTTCATAGACTTTTACTCCTGATAAGCTGTTTATGGAGTAAAAAAGTGGATATTGCCAAGTAAAATACACAATAAATCAATAAAATCCCAAGCGGGATCAGTGAAATATAAAGTGGACTTCCAACCACCCATTGTTCTGTTTGTAACTTTGCATAAGGTGTAAAGGGAATAATATTTGCCCAAAACTGAGTAAATATAGGCGCATTATTTAAAGGAAGAGTCACCCCTGCAAAACTAAGTGATGAGCCGCCATAAACTGCAATAAATCCAAAAGTTTTAGAAAGGTTTTTAGTGGCTAAAACCACAGTGCTACTGATCAATGCATATGCAGTAAATAGTAGGAATTGTCCCAGTAAGATGAGCCATAATTGACCTGCAACAAACCAACCACGTATGACAATTAGCCAAAACATCCATAACCATGTCCAAAAACAAAAAATTAAAATATAAGTCAAATTTTTGGCAATTAAGGCTTTAAAAGCTGAGTGATGCCCAACCCATTCATTTGTTGTATGATATTTCAGCTCTTGACCGATAGCAAAAGCCACACAACAACACAGCAATAAATGTAAAATTGCTGGAATCATGAAAGGTTCAAGATAAAACTCATAACTTAAGTTTGGGTTGAAAAGTGGTGAAATTTTGATATTGGCAGTTTCCAGATCAACATAAGGAATTTTGTTTTGTAAATGAGCATTTTTAGCAAAGTTGGCTATGGCTTCAACAGTAGATAACAACATTGCTGAAGAAATTGTATTACCAATACTAAAATAAGATTGATTATATGCAATACTGATCTGAGCGTCTTGTGCTTTGACTAAGCGCTGTTCTGCACCTGAAGGAATGTAAACATAGCCCCAAATTTTGGTTTGATTAATTAATTTTTCGACTTCAGTCGGGTTGTCTGTCACTAGATAAATAGAAACAGCAGTGTTATGACTTAAATATGTGGTTATATTTTGACTCAGTTCACCATGATCTTGATCAATAATTGCAATGGGCAAATGTTCAGCTTTACCTGTATAAAACATGCTACTGAATAAAATAATAATCAATAAGGGGGCAAGTGTGACTAAGCATAAATCCCATTTGTTATTTAATAAGTAGCGAAATTCTCTATATAGGATTGCCCACATAATCATTGGCTCTCTTTGAGTTTGAAAATTACACTCATACCTACTTTAAGATCAGTGATGGGTTGAACAGGGTGGAGTGTGACTTTAAAACTACGAATATCATAACCGCCAGTTTGACGAGTAGTCTTAATGGTTGCAAATTCACCTTCTGCTTCAATATTTCTGATGTTAAACATGAAAGTTTGATTGAGTGCAGGAATAAAGCCTTCTAAACTTTTGCTTTGATAGATCTGAGCATATTGATCTTCTCGGACATTCAAGCTCACCCATTTATCTTCATCTTGTAAAATACTGACTACAGGAACACCCATTGCAACCAACTCAGTCGCTTTACCATAAACTTTTGAAACTGTGCCATTGATTGGAGCATATAGCTTTGTTTCAGCTTCTAACGCATTTGCTTCTGCAACAGCAGCTTTGGCAATTTCAACCTGTGCATCTGCGCTAGATTTTTGTTGAGGAGTGCTACCACGTTGGGCGCGAGCATATTGTTGATAAGCCGCTTCAGTCATCTGCGTGGCTGAAAGTGCAGCAGCTTGCATTTGATCACGACGTTGTCTAGAAATAACGCCTTGTTGATATAAAACATCACCACGTTTAAATGTAATTTGTGCTAAATTTTCCTGTGCTTTTAAACTTTGCCAATTTGCATATAAAGTCGCAATATTTTCTTGTTGTGAACCACGTTCAGTTGTTGATTGTAAGGCAAGAGCCGATTGTAAAGTGGCTAATGCTTGTTGCTTTTTGGCTGCAATTTCAGGGCTGCTAAGGCGAATCATTAATTCACCGTTTTGAATTTTTTGTCCGTCATGCACTAAAATTTCTTCTATACGACTAGGTACTTTCGTACTGATATGAATCGTTTCAGCTTCTACACGACCTTGTATGTCAACAGTTTTGGGTTGATAGCTTTTCCATAAACCAAAAGCAATTAAGCCCAGTAATGCAATCAAAAGTATAAGCATTATCGTAATAATGACTTTTTTCTTTGCTGTTGTTTGTGGTGCTGTGGGATGGCTTGGAGTATGTTGCTCAACTTGTGTATCGGTTGTTGTATCTAAATCAGCCAAATTTTGATCGGGTTTAGATGTCGATTGATGATCATTGTCTTGTGTCATTTTATACTCCATCTTAACGAACATAGTCAGTATTTGACTGATTTATATAATTTTTGAATTGATCAATTGAGCCATGACTTTGTAGAAGCGTGGCAAGAGCCATCACATATTTATAAGCATTGAGCGCTTTTTCAGTTTTTAAGGCGCTGAGTTGATTTTGTGCATCAATCACTTGAGTGGCAGTTCCCATATCTTCTTTAAAAGATAGTGTTTGGATTCTTAAATTTTCCTGAGCAGCTAGTTCATTTTGTTGTAAAAGCTGATTTGACTGTTGCGCTGTGGTTAACTCGCTATAAGACTTATAAATGATATTTTCGATTTCTTGCTGGGTACGTGCTGTCATTAATTCAGTCGCTTGGCGTTGTAATTCGGCTGCTTGAATATTTTTATTTTTATCTATGCCTGAAAATAAATTGTAGCGAGCTGCAACACCAACAATCCAATTTTGATTTTGATCGAGGCTATATTCACCAAAAGCAAAGATATTTGGCTTTTTACTGGCACTTTGTAATTGCACATTTTGGTCAGCGAGTTGCGTATCCATTTGCATTTTTCGGACTAAATTTGAAGTTGTGGGATAGGAAGCGAGCAATTGATTCAGTGATTGGCTTTGCTGGCGATTGACGAATAATGGTGTGGTGAGCTGATCAATGGTTTGTTTATTCAATAGATTGTTGAATTGAAATTGACTAGATTGTAAGTTGGCTACAGCATTTTGATAACTACGTTGTGCATTGTTATTTACCACTTCAAACTGCATACGCTGTCCTTTGCTAATAAAGCCTTGTTTCTCAAGTTTTAAGGCATTTTGATAATGTTTTTGCATGGCAGTGACATTAAAAAGACTTGCTGCTAAAAGTTGTTGTTGTAACTGTACATTAAAATAAGCTTGAATAATTTCAAAGCGTTGAGCATCTTGTTGTTGTTTACTTTCTAAGTCATTACGTTCAGCTTTAAGATGAGTAAGCTGTTTAGTTGCGGACAATAGCCCACCTGTATAAATAGGCATCATCACAGAAACTGTAGGGCGAATAACGTCATCCTCTAATACAACGTTGGCGCTGTCGGGAATTAAACCGATCCCACTGTGAATGCCCTGACCTAACCCATCTTTAAGTGGGTCAGTCAGATCGGTTGGAATATTTTGTTGAGATTGCCATTGATCCACTCTTTCATTCATCCCTTGAGTGAGTGTTTGCTCTAAATTGTTTTTGATATTATTCAGTGGAAGATCAGTTTCTGTATGAAATTTATAAGCACGAATATTGAAATCAATACGAGGTAAGCCAATATATTTAACGGCATCTGCCTGCAATTTTGAGGCTTGGTTTAAGGCATCAGTTGCTTGAGCGCTATATGAGTTTTCCAGAAAATATTGTTCAGCTTGTAAATAACTGAGGTCTTGGGCAAAACTAGCATGAGAAAGGTAAGAAAATACACCCAATATCATCATTTTTTGTAAAGATAAAAAGAATGCTTTTCGATCATTTAATACTTTGGCTTGCATCAGAAAAACCGTCGATATTTATTATATTTAAGCATTCTAACCTGTATTTACTAGAATAAATAATCTAAAAGCGAACTGAAAAATGTGTGCATTTTGTAGTGAAATATTTTTTAAAAATATGAGAATAGGAACTTAAAATGGCACAATATTGTGATATTTTTTACCTTATAATAGGCAGGTAAAAAATTTATCCAAAAAAACTATTTATGGTTTGATTTTACTTTTGTATATAAACAATAAAACTTTCTTATTGAAAACTTGACTTTAAATTTGCAATTACATTGAAAGATTGACTGACAAAGCTGCTGCAAGACCTACAGATTTATGGTTAAATGCGCCTATTTCATTCGTTTCACTTCAATAAGGGAAAAATCATGCGCGCGTACAATTTCTGTGCTGGTCCTGCTGCATTACCTACTGCCGTTTTAGAAAAAGCTCAACAAGAGATGTTAGATTGGCAGGGTAAAGGCTTATCCATCATGGAAATGAGCCACCGTAGCAAAGATTATGTTGCTGTTGCTGAAAAAGCTGAAGCTGATCTTCGTAAATTGATGAACATTCCTGAGAACTACAAAGTATTGTTCTTACAAGGTGGTGCATCACTTCAGTTCTCTGCGATTCCTTTAAATCTTTTAGGTAAAAATCCTAAAGCTGATTATATTCATACAGGTATTTGGTCAGAAAAAGCGACTAAAGAAGCTCAGCGCTATGGCGAGATCAATATCATTGAAGCGGGCACCAAGATCGATGGAAAATTAGCAATTACAGATCAAAGCCAATGGAATTTATCTGATGATGCAGCTTATGTGCATTATGCAGATAACGAAACTATTGGCGGAATTCAATTTGCCAATATTCCTGAAACAGATAAACCTTTAGTTTCTGATTTTTCATCAAGCATTTTATCTGCACCTTTAGATGTTTCTAAATTTGGTTTGATTTATGCAGGTGCGCAAAAAAATATCGGTCCAGCAGGTTTAACATTGGTTATTGTTCGTGATGACTTGTTAGATCAAGCAAAACCTGAAATCCCAAGCCTATTAAAATATGGCGCGCAAGCGAAAAATGATTCAATGGTCAATACACCTGCAACTTATGCATGGTATTTGTCTGGTTTGGTTTTTGAATGGTTACTTGAACAAGGTGGCGTGGATGCAATGCATAAAGCCAATCTTGAAAAAGCTAAACTACTTTATGGTTATATCGACTCAAGCGATTTTTATGCGAATCCGATTGCAACTGCAAACCGTTCAATCATGAATGTGCCATTTACTTTGGCAAATGCTGATTTGGATAAATTATTCTTGAAAGAAGCTGAAGAAAATCATTTATTAAATCTTGCAGGTCACCGTTCGGTAGGCGGTATGCGTGCAAGTATTTACAATGCTGTACCTTTAGAAGGTGTACAAGCATTAGTTAACTTTATGGATGACTTTGCTAAACGTAATGGTTAATTGATTCAAACTAATGAATAAAATAAAAATCCCTCATTGATGAGGGATTTTTTATTGCTTTTGATAATAAAATCAAATTATGGAAAAATGCCTAGAAAATGAATCATCATTGCAGCAAGAAACATACCTAGAATAAAAAAACAACATGCGCCTTTATCTAAACGAATATGGAATTGCTGTGAATTGATTAAGTTGGTTGATTGTTCAGGTATAATTTTCATCGCTGAGCCTAGATTTTAAATTATTGTTGAATCTGGTGGTCGGGGATATTTGTAACATAAAAAAATCAGCAAATAAAGCGCTTGTTCATATGAATGTCATAATCGAGCTAAAATCAGCTTTTAAATAAAAATAAGAGAGCTTATTTATTTTGCATTTTGTTATTTTTTAGGGTTAAAACTGTATAGATATCCAGTTAAATTTGATTGAAAAATATCAAAAGATCATTGAATAAAGAGATTAAATTAATTTTATAATTTTGAATTATATCAATTTATAGGATTGGATATATTATTGGTCAGATGGTGAGAAATATATAAACTTTAGCTTGTGGTCATAATATTTTTTTAGTTAAAAGCATTTACATAAAATAAACAATAATATTTATAATTGCAAAAGTGAAAATCTGCCCCAGTCTGAAATAAAATAAGCTGAATATTTTGTAATATTCAGCTCGGTACCTATATAAAATTTAGATAATTTTAAATATTAGGCTGGGCTTAAAGCATGAATATTGGCTTGAATCCAAATATTGCCACGAATATATTGTCCAATTTCAAAATCTTTATAAGCACTTTCTTTACTTGCAATACGAACTAAAATTGCGGGTTGATTTTCTTCTAAAATTAAAGTGACATCGTAGAGTGTATAGTCTTGTTGCATAAATTGCATATTGGTTTTACCAACAACTTTACCCTGAAACCATGCTTCGTCTTCTTGACCTAAAGTTTCTCCATATAAATAAGCCACCATTTTGGAGAAATCTACAGTAACAGGGGCTTTATCATCTTCAGATTTAGGTTCCCAAGCATCGATCTGTTCTTGTAAATTTTCAGGCGCAATGCCGTTATTTTTTGACAATATTTCATTTAAAGCACGATGGTGTTTAATTGAAGCTGGATCATCCACAATGATTTGTTCATGATCAGAAACTTTTTCAAGCTCATATGCCCATGCATTGAGTTGCACTTGATAGCTTTGATCACGTTGGTATTGCGCATGATTAACGCTATATAGGCTATCAAAGGCATAAATGGTGCTTTGCCCTAATTGCAGACGTAAAACAGCCTGAGTGTTGGTTTTACAGCGAATAATACGATCAATCTTAGCTTGAACAGAATAAGGGCTGTCAAAACTTGGGAAAGCTGTTTTCACGGCTTTGGGCTTATTATTTTCAACAGCAATAATCTGAGAAATTTGAATTTTCGCACCGCTTGGACCTTGAATAAGCCAAGTTGTTTCATCCATATCACATTCTTTGAGACACAGACCCATTGGCATTATTGGGGCATCCAAAGCAAGACCTAACCATTTAGGGACTTCAGAAGTTGGGTGCTCTGTTAATAAACTCCAATGTTCTACATGACTACCAAAATTTTGGTCATCAATAGTTATGATTTCAGGTCTGTTTTGATTGTTCATATCGATTATGTGAAAAGCTTATCTTATTCTATTAAATCGAGGGTGATTAGCATTTTTCAAGGTTTAAAATGTAAATTTACCATTTAAAGCAGTTATTTATTTAGTTTTTGACATAAAAAAACCACCATAACTCATCTTAAGTTAAAGTGTGAAAATAAAATTGAATAATATAATATAGAAAAATATGGCGACCCTACGGGGATTCGAACCCCGGTTACCGCCGTGAAAGGGCGATGTCCTAGGCCTCTAGACGATAGGGTCGTTGTGAGGTGCCGCTATAATATGAATATTCAATAGATTTGTCAAAGCGATTTTGAGGGGAAATAGGTTTAAGTGTTGATTAAATCAGCAATAAGTTGAAAATAATTTAAAGTCGAAATGAAAATAGTTATTTTTTATACAAAACATGAACTTTCAAATAAAAAGGGCGAATATTTTATATACTCGCCCAAGTGTCCTTTTAATTTTTCTGATGATAAAGCCAATAATAACTGGCATAACAGGCTGCCATAAATAATAAACAACCAATAAAACCTGAGAGCATTTCGGGGTCAGCCGCCATACTTAAACCTGTAATGGTACAGGTGATGAAGCCTAAAATGGGTACAAGAGGATACCATGGTGTTCTAAATTTTAATTCAGCCAGAGAATGACCTTGCTTTAACCACGTTCTACGAAAATTAAATTGGCTCCAGCAGATGCTCATCCAGACGATGACCATGGTAAAAGCCGCAACACCAAGCAAATTTTTGAAAATAAAATCTGCACCAAATTGCTCAGAGAGTAAGCCCGGTAAACCACCAATCATGGTGACTAAAATTGCAATAACAGGGGTACCTGATTTAGTCAGTTTTGAAAATATTTTAGGAAGTTGTTTTTGGATTGACAATGCCCACATCATACGAGACGCAGCATATAAACCAGAGTTTGCTGTTGATAATAATGCAGTAATAATGACAAAGCGCATAATATCTTCAGCATAAGGAATACCGATTTGATTAAACACCGTTACAAAAGGGCTACTACTTAAGCCATGACCATGCCCAGCATTTAAACCCGCATCTTGATAAGGTAAAAGTGAACTGATGACAATAATTGTACCCACAAAGAAAATCATTAAACGCCATACAGCAGCATGAATGGCTTTAGGCACATTTTTCTCGGGATTTTCAGTTTCACCAGCCGCGATCCCGATCATCTCTGTACCATTAAAAGCAAAATTAACGATTAACATCGTGGCGAAAATAGGAAATAAGCCATTAGGTAACCAGCCATGTGCTGTTAAATTACTAAATAATGGAGCTGATTCGTAGCCACCAAAAGAGATTACGCCAAAAATTGCTGCTAAGCCGACTAAAATAAAAATAGCGACAGTCGAAACTTTAATAAAAGATAGCCAAAACTCAGATTCAGCAAAAAAACGTGTTGAATATAAGTTGGAAAATAAGACTCCAGCAATAAAAATTAAAGTCCAAATCCAAATTGAAATGCTTGGAAACCATTCTTGCATGAGGAGCGCAGCGGCAGTGAATTCTGTACCTAGCGTTGCTGACCAACCTAACCAATACATCCATGACACCATATAACCAGTCCCAGGACCGATATTATTGGCAGCAAAAGCACCAAAGGAGCCTGTTACAGGTTGATTAACAGCTAATTCTCCCAAACATAGCATCACCATATAGGCGATGAGCCCTCCGATAATATATGAAACAACTGCCCCAAGAGGACCAGCCTGTGCAATCACAGACCCTGAACTTAAGAATAAACCTGTACCAATCGCACCGCCTAATGACAACATAATCAAATGACGGCGAGACATGGCTCTTTTTAAAGAAATAGGTTTGCCTTCAGCATCAAGTTGCTGAGATGTGGGGGTGGGAGAATTCATCATGATTGTAAAGCGAGATTTTTAAAAATGTATTCTAGGATAATTTGTGAAAATTCACAAAAAAGTAACATTGAAATGTTAATAAAACTTTGGAATGAATCAGTATTAAAATTTTTATAACGAGGAATAATTGGATTAAATTGCATAATATGAGAATTATGTAATTGTTTATTCCTATAATAAATCCTAAAAAAGCATTTTGTTATCATATTTCTTGAATGAAGTTTTGCTACAATCGCGCTAAGAGCATTTAGAGAGATATTTTGTGTTGTCATTTAAACTTTGGGTAGATGCCGATGCCTTACCTAAAATATTGCGTGAAGTGATTATTCGTGCTTCGGATCGTTATCAACTTGAAGTCACTTTTGTTGCGAATCAGCCCGTAGGTATCACACCTTCAGTCAGAATTAATTCTATTCAGGCTCTCAGCGGGGCAGATCAAGCTGACCAAGAAATCGTTGATCGTATGCAAGAACATGACATTGTGGTCACACAAGATATTCCTCTTGCAGCACAAGTCATTGAAAAAGGTGGTGTGGCTATTCATCCACGCGGTGAAGTATATACATCTGAAAATGTTAAAGCGCGTCTACATTTACGTGACTTTATGGATACCTTACGTGGCGCAGGTGTACAGACAGGAGGTCCACCGCCTATTTCTGAGCGTGATAAACGTGAATTTTCTAGTAGTTTGGATCAGACGATTTTAAAACAAAAGCGTAAAACAATGATTAAGGAGTAGGTAATTTCGATGCCATCGAAAAACAATATTATGATGACTTATATTTTATTGGTCTTCATATGGGCAAGTACGCCTTTAGCAATTGTTTGGAGTGTAGAAGATTTATATTTAATGTGGGCATTGGTGATCCGATTACTGATTGCATTACCCATTGCAGCATTACTTTTAATTATTCTTAAAGTTAAATTTCCACTGAATAAAATTGCTTTGCATAGTTATTTTGCAGGTTCATTTAGTTTAATTGGCTCACAAATTTTTACCTACGCTGCAACGAGTTATTTGAGTTCAGGTATTATTGCTTTGATGTTTGGTTTAGCCCCTATTATGGCGGGTCTGATTGGACGCTTTATTTTTAAGCAACAATTACAAAGCCTACAATGGATCGGGATGCTTGTTGCAGTTGGTGGTTTAGCGATTATTTGTATGAATGGTGGTTCTGAACAACGTATTCATCCTATTGGAATCGCTTTGATGCTGATGAGTGTATCGACTTATGCGCTCTCCATATTTTGGGTGAAGAAAGTGAATGCAACCGTTGAGCCGATGGCGCAAGCAACAGGTTCAATTTTGGTGTCCACTTTGATGGCTTTATGTTTGATTCCTTTTATTTGGCAACATGCGCCTGATCATATTCCAGAGACTAAATCTTTATTGGCGTTATTGTATACAGTGGTCATGGCATCCTTGATTGCTATGTTCTGTTATTTCAAATTAGTGCAAAATATTAAAGCCACAACATTGTCATTAACCAATGTGATGACGCCTATGTTTGCAATGTTACTTGGTGCACTTTTGAATAATGAAAGTTTATCTTTAATGATTTTTGTTGGTGCTAGTATATTGTTATTTGGACTATTTTTATATTTCTTTAAAGACCTAAGAGCAAGTAGAGAACTTGCTCATAAAGTGAAAATTTCAAATAAATCTTAAAGTTTTATTCTGATGAGTTTGACTCTACACACTCGGCAAGTTTAACGCGATCTTGTGGGTGTAGGGTCACAAAATATGCCCCAATTCGATAATACTCTTCATTGTCTGACACTCGTTCTGAATAAGCAATTTGTGCTGTTGCTGCGATATGAAAAAAGTTTTCTGCATGGCTTAAAGTCACATGAATATAAGTGCCTTCCTTAATATTTTGCTTACTAAAGAAGCTAAAACCGCT
The DNA here is from genome assembly GCF_030329325.1 of Acinetobacter sp. 226-1. Classification (NCBI taxonomy): domain Bacteria; kingdom Pseudomonadati; phylum Pseudomonadota; class Gammaproteobacteria; order Moraxellales; family Moraxellaceae; genus Acinetobacter; species Acinetobacter sp. 226-1. The sequence goes on from NZ_JACANU010000001.1 coordinate 469,242, forward strand.
TTCCGAAAAATTCACATTTTGCGGAGTTGGTAACATGGTTTGTACAATTGAGTCATACAGAGAGCCTGTAATGAGGTTTAATTTTTGATTGAATAAGGATAAGATTCGAGCAATTTGTTGATCTTTTTCATTTAATTGGTCTAATTCGTATTGAAGCGCATGATCAAATTGATCTAACTCTGCAAGTAGTAGAAAATAGCGCGGCAATACAAAATTTGGATCATATGGATCGTTAAGTGCGACATGGTCAGAAATAATCTGATAGTTTATCCTTAATGCAGCATCGATTCGAGACATTACACGACGCTCGTTAGCTTCGGTTTGATGCTGTAACGTTTCCATAAAACACCTCGGACTTTGATGGTATGTTTAAACCAATCTCGCTGTATATAGGGTTGAGATACACTCGCGCACGGCGTAGTAATCACTTTATTTCTTTTATCGCCTTGGTGTCTATGATCGGTCTAACCTTAGGCGTTGCTGTTCTTATTACAGTTTTATCTGTGATGAACGGCTTTGACCGTGAATTAAAAAATCGTGTTTTGGGGATGGTACCGCAAGCCACGATTTCTTCCTCGCAGATTTTAACAGACTGGCCTGTACTTGCAAAGAAAATTGAGAAACATGAACACGTTACAGGGGTTGCTCCGTTTACTCAATTGCAAGGCATGTTGACTGCACAAGGACGTGTTGCAGGAATTATGGTGAATGGGATAGAACCGCAATATGAGAAAAATGTTTCTATTATTCAAAACCATATGGTTGAGGGTAGTATTGACCAGTTGAAAAAAGGTGAGTTCGGTATTGTCTTAGGTAAACAAATGACTGATGCATTGGGTTTAGGTCTCAATGACAACATTACTTTGGTTTTACCTGAAGCAACGCCATCACCTGCTGGTGTTGTGCCACGTTTTAAGCGTTTTAAAATTGTAGGAATTTTTAGTATTGGGGCAGAAGTAGATTCTAGCCTTGGCTACATTGCATTAAATGATGCTTCGACATTGCTCAGACTGCCTGATGGCGCACAAGGTGTCCGTATGAAATTGGACAATATTTTCCTTGCGCCTCAAGTGGCTAATGAAATTGTACAAGAATTACCACATGGTTTTTATGCTTCAGATTGGACATATACGCATGGTAACTTGTTTAGTGCGATTCAAATGGAAAAAGCGATGGTAAGCTTATTGCTCTTTTTGATTGTGCTTGTGGCTGCTTTTAATATTGTTTCTTCATTGGTGATGGTTGTTACCGATAAAAAAGCTGATATTGCAATTTTACGTACTTTAGGGGCTTCACCAACAACAATTACACGAATTTTCATGGTACAAGGTACAGTAATTGGTGTAGTGGGAACTTTAGCTGGTGCAGTACTAGGAATTATTTCAGCATTAGGGATTAGTAATTTGATCGATTGGCTAAATAATTTATTTGGCTGGCATTTATTTGACGCTTATTTTATTAACTACCTACCTTCTTATTTGCGTTGGCAAGATGTGCTTTTGGTGGTTGGGATTTCATTAGCTTTGAGTTTTGTTGCGACAATTTATCCTGCTCGTCGTGCTGCAAAAATTCAACCTGCGGAGGCGCTTCGTTATGAGTAATGTGGTGCTTGAAGCAAAAGATATTTATAAGTCATTTACTGATGGAAAATCGACCGTTGATGTGATTAAAGGTTTGTCCTTACAAGTTCATCAAGGAGAGTTTGTTTCTATTGTGGGCTCAAGTGGTTCGGGTAAAAGTACGCTGCTGCATATTTTGGGCGGATTAGATCGTCCATCACAAGGTTTAGTAAATCTAAACGGGCAACGTTTCGATACTTTGGGTGAAGCAGAACGCGGTTTTTTACGTAATCAGCATCTTGGTTTTGTTTACCAGTTTCACCATTTACTTCCTGAGTTTTCAGCACTGGAAAATGTGGCAATGCCTTTAATGCTGCGTAAAGATGCAGAATTTAAAAAGGTCAAAGAACGCGCCGAATATTTGTTGGAGCGAGTTGGTTTAACTCATCGTTTAACGCATAAACCAGGTGAGTTATCAGGCGGGGAGCGTCAACGTGTTGCATTAGCACGTGCCTTAGTCACTCAGCCAAAACTGATGCTTGCTGATGAGCCAACAGGAAACTTAGACCGAAAAACAGCCGTGACTATTTTTGAGTTGTTGCGTGATTTACGCAATGAGCTCAATATGGCAATGTTGATCGTAACGCATGATGAACAATTAGCAAAATCGGCTGATAAAGTTTTGCATATGCAAGATGGTTTATGGGTTGCAGAATAATTAAATTATTATGTATTAAAACTTAATAATTCCGATCAATTGCCTTGTTAAAGCTCATGAAAATGGGCTTTAATTGTTTAAAAATATTCAAAAAAATAATAAATATGTCGTATCTCTATTTACTCAGTATTGCTTGGATTGTTGGCATTCATTGTATGGGCAAATCGTCTCCATTTGAGATGAATACGATGCTTAGTTTGATGCTAAGTAGTATTGCTCTAGTTGCCATTTTTTATATTTTAAAAATAAAGCTGATTCATTTTTGGATCAGTCAAATTGTAGTGCATTTGGGTTTAAGTTTGATGATGTTTTTTGTGGCATGGTCATATGCAGATCATGCTTTAGAGCAACGTTTAATATCACGAATCAAACAACCTGAGGTTATTTCTGCATTGGTTTATGTAAATACCATCAGCCAACTTTACAATGATGAAGAGCAGCAACGTATTCAACAAAATGCTTGGATCTTAAATTATGCAGCACAACCTATTCAAGTGAGAGTAAATCTTAAGCCGCAACAGCATTTAGCACTCGGACAATATTATGTGATTACAGGAAAAGTTAAACCTGCGCATAGTTATGCTGTAGAGGGAGCATTTGATAAGGAGCGTTGGTTTTTACAAGACAATCTCATGGGTACGATGAATGCGCAAATTGTAGAAAATATTTCAGCAGCTCAAGTTTCTGAACAAGGATATAGATATTTTGTACAACAGCAAACATCATGGTGGGCAAGGCTTAAGCTAGGTATAGAAGCCAAAAGATGGTTTTTTCGCCAGTCAATTGAACAGAGTGCATTTCAACAAAAGGGGCTATTATTAGCCTTGTTAACAGGTGATGAAAGTTTACTTTCTAAGCAAACACAAACATTATTTCAGCGTTTGGGTATTTCTCATTTATTAGCAATTTCAGGACCACATGTTTTGATTTTTGCTATGATTTTTTGTTATTTATTACAATGCCTTATTCAAAAATATTGTCCACAGCTTTATTTAACAATAGCCCGACCTTATCTCCTCGTTTTTCCTTTTCTTTTGTGTGTTGCTTTATACACAGCATTTGTGGGTTTTGAAATACCTGCCTTACGTACTTTATTAACAGTGTCATTATGTAGTTTAATTTTACTGTTTAAGCAGTCTATTTCAGCCTTAAAAGTATTATTACTGAGTGCCAGTATTTTATTGTGGTTAGATCCTTTTAGTATTTTATCTGCGGCTTTTTGGTTGTCTTATGGTGCTTGTTTTATTCTCATTCGCGTGTATCAAACCATTCAGCAGCAGAGCGAAGAGAATCAAACTTGGCGACAAAAAGCCATTTTTTATATTCAAGTTTTGGTGGAGTCGCAATGGAAAATTTTTATTGCTCTATTTCCACTTGTAGTTTTTATTTTTCAAAAAGTAGCGTGGATTGCACCTATCAGTAATTTAATTGCTATTCCTTTGATTGGGATGATCATTGTTCCTTTAGAAGTTGTAGGAGCGTGTTTGGCTTTGCTCTATCAACCTTTGGGAACTTTATTTTTTTCTGTTGCAGATTTTACTTTAACGTTATTGGTGCATTTTTTAGATATTTTAGATCAGATATTTTCTGAAAATTTACAATGGTTTGCCTTTACACCTTTGATGGTTGCTGCTCTTGCCATCGCAATTATTATTTTATTTTTACCACGAGGTCTCATTCCTAAAACATGGGCTTTGTTATGTTGTGCTCCTTTGCTATTTCCGTATAAAAATCAATCTGAATTTCAGTTAAATATATTAGATGTAGGGCAAGGGCAGGCTATTTTTTTAAATTTACCAGATCAAAAAATGATGATTGATACAGGAGGTTCATTTGATGAACGTAAATTTAGTATTGGACAACAAGTCGTTATTCCTTATTTAAAACAACAAGGTGTGAAACAATTAGACCAAGTCATTTTATCTCATTTAGATCAAGACCATAGTGGCGCTTTCATAGCGATTGAAAACGAGTTGAATGTTAAGCAAGTTTATTCAAATCAAAATGATGGTCGGTTTAAGCATACTCATTTTCAATATTGTTATGCAGGGCAAAAATGGCAGTATGGGAATGTTACCATTGACGTTTTAGCGCCACAACAAAATAGCCTAAGCTATGTGGGTAAACAACAAAATGAACTGTCATGTATTCTTTATATTCAAGTCAAAAATGCTCAAAATAATCAAAATTTTTTAATTATGGGTGATGCAGGGTGGGAGGCAGAATTTAACCTACTACAACATTATCCAAACTTAAAAGTCGATGTGTTAGTGTTGGGACATCATGGTAGTCAGCATAGTTCAGCCTATGATTTTTTAGCGACTTTAAAGCCTAAGCTAGCCATCATTTCTGCGGGATTTGATAATCGTTATGGGCATCCACATCCAATTGTTCTTACACGTTTAAAAGAACTGAATATTCCTGTAATCAATACCATTGAAAAAGGAAGTATTCAGTTTCAGTTAGATTCGCAAAATCGTATGCAAACCTCATTTGCTCGAAAAGAAAAACTATGGCTAGTTCGTTAGGGGCTGATTTTCAGCTTTGACTATATTGACTTTAGTTATGGCTTGTTCTTTAGGTAAATTATAAACATTATTTAATTCAGGATTTGCTTTAAAGCGTTTGTAGCTCCAATGATAATGTTCAGGGTAGCGTTGAATTAACTGCTCAAGCGTTTGGTGAATGACACGCGTTCCGTCATTTGCACTACCTTCATAAATTTTTTCATCTATAGGTTCAATAAACATATCAAAATCATCACTTTCATTGCGAATTGCATATAAAAGTAAAGATTTTGCTTTGGTTTTTTGAATTAATTTAGCACTTAAATTACTTGAAGCAAGTGGTACACCAAAATATTCAATCATCTCACCGCCTACTTTGGGCGTATGATCAGGCAGAATAACAGTTGTTCCACCTTGTTTTAGCGCTTTAAAAATTTGTCTAACACCAGACTCATCTGTTGGTACTAAATGTGCTTGTTCCCGACTACGTGCTTGGCGTACAAAATCATCAGCATCAGGGTTTTTAATGGGCTTATACATGATGGTCATTTGAGTAAATTGTGTAAACCAAGCATTCATAATTTCCCATGTACCAAAATGCGGCACAATCAGCACTAAACCTTTACCTTGTGCTAATGCATCATGAAAATGATGCTCACCATGAACTTTTCGAATTCTGGAAAGGTTTTTTTGCGTTGAGCTACCCCAAATGGTAAAAAACTCCATATAGGACTGTAGTTCATTGCGAATTGTTGCACGAGTAATACGTTCACGTTCTTGTTTGCTTAAAGTCGGTAAGCAGATTTCAATATTGAGTCGAATTGTTCTTGATGTTTTTGAAACATGCAAAATGTTCACAATACCTGCAAGTATGCGAGCATAAAATCGTGAAAATAAAATAGGCTGTCGACTAAAAAAATTTAATAGTCGAGTGGTTGAAGTTTTTTGCTTTTCAGTCATCGTTTATCAATGTGTAATACTGAGTCAAAGTGTTTTGAATTACGAATTATTATAAGTGAATTATCGTGATTTAAACAGTTTAACTGTATTAGTTGTATATAATGATGCCTTAAAACTTAATTTGGATGGTATTTATGTCCGATTGGCCACCTAAACCACAAAATGAAAATACACAAATTGATACTTCTGCATCACCACAGCCGACAGGTCAAGAATGGAAACTTTTAGAAAAAGTTGTACTTGCTTCTGTACAAGAACAACGTCGTAGCCGTCGTTGGGGCATATTTTTTAAAATTTTAACGTTTCTTTATATCTTTATTGTCTTTGGTTTTCTCTTGTTTGGACGAAGTTGTTCAAGTGATGGAGAGGATTCAACAAGCTCGATTTCAGAGTCACATTTAGGTGTTGTGAATATTGTAGGAACGATTGATTCAAGTAATCAAGGTGTGAATAGTACAGATACGATTAAGTCACTTAAAAAAGCTTTTGATGCAAAATCAGCAAAGGCTGTGGTTTTAAACGTAAACTCACCTGGTGGTTCACCTGTTCAGTCAGATGATATTTGGCAAGAAATACAATATTTGAAAAAGCAGCATCCTGAAAAGAAAGTCTATGCCGTTATTGGTGATATGGGAGCTTCAGGTGCTTATTATATTGCTTCTGCTGCGGATGAAATTTGGGTCAATCCTTCGAGTCTTGTGGGTTCGATTGGGGTGATTATGCCAAATTATGGTGTAAATGGTCTCGCACAGAAACTAGGCATCGAAGATCGCACGATGACCGCAGGGAATAATAAAGATATTTTGAGTATGACCAAACCAATTAATCCTGAACAACGCGCACATATTCAGGCTTTGTTAGATAATGTGCATTCACACTTTATCAACGCTGTAAAACAAGGTCGTGGAGAAAAACTTAAATCCCAAGATCCTGCAATTTTTTCAGGTTTATTTTGGACAGGTGAGCAAGCGATTAAGCTCGGTATTGCAGATAAAGCAGGTAATATAGAAACACTTAAGCGTGAGTTAAAAACCAAAAAGACCGTGAATTATACTGTTGAACGTAGTCCTTTTGATTCAGTTTTAGGACGTTTAGGTTCAGAGATGGGACACGGGGTAGGTGAAGCTGTCAGTCAAAAATTAAATATGAGCCAAGATGTAAAAATGCAATAAACCTTAAAACTTCAAAGCTTCTTTTCAGTGGTATTCGATGGTGAAGAAGCTTTGATCATTCAAAGTAGAAAGCGAAAATCATGAGTCATTCAAATCATTCTAAGCCACTAATTCACTTTGCACATGCTAATGGTGTCCCTTCAAAAGTCTATACAAAACTATTTGAGTTGCTCAAAGATGATTATGATGTCATCTATGTACCTGTGATTGGACCAGATCGTCGTTACCCTATTGCACAAGGTTGGAATGAACTGGCAGATCAGGTCATAGATAGTATTATTCAACAAGCACAAGGACGTAAAGTAATTGGTTTAGGGCATTCATTGGGCGCAGTTTTAACCTTTAAAGCTGCATATAAACGTCCTGAATTATTTGAACAAGTGATTATGCTTGATCCACCTCTGATTGTTGGTCATGCTGCATTTATTATGTGTATGACTAAAATATTTAAGCCTGCTATGGTTGATAAAATTACACCTGCATCATTAAGTTTAAAACGCCGTGATCATTGGGAATCTCGTGAGCAAGCTGCTGATCTACTGAGACCTAAAGGTTTTTATCAAAATTTTGACCCAGAATGTTTCCAAGCATATATTGATTATGCTTTAACGGAAGACAATGTACGTGGTGGAGTAGAGCTTACTATTTCGAAGTATGATGAAGTTGAAATTTTTAGAACCAATTCAAATGCTATGTGGTTACCTGTGCCAAAGCCGCCTGTGCCAACTCAGCTTGTTGTGGGCGATACTAGTCCATTTCTACAACGTAAAATTCCGCAAATGATTAAAAAGAAATTTGCAGTTCCATTTACAGTGACACAAGGTGGACATATGTTCCCACTTGAACATCCTGTTGATACAGTTGCACTCATTAAGTCTTTGATTCAGTCTGTATAATTAGGATGCAGTAAAAAAATAAGCGCATTCAAGGCGCTTATTTTTATTTTGACTATAGATATTTTATTTATTTAACATTTTTAAATTTCAATACAGTTTTGTTATTTGCATCTATAAATTTCAGTTCTTTTTTAGATGCATCATAAGTTGTGACTTCACCTAAAGCTTGAACAAACTTTTGTGGAATATCCGTCGCATTTAGACATGCTTTTTGTGTAGAAGCTAAGTTAGAGAGCTGTATTTTTGTACCTTTAACCGCATAACCACCCATGAAACGATTACAACCATCAGAGCCACTCACACGCTCATTGTCAAATTGAATACTAGGAACATCAGATTGAGTAGGATCAGTGCTGAGGGCTACACCATAAACTTCACTGACCACCCAATTTTTATTTTGTAATTCATTTAAATTACGTTCAGTAGAGGGGTTAGTTGTTGTTGCACAGCCGACGATACCTAATGTGAGTATTGCACAACTTGGGATTAAAATCGATTTTAACATGGCTTTCTCTCTCACTTTGGTTAAGGTTATTTTAAAGTTAAATCAAGTAATAAGATCTTTTAACTAGCTTTTATTAACTAAGTTTTAGCATAACCTTTATATGATAAGTTTTAGGTGAAAGTTAACTCAAAAAGTACATAACTTAGATCAATTTAAAACACTTCTAAATGAAATGCTTGTCTCTAACTTATATCAAAGCCATATATTTTTGGCTTAAATAGATAATAAAAAACGCATCCAAAGATGCGTTTTTTTAAATCGGCTTGAATTTACAATTTACAAAATTGGATTGGTGCTGTTAAAGCTTGTCCTTTATACAATACTGTTCCATCTTGTGTATGTTGAATTGTACCATTACAAATCCATTCCACAGCTTGTGGATAGATCAAATGTTCAAGTACATGTACACGTGCAGCAAGTGTCTCTACGCAATCATGTAAATCCACTTTTAAGACACCTTGTGTTAAGGCTTGACCTGCATCCAGTTCAGCAGTCACATAGTGAACTGTACAGCCATGTAACGTATCACCTGTATTTAAAACACGCTGATGGGTATGCATACCTTTATAATGTGGCAATAGAGAAGGGTGAATATTCACCATTTTTCCTTGCCATGCATTGACAAATTTGGCACTTAAAATACGCATGAATCCAGCAAGAATCACTAAATCTACATCCCAAGCAAGGAGTTGTTGATGCATGACATCATCAAATGCTTCACGATTAGGATATTGTTTGTGTTCAATGATTGCAGTTGGAATATTGGCTTTTGCAGCACGCTGCAATGCATAGGCGTCAGGTTTGTTGGAAATAACCCCCACAATTTGCCCTGATAGATTGGCATCCATCAAGGCTTGGAGGTTACTGCCGCTGCCTGAAACCAGTACAGCAATTTTGATCATGTGCTATTACTTACGCAAAAATCACACGAATTTTTTCGTCAGCGCCTTCAACTGATTCAGCATTGTCTTGGATATGACCAATTGTCCATGCTTTTTCGCCTTGCGCAGTTAAAACTTCAATGGTTTTGTCTGCTTCAGCTGTATCAACGACAATGACCATACCAACGCCACAGTTAAATGCACGATACATTTCGAACTGATCCACACCACCTTCTTTTTGAAGGAGTTGGAAAAGTTCAGGCCACTGCCAAGATGCTTCATTAATCACAGCTTGTGCGCCATTTGGTAATACACGAGGTAAGTTACCAGGTAAACCGCCACCAGTAATGTGTGCCATTGCGTGCACATCAACATGTTTAAGCAGTTCAAGAATCGCTTTAACATAAATACGTGTTGGTTCCATTGCAGTATCTGCAAGCGGACGACCGTCTACGATTTGTGTTAAATCAACATTTTTTACATCGAAAATTTTACGAAGCAGTGAGTAACCGTTTGAATGTGCGCCTGAAGAAGCAACACCAATCAAAACATCGCCAGCTTTGACTTTAGTTCCGTCAATAATTTTGCTTTGCTCAACTACACCTACACAGAAACCTGCCAAGTCGTAGTCTTCGCCTTCATACATACCTGGCATTTCAGCAGTTTCACCACCGACCAATGCACAGCCTGCAAGTTCACAGCCTTGACCAATACCAGTGACAACATTGGCAGCAACGTCAACATTTAAATGTCCAGTTGCATAATAGTCGAGGAAGAATAATGGTTCAGCACCACAAACAAGAAGATCGTTTACACACATTGCAACTAAATCTTGACCAATTGTGTCATGACGATTTAAGTTAAGTGCTAAACGTAATTTTGTACCCACACCATCTGTGCCAGATACAAGAACAGGTTCTTCATAACCTTTAGGAATTTTACAAAGTGCGCCAAAGCCACCTAAACCGCCCATGACTTCAGGGCGAGTTGTGCGTTTAGCGACAGATTTGATTCGATCGACAAGTGCGTCGCCCGCTTCAATATCGACACCAGCGTCTTTGTAGCTTAAACCAGTGTTTGGGGTAGAAGTTGAGTTGCTCATAATTGAAGTCTCCGCATTCGCGCGGAGATTATACCCGAATATACGAAACTCTTATGTTATTTCTGCACTAAAATGCTATCTTTATTGAAATATTTTGCTTTCTATAACGATTAAATCTGAAAAAGGCGTGATTGCATGCACGATCGGACATTAAAACGAATTTTTATCCTTGCAGGGATAGCCTTAGTCCTATGGGTGCTTTATTTATTAAAGCCTGTAGTGATTCCATTTGTCGCTGCTTTTTTAGTGGCGTATCTGTTTAGTCCTGTAGTTGAAAAACTATCTAAAATTTTACCTCGTTGGTTATCTATTGCTATTGTTTTTATTGCCATAGGTTTAATTTTAACGTGGGCACTTTGGTTTGTTTTTCCATTGGTATGGAAACAATTAATTTATGCACGTGACAGTATTCCAGCAGGAATTCACTGGATCAACTCAACCTTTTTACCTTGGGTCTCAAATACCTTCAATGTTGAAAGAATGGAGTTAGATACAGATCAAATTTCTAAAGTCGTCATGGATTATGTACAAACCAATTATAGTGCAGATAGTATTCAGGCAATGGCATTGAAAATAGCCCAATCAGGTCTGAGTTTTATTTCTGTTGGTGGAACGATTGTTCTGATTCCAATTATCGCTTTTTATTTTTTATTAGATTGGAATCGTATGTTGGTGAGCATGAGAAATCTAATTCCACGCCCATATGAACAAAGTACTTTGAAAATTGTAGGCGAATGTCACAGCGTACTTGGTGCATTTGTCAAAGGACAATTTCTCGTCATGATCTTGTTGGGCGTTGTTTATGCTGTTGGCTTGCAATTGGTTGGTTTAGAAGTCGGGCTGATTATTGGGATGGTTGCGGGTTTATGTAGCATTATTCCTTATTTAGGCTTTGGTGTTGGTATTATTGCTGCGGTTATCGCATGCTTTTTCCAATTTGGTATGGATCTTAAACATTTGCTTTTGGTCTTGGCTGTATTTGGTGTTGGGCAATTGATTGAGGGCTATATTTTACAACCATTTTTACTGGGTGATAAAATTGGTTTATCTCCAGTAGCGGTCGTTTTTGCAGTTTTAGCTGGGGCTCAGTTGGCAGGCTTTTTAGGTATGTTAATCGCTTTGCCTGTAGCAGCCGTTATTGTTGTATTGTTGAAGCATGTTCGTGAGTGGTATGAGCATAGCGCATTATATTTACCTCAAAATGCAACCGTTGTTGTGGAAAATCATGGGAATACTCAAAATATTTCACTAGAAAGTGAGCAAGTCGATCTTGATATTGAGTTTAAAAACACGCAAGATAACAATGAAACGAAATCGGACAATGACCCACTTTAAGGGAAAATAAAGACATATGCGTCAATTACAGTTGGATATAGAACCACAACTGGATGCCAAGATTAGTGATTTTTCTGGTCCTGGTTGGGGACCAGTCATTGATGCCGTTAGACAATTACATGCAGGATTGATTAGTCGATTTTATATTTATGGTGGAGCAGGGACAGGAAAAAGTCATCTTTTATCTGCGATTTGTGACTCTTATTTGGAAACAGGTAAGTCTGCAATTAAAGTGTCCTTGCTCGAACTGTTAGATGCACCCATAGAAGCAATTCATTCATTAGAAACATACGATTTAGTTGCTTTAGATGATATTGAAGCGATCAGTGGTGTGCCACATTGGCAAAAAGCCGTTTTTCATTTAATTAATAATAACAACGAAGGTGGTGGGCAATTGGTATTTTCATCCAGATTTGCTCCCATTGAGTTAAAACTTGAACTACCCGATTTACAATCACGTTTGACCCAAGCGGTGAGTGTAAAAACACCAAATGGTAACTCTTATGCAGATCGTCAAGCATTGTTGCATTCTGTGTTAGAACGTCGGGGTGTACATTTTGACCCACAAATAACAGAATATTTGCTATTACATGGTTCACATCAAACCAGTACACTCTTACAATCTGTTGACCGTTTAGAAAAATTATTGAAAGGTGAGAAGATAAAACTTTCTCATTCAACATTAAGACAAATTTACGCGTTGATCGATGAGTACAGTCCACAATAAAATTCTTGAGAATTTTATAAAGCTGTGACAAAGTACGCACAAGGAATGTTAGCAAAGCTTTATGCTGGCTCATAAGAAATAATTAAAAGAAATCAAGGAGACTATAATGCTCAAACGGGGCATAGGCTTAGGATTATTATGTTTTACTGGTCATGCATTTAGTGCAAATATTGTGGTGACAACAACTGAAGACGTTGTAAAAGCCGATGATCAATGTTCGTTACGTGAAGCAATTGAATATGTAAACAAGGGAATGCCTGAAGCAGGTCTAAATGGGTGTGGTGGTAAAGAAGCCGCAGCGATTATTGAACTCAAAGGAAAGCAAGAATACCTCTTAAAAAGTCAACTTTCGATTGGTCAGAGTGTACAAATAAAATCGGTTTATGATACGACTGTAACGGATACACAAAGCCAAGTAGGTCTATCTAATGCAGTTTTAAAAGCCTCTGGTAATCATCGTATCTTTAATATTAAAAAAGTCGCACTTCCAAAGGATCCAAAAGAAATAGCAACAGATGCAAAAATCACAGTCGCTTTATCAGAGTTGACCTTAGAAGGTTGCGGCGCGAGTGTTTGTGAAAAAATGGGTGGCTTAATTTATAATAATGAGCAACTTGCAATTACTGACTCTCGTTTATTAAATGGTACTGCTGAACAAGGTGGTGCAATTTATAATGCCGGTGTGCCTGGTATAGACTATAATTGGAGTGTAGTGTCTATTTCCAAGTCTTTTATAAAAGGAAATAAGGCTCAACAAGGTGGCGTGATTTATAGTGAAGCACCACAATTTTTAGTTTCACAATCTGTGATTCGTGATAATGAAGTCACTAACGTTAACGCTTCACTTTTTGAAACGAAAGCACCATTTAGTGCGGAAATCAGTAAAAATTTAACGGCTGAAGATCTGAGCCGAGGTATTGTTAGCAGTACTATTTTCAAGAATAAAGGCTATGTAGTTAATGTACTTGATGATATGCAAGTAAATAACGTCACCATGATTTTAAATAGTATGGGTATTTTATTAAATGCACCAAATAAAAAAGGTTATATCGCAAATAGTATTTTAGCTCAGAACGGTTCGCAAGATTGTAAAATCATAGCGGGTGGCGAAGCAGATCGTGTGAGCAATAACTTGTATTCTGTGGGCTGTGGCGGAACCAATGCACAAGCTTTAGGAAATGTACAACTGATCGCAGGGAAAACCGCAGAAGGTCAATGTGATCTAAGCTCAAAGGGTATTTTATGCCCATATAATCCTGCAAAAGATGCTGTAGTGAGCTTTTTTAAACCAAGACTAATAGAAAGCTATAAAACAATAGCAGATTCACCTATTGTCAATCGTGGTCCACAAGACGCTAATTTATTGGAGTGTGCAATTGATCAACGAGGCACTGAACGACCAGTAAATGCAAAACTCTGTGACCGTGGTGCAATAGAGTTAAAAGTAGATACAAGCACGAACTCAACAGTGGGTGAAGATATTTTATATGGTGAAGTTGCAAAATTTACCCTTGCTGATCAGTTGCAAGATGGTGAATTAGTTACACCAGCACAATGTACAACTTTATTTGGTAAGCAAGCTAATGGTGAAGCATGGAAACCAGGCTGCTTAAAAGTAGTACAAACCAATACACCATCTAAAGGGAAAATGGATATTACGCAAGAAGGTGATATTACCTATACTCCAAATGGCAATTGGCACGGTTCTGATGAATTCCAATTAAAAGTTGTAACATCAACCACTTATTTTAGCGATAACACTGAACCATATATTGCGATTACTGGTCGTGTGGTACAGGATCCGCCAAATAACTTTGAAGATAAAAAAGTAAAAACTTCAGGTGGTGGAGTGGGTGTGATTGCATTATTTACTTTATTTGGCTTGATTGGTTTACGTCGAACTAAAAAATAAATTAAGGATTAGTAATGAAAAATTATAAAAAGGGAACCTTAGCCCTCATGGTAGTTGCTGCTATGTCAACAATGGCAGCAGAAGATCGAACAATTTATGTCACTACTTTTGCAGATGAAAATGGTGAAAATACAGATAAATGTTCGTTACGTGAAGCGATCACTGCTGCTGCGACACATAAAGCATTTGGTGGTTGTAATGCAGGGCAACCACATAACTCTGTAACCAATGTTATTCAGTTGGAAGCTGGTGAATATAAACTGAACTCTGAATTGCAACCAAGTTCAGCAATTACGATATATGGTAAAGCACCTACTGATTATAGCAAGCGAGATGTATTAACTAATGATTACCCAGCAGCGACTGCACTTAAAACGACCATCAATGGTCAAGGGTTAAGTCGTATTTTTAATACAAATAACACCAATACACCGACTTTAAGTTTGAATAATCTAAATCTCATCAATGGTTCTAGTCAAAATGCACGGACAAATGCAGGTGGAGCATTATATTTAGGTGGTCCAACAGATTTAAATAATGTTGTCATTGAAAATTCAAGCTCACAAACGGGCGGTGCAATTTATTTAAATGATGTAAATAGTAGTTTGACGATTAACACAGGTACATTTCAAAAAAATAATGCTGTAACAGGTAGTGTTTTGGCAATGACTTGTAGTGATAAGTTAAATGATTCTAAACGTGTCATTGATATTTCAAATACCAGTTTTTTAAATAATGGTTCAAGCAGTAGCCAAAGTATTTTTGCATTTTGTGGGCAACCTGAAGCGAAATTTTCTGCAAATACCATTACTGCCAATACAGCGAATGCAACGACAGGAAGTATCATTCAATTTAGTTCAACAAGTCCGCAAGGAAAAGTGAATTTAAGTGATCTTTCCAGTCTGTCTTTAGTCAGTAATACCATTGTAAGAAACTCCGCATGGGCGACATTCTTATATAATGCAGCAACCAGTAAAACACTGAACTACAATGTCATTGCCTATAATGGTGCAGGAAAATCATGCCATTACATGGGGAATGATTTAGCTACAGTTGAAAAACCAAATTTAACTTTACGAGATAATGCTTTTGCTTTGTCTGCTTCAAGTGCAAATTCAGTTTGTGAATTACCTAAAAAAGTTGAAGAAACTGTATTAAAAACCACAGTGGATTTAAGTAATACTGCATTTTCTAGTGTTTTAAGTGACTTGCAGCCTGCGTCACAATATACAGGTTTTATGCCTTTGTATTTTCCTGTTGTTAATACTGGCGCAAGTAAAAGCTTCGTTGATACAAAATCATTTGAATGTACAGGGTATGATCAGCGCGGTGTAGGTCGTGTGGATGCAACAAAAGAGTCTGATACTTCAGATAGTTCCAATTCATGTGATATAGGTTCAACGGAAATATTACGTTTGACTGTATTTAAAGCAGAGTTAACGAACACTTCTGTCGTGACATTATTAGATCAATATCAAAAATATGCCACTGAGTACAAAGATTTAATTGCAAATAAAGAAACGAAACCTGAATTTTTACCTTATTATGGAATTCAGCAAAAGTTTTATGAAAATTTATTAAATATCAAGACAAAGCAAAAGTATCGTACGATTTTCTTTGATCCATTTGCATCTAATTTGCCACATGAAGTATTACTTGCAAATAATGGTCGTGAAATTCGTCATTTAACTGTAGATAATTATACTGTTGAAGCAATAGCAAAAGGGATTGGTAATATTGATGGTAAAACTGAAAAAATTACTCCTGATTCAGACTTAAAGTGTGAATGGGACAGCAGTTTAAAACTCATCAAAATGTGGCGCTTAGATGACAATATTACGCCTACAGGTGATAAAGAGTTTTGCCAATATACGCTACGTTTGAAGTCAGATACTAAAGTTTCATCTTCTGCTTATATTTTAGGGACATTTACAAATATTGCACCTATTGCCAAAGATGCTGAATTTACTGTCAAAGAGGGTTCAAATAGTCAGGTTGTACTCGATTTGCTTAATTATGTGAATGATGATGGTGATGGACTTGTCAGCACTTTAACTAAAAAATCGAAAAAACTAAGCTATTTTACAAATGCCAAAGGTGAAGATTTAGCAATTCGTATTAATAATAAGCTTGATCCACTCTTATTTAGTGCGGAGCGTACTGGTCCTTGTCCAGGTGAGGACCGTTTATATACGTGTTATGGCGGAAAAATTACAGTTCAATTGAAAAATACATTAGATCCATTTAGCTATAAATTTACTTATTTTGTTTATGATGCTGATGGTAAAATTTCAAATGAAGCGAATGTAAAACTAAATAATACAGCAACATCTGAAGGTAGCGTACGTAAGAGCGGTGGTGGTTCTTTCGGATGGTTGAGTGTTGTAGGTCTATTTGGACTGCTAGGCTATCGTCGATATAAAAATCGTTCAACTCAATAATTTGAATGAAATCTAAAAACCAGTGTTCGCACTGGTTTTTTATCATCAATCACTAAAAAGAATTTTTTACATATTTATATATTTAAAGCTCTAAATTTGTATTATAAGTTTAAATAAGACTTGTATTTAGCAAGTATGAAACCAATACATTGACCTATGATTTTTTTATTATTTTGATATGACACAATTTATAGAACTGACTCCACTCCAGCATGTACAGATTGATCCTGCTGAGTTGCTTTCAATTAAGCGCAATGACTTGGTACCTTTGTTGGATAATCAAGGGCGTCTCAATTTGTATGCAGATCAGTTGATTCAAGCGCAGTCAGTTTTACTCAATGGTGTCGATACTCAACTGACACAAAAACTAAGTCAGGTCATTGCCCAAATCATTGAGCAATTATCCAATTCAAAGAAAAAATTGAAACAACGTAAATTCAATGCATTACAAAAATGGTTAGGTTTAGATTTAGAGTTTAGCGCAGGTCAGGTCAAATATTTTAAAGATCTTGATGTGTTAATCCAAGAAGCGAATTTTTTAAACCAAAAAATGGCAATAGAAATTCAAAAATCTCAAGCAAGGTTTCAGCAAGCTTTGGGTTTTCGTGAGCAAATGGCGAAATATATTCGTGCTGCTCAAGAGTTTTTGCATGAATATCCGCAATTTTTAAAAAATAGACATCCTCTAGATAATTTTGAAGAAAGATTATCCAAAAAAATTAATACATTAGAAACATTACAAGCCAGTAATGATATCGCTTTAGCGCAAATGCAACTGACGCAACAATTGTCTTATAGTTTAATGGATCGTTTTAAAGAGGCTCAGCAAGTGCTGATCCCTGCATGGCAATATCATCTCAAACAAAACTCTGAGCAACAGTCGATGGCTTCAGTGGGTGAATTAGATCAAAGCCGTGAAAAATTGATCGCATTATTGAAAAAATCATTAGAGCAGAAATAGGGTTGTCGTATGAATGAACTTGATAAGCATGTTGTTGAATCATCAACAGATTTACAACAACGTTATGAACAGTTAGGTTTAAAAGAAATTGGTTTAAATGCTGAAGATTATCATGAAGTTGTTAATGCTCAAAAAGAGTTAATTAATATTGATCATCATGCAGTTGCAGAATATGGTAAAAATATTGCGGCACAAACGTCATCTTATACAGATGAATTATTAGACTTAGTTAAAAATAAAGATTTGGACGCAACTGGGCAAAAATTAAATCAAGTGGTACAAGTTGCGCAACAACTCAATACATCAAGTATTTTAAATCAGTCGAAAAGCTCAGGCTTTTTTGGTGGAATTTTAAATAAATTTAAAGGTGCAAAGCAGAGTTTTGATCAGCATTTTAATTCAACTAAAGAACAAATTGATAGTTTGGTCAAAGAAATTGAAAGTTCTCAAAATGGTTTGAAAGCGCGTGTGAATACATTGGATAAAATGTTTAGCGCTGTGCAAGATGAGTATAAACAATTGGGAATTTATATTGCCGCAGGTCAGCTTAAACAACAAGAATTACAGCAAGAAATTGCAGGATTGAGTACACAGGAACAAGATCAGCAAACCCATCAACGTATTTATGATCTAAATCATTTGGCAAATAATTTAGAAAAAAGAGTCAGTGATTTGCAAGTTTTACAACAATCTGCAATGCAAACTTTGCCGATGATTCGTATTATTCAATCCAATAATATGATGTTGGTTGATAAATTCTATGCGATTAAAAATATTACTTTACCTGCATGGA
Organism: Acinetobacter sp. 226-1; assembly: GCF_030329325.1. Classification (NCBI taxonomy): domain Bacteria; kingdom Pseudomonadati; phylum Pseudomonadota; class Gammaproteobacteria; order Moraxellales; family Moraxellaceae; genus Acinetobacter; species Acinetobacter sp. 226-1. Next base: position 487,711 of record NZ_JACANU010000001.1, read on the forward strand.
AAAACCAAATTAGCTTGGCAATTTCTTTGCAAGAACAACGTAATAGTGTGCAGTTAGCAAATACAATTGATGATGCAACCAATGATTTATTAAAGCGCAATGCTGATTTGTTACATCAAAATTCAGTAGATACTGCCAAAGCCAATCAACGTTCAGTTATTGATATTGAAACCCTTGAACATGTACAAAACACCCTCATTAAAACAGTGAATGATGTGATTCAAATCCAAAAAGAAGGGGTGCAAAAGCGTGAAGAAGCTTCGCATCGGATTCGTGCTTTACAAACAAATTTAAAGCAATTGGTTTTGGAAAATACACAACCATCTTAAGCTCTTGATTGGTTTTGGAGAAGATATTGTCACTTAAAAATGACTACCCTATACAGTCGCTTGATTTAAAAACAGGTCTATCGACTTTAAAACAGCGTCAAAAAAAAGTGATGGCGTTGAGTGTGCTGAGTTGTGTGATTTTTATTACAACAATACTCAGTGTATTTATTCAACAAGATCTGATTTTTCATTTTTTAGGTTTGACGAAAGATATTTCACAACTGCATATTCCTTTAAGCGTTGACCAAACGTTACAGTCTTATATTGATCAACCCAACTATCTGATGAATTTGTTTTCATGGTTTGGTTGGTTATTGCTCAAAATCGTTGTTTCATTTATAGGTGCTTTTATTGTTGTTGCATTTTTAAAGAAATTTAGATTTTTTCTTGTGCGATTTCAGTCATTTATTTTAAAGTTTGTCGCATGGTTGTTAGCATTTGTCATGCTGTGGTCAGGTTTAACTTACTTACAATATGACTGGAATGACAATGAGAAATCTGTTTATGAAGAGCTTGTGCATTATGATCGGAATATTCAACAAAGCCATATTTTTCAGTCTTTACAACAAACGGAAACGGCAGAGCCTGTACAGGCTTATTTGTTGGGACAAACTGCTTTATTGCATAAGCCACAAGATCGTGATGCAGCAACAAGTTATGTTGCTCAGTTGGTCAAAGCTGAACGCACAGATCCGAATTTTTTTGAATATGGTTTTAAGTCTGAGCAACTTTGGGCAATGCAGCACGCTGTTTATGGCAAGTCCGTGACGGCAAGTACTGAAAAGTTGCAGCCTCGTATTGAAAAAGCACAAGCTTGGTCGGCACTGATTCAAAAGATTTTATTGGGTATTTCTGTATTGTTTTTAGTGTTTAGTATTGTTTTATATGCTTTGACGCAAAGATTTAAGCAACGTGTTATCAAAATCGAAAGACAAATTCATTTAGAATGATAAAAAAACCCGCATCAAGCGGGTTTTTTTATGACTTAAACAAGATTATGCATTTTCACGAGCAATCGCACGGTAACCAATATCTTTACGGTATTGCACACCATCAAAGGTCACTTTTTCACAAAGTTCCAAAGCTTTTGCTTGTGCTTCACCAATCGTATGACCAAGTGCAGTCACGCAAAGTACACGACCACCCGCAGTTACGATTTCACCATTTTCATTGGCTTTAGTGCCTGCATGAAACACTTTAGCGTCAGTCATTTCAGTGTCTAAACCTGAAATTACATCACCATTGCTAGAGGTTTCAGGGTAGCCTTTAGATGCTAAAACGATACCCACTGTTTTACGTTCATCCCAGTCAGCTTCCGCAGGTAAGTTACCCGCAATACCTGCTTCCACTAAATCAACCAAAGAAGACTTTAAGCGCATCATAATCGGTTGAGTTTCAGGATCACCAAAACGACAGTTGAACTCGATCACTTTTGGCTGACCTTGTTCATCAATCATTAAGCCCGCATACAGAAAACCTGTGTATGTGTGACCATCTGCTTTCATACCATCAACGGTAGGGCGCATCACTTCACGCATAGTTTTTTCAAACACATCCGCAGTGACAACTGGTGCAGGAGAGTAAGCCCCCATACCGCCAGTGTTTGGACCTTGGTCACCTTCAAAAATACGTTTGTGGTCTTGTGAAGTCGCCATCGGCAAGATGTTGTCACCATCAATCATACAAATGAAAGAGGCTTCTTCACCTGCAAGGAATTCTTCGATGACTACACGAGAACCTGCATCACCAAATTTATTGCCTGCAAGCATGTCATCAATCGCATCAAATGCTTCTTGATTGGTCATGGCAACAATCACGCCTTTACCTGCAGCAAGACCATCCGCCTTGATCACAATCGGCGCACCATTTTTTTCAACAAATGCTTTTGCCGCATCTACTTCTGTAAATACATCATAGAAAGCAGTTGGAATGTTGTGGCGTTTAAGGAAATGCTTGGCAAATGCTTTAGAGCCTTCAAGTTGTGCAACAAATTGAGTAGGACCCCAAATTTTAAGACCTGCTGCACGACCTGCATCAACCACACCATTTACAAGTGGTGCTTCAGGGCCGACAATGACTAAATCAACCGCATTGTTTTTTGCAAAGTCGATAATTGCAGTATTGTCTAAAATATCAAGTGCGACATTTTCACATTTGTTTTCAGTTGCTGAACCTGCATTCCCCGGTGCTACAAATACTTTTGCAACTTTTTCATCTTGTGCGATTTTCCATGCAAGTGCATGTTCACGACCACCACTACCTAAAACTAAAATATTCATCTACGAATCCCTCAAAGAAAACAATCCCACCTTGCGAAGCTATGCTTCTCACCCTGTAAAAAGAGGGGAATCACCAATAAAAATGTCCCTTTATTTGTGAAAAGTCCCCCTTTTTACAAAGGGGGATTTAGGGGGATTAATAAATACGATTTCTAATTAATTAGTGACGGAAATGACGCATGCCAGTGAAGACCATCGCAATACCTGCTTCATCAGCAGCAGCAATGGTTTCTTCATCACGCATAGAACCACCCGGTTGAATGATGCATTTGATGCCTGCTTTAGCAGCATTATCAATACCATCACGGAATGGGAAGAATGCATCAGATGCCATTACCGCACCTTCAACCACTAAACCTGCATGTTCAGCTTTGATCGCAGCAATACGAGCAGAGTTTACACGGCTCATTTGACCTGCGCCTACACCAATAGTTTGACGGTTTTTAGCATACACAATTGCATTCGATTTAACGTATTTCGCAACTTTCCAAGCGAAGATCATATCATCGATTTCTTGCTCAGTTGGTGCACGTTTGGTCACAACTTTTAAGTCATCTTTGGTGATCATGCCTAAGTCTTGGTCTTGAACCAATAAACCGCCATTGACACGTTTATAGTCAAGTTGCGCTTGACGAGCATCAATTGCAGGAAGTTCGCCACATACAAGTACACGCACGTTTTTCTTCGCGCCAGTCACTTCAAGTACGCCATCAGCAATACTTGGTGCAATGATCACTTCAACGAATTGACGGTCTACAATCGCTTGCGCAGTTGCAACATCTAACTCACGGTTAAATGCAATGATGCCACCAAATGCTGATTCAGGATCTGTTGCATAAGCAAGGTCATAAGCTGCTGCAATACCATCAAGAGAAACAGCAACACCACATGGGTTTGCGTGTTTCACAATGACACAAGCAGGTTTTGCAAATGATTTAACACACTCAAGTGCTGCGTCTGTATCTGCAATATTGTTATAAGATAATTCTTTACCTTGTAACTGTTTAGCAGTAGAAACAGATGCTTCAGTTGCGGTGTCTTCTACATAGAAAGCAGCAGATTGATGCGGGTTTTCACCGTAACGTAAATCTTGCGCTTTGTTTAATTGTGTATTGAAAGTACGAGCAAATTTATCTGCTTCGCCTTCTTCCTTGCCAACACGTGCGCCTAAGTAAGATGCAATCATACCGTCGTATTGAGCAGTATGTTCAAATGCTTTAACGGCTAAGTCAAAACGAGTTGCATAAGATAAAGCGCCATCCGCTTTTAACTCAGCAACAACAGTTGCATAGTCAGCAGCATTTACAATAATGCCTACAGAAGCATGGTTTTTCGCAGCAGCACGAACCATCGTTGGACCGCCGATATCAATATTTTCAATCGCATCAGCAAGTGAACAGTTCGGTTTTGCAACAGTTGCAGCGAATGGATAAAGGTTAACAACAACAAGATCAATCGCATCAATGTTGTGTTCAGCCATCACAGCTTCATCTAAGCCACGGCGAGCCAAGATACCACCATGAATTTTCGGGTGTAACGTTTTTACACGACCGTCCATCATCTCTGGGAATCCTGTATGCTCTGAAACTTCAACTACGGCAACATTATTGTCTTTGAGCAACTTGTATGTACCGCCAGTAGATAAAATTTCTACCCCTAGAGCAGCAAGATTTTGGGCAAATTCAACGATTCCAGTTTTATCTGAAACAGAGATTAAAGCGCGTTTAATAGTCATGATCTTCGTCAACAGTTTTTAAAGTCTAGAGATTTAACAAATAGGCAGAATGTAGGTAAAAAAAATGCCCACGTAAGCCGTGAGCATTTTATCATTTATTCACTCATTAAACCGTGAGCTTTTAACTTTTTACGTAAAGTGCCACGATTGAGTCCAAGAATTTCAGCAGCGCGAGTTTGATTTCCGCGTGTATATTCTAGAACTACAGATAAAAGAGGTTTCTCCATTTCTGCTAGCACCATGTCATACACTTGAGATGGTTGCTCACCTTGCAATTGTGCAAAATAGTGGCGAACTGCGCGATCTACGTGAATACGAAGAGCGACATCAGATTGTGCAGTAAAAATAGGAGATTTGCTATTCATGCGAGTTAATCCGAAAATCAGATACTACTTGGGTAAAGTAATATAAATGTGGTCTAAAAAAATATCGAGCTCCGTTTTAGATCCTAAAACGGTTGGCTCTAAAACAAGAACAATTAGCTTGCCACAACTTACACAATTGAGCGAAAAATAAGCGTAACAATACATTAATATTTGTTACAGATCGCTTTAAAACAAAAATAATCCCTTATGCGCAAAATGAGAGATTAAGCACATGGTCAAGACTGTATTTGTTGTGAAAAATTGCGAGGAGTTTGTGGTACAAAGCTTTCGTGGCGCGTATGATACCATTGTCTAAGAAAAAGTGAGCAAGAAAACTACATTTTTTTTAATTTTTTTATAGTTTTTTTCAATATTAGGGGTGAATTATTTCTAATTTCCAGTTGTCAAAGGATTTTTTGTCAATTGGTAGCTCAAATTTAAAGGTATATGGGCTATTTTGAGGAATACGTTTAATCCCTGTTAAGCTCTCAATCAGATATTCATGCGCTGAAACGGTATAAATTTTTGTCACTTGTCCTTCTTTATATAAAGAAACCTTTATTAAGGGTAGCTCTAAACTTTTTGAAAATTGATTGAGCAACTGTCCTGAAAACTGTGTTTTATTGCTCTCGAGTGCTTTTACTTTTAAGTTTTGTACCAAAATTTGTTTGTAACGTTGATCAATAGTTTCACAACGTAGTAATGAGCAGGTTTGAGTAAATAACGTATTTAATACAGGATAACGGTCTAGTAAATTCGGGTTAAACCAGAGGATTTGGAAACTCAAAATTGAAACTAATGCAATATTAATTAAAGTCCACATTATATAATAAAGTCGCGTTTTTTGAATTTCCCGATGTGGCTTATGGTTGTGATGCGTCGCTAAATGTAGAGCAGGGAAAGTTTGCGAGGCGCTATCATCAACAAAATTAAGCGTATTTAAATAGGTTCTTAGATCAATATTAGAATTTTCAATTTTACGGCTAAAAAAGTCATTAATCGTGTTTTGTTCAGTATTCAGTTTAGGCAAATGAATATGTGGCTTTGATGAGTGATTTCGATAAGATGATGGATGGGGGTTTTCATGCTCATCAGAAATTGTAGAGGATTCAACTAAATGTAGCAGTGCATTGAATTGTGTTGTGCATTTAGGACAACAGACCATACCTTGTGCGGCTGTAAGTTGAGTTACAGAAACTTTATATAAAGTTAAACAATTTGGGCAGCGGGTCTGTTTATCACTCATAAGCTCATCATTTTTATTTGTTTAAATCTGATGGCGCTTTCCAGAAATACGACACCAATTTTCATCACGTTTTTCGACTTCTACTATATCAAAAAATTGAGAATAAACATTAGAAACATCAGCTACTTGCTCTTCAATTACACCTGCAAGTGCGAACTCGCCCTCAGATTTAATTAAAGTTGAGAATTCTTCTGCAAGCATCATCAGTGGTCCTGCTAGAATATTGGCTACAAATACATCTGCTTTTTGGTCAGCAAGTTCTAAGTTGAACTCTTCAGGCAAACCAACATAAAGATTTTCCAGTACACCATTTAACTCAGCATTTTGTTGAGTGGCTAAAACAGCTTGTGGGTCAATATCAGTTGCATAAACTTTTTTTGCGCCAAGCAAAAGAGCCGCAACACCTAAAATGCCTGAACCACAACCATAGTCAATGACGATCTTGTCTTTAACATCTATTTTGCCTAACCATTGTAAGCATAAAAATGTAGAAGCATGATTGCCTGTACCAAACGCTAAACCTGGATCAAGTTTAATATTAACTGCATCTGCTTCTGGGGCTTCCATCCATTCAGGCACGATCCAATATTTTTCAGCAATTTGAATAGGTTCATAGGCATCCATCCATGTGCGTTCCCATTCTTGATCTTCTAAGAATTCACTACGCATCGGTTCAGTTGGTAGTTGTGTACGGATAAAAGTTTCTAAAGCTGCGACATCAATTTCTTCATCATCTTCTTGAGCATAAATGCCTGTAACAATCACTTTGTTCCAAAGTGGAGTTTCACCTGGTAGTGGTTCAAGTAGGTCTTGGTTTTCAGCATCGTCAAGGGTAACGCTTACAGCGCCAAGTGAACTTAATAATGTTTCTGTAAAATCAACTTGAGCTTGCTCAACTGTAATATGAATTTGTAACCACTTCACGGCAAAGACCTAATACTTTTCTTAAAAGCGTTATTGTAGCGGAAACCATGCATTTGTGCTGTATCAAATTAAAAAATGGACGCTGGTGTTGAACGTCCATTTTAAAAATAGAATTATAGCTTTGAGATGGAGGAATGTGTGGGGACAGATTGATTGCTTGCTAAACGTGAAATGAGCATGCCAAAAATAGCTGCGAAAAAATACATAAAAATAGAATAGACGGCTGCTGGCATAGCAACGGTCGTGTTATTCATGACAGTCAATGCGATGGTCATGGCTAAAGTACTATTATGAATGCCAATTTCAAAGGCACAGGCACGTGCTTGAGCACTACTAATTCCTAAAAAACGTGGGACAAAATAACCAATGAACAGGCTGCAAATACAGAAAATAATCGTTGCAATTCCCACTTGCGCGATATATTCCACAATGTGCGCACGCTCTTTAGCGATGGCTCCTATAATAATCAAAACTAAAAATACAACTGAAAAAATTCGTAAAGGCTTATTCAGCTTTTCACTAAAATGAGGAGCATAACGTCGAATTGTCATTCCTATAGCAACAGGAATGAGAATAATGGCAAAAACTTGCATTATTTTACTGAACTGCATGCTGATTTGCTGAGCATCATTCATAAAATATTGAATCGAAAAATTCACAATTAAAGGCAATGTGAGTGCAGCAATCACTGAGTTAATCGCAGTCAGCGTGATATTTAGAGCAATATCACCTTTAAATAAATAGCTAAATAAGTTTGCTGTACTGCCACCAGGTGAAGCAGCAAGCAGCATCAGACCTACAGCAAGTAATGGCGGTAAAGCGAGAATTTTACAAAGAATAAAAGCAATACCAACAAGGAGCACGAGTTGACAAAATAAAGCGATGACCACAGCTTTAGGGTGTTTAGTCACTCGTGCAAAATCTTTTGGAGTAAGCTCAAGCCCTAAGCCAATCATAATAATGGCAAGAGCAAGAGGTAACATAATGGTGATAATCCCTGAATCCATAATGTATCCTTTTGTTATTTTGGTTTATTTGTCATATAGCGCTTTTTACTAAAGCTTCTTTAATATAGTGTAAAAAATGTGCTGTGGATATGAAAAATGAAGATTGATAAGATCGTAATTCATTTAAATTTAAAGTATTAATTTTATAGCTTACATAACTGATGTTGCGTAGTATCTCTAATCTAAAAATTATACTTTAAATCTAGAAGAATGTAGATACGCGGAAACGTCATCCGCAATTGTTTGAGGTAGGACTTCTTCTTATAAATAAAGTTTCTGCGAAACATTCAATTTTTTGATGCTAGTGAACGAGTTTTGCGGATGACAATGGTTTTGCCTACTTTTCCCAAAAGAAAAGTAGGTCGAGCCGAAGGCTAATCCCTAAATTTAAACTTTGGATATAGAATTCCATCGCGTAATTTAGATTTTTCTATTTTTAGCCGTGTAATTTGAATCAAATGCGTAACATCAGTTACATAAAAAAGCGATCAACTTATAAAGTTAATCGCTTGTAAAATAGAAAGAGAATTATTGAATTGCAGGTGCTGCTTCAGTCGGTTGCTCGCTTGATTGTTCAGTGGCTTGCGGTGCTTCGTTGACTGCGGCAGGTGCATCAGCAGTTGCTGCAGGTACTTGTTCTAGAGCAGGAGTGCTTGCTGCGGCAGGCTCAATTGCTGCTGCGCTGTTGCCACCTGCTGGTGCAGGGAATGTAAATTGCAATTTACCATTTGCATTTGGTTCACAACTACCATTATAAGTTACACCTTTATTGGCATAAACAACCCAATCTCCTTGCTTTTTATTTTTACATACTTGAATCTGTTTGTTGACTTCAGCCTTACTTGCGTTTTCATCTGCTGCATGTGCAAAAGAAAAAGCGAGGCAGCTTAGTAATGATGTTGCAATCACTTTAGAGATCGTATTTTTCATAATCGTTTTCCTTTATATAAAGTGAATCTTCAAAACAAATATTGCTTGAGTGTTTTTTATCCTAATCAAGTTTTTGAATAATTTAAATTTCATTTATATGTGAATAGTGCAACAAAGTGTCAAGTTGTGTAATATTTCCTAACGGTCTAATGCAAATAATTTTGTAAAACTGCCTAATACTGAAACCAAATTTTTGCTATAATTTTACGTCATTTTATTTTCTCTCAATTATCACTATGCATTATCCTAAAGTTTACGATGTCATTGTTATCGGCGGCGGTCACGCAGGTACGGAAGCGGCACTTGCTGCGGCACGTATGGGTCGACAGACTTTACTCCTTACTCATAACATTGAGACTTTAGGGCAGATGAGCTGTAACCCAGCCATTGGTGGTATTGGTAAATCTCACCTTGTACGTGAAATTGATGCCTTGGGTGGCGCAATGGCATTGGCTGCCGATAAAGGCGGTATCCAATTTCGTATTTTAAACTCGCGTAAAGGTGCAGCAGTGCGTGCAACACGTGCGCAAGCTGACCGTATCCGTTATAAAGCTGCAATTCGTCATACCTTAGAAAACCAAGCAAATTTGGATGTTTTCCAACAAGCTGCTGACGACTTATTGGTTGAAGGCGATACCGTAAAAGGTGTGGTTACTCAAATGGGTATTCGCTTTGATGCGAAAACTGTTGTATTGACCACAGGTACATTCCTTGGTGGTGTCATTCACGTTGGTTTGAATAATTCGTCAGGTGGTCGTGCGGGTGATCCGCCATCTATTTCATTGGCAGCGCGTTTACGTGAGTTAAATCTTCCTGTTGGTCGTTTAAAAACAGGTACACCGCCACGTATCGATGCACGTTCAGTTGATTTCTCAGTAATGACACCACAACCAGGCGATTTCCCATCGCCAACTATGTCATTCATGGGCGATGCGTCAATGCATCCTGAGCAAGTCAATTGCTATATTACCCATACCAACGAACGTACGCATGACATCATTCGTGGTGGTCTGGATCGTTCGCCAATGTATACCGGTGTGATTGAAGGGGTGGGTCCACGTTATTGCCCATCCATCGAAGATAAAATCAATAAATTTGCAGATAAAAACTCGCATCAAGTGTTTTTGGAGCCTGAAGGTCTGGATACTCACGAGTTATATCCAAATGGTATTTCAACATCTTTACCATTTGATGTGCAGTTTGAATTGGTTCGTTCGATTCGTGGTATGGAAAATGCGCACATTTTGCGTCCAGGTTATGCGATTGAATATGATTATTTCAATCCGCAAGCATTGAAGTTCTCTTTGGAAACCAAAGCCATCAATAACTTGTACTTCGCTGGTCAAATTAACGGTACAACAGGTTATGAAGAAGCAGGTGCACAAGGTTTACTTGCTGGTTTAAATGCTGCTCGCCGTGCGTGGGATCAGGAGCAATGGACTCCAAAACGTGATGAAGCGTATATGGGCGTTCTTGTAGATGACTTGATTACATTGGGTACAAAAGAACCGTACCGTATGTTTACTTCTCGTGCGGAATACCGTTTGATGCTTCGTGAAGACAATGCAGATCAGCGTTTAACACCAATCGGTCGTGAAATGGGTCTAGTGGATGATGCACGTTGGGCAAACTACTGTGAAAAAATGGAAGCAGTAGAAACTGAAAAAGCACGTTTACAGCATTTGTGGGCTGCACCAAACAATCCATTGGGTAAGAAATTTGTTGAATTGACAGGTGATGACTTGTCTAAAGAAACCAATGCGATTGATTTGTTAAAACGTCCAAATATCAATTTCTCGCAAATTGCTGAAATCACAGGTTCAGAAGTGACTGCATTTGTTGGTGAGCAAATTGAAATTGCGGTGAAATATGCAGGTTATATCAACCGTCAGCAAGAAGATGTTGCGCAAATGAAGCGTTTGGAAGATACACGTATTCCTGCTGATTTTGATTATGATGTGGTTTCAGGTTTGTCTCGTGAAATTACCTTGAAGTTAAAAGATGTTCGTCCTGAAACTTTGGGTCAGGCGAGTCGTATTCCGGGTGTAACACCTGCTGCTGTTCAGTTGGTGATGATTACGATTCGTAAGAATCATGCAGCGAAAAAATCTGCGTAAGATTTTACAGTTGTAAAAAAACCCGCTGAGCGCGGGTTTTTTATTAATTATTTTGAGTGATGATATTAAAATATCGATAATAAGATCAACTTACTATAAGAAAGGAAAAAGATGGATATTTTTCAATTAACATATTTTTTAACTCAAGCTTGTTTAGGTGAAATTACTCAAAATTTCAGAAAAATATATCTTACAGTAAGCGGTAAAGTAATAAAAAGTCACTTTTTTTTAGTAGATCGAGACGATGAGGAGATAGAACAAATTTATTTTGAAATTTTATCAATTTTTGAAATGTTAATTGATGATACTGAATCCTATATAGATTATGAAATTCACTCTGAAATTATGATTGGACGAGATAAAGAACTTATCAAAGATGATCTTAATACAATAATTTGTGTATTCAGTCGAAAAGAGGTCTAAGTGGTTACAAAGGTGTTTTAAAATTTATTGTGAGCATGGGATTGAAATAGTGAATAATGGGTGTTGATATGGTAAATGAGTATTACAAGGCATTTAATCTGAATTTACATCAAGATATTTTTCATATATGTGATAGAAATCGTCGTTAAAATGACACTTAATTAAATCGAGAAATGTATTTTTTATCATGTTAGATATATGCTTAACTTCATCAACTCTAACAAATTCAATTTCACCAACATCTGAACCAAATATATTTACAGCCTTTATAGAATACAAATAATCCTTTACTGTAAAGTGATAATAATTGTCTCAACCTTGTTCAATGAGATCTAATGTAAAGTCAGCACCAGTATTTAAAGATGTTAAAACTTCAGGAAAAATATTTAGAAATTGATCAAAAATATACTTATATGAAGTGGTTCCTAAATTACAAATGTCTAAAACAAAATCAAATTCGGTTTTTTCAACCAATAGTTCTTTCACATGAAAATTTAATAAAAAATAATAAGTTGCTTCATCGCTATATGGGTCATAAGTCATGTCACTTTGAATACAATCGAAAATCTTCTTTGCCTCATTAGGCTGAATTTTAAAATGCTCTGAAAGGGTAGATATCTCAATTTTCATCGTATTCCTTTATTTTATTGAAGTTTGCTATAAGCGTGAATTATTTATAGTTAGATTGGCGAGCTAAAATTTAAACATAATTTTATATCAATCAATATTGAAAATATATTGTCATTATGACACTATTAAATTATCAAAGAATACCTAGGCAACTAAAATGACCAAACAAGACAGAATAAAAGGCGCAATTTACGGATTACTCATTGGTGATGCTGTTGGTGTACCTTACGAATTTAACTTGCCTGAGCAACTGCCGAGTTACGATCAAATTGATATGGTTTCACCACTAAATTTTCAAAAAACCTATCCAAACATACCGTTTGGAACATGGTCAGATGATGGTGCGCAAGCTTTATGCTTATTAGATTCATTACTCTATAAAAATCAACTTGATCCCGAAGATTTTATGAATCGGATGTGTAACTGGTATCAACATGGTTATATGGCAGTGGATTTTCAAGTCTTTGATGTCGGCGTTCAAACAGCAGAATCAATCCGAAAATATTTACAGGGCGTTGAATTAGATCAAGTTGCAAAAAATGATGAACACTGCAATGGCAATGGTTCACTCATGCGAGTTCTACCTTTGGCAATTTGGCATACAGGTACAGATGCACAACTCATTCAGGATGCTTATGCACAATCACACGTTACACATGCACATTTACGTGCCAAAGTGTGCTGTGCTTTATATTGTTTATGGGCAAGATCTATCTTAAATGGCTTAAATATTGAAAATGCTTGGTATGATGCAGTCGCTAAATTACGCAATTATTTTCAGGATCAGCCTGAAGATTTAGCGCAACTCGAATTTTATATTCGTCCTGATGAGTTGGAAAAGGGCAATGGTAGTGGTTATGTGGTGGATTGTCTAAAGTCTGCACGCTATGCCCTACAACAACCGACTTATCAAGATGTGATTAAAACAGCAATTGCTTTGGGACGTGATACGGATACAACCGCTTGTGTTGCAGGTGGAATAGCCGGTTTATATTTTGGATTTGATGCAATTCCTCAAGTTTGGATTGAGCAACTGAGGGGCAAAGAAATGGTTGAACTACTGTTAGCACGATGATATGCAATTTCATAAAATAGAAATAAATAAGATTATCGGATTATTTTCTAAACAAAATTAGTGAAAATAAAAGCTGTTTTAATTATTTTTCAAAAAAGATTGCGCTTGTTATAGTGGACTTACATTCAAAACAAGAGGTGGAACACCATGACGATGAAGTCAATTAGATACAATGCAGGTGAGTTAGCGTGCTGTATGAACTGATAATTTTCTCCAATAACTCATGTTGTATATAGGCATGTGTGCAATATGAGTTTTTAAATCAGTGCAAAATAAAAAATGAAAAAGATCATTAAAATATGAAAATACAGATAAAAAAGATAGCGCAAAATAAATAGAAACTTAAATAAAATAAAAAATGATCAGAGCCGTAAAGGCTCTTTTTTTGTTGCTAAATGATCATTTTAAAATAAAGACTTCTATCTTTATTCAATTTCATGTACAGCATTAAAGACTTCTACAGGTTCAATACGCACTAATTTTTTACCAAAACTGCGTAGCCACCAAACAAGCTGAGATGTAAAAGGTACAACCGCACTCACTTGATAAAGTTGATTGCTTAACGCTTTTACTTTTTGATTTTTACTGAGTTGGCTTTCGGTGAAGTATTGTGCATCATCTTCGTGCATGATGAGTTTTAATTCAACATTTTCCGTTGCTTTAGAAAAGTCAACACGGAAACCCAACGCGCCTGAGTCAATATAAGTATCAATATCAAAATCAACAGGATGTAAAGCACGAAGATCTAATAAATTTGCGGATTTAAAACGATGTAGAGCAAAGGTTTGTACATCAGATTTGTCATGTCGAGTACAAATTAAATAAATAATTGCGCCTTTTTGTACCAAGCCAAGTGGGTTAAGAATATAAGATTTTTCCTCACCCAAATGTCCACGTGCACGATAAACACATTCTATTTGTTTGTCTTGTAATAAACCTTCGTAAATTGCTTGTTGTGCTTGACGTTCAACAATTGGTGGAATAACAGGTTGGTTTGCAGGGACAATACGAACGCGATTCACCCATTGACGTACATTATTTTGTGTCGATAAGCTACGTTTTGCTAGGTCAAACCATGGATGCATTTCAGCAATTAAACTGGGTGGAAGGAGATGTTTTAAATGCTCTTCTACCATCATAAAGGTAACTGCTTGTGAACTCGTCATATGCGGTAAGCTTTGAATCGGTGCATCTGAGCGCCAACGCCAACCTTGCGGCACAGTTTTATTACTTTCAATTGGAAAACGTTGCGCGATCTGATTGAGGTCGCGTTGGATGGTTCTCAAACTGATGTCAATACCTTCACGTTCCAAGGTTTCTTGTAACTCACGTGTGCCCATCCATTTTCCTGTAGATAAACGGGAAAGGATTTGCCATTGGCGGTAGAGACTATTGGAAGTTTCTTTTTCTTGTGTCGACATATGGGATATCAGTAAAATCGTGAAAGTTTAAGTGAATGAGAATGTCATACACAATAGGAAATTAAAACCCTTTCTGCAAGTTATATCCTAAAATAGATATATTAATCTATGATTATTATAAAGAAAAATTTTGAAACAACTTTTAGTAAAACTGATATTGAGTCATATTTTGATCAGTGAATTAATAATATTTGCGCATTTTACATTTTAGCTTGGCATTGATCTTGCTTTTATCATGATGAAAGACATCAATGATTAAATAACAAGGGGTTTGTATGTTACGAGAAAATATAAGTACAAATTTGGATCCTGAACAATTTTCATTACCAACACAGACGCTCAAAACAGAGTTTTCTCAAGATTTAGAGCAAACTAGTGTTCAACACAAATTTGAACAGCAAGAAAATACATCGCATCTTTTAAAACAACTGGATTCAGTATTTTTCAATGAAATGACAGATGATCAGGTGTTATCTGCTGCGACAGCCGAAAAAATGCAACATTGGTTGTCACAGCACAGTCTTTACCAACTTGAACAGCTCAATGAAACAGCGAGAGCACATTTTATCTATCAAGGGATTACTTTTGCAGTATATGGCGACAAGACTGGCATTGAGCGTACCATTCCATTTGATTTAATTCCGAGAGTGATCGCGAAGCAACAGTGGAACAAAGTTTCTGCGGGTTGTACGCAAAGAATCAAAGCATTGAATTTATTTTTAGCCGATATTTATCATGAGAAAAATATTTTAAAAGAAGGAATCATTCCTGAGTCACAAATACTTGCTCATGAGGCTTATCAACCATTAATGATGAACAATCATTTGAATGGTAATGTATATAGCCAAATCAGTGGCATAGATATTGTTCGTGATCGGCAGGGCGAATTTTTCGTTTTAGAAGATAATTTACGTACCCCATCAGGTGTATCTTATATGCTTGAAAGCCGAAAAATGAGCCAAAAATTTATGCCAGAACTCTGTAATCAGCAAGTTGCAGGGATTGAGCATTATCCACAATTATTAAAAGAAATTTTAGCTGAAAATGCTTATGTTGATCAGGCAACAATCGTTGTATTAACCCCTGGACGCTATAACAGTGCTTATTATGAACATGCCTTTTTAGCAAGGGAAATGGGTGTACCTTTAGTGACATCACGTGATCTTTTTGTAGAGAACGACAAGGTTTATGTGAAAACGATCCATGGTAAGCAACAAGTTGATGTAATTTATAGGCGCTTAGATGATAGCTTTTTAGACCCTTTAAGCTTTAGAGCGGACAGTACTTTAGGTGTAGCAGGCTTAATGTCTGCTTATTTAAGCCAAAATGTCGTCATTGCAAATGCACCTGGCACAGGGGTCGCAGATGATAAGTCGGTCTATCCTTATGTTGATCAGATGATTGCTTATTATCTCAACGAAAAGCCAATTTTATCAAATGTACCTACATATCAATGCCGTGAAGCTGAAGCTTTAGATTATGTACTGCATCATCTTGATCAACTTGTTGTGAAAGAAGCGCAAGGTTCGGGTGGCTATGGTATGTTAATTGGACCTCAAGCAACAGAACAAGAAATTGATCTGTTTCGAATGAAACTCATCGCAACACCATCTGCATATATCGCTCAACCTACTTTAGATTTATCGGTTGCACCGACTTTAACTCAACAAGGAATTGCTGAACGACATATTGATTTACGTCCTTTTATTTTGACATCGCCAGAAAGAGTTGAAATCGTTTCAGGAGGCTTAACTCGTGTCGCCATGCAACAAGGTTCCTTAGTGGTCAATTCTTCTCAAGGTGGAGGAATTAAAGACACTTGGGTGATTGATGAATATTCCATTTAGTTTGCTTAATGAGTATTCAAATAAGGAGATAAAAATGATTTTATTAACTAGCAACGCACAAAATATATTTTGGTTAGGGCGTTATTTAAATCGTATACAATATTTATGTAGCCAGTTTCCATTTCATAGCAATGAGGCTGCTTTAGATTATACACACGCATTTTGTTTACCTGCTTTTGATGCAAGTTCTTTAAATGAATTGGTGTTAGATCCTGAGCAACCCGCTTCATTTCATCAACAGTTTCAAAATGCTAAGAATAATATTCATGATTTACGTGGTGTGATCTCACAAAAATCTTTTGCTGAACTCAATCAGCTATTACAACAAGCTGAGCGAAATGCAGGTTTTATTTGTGATGTTTGTGCCGAGTGTCATGACGTATTAGAAGCCGAAGAAGATGAATTTCTATTTTTATTTTTTAGTTTAGGGCAGAAAATGGAGCAACTAGATCGTCAAATTCGCCTTAAGCAAACATCTGAACAAACTTTGCATGATTTGGATCAATTAAGCCAGCATTTAGATCGCTGTGGAGTCATAAGTGTTACAGAGGCATGGCAAGACTTAAAAAGACAACCCGATAGTCAACATTATTATCATTTTAGTGATCATATTGACTCTCTTTTTGAGTTGGTTCGCTTATGAAATTGATGATTAATCACCAAACCCATTACCAATATACAGACTGGGCAAAAAATAGTATTCAATATATTAAAATGATGCCGCAGTCTAATTCGCATCAACAAGTACATACTTGGGAAATTAGTGTGCCTGGTGCTCAAAAAATGAAAAAAGATGCATTTGCAAATCTTTGGTTGACCAGTAACCAAGTTGATCCATTTCAAACGATGTTGATTATGGCACAAGGTATTGTTGAGATTGATTTAAAGCATCAATATGGTGTTCAAGATCATTTATCTCCATGGTTATTTTTACAACCTACCACAACAACTTTGTGTAATACAGAAATGTTGGCATTTGCCCAACACTATGTTCCTCAAGTTAATTTGTCGAATTTTCATCGTTTAGCAGCAGCTTTATTGTTAAAAATGCCTTATGAGACGGCATCTACAACGGTTTGTCATACTGCTGTAGAATCATTTTTTGCAGGGCATGGTGTATGCCAAGATCATAGCCATGTCTTTATTGCGATGGCAAAAGCATTGAGTGTACCAGCGCGTTATGTATCGGGGTATTTGTATGCAAATAACCAATCACATTTAGCCAGTCATGCATGGGCAGAAATTTATTTAGATGGAAACTGGCATATGATTGATGTCAGTAATCAATTATTTCAGCCAGAAGCACATGTTTATGTTGCAATTGGTCGTGATTACTGGGATGTAGCCCCAGTCAGAGGTGTACGTGAGCAGGGAGGAATTGAAAGTATGTATTCAATTGTTCAGGTGCTTGCTTGTTAAATATTTGTTTTAAAAAATGAGTATAAAAAATAGATATTTAACATGAATATTCAAAAAATAAAGAGAGGTTTGTATGACATATTGTTGTGCTTTAAGACTCAAAGAAGGTTTAGTTTTTATCAGCGATACACGAACCAATGCAGGCGTAGACCATATTTCAGTTTTTCGTAAACTGTATACATATGGTGTTGCTGGTGAGCGTTTTATTTGTATTCAGACATCAGGTAATTTAGCAACAACACAAGCTGTCATTGGGCATTTAGAAAATCATTTAGCACTCGGCAGAGAGCCGCACTTATATAGTGTAAATACGATGTTTGAACTTGCTGGGCTAGTAGGGCAGCTTCTCCGACAAGTGATTGCAGAAGTCACTTCAGATACCTTGGAGCAAAGCAACTATTTCTGTAGTTTGCTGGTTGGTGGGCAAATTAAAGGTGAGGAAATGCAACTTTATAATATTTATCCGCAAGGTAATTTTATTTGTGCAACCAGTGATACACCGTATTTTCAAATTGGTGAAAGTAAATATGGTAAGCCTATTTTAGACAGGGCGTTGACTTATGATATGCCTTTAGATAAAGCCTTACGTTGTTGTTTGATCTCTTTCGATTCAACTTTGCGTTCAAATGTTTCAGTAGGGATGCCTTTAGATGCCATGATTTACCATAAAGATTGCTTGTTGACACCGCAAGGTAAACGTATCACAGAAGCAGATCCATATTTTCAGCAGATTAGCCGACAATGGTCAGAAACATTAAAAAATGGTTTACAAGATTTACCTGAACCTACTGAAGATTATTTTAAGTAGTTTCATTTTAAGCAATAGTAGAAATATTTTAGCTATAACAAGTTTTTAAAATATTGTGTTAAATAAGTCATTTTTTTGTGTGGTGGAAAAATAATTATTTACATATCCATCAAAATTTTGTCTGGTTATTCAACACTTAGGACTGTTTTAGTGCAGTAATATTGAATACAGTAAATTAATAAGAAATTTCATGAGAATATTAATTTATGTTTCAAATTTGTTATGCCAGTAAAACAACATCAAATGATCTAAAAATTTTAAATGATTTACGTGATATTTTAGATGAAGCTCGTCATTTCAATGTTAAACATGATATCTGTGGAGTCTTGTATTTTGCTGATGAATACTTCTTTCAATGTCTAGAAGGTGATCAAAATACGATTGAAATGTTATTAGATAAATTATTTAAAGACCTAAGACATCATCAAATTAAGTTATATCAACATACTGAAATTAAACAGCGCCATTTTTCGCAATGGTCAATGAAATATGTCAAAAGAAGTAGCCAGATTCAGCAATTTTTTTTAGATCAGGGGTATGAAAAATTTGCTCCTTTGTGCTTAAGTCAACAAGATCTGCCTAAACTATTACATTTATTGTATGAAATTGAAGAAACTGAGTTATAGAAAATAAAAATCCAAGTCTAAACTTGGATTTTTTATCGCAAAAATCGGTAGATTTAGATTTTCTTACGCACAGGTCTTGCGCTCATACGGCATAATAATTCATAACCAATTGTACCATTGGCTTCTGCAACATCATCAACCAAGCGATCTTTGCCCCACAGCTCAACAACCGTACCTAAGGGTAAATTTAACCCTGTAACATCAATTGCAATCATATCCATTGCAACACGCCCAATCACAGCTCTTGCTTGCCCTTGAATAGAAACATAATTTTGTTTTAAAAATGCGCGTGGATAACCATCACCATAACCAATTGAAACAATAGCAATATCCATTGCTTGGTCAGCGACAAAAGTGGAACCATAGCCAACAGATTCACCCGCTTCAATATGATTTAAAGCAATAATTTCTGCTGTAAAGGTCATCACAGGTTTGATATCTAAATCATGTACCGATTGATCTGCAAAAGGCGAGGCACCATAGAGCATGATGCCTGGACGTACAAAATCAAAATTGAGTTCTGACCATTTGAAAATTGCTGCTGAATTGCAGCAAGATGCCATAATCGGCTCACATGCTTCTTTGACATGTAAGAACTGATCTTTTTGTTGTTCATTGAGGGGATGATTTTCAGCGTCAGCATTGGCAAAATGCATAGCTAAAACACAAGTAAAACCATCAGCTTTAAGTGAGTGGATGATGTCAATAATTTCAGGAACTTTAAAACCAAGACGGTTCATCCCACTATTAAGTTTGACCCAAACTTTAAGATTTTTTTCAATATAAGCGTCTTTGTGTACGCGTAACCAATCCAGTTGAGCTTGATGATGAACAACAATTTCAATCTCATTTTCAACCACTACCGCCATTTCATCGGCACTGAAAATACCTTCAATTAATGTAATAGGTTGTTGGTAGCCCAATTCACGAATTTCTAAAGCTTCTTCAAGGCAAGCAACACCAAAGGCATCAGTTGAACTTAAGGCGGCTAAGCAATCTTTGACTCCATGTCCATAAGCATTGGCTTTGACCATACTCACAATTTTAGCAGTTGGGGCAAGTTGTTTAACACGATTTAAATTATATTGCAGAGCTTCACTGTCAATATAAACTGTTGCTTGGCGCACCCGAAAGACTCCTGTAAGAAGGTAAATATAAAATATAGTTAAAACGATATTTTATAAGGGGAAAATGAAATTGATCATTGAATTTCTAAAACGGTACTATTGTAAGCCGATCAAAGTTAAATAGACATCGACATTTATCTTTTAAATGATTTCACGTATTTATATCGAAAAAACGCAAATTTTTATCTTTTCCTTTCATTTTTAGATTTTAAATTTAACAATAAAAGCAACAAGTAAAAGTAAAATAGTTATACATTTAAAAAACATATTAAAGTTCTAAACTTATATTTACATTTTGCAAAATAAAAGCAAAAAATTACTGCTATTGTAGTTTCTAGGTTATGCATTATCGTTTTTGCATGATTGATGATTATAAATAAAAGAGGAATAAAAATGGGTGCTTGGTCACATGAGCCTTTTGGTAATGATGATGCCTTAGATTGGATTTATCGTTTAGAAGAAACAAAAGATGAAAGTCTATTGTCGAACACATTTTCCAGAGCGATTGAAAATGCAGATGAATATCTTGAAGCTGATGATGGTTCTGTGATTGTTGCAGCAGCCGAAGTTTTAGCAAAACTATTGGGTAAAGGCACACAAAATGATGGATATACAAAAAAAGTTGATGAATGGGTGCAATCAGTCAATCTACAACCTTCAGCAGCTTTATTAAAAAATGCACAAACTGCATTAGATTTGGTTTTGGGAGAAGACTCTGAACTGAATGAGCTTTGGAAGGAAACAGAAGACTATGATGATTGGCGTGGTAACATTGAAAGTTTAAAAACTGCTTTAGTTGTAGCATAAAGCTAATCATTAGATGTTTTAAAAATAGGAGAACATTTGTTTTCCTATTGATCATGATGAAAATTTTCCAAAAATAAAACAGAAAACCGTTATTCAAAGTTATTAAAGAAGAGGAAATACTTAATTTTTAAATTATTTTTGACTCAGTTTTATGCTGTACAACTTAAAAATTTATTGTACATGCTGTTACTTGGAGCGTTGACTATCAAGCAAGCTTTAGCCTGTATGCCACATACGCCTGATGATGTTTTTATTGCGCGTTTCCAAAGCTCTCAAGCCATGCAGGATGATCGTACAATTTTTTCAGTTCAACTAAGTGCAGATCAATTTATTTTCCGTTCTTGGATTGATCAATTTAGGTATACAAAACCTAAACAATGGCAAAGTGAATTTTCCAGTCAAAATATTGCAAAAGATAGTTTAATCATTGGTTTAGCCTATACACCTGATGGCGCTAAACCTGAGCAATATCAAATAGCTTCATTTGCAATGTTAAGTTGCCAAAATGATCGTTTAAGTATTTCTAAGCCCGTGACATCTTTTTTTGCATGGGATCGTAATCGTTCAAGTTGTGAATATACAGATGGTAAAACAATTGGAATTTTAGATGGTTTTATTCAATATGACCAAAACGATTATTTGAAAAAACTACAGCAAAAATATCCAAATTGTCAGCAATTAAATGCAGCATTTCCAAAAGCCGTTGTGAATGATGTACAGCAAAATATTCAACAGCTTTCGGGGTTTCTACATTGGTGGAATAAATTATTCAATAGCTTTAAATCATGGTTTTAATGATAAAAATTTGAGCAAAGAAGAGTAATAATGCATTACTCTCCATCGTCATATTGTGCGTAATATTCAGGTGATAAATTACTAAAACGGGTATATTGACCTTCAAAGGCTAAACGAACAGAACCAATAGGACCATTACGCTGTTTACCGATAATAATTTCGGCTGTTCCAGCTTCTTTTGATTCTTTGTTATAAACCTCATCACGGTAAATAAACATAATCAAATCGGCATCCTGCTCGATCGCACCTGATTCACGTAAATCTGACATGACAGGACGTTTATTTGGGCGATTCTCTAAAGAGCGGTTGAGCTGTGATAGAGCAATCACAGGACAATTCATTTCTTTGGCAAGTGCTTTTAAGCTTCGTGAAATCTCACCAATCTCGCCAACACGGTTATCGCCCATACCAGGTACTTTCATTAATTGTAGATAATCGACCATGATACAGCCGAGTTTGCCACCATGTTGTTTGGCAATACGTCTTGCACGTGCGCGCATTTCAGTTGGAGGAAGGGCAGAGGAGTCATCAATATACAGATGTTTCTCTTGAAGCTGTAAAATAGTCCCTGTAACTTTAGACCATTCATCGCCATCGAGTTTACCTGAACGTAAATGCCCTTGGTGTACTTTGCCATAAGAGGAAATCAAACGCATAGC
Organism: Acinetobacter sp. 226-1; assembly: GCF_030329325.1. NCBI lineage: Bacteria > Pseudomonadati > Pseudomonadota > Gammaproteobacteria > Moraxellales > Moraxellaceae > Acinetobacter > Acinetobacter sp. 226-1. The sequence continues at coordinate 510,280 of NZ_JACANU010000001.1, forward strand.
AATCGAGTCAGCAGGCATTTCCATCGAAAAAACCAAAGCAGGTAAGTCGCAATTAAACAGCACACTTTCGACAAGATTCATGGCAAAAGTCGTTTTACCCATAGATGGGCGTGCCGCCACAATGATCATATCACCCGCTTGCATACCCGACGTTTTATTATCAAGTTCAACAAAACCTGTGGTTAAACCTGTAATATTACCTTCGAGTTGAGAAAGCTCATTGAGCTTATCAAAGACATCAGCAACTACAGAGGTAATCGGCTTTGGACCTTGTGCTTTGGCATTATTATTATGTTGCTCAGCGATCGAGAAAATATTAGTTTCTGCTAAATCTAAAATTTCACTCACCTCACGACCTTTGGTGTCATAAGCATTCTGTAAAATTTCATTACCAACTTTAATCATATTTCTTAAAGTCGCAAATTCACGAATTTTAGTGGCGTAGGTTTCAAGGTTGTAAAAACTTGCAGGCGAATCTGCCATAAGTTGCATTAAATATTCTTCACCCCCAATTGCCTCTAAAAGATTTTGTTTAATGAGCCAGTCATTGACTAAAACTGCATCATAAGGCGAACTTTCTTTATTGAGTTGTTCAATGGCACGAAAAATATATTTATGGCGTGTTGCATAGAAATCATTTTCATTCAGCACATCACTGACTTGCTCAAAAGATTCAGCCACAGTCATTAAGGCAGCCAACACCGCTTGTTCAATTGACAAGTTGTGGGGTGGTGTACGAAATTCTTTTAATTGTTGCGAGGCGTCAGTTGACTTGGCATCTTTGTTAAAAGTATTTGCAGAAGCTGCGGCAGTTGCCTGAGACATAAAATAAAAAACCTTTAATTTAAACCAGTCAAGGATGACCCAATTTATTTAAAATAGGTTAAGAGGATAACCTAAATCATGGGGTGAAAGCTAAATAATGCTAAATAAAAAATGATAACTAGATAGAAATAGCAGATAAAAAAAGAGCATACAAAAGTATGCTCTTTTTTTTGGTACGAAATTACTCAGATACGATAGTAACGAGAACTTCTGCAACAACATCATGATGCAATTGGATTGCGATGTTGAATTCACCAGTGTTACGAAGCGCACCGTTAGGTAAACGAACTTCTGCGCGGTCTACTTCAAGACCAGCATTCGTTAACGCGTCAGCGATGTCACGAGTACCGATTGAACCGAATAATTTACCTTCATCACCAGCTTTCGCAGTGATAACGATGTTTACTTCGTTCAATTGATCAGCACGTGCTTGAGCAGCAGCTAAAATTTCAGCTTCAGCTTTTTCAAGTTCTGCACGACGAGCTTCGAAAGCAGCAGTATTTGCTTCAGTCGCAGCAACTGCTTTACCTTGAGGGATAAGGAAGTTACGGCCGTAACCAGCTTTAACTGAAACTTTATCGCCTAATTTACCAAGGTTTTTAATGCGTTGTAATAAGATAATATCCACAGCTCAACCTCACTTATGATTGTCAGTGTAAGGAATCAACGCTAAATAGCGAGCTTGTTTAATAGCAAGCGCTAATTGACGTTGGTAACGAGCTTTAGTACCTGTAATACGGCTAGGAACAATCTTGCCGTTTTCAGTGATGTACTGTTTTAAAGTGTCGATATCTTTGTAGTCGATGTACGTAACGTTCTCAGCTGTAAAGCGGCAGAACTTGCGACGACGGTAAAAACGTGCCATTGAGGTTCTCCTTATGCTTCAGCAGAGTCTTGAGCTTGTTGTGCTTCTTCACGTTGAGCTTTACGCGCACGTTTTTCTTCAGCACTCTTAGCCAATAAAGACTCTTCAGTGATAGCGTTTTCACGACGAATAATTACGTTACGAAGGATAGCATCGTTGTAACGGAATAATTCTTCTAATTCGTTAAGCGTAGTTTGATTACATTCAACGTTCATTAAAATGTAGTGCGCTTTGTGAATTTTGTTAATTGGGTAAGCCAATTGGCGACGGCCCCAATCTTCAAGACGGTGAATTTGACCTTCAGCATCTTTAATGTGAGAGATATAGCGTTCTACCATACCTACCACTTGATCGCTTTGGTCTGGGTGTACCAGAATTACGATTTCGTAGTGACGCATTGTCAGCTCCTTACGGTTTATGCAGCCCCAATTTAATTAAAAATTGAAGCAAGGAGTCACAATCAGTGTTAACTTGAATCAAGTTAACAAATTGTGTCGCAAAAATTGCGAGCGCTCATTATAGGTAAGTTTGTGGCTAAACACAATTTAATATTCATCTTTTTGGAAAAAAGAGTGCTATGACGATGAGCAAAAAACTCAATAGAATAGAAAGAATATTTTTTTTATTTTTTAGCCTAATTATAGCAAATCAACTAATATTTCAGTGAGTTGTTGTCCTTTTTTACGGTTGATCAGTCTTGCTGTCATACCAAAATGGCGAGGACCTTCAACATCTGCAAGAGGAGTATCACCAATAAATAAAATTTCTTCAGGTTTACAGTGGATTTGATCTATAACATATTGATATATTTTAGGATCAGGTTTACATGCATGGACTTCATAACTCCATGCATATAGGTCAACCATTGGAATTAATGTTGAAATATGTATGCCATAAGGGCGTGCTGAGTTAGAGCAGAGCACAATTGTATAGCCTTGAGTTTTAAGTTGTTGCAATGTTGAAAGTGTGTCATCAAAAAGTTGGATTTGCTTGAGTTCAAATTCAAGATCAGCATTTAACTCAGTGAGTAATGGCGCAGAGATGTGATAACCAAAATGTGCCGCGATATCCTCAAAATCACCATGAATTGACATGACTGTTATAGCGTCATTGACATGAGCTGTATGTCCTTGTTGATGCAGCCAATGGATTAATTTTTTATAAGGTGAGGTTTTTTCTGTAATTTTTGCTAATGTACCAAAGACATCAAAAGCGATCACTTTAATAGGAGAGTTTGACATCAGTTTCATCCTCAAATGGTAAAATGATTGATCTTTGAAATAAATTTGAACATAGCTTTTTTAATAACAATAGACATTGACCAAATCTACACATATATAATTTTTTCTTTGTATAAGTTTTAAGTCGATGGTTTAATTAACTGCTCAAATTTTTCTAAAAACTGATGAAGTCGAGCTATGTTGATACCTGAACTTCCACGCCAGAGTGAAATGGGAAAACTTACTTCGCTGCGATGATTAGGTGCTTGAGCATATACAATTTTTTCAAGTTTTAAAAATTCATCATGACCTAAAAAATTAAAATAGACACTATATTCAGGTGCTAACTCATTTTTTAAAATTCCAAGTTCTGCCAAAATTCGAATCAACCATGTTCGTGTAGTCAAATTACTTCCTTGCAAAATTTTTGCTTTGGAAATGCGATTAATGAGTTCAGAAGGCGTTTCTTTTGGCTCAGCAAGTTGAATAATTTCTATGAGTTGTTTAAATACGCTGAGATCTTCTGGTTGAATGTTTTCTTTAGGAAAATGTTGAATTTCTTCTAAGTCGGTGAGGATTTCATGATAAGCACCTAAACGACAGTAACCAATATAAAAATGAAAAAGATTGCAAGACGAATTTTCCCATGAAGAACGAGGTAAACCACAAATCTTACAAGGCCATGTTGCTTCTGATAGTTCACGTTCTCCTTTTTCGATTGGCGTAAAATCATGTTCAGGCACATTTTTAGCGAAAGCATAGCTGATTATAGGTTGTAAGCCACGATGAAAACCTTGCCCTATAGCTTTGATGAACAAAGCATTCACTTTATCTTCCATTTCAGGGAGTTGACTTAACATTTTTAGTTTTTTAATCGTGCTGTCATGTTCAAAATATTCAATTTTATTGAATTCCAAACCTGATTGATTGAGTAACATTTTTTCATTTTCTGATAATTTTTCTGGAATATGAAAAGTATAAGTTTTATTGTTATGATCGTAGTTATAATTATTGCTATAACTGTATATTTTATTGAGAATTTTAATAATTTTTTTATCGTACATAAATAGCCTACAAGTGCTGAAAATGAGATTTTTATTTTAATCAAAAATAATAGATATTTTAAATTTTTTGGATACATTAAATGATCACCCCATGAATATATGAGTCAAACATTTAATACCAAGATTTGAAAGAAGATAAATAGATTGAAAAGAGGATTTAAGATTCATACACGAGTTATAGATTTGTGATGATGACAAATATCATAGCAAGTGTATGTGTAGAGTGAAAAGTATGATGCTATACCACGATTAAGAAAAGATAGAGAGAACTCTATCTTTTAAAAAAGGGGTAAATGTGGCGCAGGGGACACGTAACTAAAGCTGAAACTAAAACTTAATGCTGTAATTAAAATGACAGAATATAAGAAATAGCGTTTTGCCCAAGCTTGGTCATTTTCTGCTTTAAAGCCAATAATTGATAAATATACCCAATACGCACAGAGCGCATTAAAAGTAATTAAGAAGAAAATATTGGTATAGCCAAAGCAATACAAACCATTTAACACTGCTGCAAATAAGATCACATAAATCAAACTTTCAACTTTTGTGCGATAGATGGAACGTGCTACGGGTAGGATGGGTATACCTGCATTCTTATAGTCGTCGAAGCGATAAATTGCAATTCCCCATGAATGTGGCATTTGCCAAAATGCATACGCTAAAAAAATTAATAACGCAGCAACATCAAATTCATGAGCAACAGCAGTATAACCGATCACAGGAGGACTTGCACCTGAGATACTACCAATCACTGTTTGTTGAATGGTGGTACGTTTTGTCCAAAGACTATAGAACACGACATAAACGACAAAGCCTAATAGAGCAAAGCCAAATGCATAGGCGTTGACAAAAAACCACAACAAGCCAAAACCCAATAGACCCAGTACTGCTGAAAATATTAGAGCAACTGTTGGGCTAATCGTTTTTTTGACTAATGCACGATTCATCGTACGTTGCATTTTTTGGTCAATGTCTTGGTCAATGACATTATTCACAACACAGCCAGAGGCAACAACCAGAGTTGTACCTAATAGTGTGATGAGAAGTAAGAGGAAATCTACAGAACCTTGAGCGGCTAGGAAGAAGCCGCCCAAAGTGGTAACGAAGTTACCGAAGAGAATTCCTGGCTTAGTCAGGAATAAATATTTCTTCAACATGACACCCTAGAGCATCATGTTTGAATGTAAGTAGTTCATGACCCATACAGAACCGATAAGAAGAACTGCAATACATAGAATCGTATATACAAATGCAATCACGTTCCAGCGTTGCTCTGATGAAGAGTTCATGTGCAAGAAGAAGACTAATTGAACAAGAACCTGAGCAACCGCAGTAATGGCAATTGTTGCAACAATTGCACCGCGACCAAAGTCAGCAGGGTGCATAGCCATATAAAATGGAACGATGGTTAGTAATACAGAAACAATAAAACCAATTGTATATTGTTTCACATTACCATGCGAAGCACCTGCAGAATTATGATCATGACTCATTAGATAACTCCCATTAAGTAAACGACGCTGAATACACAGATCCAGACGATGTCAAGGAAGTGCCAGAACAAGCTTAGGCAAGCAAGACGACGAGTGTTAATAGTTGTCAAACCATTTTTCTTGATTTGAATCATTAACACGATCATCCAAACTAAACCAGAAGTTACGTGAATACCATGCGTACCAACTAGAGTAAAGAACGAAGATAAAAACGCACTTGTGCTTGGTCCGTGACCAGCATGAACTAAATGATTAAACTCATAAAGTTCCATACCAATGAATGATGCACCAAAGATCCAAGTGATTGCTAACCAAAGTAAAACTTGGCTAACATTCTTTTTGTAAGAAGCAAGTACTGCAAAACCAAAAGTTACAGAAGAAATTAAGAGAGCAAAAGTTTCAGTTAAAACGAAACCTAAAGACTCACCAAAAAGATCTTTTGCGCTTGGTGTTCCAGGTGGAATATGACTGCTTAATACAGCGAACGCGATGAAGAGTGTACCGAATAAAATCAAGTCACTCATCAAGTATGTCCAAAAACCAAAGACGGTGATGTCAGTATCATCGTGATGATGTTCATCATGTCCGTGGTTGTCGTGATGAAGTACTTCAGCCATATCCTTAGTCCTTCTTCAAGTGTTTTTCAAGTAAAGCATAACGCTCGTTTTCGATACGTTCTACTTCCGCAGCAGGTACATAGTAATCTACTTTCTTCGTAAATGAACTTACGATGAAGCTGATGATCGCACCAACGAAAGTTACAATTACAAGCCACCAAACATGCCATACAAGCGCTAAGCCCATAACAGTTAATAGCATTGCAATAACGAAACCAGCCGCACGGTCTGTAGGCATATGAATGTCTTCATATTTCGTTGGACGCGCATATGCTACACCATTTTCTTTGTCGCTCCAGAAAGTATCAATACCATTGATTTTTGGAAGGTGAGCAAAGTTATAGAATGGCGCAGGAGATGAAGTAGACCATTCAAGAACACGACCATCCCATGGGTCACCTGTATGATCCATGTTGTTTTCGCGTTGTAAGAATCCTACAACAACTTGCATAACGAAACAGAAGATACCAATAGCAACAAGTACTGAACCGAAGAACGCAATTGCAAGGTATGGGTCCCATTCAGGGTTGTCATATGTATTCAAACGACGAGTCATACCCATGAAACCAAGGATATAAAGTGGCATGAATGCAAAATAGAAACCGAAGAACCAGAACCAGAAAGAAGCTTTGCCCCAAGTTTCATTTAACTTCCAACCAAACATTTTTGGCCAGTAGAAAGTGATCCCTGCGAACATACCGAATACCACACCACCAATAATTACGTTATGGAAGTGAGCAATCAAGAATAATGAGTTGTGTACTAAGAAGTCAGCTGGTGGAACAGCCATTAATACACCAGTTAAACCACCGATACCGAAAGTCACAAGGAAGCCAAGTGTCCAGTACATTGGTGATGTAAATGTAATACGACCTTTATACATGGTGAATAACCAAGAGAAGATTTTCACACCTGTAGGGATCGCAATAATCATGGTCATGATACCGAAGAACGCGTTAACGTTGGCACCAGCACCCATTGTAAAGAAGTGGTGTAACCATACCACGAACGCAAGTACTGTGATCGCGATAGTCGCATATACCATTGATTTGTAACCAAACAATGTTTTGCGAGAGAAAGTTGAAACAATTTCTGAATATAAACCAAAAGCAGGTAAAATCAGAATATATACTTCTGGGTGACCCCAAGTCCAAATCAAGTTCACGTAAAGCATTGGGCTACCGCCTAGCTCATTGGTGAAGAAGTGGAAATCGAAGTAACGGTCAAGTGTCAACATTGCAATTGTTGCAGTTAACACAGGGAATGATGCAATGATCAATACGGCTGTACAAAGTGCAGTCCATGTAAAGATCGGCATATCCATAAGACCCATGCCAGGCGCACGCATTTTAATAATGGTAACAAAGAAGTTAACACCAGTTAAAAGTGTACCTAGACCTGAAATCTGTAGTGCCCAAATATAGTAGTCAACACCAACACCAGGAGAATACTGAATACCAGAAAGAGGAGGGTAAGCCATCCAACCTGTTGCAGCAAATTCACCTAATACAAGTGATGCCATCATCAAACCAGCAGCACCAGCAAATAACCAGAAGCTAAGAGAGTTTAATAATGGGAAAGCAACGTCACGTGCACCAATTTGAAGTGGTACAGCGATGTTCATCATACCAACAACCAGACCCATTGCTACGAAGAAAATCATGATCACGCCGTGTGCGGTGAAGATTTGATCGTAATGGTCAGGATGTAAGTAACCTTCACCGCCACCTTTTGCAAGGAACAGTTGAAGACGCATCATGATTGCATCTGCGAAACCACGAATTAACATGACAACAGATACAATGATATACATGATACCAATTTTTTTATGGTCTACAGATGTAAACCATACATTCCACAGGTAGCCCCATTTTTTAAAATAGGTAATACCACCAAGAAGCGCAGCAGCACCAATTGCCATGATAATCATGGTAATTAGAACGATAGGCTCTTGATATGGGATCGAGTCCCAGTTGAGTTTACCGAATAATACCGACATGTCTTATTCCTCTACTGAAGCAGTTGCATGTTCAGCACCAACAGTTTCAGCATGACTAGCAGGTGAAGAGTGATCTGCACCATGATAGTTACTCATGTATTTGTTGATAATGCTTTCGAACAAATTAGGCTCAACTGAAGAATAGTAAGTTACAGGATGAGGCTTAGTAGGGAATGGACCTTTACGTTCAGCTTCTTCTGCTTTTGCTTTTTCTTCTGGAGTATGCGCATTTTTAAGCATTGCTTCAATTTGGTGCTTAGAACGGTCACCATCTTTAAGCGTTGCAAATTCTGCTGCATCTAAAACAGTTTTTTGTTGAGCTTCAGGGTTTACTGAAGTTCCGTTACCTGCTTTAACTGCTGCAACCCAATTGTTGAAATCCGCTTCAGTCACACTATGTGCTTTAAAGCGCATTTGTGTAAAGCCATAACCACTATAGTTAGAAGAGAAGCCACGGTATTCACCAGTTTCATCTGCTAATACATGGAGTTGAGTTTGCATACCCGCCATTGCGTAAATTTGACCCGCTAACTTAGGAATGAAGAAAGAGTTCATTGTAAAGTTAGAAGTAATTTTAAAGCTAACAGGTGTTTTTTCAGGAAAACGAACTTCGTTAACAGTTGCAATTTGTTGCTCAGGATAGATAAATACCCATTTAAACTGTTCAGCAATAACCTGAATATCTAAATGTGCTTTCTCTGATTCAAGCGGACGGTATGGGTCATATTTATGTGAGCCCCACCATGTTAAATACGCAAGAATACCAATAATAATGACAGGAACGCCCCATACTACAATTTCAATTGCAGTTGAGTGTGCCCATGTAGGTTTATAGTCTGCATCTTTATTCGACGCGCGATATTTCCAACCAAACCATAATGCCATGATGATCGAAGGAATTACGACCAAAAGCATTAAGTAAATCGCAGTCATCATGAGGTCTGACTGACCTTGTGCAACTGGACCTTTAGAGTTTAGAAGTACCATATCACCACCACACCCAGTTAAGAGTGCAGCTAGCGTAGATAAAGACAATACAGCTAAAATCGTTTGTCTCATTTTACAACCTCGGTGAAGAGTCCCATTCCCTATTAAATATGGGATAGCGATTAAAGTGTCGCATGATTGAAAATGACTATTAATTACAAATAGTAAACATTCTCAATGATCTGACACCCAGACGTTGTAGGGCATTATGCCTCATATCGGCAAACTTAGCTATATGTAAACAGGCTTTAAATAACTGTAATAAAAACCAATTTTTTTACTCGGATTTATATGTGAATTTTCAACTTTATGTTTATAAATCAAAGTTATATTGTAAAAAAAGGATGCGAAAGCACCCTTTGTAAAAAACATAAAAATTATTGCTTGATGACTTTGGTCTTAGCCAACTTATCATGTAATGTTTGACGGTTTTGGTTAATTGCAAAAATGTAATCAATCAGTGAAAACAGAGGGAATAAAGGAAGTGAAATAATTGTAAAGAGTGTAAAAAGCACTGAGCGAATTAAAAATGAGCGATTTCCTGAGACTTGTTGCCCATTATTCATATCTACAATTTTAATTTTTGCTAATTTTTTGCCTATACTTTGCCCAGATTTGAAAACAAGAAATCCCTGTATTGCGAGCATGATGACAATATATAGCCCCATCATTTGCCATGCTTCCATAGGAAACATCATGATAAATTGCTCTTGTAGTTTTGTTGCTTCAGCAGCAGAAACTTTAGATTGCATTTTTGCTTGGATGTCAACCAGTTGTTGAAGCTGTTCTGGTTTTAAATAGGTCATTGGAATATAGGCAGCAGGAAGCCACAACAGCATATCAATGATTTTTGCTAACACACGTGATGAAATTGGCGCAAGTTCGGTCTGGCTTTGTTGTTTGTTGAGTGAAACTTTTGAGTTTTCTTGAAACGGATTTGGGTTGTATGTTGGGGTAGAACTGACATAGCCCGTAGGTTCATATACAAGTTTACCTTGTGTTAATTCACCAAGTGCTTTCCATTCAGTCATACCTTGGTGCCAAGCCAAATCAGTCAAGAGTACTTGTTGGCTTGCAAGCATTTGATTGAGTTGTTCGACAGTATATGGACCAGCTTGTTGGTTATTTCTCGCCAAGTAAATTTGCATAAAGCTCAATTCTCAAAATAAATCTAAATATAAAAATCGTAGATGAAAAAAAGACCCTACGAAAGGGTCTTTTTTAACATGTTTTATTAAACTTGTTTAGTCTTTTCTTCAGCAAGGAAGAACCAAGTATCTAAAACAGAGTCTGGGTTTAAAGAAACAGACTCAATGCCTTGATCCATTAACCATTGTGCAAGATCAGGATGATCTGAAGGACCTTGACCACAGATACCTACATATTTACCTGCTTTACGACAAGCATGGATTGCCATAGCTAACAATGTTTTAACCGCAGCATCACGTTCGTCAAATAGGTGAGAAACAATACCAGAGTCACGGTCTAAACCAAGCGTTAACTGAGTTAAGTCATTTGAACCGATAGAGAAACCATCAAAGTGTTCAAGGAATTGTTCAGCCAATAGTGCGTTTGTTGGTAATTCACACATCATGATCACTTTAAGACCATTTTCACCACGTTTTAAACCATTTGCGGCAAGTAATTCAATTACACGCTTCGCTTCAGATACTGTACGTACAAAAGGAATCATGATTTGAATATTGGTTAAGCCCATTTCGTCACGTGCTTTTTTCAAGGCACGGCATTCAAGCTCAAAACAGTCACGGAAGTTGTCAGAAACATAACGACTTGCGCCACGGAAGCCCAGCATTGGGTTTTCTTCTTCTGGCTCGTAAAGTTTACCGCCAATTAAGTTTGCATATTCGTTTGATTTGAAATCAGACATACGAACAATAACAGGTTTATCTGCAAATGCTGAAGCAAGTGTAGAGATACCTTCCACCAGTTTTTCGACATAGAATTCGATAGGAGAAGAGTAACCCGCAGTACGTGCTAGAACAGCAGCACGAGTTTCACGTGGTAAGCTGTCAATGTTCAATAATGCTTTAGGATGCACACCAATCATACGGTTGATGATGAATTCTAAACGCGCAAGACCAATACCTTCGTTTGGAATTTGAGCGAAGTCAAATGCACGGTCAGGGTTACCGACGTTCATCATGATTTTGAATGGAAGTGCAGGCATTGATTCGATAGAGTTACGTTGGATTTCGAAATCTAACGCACCTTCATAGATGAAACCTGTATCACCTTCAGCACAAGAAACAGTCACTTCTTGACCATCAGTTAGAACTTCAGTTGCATTACCACAACCTACAATCGCAGGTACGCCTAATTCACGTGCAATAATCGCTGCGTGGCAAGTACGACCACCACGATTCGTGACAATTGCAGCAGCACGTTTCATGACTGGTTCCCAATCTGGGTCAGTCATGTCAGATACAAGTACATCACCGTCTTGCACTTTGTCCATTTCTTTAATCGACGTAACGATACGAACTTTACCAGAACCAATACGTTGACCAATTGAACGACCTTCACAAAGAACTGTGCCTTTTTGCTTAAGCAGGTAGCGTTCCATTGTGCCGACATTTTCACGGCTTTTTACTGTTTCAGGACGTGCTTGAACGATATAAATTTGACCGTCATCACCATCTTTCGCCCACTCGATATCCATCGGTGCTTGATAATGTTCTTCAATGATGAGTGCTTGTTTAGCAAGTTCTTGAAGTTCTAAGTCATTTAAAGCAAATTGTTGACGTTCAGCTTTTTCTACATCTACAACAACAACAGATTTACCTGCTGAACCTTCTTCGCCATAAATCATTTTTTGGTGTTTAGAACCAAGATTACGACGGATCACAGCATGTTTGCCATTGCGAAGTAATGGTTTAGAAACATAGAATTCGTCAGGGTTTACAGCACCTTGAACGACCATTTCACCCAAGCCGTAAGAAGCTGTAATAAATACTGCTTCACGGAAACCAGATTCTGTATCAAGTGTAAACATAACACCCGCAGCACCAGTTTCAGAGCGAACCATACGTTGAATACCCGCAGAAAGGGCAACGATGTCATGGTCAAAGTTTTGGTGTACACGGTAAGCAATCGCACGGTCATTATAAAGTGATGCGAACACTTCTTTAATCGCAATAAGAATATTGTCGATACCGCGAATATTTAAGAAAGTTTCTTGTTGTCCTGCAAATGAAGCATCTGGTAAATCTTCAGCAGTTGCAGATGAACGAACAGCAACAGCAATATCTGGATTGCCTTTAGAAAGTTCAGCAAAAGCAGTGCGAACTTCTTGCTCAAGGCTAGGAGTAAGTGGAGTATCTACGATCCATTGACGGATTTTTGCACCTGTTTCAGCAAGTGCGTTGACATCATCAACATTGAGTTGCTTCAATTCTGCAGAAATTTTGGCATTTAAACCACTTTGTTCAAGGAATTCGCGATATGCAGCAGCAGTTGTTGCAAATCCACCTGGAACTGATACGCCAGCATTTGCTAAATGGCTAATCATTTCTCCAAGAGAAGAGTTTTTACCACCCACGATCTCAACGTCGTGTTTCCCTAGTTTTTCTAGACCGATTACGCGTGCTTCCAAAGTTGTTGCTCCACTTATGCAGTATTAATCACTATCTTGGCATCAAATTATAACAAAAAACTTAGCATTTTGATTCAACTAAGTGATAGTCATGTAAGATGGGTTTACTATAAAGATTATACATCGCTAAGACAAATGTTTGAGGAGAATTTTAATGTCAGAAAGTAACCAAATAAAGCGTAGCGTATTTTTTATTTCGGATGGTACTGCCATTACTGCTGAAACCCTTGGGCACTCGTTATTAGCGCAATTTCCGCATGTAAAGTTTGATATCCATATCATTCCCTATATTACCTCTGAAGAAGCTGCAATGAGTGTGGTGGAGGAGATTAATAAAAGTGCTGAAAAAGATGGTCAGCAGCCATTGGTATTTGATACCTTAGTTGACCCTTATGTTCGTGATATTATTAACACTGCAAATGCTGTAAATCTTGATGTTTTTGAAGGTCTTATTAGTAAGTTGTCAGATGTTTTAGGCACTCAGCCTACAACTTTAGTCGGACAGACCCATGCAGTGACTGATTCTGAGTCATATAAGGCACGTATTGATGCGGTTCATTTTGCTTTAGATAATGATGATGGTGCACGTACAAGACACTATGATAAAGCAGATTTGATCCTGATCGGGGTATCACGTTCAGGCAAAACACCGACATCTATTTACCTATCATTACAGTTTGGAATTCGTGTTGCAAACTATCCTTTAACCGAAGAAGATTTAGACGATAATCGTTTGCCTGCGGTGCTTAGAGAGCATAAGCATAAGCTGTTTGGTTTAATGATTGATGCGGATCGTTTAGTGGCAATTCGTACAGAACGCAAGGCAAATAGTCGCTATGCCAGTTTTTCTCAATGTCAGATGGAATTACGTGCAGTTGAAGGGATTTATATTTCAGAAGGGATCAAGTATCTCAATGTGTCTGAAATGTCAATTGAAGAAATTTCAACACGTGTTTTACAAATGACAGGATTGAAGCGTCGCATTGGATAATGAGTTTAAGCTTTGATTAAAAAACACACTTAAAGCTGTGTGTTTAAAGTAAATTTGAAATAGATATTTAAATCAATAAATGGTTTGAATGAAGCTCAATGGCAAGTTTTTTTGTTGGTTAAATTTGTCATTGAGTGATAAAAAATACCTCATTTATTCATATGAATATTGTATTAATAATAAGCAAATTATAAGTCGATTAGATTCAAATACATCCTATTTTTAGATGTCTTTGCAGAAAAAGATATAAATCTAAAGTACTTTTAAAAAAAAATATATAAACGAAGTGATTGAAAATAATGTAATTCACTCAGGAAAATGGTGTTTTTTTCTGAAGAAATAACATTGAAAGTAAATTAATCTTATGATTTTACTTGGTTATTATTTTTTGTAATAGCCGTTTAAACTTAAAAATTATTTAAAATGTATGCTTTAACAAAGTTTCTAAAAAGTGAGAAAGATATCGTATTTTTTTTGATTGAATATATTAATATTTTGTTTTTATTGTAAAATTTCTGTGAATTTTATTATCATATAATTAAAACTGAATGATCATTCTTATAGTTTTTGATATGATTTAAATGTAAATAAATGCCGCATTATTTGTCATATTGTGAAATATTTATTGATTGTTTTTTAAAATTTACTATACAAAAAAGTGTGCTAATTTTACAAAAAAATTAACTTGATTGAAAAATAGACATTTTTGATAAAATTAATTTTTTGATATCTAATAAAATAATTTGAAAATAATAAAATTAACGAATGCACATAAGTTAACAGTGTATGATTTTTTATTGCTTAAAATTATTGAAATGAGATTTAAATCACACTTTAATTTAAGAATGAGTTATGCAATATTCATATTATTTTTTGCCAGCGGGCTTATTTTTATATTTAGGATTACAAACGTCATATGCAGCAACACCTGATACTTTAAGAGAACAGGCTGTGTTGTATATTAAAAATGGTCAGACTCAGAAAGGCATCATTGCACTTGAACAATTGTTGCAAAAATATCCACAGGATCAAAAGGTTTTAGCTGATTATTTATTGTCAGTAAATACAGTACATCCATTGGATGCTGCGACTTTATTAAAGCTGACGCAGCGGATTCAGGTGAATCAATTTCCAGAGTATGCACAATTGAGTGTGGTCAAACTTTTACGCGATCAAAAGTTATTTAACCAAGCATTGCTTTTACTGCAACAGTTTGAACCGTTTCAACAGAAAAATCAGTTACACGTCAATATTTTAAAAGCCATTTTGTTGAGTGAAAATCAACAGAAAAAACAAGCATTGGCAGTTTTGCAAAAAATGAGTTTAAAACAGCTATCTGCTGAGCAACTTATGCAGATTTCATATAGCTATCGAATACTTGGACAAACGGCTGAAGCTTTACATGCGGTGCAATATGCTTATGAAAAACAACCTAAAGATAAAAATATTCAAAAAGAATATGTCAATACATTAATGGCTTTGGGGAGTTATCAGCAAGCCATAGAAGTGATTGAAAAATATCCCAAAACGGACTGGGATCCAAACTTAAATCAGCAGATTATATTAGGTAATTTTGCTCAGCAGATTGAAAGTGCGATTAAGCGTTCACAGTATTTATCACGTCGTGGCGAGTCTGATACAAAAAGTTATGAGATGTTGGATGCAGTGTTATTAGATGCTGAGCATCTTGCCAATGAATATACATTTACTGCACCTTTTTTTAATCGTTTTTATTATGACTATATATATGCTTTAAGTGTTAGAGGTAAATCTAAAACTGTACTTGATCTCTTACAGCGTGTGCCATTGCCTGCGGTAACGACCATGCCTGCATATGTTCGACAAGCAATCGCTGATGCTTATTTAGCTGAACGTCAAGCAGCACAAGCCGAACAGTTGTATCGCACATTAATGACTGAAAAAAATTATTCGGATATGAATGTCTATAGTGCATTTTATTATTCATTGCTTGAACAAGAAAAATATGATCAGGCAAATCAACTCATTAAAGAAATAGATCATTTATTGCCTACATTTCAATACAGTCAAGCTAAAGGTGTAGATAAATCGGTTCATGCTGATCGTACACAATATATTGGTTTGCGTGGTTTAAACTGGGCATATAGTAATCGTTTAGATATTGCTGAACCTTATTTTGAAGGTTTGGTGGAAAAAACTTCGAATACAGAAGACGGGCTAAATCAGCTTGCTAGAATCCAACGTTGGCGTGATAAACCTGAACAAGCAGCGCAAACTTTAGCGCGTTTAAATGGATTACAGCCTGTTTCTAAGCAAACAAAAATTAATACGATGCAAAATGCACAAGCTTTAGGTGATGTACAAGCATGGCGTCTGCAAACTAATCAGCTCATGCAAGACTATGCTGAAGACAGTAGTGTTATTAAAAGTCGTAAAGAGCTAGAAGATCGTGACCATGCCACGATTCAGCACACTAGTCGTTTTTCTCGCAGTCGTTCAGATCAAAATGAGCTTATACAAGGTTTAAAAGGTTCTCAAGATCGTGAAATGACCACAAGCTTATATTCTCCTTGGTTTGCTGATAACTATCGTGTTTTGGTTGAACATCGGGATATTTGGGGCAAGTTTCGTCAAGGTACTTTAGAACAACAACGCTATGGGCTTGGTCTAGAATGGCAAGATCAGAGAAAGTCATTGACTGTCATTGCTTCACAAAACCATCAAGGTGATCGTCAAGGTATTGAAGCTGCATGGACGCATCAATTGAATGATCATTGGCAATATTCACTTTCAGCCAATAGTCAGGCTGATATTCCATTACAAGCGATAGACTTAAATCACGAAGGTCAGTCTTATGGCGTAGGAATTCGATGGAAGGAAAATGAGTCTCGTCAAGCAGGTGCTGTCTATAATTTGACAGATATTAATGATGGTAATTTAAGACAAGAATTGACAGCAGATTACTCACAACGTGTTTTTTTAAGCCCTCATCATACCACCACAGCAGGTGTGAGTGGCTACTATGGAAAAAATCAAACCAATCAGGTGTCCTATTTTAGCCCCAAACAAAGTTCAAGTTTAGCTGTCAGTTTGAACCACGACTGGTTGACATGGCGTAACTATGAGCAAGCTTTGACACAGCGTTTTAATTTTACCATGGGCATGTATCAACAACAAAGTTTTGACCCTAAACCTGTAATGGATGTGCAATATCAACACATGTGGAAATTATCAAGAACATGGTCTTTGGGTTATGGGCTAGGTTATGGCATTCATGCTTATGACGGTGAATATGAAAAACAATTATATGGAAACTTAAGTTTTGAGGGACGTTTCTGATGATGAGTTTTAAACAGTTTTCAAAACGCGTTTTTATCAATTTTGTTTTGATTGGTGTGATTAGTCCTGCATTTGCAAATGATCAACACGTAAAATCTGCTCAAGTCACCCAGCAAAATATTTTTTTTGATCAGCAGCATTTTGTGAGTTTAACTTTTCATGATGTGCGGGATGATGTGTTAAAAAATGGTGATCGTGATCCGTATGCTATCAGTACCCAAAATTTAGTTCAATTTTTTGAATGGTTAAAACGCTCAGATTGGCATCCTGTCAGTTTAAAACAAATTTTACAGGCTCGACAACAAGGGCAGCCTTTACCGAAAAATGCAATCTTAATCAGTTTCGATGATGGGGCATTGAGTCATTATAGTCGTGTTTTTCCTTTGGCTAAGCAATATAAAATTCCTGTTGTATTTGCTTTGGTCACGAGTTGGATGAATGGTAATACCAAAGCGATTTATGAAGCATATGGGCAAGGCAATCAGATGGCTTGGGCGCAAGTTCGAGAAATGCATCAATCAGGATGGGCTGAGTTTGCGAGTCATTCACATCATCTGCATCAAGGTGTTTTAGCAAACCCACAGAAAAATCAACAGCCTGCTGCAATTACACGACAATATCTAGCAGCATTAAAACGTTATGAAACGCAAGATGAGTATGAGCAACGTATTATTCAAGATCTAAAACAATCGAAAGCTATTTTAACTAAAGAGGTCGGTGAAGTCCCAATTGCAATGGTTTGGCCTTATGGTGCAACGAATGTAGAAACTGAGCATTTAGCACAAAAGGCGGGTTTTGCGCTGTCTTTTAGTTTAGGTGCAGATGCCGTGAATCAAGTCAAAGATGGTACATTTCAACGTGGTTTAGCTGTTAATAATCCAAGTGCAGAAGATCTTTTTGAGCAAATGATGGATGCAATACAATATCGAGATTTTATTCGTTATGAACCCATCCGTGCTTTGTCCTTTGATTTAGCTGAATTTTCATCAAATTATCAATTGGCAGATCAGCAACTCGGAAAAATTTTAGATTTAACGAGTGCATTAAAGAGTAATGCATTGATTTTAAATGTCGTAGGCGATCAAAATCAGGACGGAATTTACGACCATGCCTATTTCCCAAATACAGCATTAAACATGTCTAAAGATGTCATGAATCGAACCTTATGGCAGGCAAAAACACGAATTTTTAATCGTGTTTATGCACGTTTACCCTACGCTTTACAAGAGCAAAAACCACAATTGGCTGTTCAGCTTTCAGAGCAATTATTTAAAAATAATAGTAACTTGGATGGTATTATTTTAACCACAGAGCAAAAGTTGCAATGTGCTTTTCAGATGAATATTCAACAAGATTGTGTCATTCAGAAAAAACGTGTTGCACAAACTTTGATGGATATTTCTCAATACGCCTTAACCTATAGCAATATCAGTAATCCGTTTAATTTGACACTACAAGTTCAGTTAGATGAGCTTGCAGATGGAACAATTCAGCAGTTTTTAAATCAATTTCAATCGACTGCAAATATATTTAATTTTGAAATGAACAGTTTAGATCATGCTCAAGATTTTAAAAAAATGCTTCAACAGCTTGATGCTTTAACTGCATCAGAGAAAGCCAAAATTTTAGTCACTTTAACGGTGAAATCTGCAAAAACGGCAGCAGATTGGCAAAAAATACAAGCTGATTTTCTTGCTTTGCAACGAATTGGCATTCAAAAATTAGCGATTGAACAATACAACTTCAATAATGCTGCACAAGTACAAGAATTTTTATACACACCATTGAGTTTAAATCAAAGCCCATTGACTTATCGTAATCCATTTATTTATCAAACACAGGGGAAATCACCATGACAGGCGTAGAGTTTTTATTTCTCTTTGCCTTTTTATATCCGTTGGTGATGGCATGGACATGGATGATAGGCGGACTTTGGTTTTTCTTTAAACGTGAATATAAACAAGGGCAATTGCCTGAAGTTTCTGCTCAAGGATGCAGTATTATTATTCCGTGTTTTAACGAAGAAGCACAAGTTAAAGAAACGATTCGTTATGCGTTGCAAACTCAATATTCAAAATTTGAAGTTATTGCTGTGAATGATGGCAGTTCTGACCGTACTGCCGAGATCTTAGATGAGTTGGCACAACAATATCCTATGTTGCGTGTGGTGCATTTGGCTGAAAACCAAGGTAAAGCATTTGCCTTACGTTCAGGCATGATGGTGAGTCAGTTTGAATATCTGATTTGTATTGATGGTGATGCTTTATTGCATCCACATGCTGCAATTTGGATGATGCATCACTTAACCCGATTTAATCGGGTTGGAGCAGTAACAGGAAATCCACGTATTTTAAACCGTTCAAGTATTTTAGGAAAATTACAGGTCGGCGAGTTTTCTTCTATTATTGGTTTAATTAAACGTGCACAAAGAACGTATGGACGTATTTTTACAGTTTCAGGGGTGATTGCTGGTTTTCGTAAAACAGCCTTAGAGCAAGTTGGTTTTTGGTCAGATGATAAAATTACTGAAGATATTG
Source organism: Acinetobacter sp. 226-1 (assembly GCF_030329325.1). NCBI lineage: Bacteria > Pseudomonadati > Pseudomonadota > Gammaproteobacteria > Moraxellales > Moraxellaceae > Acinetobacter > Acinetobacter sp. 226-1. Next base: position 529,809 of record NZ_JACANU010000001.1, read on the forward strand.
ATATTTCATGGAAGCTTCAGCTTGCAAAGTGGGATATCCATTATGTGCCGAATGCACTGTGCTATATCTATATGCCTGAAACCTTGACAGGGTTGTGGAAACAGCGTTTACGTTGGGCACAAGGTGGCGTAGAGGTACTTTGGACTTATGTGCCTCAACTTTTTAAAGTGAGCGCTCTTAAAATGTGGCCTGTAGCTCTAGAGTCAATGCTCAGTATGATTTGGGCGTATGTCATTTTGTTGATCGTTGTTTTGTTTTTTGTAGGATTATTTGTTGCTTTACCATCAGGGTGGTACGTTAAATCATTACTACCACAATGGTATGGCGTCATTTTAGCGATCACATGTCTAATCCAGTTTTTCATCAGTTTGTATATAGACAAACGTTATGACGATCATCGATTTTTAAGAAATTATTTTTGGGTGATTTGGTACCCATTGTTTTTTTGGATTTTAGGCGCTGCAACGACCATTGTGGCAGTTCCTAAAGCATTATTTACACAGAAAAAAAGAGCGAGATGGGTCAGTCCAGATCGTGGATTTCGTGGAGAAAATGAATGAATAAAATCCATTCCAATATTGTGACTGATCCAGCTCAATTGGATATTCCTCAATATATTGATCAGCCTCAATATGTCAAAAATAAAGCCACAAATTACACGATTCAAGCATTAGGTTGGCTCGTGTGGACATTATTTATATTGCCTTTGCTGAGTTTGATTTTGTGGGTGTATCAGGGCAGATTGATCCAAAGCTATATTTTTGCTGAACAAATCAATGTGCAAATGTATAACTTCGCATGGTTAGCTTTAATTGTTGTGGTCTGTTGTGCTTCATTGTTGTTATGGGCGAGTTATAACTGGCTACGTTATCGTAAACGAGACAATCCAAAAGTGTTGAATGTGAGTCAATCTATACTGGCTCAAGATTTTTTAATTACTACAGATGAATTGTCACGTATTCAAAAGTCAAAAAGTATTGTATTACACTATGATGAAGAGGGTATTTTATACAATTATGAACTCAAAAAGGCATAAATCATCAATATTGATATAAAAAGAGGCATTTTTTACCTCTTTTTATGGATGAACATATCATAAGAAACAGCATATTTCGCCTTAAAATTGTATCCTTTTTTAGTCACCTTTATACGTTTCTTGTGGTAATTCGAGTGCCTTATGATTTTCTTCCAAAATTTTTGTGGTGAGTTCTGGAGCAGATTTAAGGCGGATATATTCTAAGTCTCGAATATTTTTCTGTACGGCAACAGCACCAAATAAACTGAGTAAAAAAGCCATAATATAAAAACCTTTTTCACTCAATTGTAGACTTGCATTCCATAAACCCACTGCAAGTAGCGCAATACAAATAATGACGGATGCCCAACATAAGGCAAAGTAGATTGGGGTAACATGCATACCTTCGAGTTTGTCACGAATAATTTTTTGTAACGAGACAGCAGAAAATAGACCATATAAAATGAGAATTAAATAATAACCTTTTTCATTCAATAACATATTGGCATTAAATAAACCAATTGCATAAGCAGAAGCACCTGCCAATAAGGCAACCCAACTTGCTGCAATAAATGCGGGAGTAGGTTTGTTGATGTATTGATCCATTGTTATTTTCCTTATCATTTTATTTCTATTCTGCATGATGACAGATAAATAAGGGATGGCAATAGATGTTAAATTATAGGAGTTTAGTAAATATGAGCTCTTTAAATAAAAAGATGCCAAACGAAAAAATCTCTTGGCATCTTTTAGGTTTAAATTATTTTTTTAATTGCATCAGTAAGTCAAAGTTTTCTAAACGTTTTTGTGTGTCATAGATATCAGAAGTAAAAATAAACTCATCGACATCATATTGTTCTAAAAGCTGCTCTAAGCCTTGTTTAACTGTGCTTTGTGACCCAATTTGTGCAATGGCTAAGAAGTTTTGTACCGCCATTTTTTCAGCAGCTGTCCAGCGACCTTCCATTGTATCGACAGGTGCTTTAAGTTTCATACTACGACCTGTAAGTAAATTTTGGATACGTTGATAAACACTGGTTGCCAAATATTCAGCTTCAGCATCACTTTGCGCAACAACGGTTGGCACACCCATAGATACATAAGGTTGCTCTAAATATTGTGAAGGTTGGAAATTTTCACGATATAAACGAATCGCTTGCCCTAACATGCGAGGCGCAAAATGTGAGGCAAATGAATAGGGAAGTCCTAAACGTGCAGCAAGTTGTGCGCTAAATAAACTTGAGCCTAGCAACCATACAGGCACATGAGTCCCTTGTCCTGGGGTTGCAATAATTCTTTGGTTGGGTTGAACATCATCAAAATATTGTAAAATTTCAACCACATCATTTGGAAATTGATCTTCTGTTTCTTGGCGACCGCGACGTAAAGCACGCATGGTCATTTGGTCTGTACCAGGTGCACGTCCTAAACCTAGTTCAATACGTTCAGGATAAAGCGTGGCTAAAGTACCAAATTGTTCAGCAACAACCAAAGGTGCATGGTTTGGCAACATAATGCCACCTGAACCCACTTTTATATTGTTTGTATTTGCTAAAATATAACCCAACATGACAGCAGTTGCAGAGCTAGCAATACCATCCATATTATGATGTTCAGCGAGCCATAAACGATCATATCCTAATTTTTCAGCATGTTGAGCAAGTTCTAGCGCATGTTGCAGTGAAAATTTAACATCTTTATCTTCACGAACTGGCGCTAATTCTAAAATCGAAAATTTGGTATTTTGCAGTGATCGCATGACTATAACTCAAGTTGGTCTATATCGAAATAATACGATATAAACAGATATTTGTATATCGTGTTATTTCGATATACTAAAATAAGTTACAAAATGAGCATACAAAAAAACCTAGAAGGTTAGCTTGCGTTCTAACGATCTAGGTGAAAAAGAGTTTGTTCTTAACGAGCTTATAGATAAAAATTAGTCACGATGTTTGCGTTTATAATGACCTAAGTGACGACCATTGTCATGGCGATCATTATAGCGATAGTTACTACCTCGGTAGCCACCATCATAACGACGATCATAGCGGTCATTGTAGCGACGGTCATCACGATCATCATAACGGCGGTCTTCACTTACTTTACGTCCAAGTGCTGAACCACCTGCTGCACCTAAGCCAGCTCCTACATAGCCACCTGTTGAGCCTGCAACATTTCGACCCACTGTATAACCACCGGCACCACCTAAAGCACCACCAATTGCCGCACCTGTACGATCACGACGATCACTTGAAGCCGCAGCACCACCAGCACCACCTAAGGCAGAACCGATCATTGCACCTGTGCTTCCTCCCATCTGATTACCAATTGCAGCACCAACAACACTGCCTAAACCAGAAGAAAGGGCAACACGTGTTGAATTATCTGCGTGTGCAGTTGTCATCAGTGTTGCTGCAAGTACTGTTGCACCGATTATTGCTTGTAATTTCATGTTCAAACTCCTTCTCGAAGCTTCTTGATTTCTTAACTTAGACTTAATTTACGAGAAAACTACGATTTGATTGTGAATTTAGTTGTATTGAAGTTGCAGTTATTGGTAAATCATTTGTAATTTTTATCTGATATTTCTTCATAATTACTCTAGAAATAAGATGAGTCATGATCATGATTTGAGTTTGTGAGCATATCTTTATCATCAGGAAATAAACTAAAACTGGGAATGCCTTACTCTATAATATTGTTATTCAATATTTTTTTATAACTTTGAGTATTGTATAAAAACGTGTATGTTTATACTTATACAAATTAAAAATTTTTATTGGGGAATAAAAGGTGATTTGGGGAACAACGCAGCAAAAACATACAGAACAAAAACATGCACACATATCCAATGATTTAACGAGCTATTACCCAAAAATAGATGCATTTTTAAGCCAGATTAATCAAATTATTTTAGATAAACCACAACAAACCAAACTTGCTTTATGCAGTTTGTTGGCAGGTGGGCACATACTGTTTGAAGATTTACCTGGACTGGGAAAAACCACTTTGGCAAGTAGTCTGTCACGACTTGCAGGTCTGAACTTTCAACGGATTCAATTTACCAACGACATGCTTGCCAGTGATGTCATTGGGATCAATATGTTCAATCAAAAAGAACACCAATTTGAGTTTAAATACGGTCCAATTTTCACTCAAATCCTATTGGCTGATGAAATTAACCGTTGCAGTCCTAAAACCCAAAGTGCGTTATTGGAAGCAATGGAGGAGGGCAATGTCACAGTCGATGGTACACGTTATGAATTACCTAAACCATTTTGGGTGATTGCGACACAAAACCCGCTCTTTCAAAGTGGCACATACAGTTTACCTGAGTCACAGCTGGATCGTTTTATGATGCGATTGTCACTCGGTTATCCATCACGGATGGCGGAAAAACAATTATTACAACAAGCGTCACGCCATGATTTGATTGGAGAATTACAGTCTATTTTTCAACAGCAAGAGATTTTGCAATTACAAAGTATAGTCAATCAAATGACAGTGAATGATTTGGTTTTTGACTATATGATTGATTTGGCTGAAGAAACCCGAAAAGGTCGGCATGGATTATCTACACGAGGTTTATTGGCACTGAAAAAAGCTGCACAAGCCTATGCATTGATTGAAAAGCGTCAATTTGTGATTGCGGATGATGTACAGGCAGTTTTTGTGGCGGTGGCATCGCATCGAATTGGTTTAGGTGAAACAGAAACACAGGCATTGCTGCAAAAAGTATCTGTGAAAGGCTAATGGAAATCTGACGATGTTAGGGAAAAGATTTGTCCGTTGGTTGCATCTGCGTTTTCGCTATACAGGTATTCGTACGCTGAAACAAAATGAAGTCTTGGTCTTTCTGTATCAACAAGGTTTTTTGTATTTGGTACTGATTCTGATCACCTTTATTGCGGGCATTAATTATGCCAATAACTTGATTTTAGGTTTTTGTTTTTTAATCAGTGCGATTTTATGTATCAGTTTTTATTTAAGTTTTAAGCAATTACATGGTGTCACCTTACAAGTGATTGTCGATGAAGTGGGCAAGGTCAACGAAGCTTTTACTGTCAAAATTATTATGCAGCAACAACATGCAACTGCAAAATATTTAAATATTAAAATCACTGATTTACAACATCATATTTCTCAAAAAAATAAACAGGATGAAACAGATCCATCCAAAAAAGATGAATCTGTTCAAAGTTTTTTATTTGAGGAAAAACAACAAAGTTTTGATTTGGTTTTTATTCCCAAACAACGTGGAAAATTTGAAATTCCACCAATTCAGATTTATTCAACGTATCCACTCGGTCTTGTACGGGCATGGACTTATATCTATTTGACCGAATCCTATTGGATTGCGCCTGAAGCCAAAGCTTTTACACAAAATTTACAGCACTATTCCAATACAGGTGAACCTGATTTGGACGAATTTAAAGAACTGCGAAACTTTAAAACAGGTGATTCATTACAAAGCATTTCATGGAAACAGGCAGCACGAGGACAGGGGCTTTTTGTTAAGCAATTTGAAGACTTGGTGGATACACACGTCATGCAAATTGAATATAGCAAAATGCCAAGCGCAGACCACGAAGAAAAACTCAGTTTAATGATGGAACTGGTGGATCAGTGCGAACACAGTCAAACGCCGTATAGTCTTATTTTACCGCATGCACAAACTGAAAATGGCGTGGGTGAACAACATTATATTCATATCAAAACCTTATTGGCGCAGGCTTAGGAGGATTGATCATGAATAAATCCATTCAAATTTCGATTTTACTAGTATTAAGTTTAATTTTAATCGCACAAATGGCGTATATGCCCATACCACTAGCGATTTTATTTTTGCTGAATATTTTGGGTCTGGCATTTTATTATTACAAGTTTAATCAACACCAAGTCATTCATCTTCCTAAAATACTGTCCAAAGCACCGAAAATTTTATTTGCCTTATTGGCGATGCTGATTATTTATGTCAATTCACGGACTTTTTTGGGCGTAGAAGCAGGTACAGCCGTTTTATCGACATTTTTATTTGCCAAAGCTTTGGAAACACAAAGCAAACGTGACTTTATCATCCTGTTTAATTTTGCCTTATTTGTCAGTGCGAGTTTATTTTTGCACACACAGGCTTTTTGGATGGCGTTATTGGTTTTATGCTGTTTAATCAGTTGCTTGGTGGGCTTATATCGAGTACAGACCGCAAGTTTTATCAGTACACAGCCGATATTACAGTCGCTGAAAACAGATTCATGGCACATCCTCAAGTTTATTGGCTTGGCTCTGCCATTTTTTATTCTATTATTCATGTTTTTTCCACGCCTACCACCGTTATGGCAAATCCCCATCCCCAATAATCAAGCCACTACAGGACTGAGTGACAGCATGTCACCAGGCGATATTGCCGAATTATCGCAATCTGGTGCCTTGGCATTTCGAATTATTGGCGATATGCAACAGTTGCCGAAACGCAGTGATTTATATTGGCGGGCTTTGGTCTTGGATCAGTATGATGGAACACGGTGGACGAGTGGCTTTGTCAATAAACAAGCTAAAAATGCGCCACCGCCGTCAGCACAGCAAAAAAGTTTTCATTATCAATATTTGGCAAATGATCCTGCGCAACAATGGATCACGGGACTGGAAAAATCTATTCCTTTGGAACCACGTTTTCAGTTGAATCAGGACGATTCCATTACCCCAAAACGCTTGTTGCAACGTACCCAGCCGATTCAACTGCAATGGGTGGGTACACAGGCTACAGAGATGCAAGCGGGGCAGTTTAACGCACAAATCCTGAAAAATAGCCTAAGCTACCCAAAGACAAGTGATCCTAAAGCACAGCTTTTCGCACAGAAAATGTATCAGCAAAGCCACGGACAACCTGAACAATATATTCAGAATGTTTTGAATTGGTATAAACAGGAAAAATTTGTTTATACGCTTGCACCTGGCAGACTTGGTAATAACCGTGTTGATGAATTTTTATTTCAATCCCGACAAGGTTTTTGTGAACATTATGCATCAAGTTTTGTCTTGTTAATGCGTTATGTCGGAATTCCTGCACGTGTAGTGACTGGTTATCAGGGCGGTGAGTTGGCACCTGATCGACAAAGTTGGGAAGTGCGCCAACTGGACGCACATGCATGGGCTGAAGTATATTTATACGGGCAGTGGCAACGGATAGACCCAACAGCGATGATTGCACCGATGCGAATTGACAATGGGATGCAAAATCTCATGACGGATGACCGCAGTATTTTTGGAGATGGCAATTATTCCAATTTACGCTTGCAACATTCTTCGGTTTTACGGACTTTACGCGTGTGGAGCGATTATGCAAGTTATCAATGGCAAAGTAAGGTCGTGGGTTATGATGCCGAGAAGCAAAATGGCTGGATGCAAAAGCTGGGTTTAACTTCAAGTTATAGTTATGGATTGGTATTGGTCTTTGGCATTTTAGTTTTGTTATTGTTGCATTGGGGGGTGACCAAATTCCGTGCCTCTCGGCAGTTGACTGCACTTGAGCGTTGTATTGTGCAGTTTAATCAGCAATTGAATCCTGCCTTACAAAAAGCCGAGTCTGAAACTTTTCAGCAATGGATGATGCGTCTGTCAGAACATTCAGCACAACACCACCATTTTGAGCAGTTAAATCAGATTTTCCAAAAAATGGTATATTTAGGTGAAGAAAATCAGCATGATATAAAAACTTTCAAAGCTTTGCTTAAAGAGTGTACGAATGAGTTAAAGAAGAACAATTAAAGCTTGTCAGATGACAGAAAAATGAATAATATTCTCACCACATTAGGTTTATAGCTCAGTTGGTTAGAGCGCTACGTTGACATCGTAGAGGTCACCAGTTCGAATCTGGTTAAACCTACCAAGATACAAGCCTTACGGCATAAGGGTTTTAAGTTTAAATGATGACTTAAAGCCCTTTTTTAATGCCTACGATTTATCGGCACTTTTTGCTTATTTTTTAGGTTAATTTACGTCAAATTTACATCAGAGATTTCGGCGCAGGTGACAGGGCGTAAAACCCTTAGTGTATTGGTGAATACTTATTACAATCCAACAGCTTCCGAGATAGCAAAAAAGTTGAATGCTGCTTAAACTATGCCCCATTGAATGGGGCTTTTTTATGAATATAAAATTTTTAGTTTCGGTATTTATAGGGATATTTTTTAGTTGCTTGGGTTTGTCGAAATTAGCAAATTTTTACTTTGATATAAGCTCTGATTATTTAACAGCTACAGCGACTTTTTTCGCTGCATTTGTAGCTTTGTATTTATATAGTGATTGGAGGGATCAATTTAAAACAGAACTTTTTGAAAGGCTTAAAGATAGATTACATGTTTTGTTTAATAATGTGACTATAGAATACGATAATTTATACTTTATGGTTGTAGCGCTTAATTCAGATCTTCCTGATAGAAACGAATTAATTATGCAAAATAATAAATACCAATATGCTATAGATGCTTTACTTACAGAATTAGATTTTTATGAAAAAATACTAAATAAGTATAAACCACAAAATATAACTGTCCATACTAACCCAAGGTCTACAAAGGATTTTTTAACACAATCTTTGTATGACTTAAGTCCAAAATATGAAATAGGGGGATATGCTATGTATGTTAACTCAATTAAACAGGAATTATTAAGCAATCGAATTATTAACAAGATTACAGGGGAAAAAATACTTATAAATAATGATATACAAAATATTATTTTAAAACTTATTAACAATAAACCAAAAGGACAATAATCCCTTTTCTAATTCTTACATCTAGCTACGCTTGGCAGCAATATTATTCTAAACATCCTATAAAAGGAAAATGTTGTTGCAAATCATCAATATTTTTGCAGATGTAATAAAAAAGCACGACTGTATGATTAAAAACAGTCGTGCCCGAAAGATTTAGTTTGAATTGGCAATACGAATAATAGGTTTTAGTGTTATGCCGTTTTGACTGTCCAATGCCGCCTGATTCATATCAGCAAAATCATAAAACTTCACCAATTTATCAAATGGAAATAAACCTTTCTGATAGAGTGTAACTAATTCAGGAATAAATGTTTTTGGAACACTACTGCCTTCAACAACACCTACAATGGTTTTTCCACCGAGTAAAAGATCATTGACATCAAACTGTGCCAACGTACCTAAAGGTGGTGCGCCAACAATTGCAATTTTTCCTAATATGCCAAGCGCATCTATACCTTGTTTTAAAATTTCAGTTCGACCTGTAGACTCAAGTGCAAAAGCTACACCACCTTGCGTGATTTCTTTAATGGCTTCGACTGGATCTGTTTCTTTACTGTTAATGATATGTGTTGCGCCTAATTCTTTGGCAAGTTCAAGTCGACTTTCAACAATATCAACTGCAATAATTGTGGTGGCACCACAAATTTTTGCAGCCAATAACGCGCTTAAACCGACTGCACCAGCACCAAAGGTGACAAAACTACTCGCTGGATTCACTTTAAGTGTATTCATCACTGCACCAGCACCCGTTTGAATACCACAACCTAATGGACCCAGTAATTCTAAAGGTACATTTGCATCGACTTTAACGGCATTATTTTCTAAACTTAAAGCGTAAGTTGCAAATGAAGACTGTGTAAAAAAGTGATCATGAACGGCTTCATGATTATGTCGGCAAATGGCGTTATGTCCCTGTGGATCTGCACCACTAAAATTACGCCCAAAAAAGTCAACACAATAGGCTGGATTACCTGAATTACATTGTTTACATGAACCGCAATAACCATAACTGAGCACGACATGATCACCGACAGCCAAGTCTTTGACTGCATCACCAATCGCAGTAATAACACCTGCACCTTCATGACCTAAAACCGCAGGCAGTGGAACAGGATAATATTGATCACGAACAATCAAGTCGGTATGACACATGCCTGTCGCAACAATTTTAACCAGTACTTCATTGTTTTTCGGAGCACGAATTTTTAACTGTTCTAATTTAAAATCGGCACCTTTACCCGCAGTAACAGCGGCTTGAATATCAATTAAATCCGTCATTGTAATATCCTTAATTTAATAAATTCCATGTTGATCGGTGAGTGAATGTTGAAAAATAATGAGCTTCAATCACGTGTTATACACTTAATACTTTCAAAAAGTATGCCAGATTTTAACTATTTGATTTTTAATGATAATAGGCAATTTTATTGTTTTAAAAGTGTCTTGTTTATAGACGAGTGTCCAATAAATAGACACTTTGATCATGATGATATGCTATTTTCAAGTTACATCATTTTTAAAGTATAAAGTTATGATTTTATTGTTGGTTTGTTTTTACTGAGTTGCAAGGTAGAATTTTTATGATTGGCTATTTGCAAGAATAGTGAATATTTTGTTTAAGCTAAAACTGTATTTTTGTTGAAAATTACGGCATAAATATAAAATACTAAAGGCAGTTAGGCTGATATTCTTAAAGGGATTTTTATGAATAATGTAATTGAATTAAGTGCATGGGAAAGTATTAAACATCAATTTTTTGAGTCAGGTATTCGCCCTGATTTAGATCGTCATCACATGCCAATCTTGGATTCATGGCAAAAGTCGAAAGATGCAGGTTTAACCCCTTATAATTCAGCAGTAAAAAATAAAAACTTTTCAATCAATGAATTAAGTGATGATGATGAACACTTTGCTCGGATGACTCGACCTTATTTAGAAGATATTTTTAATTTATATAAACAACAAAATATTAGTGTTTTTTTGATCAATAATGCAGGACTGATCGTTCAAGAATTACATGATGATCGTTTTGATGATTTATATCATTTTTTACAACGTGGGCGATCTGTTGCAGAGGAAAACTTCGGAACGATTGCACCTGTGTGTAGTGTTCATGCCAGTTTACCCATGACTTTAAATGGTCATCAGCACTATTTAACGGAATTTTCTTCATTTTCATGTGCTTCAGTGCCTATTTTTAATGGTCAAGGCGATGTCTTAGGCGCGCTCGATATTACCTCAAAAACCAAAATGGCAACGGGAAATTGGTTATATCATTTGCTTTATCAGTCTTATAAATTTGAAAATGAGTACATTCGAAAAACAGAAAGCATTACCCATTTTTTATATTTTCAAAATACGCCTGATTTAATTGAAAGTGCGTATTCGGGTCTGATCGGAATAGATCAAGAAGGGCGAATTACGCATATGAATCAAGTGGCGAGTCAACTGATTGGTTGCGATGTAAAAGAAATATTAGGGCAGACCATCACGGAAGTTTTTGAAAATATTGACCATTTGATGCAAAAAACAGATGCAACACATCTATTAAAACGAAATGATCATTCTTTTTGTTATGCCAAAGTGATTCATCAAAAGAAACCAAATAAAACCACAGATCTTAAACTACAAAAATGTATTCGAGCAATTCAAGCCAATATTCCGATTTTGATTACAGGGGAAACAGGGACAGGCAAAGAATATTTAGCACAGCAAATCCATGAAAATTTCAAAAATCTGCCTTTTATTTCAATTAACTGTGGAGCGATTCCAGAAAATTTGCTTGAGGCTGAGTTATTTGGTTATGAAGGTGGTGCATTTACAGGGGCAAAGAGCAAAGGGCAAGTCGGTTTAGTTGAACTTGCAAATGGTGGTTTTTTATTTTTAGATGAATTGGGCGACTTACCGATTCATTTACAAGTCAAAATTTTAAGAGTTTTACAAGACAATACGTTTTATCGCGTGGGTGGGCGGACCGCGTTAAAATCAAACTTTAAACTGATTTGTGCGACCAATCGAAATCTAAAAGAGATGGTCGAACAAGGGCTGTTTAGAAGCGATTTATATTATCGGATTCGTGGTTATGAAATCGAACTTAGTCCTTTACGTGACCGTGATGATAAGCTTTTGATTGCCAATGCGATTTTGGCTAATTTAGGACAATATCGTTATTCTGAAAAAGTGAAAGAACAAATTTTAAATTATAAATGGTCAGGAAATATTAGAGAGCTCATCAATGTATTGAAACTTTCGGCAGTTTTTTCTGATGATGAAATGATTACAGAATTGATGTTACAAGACGAAGTTAAACCGACAACGCAGACACTTACAAATATTACCAATTTGGATGATGTGACGCGCGAAACCATTAAGCGTGTTTATCAAGAGGAAAATATGAATGTGTCTAAAGTGGCGAAAAGGCTGAAAATCTCACGTTCAACTGTTTATAAATATTTAAACTAAGATTGTGAAATGGCTGCAATAAAAGTGTCGTTTTATTGGACATAGAGATGGATTGATTTGACCTAAATACCGACACTTTTTTAGATTTATTTTTTATCTTTTTGAATTTTAAATATTTTATTTTTGGCATGTTAAATGCTCTATAGAAGAATCAAATTATTTTATTGAGCAATAGCTTGTTAAAGATGATTTGCACATGGTTTTGAATGGATCAATTTATAATTCGAGAGGATAAGCAAATGAGCATGTTGACAGCAGATATTTGGGAAAATCAGTTTTTTACAGGTCAATGGACAAAAGCAGAACAAACATATCAAGCCACTGAAGTTGCGACTGGAGAAGCTTTAGGTACATTTGGTTATGCTCAACCAAAAGATATTCAAACTTCAGCAGCACAAGCAAAACAAGCTCAAGCAGCATGGTGGGCATTAAGTTATCAGGAACGTGCTCAAGTTTTTGAAAATGCGGTGCAAATTACTCAAAACCATAAAGCTGAAATCATTGAGTGGTTAGTCAAAGAAAGTGGCTCAATCTTCATGAAAGCGAGTTTTGAAGTTGAATTATGCATTCAAGCATTAAAAAATGCAGCAGCATTACCATCAAGTGAGCAAGGTTCTATTTTACCTTCACAAAATGGCAAATTAAGCCTCGCAAAACGTGTTCCTTTGGGTGTGGTTGGAGTGATTTCGCCATTTAATTTTCCACTTTATTTAGCAATTCGAGCAGTGGCACCTGCTTTGGCATTGGGAAATGCTGTTGTGCTCAAACCCGATGAGCGTACTGCGGTGTGTAGTGGTTTTGCAATTGCACGTATTTTTGAATTGGCAGGTTTACCGACTGGCTTATTACATGTGTTACCGGGTGGCGCTGAAGCAGGCGAAGCATTGGTGAATGACCCTAATATTGCCAGTATTCAGTTTACAGGGTCGACTGAAGTTGGACGAATCATTGGTGCAGGTGCGGGCAGAACGCTCAAAAAAGTTTCATTAGAGTTGGGTGGTAAGAACTCATTACTGATTTTAAATGATGCAGATATTGAACTGGCGGCGCAGAATATTGCATGGGGCGTATTCTTACACTCAGGGCAAATTTGTATGACTTCGGGTAAAGTGCTGATTCATGAGTCTATTTTTGAACAAGTCAAGAACCGTTTAATTGAAAAAGTGAAACAGTTCAAAGTTGGCAACCCAATGGATCAACAGGTCAATATCGGACCTTTAATCAATCAAAAACAATGTCAGCGTGTTGAACAACTTGTACAAAATGCCATTGCTGCTGGGGCAAAGTTAGAGGTTGGTGGGGTTGCCAATGGCGTGTTCTTTGAACCAACTGTGTTATCGCAAGTGAATCAAGATAATCCAATTTTCCAACAAGAAATTTTTGGTCCAGTTGCGGTGCTTATTCCATTTGCCTCAGATGAAGAAGCAATTGAACTGGCAAATGCAGGCGATTATGGACTGTCAGCAGGTATTATCACCTCAAATGTGAGTCACGGAATGCAAGTCGCACAGTCACTCAAAGTAGGTTTGTTACATATCAACGATCAAACTGTAAATGATGAAACGCTGAATCCATTTGGTGGTTTTGGTGCTTCGGGTAATGGTACACGTATTGGTGGTCCTGCAAATGCAGATGAATTTACCCAATGGCAATGGATGACAATTCAAGCACAAGCACCGAATTATCCTTTTTAAGCTTATGTTTAGTTGTTTGTCTTGAATAAATAATGAATGGAATTATGTAGCGTTAATTATGGAAAATACTCAAGAAGTCATCACTGTAGACAGTCATCGTATGCCGTGGCAAGAACTGCCAATTCCAGAGTTGGATGCCAGTATTTTGATGAAGCCATTGTTTTTAGACAACACATCTGGAATGTCGATTTCTAAATGTTGTTATAAAGCTGGGTTTATGAATAAATCACATACACATCATTGTGCACATGGCATGTATGTGCTTGATGGTATTTTAGTTACTTCTAAAGGTTCATTTGGACCAGGGAATTTTATTTGGTTTCCTGAGGGTGAAGTAATGTTTCATGGCGCACAAGAAGACAACGATGTTACTTTTTTATTTATCACAGATAAAACCTTTGATATTCACTATAAATAAATGACAGCAATTTTATTGTTTAAAATGAAATTGTGAAAAAGGTAAAGATTGATTGATTTGATCTTTACCTTTTTTATTTTATTGAAGATATATTCTCAATATTTTTACCCTATTGATAGTGTGTTATTTACGGTATTTTTCAATAAGAATAAAAAATTTAAAATAGATAAAAAAGAAATAAATTTAAGACCTTTCTAAGACTAAAGTCTTAGATCAGCTGTGAAAAATAAAGAGTAGATTCAAAAGAGTTGGCAAAATTGTCACAATAAAAATAATAATCAAAATATTCTGGTCATCTTTATGTCGTGTTAATTGATGATATTAACAACACATTTAAATCAAAAGTCTTAGATGAAAACAAAAAAATGAGGAGTAGAGTCACTAAGGAAAGAGACAAAACCGAAATGAATTATGGCAAATAACAACAATGGAACTGCTCGTTTAATCGAAATGTGAGGTATTCATGGAAAATATTGAAAAGAAATCATCGCCCTTATCCAAACTGATTTGGGTGATTGTTGCCATTATTGGTGCGGTATCGTTTGGAATTTTAGCTGTCAGTCGAGGTGAGCATGTCAATGCTGTTTGGCTCGTACTTGCTGCAATTTGTGTATATAGCATTGCTTATCGTTTTTATAGTTTATTTATTGCCAATAAAGTTTTTGAACTCAACCCACGTAGATTAACACCTGCGCATCGTCTTGCAGATGGGTTGGACTATGTACCTACCAATAAGTATGTATTGTTTGGGCATCACTTTGCTGCGATTGCAGGTGCAGGACCTTTAGTTGGTCCTATTTTGGCAGCACAAATGGGATATCTCCCTGGCACGATTTGGTTATTGGTTGGTGTTGTGATTGCAGGTGCAGTACAAGATTTTTTAGTCTTGTTCATTTCAACACGACGAGATGGTCGATCTCTGGGCGAAATGGCAAAACAGGAACTTGGATCTTTTGCGGGTGTCATTGTGATGCTAGGTGCATTAGGTGTCATGATTATTATCTTGGCAGTTTTAGCGCTTGTTATCGTGAAAGCATTAACCAACAGCCCATGGGGTGTATTTAGTATTGCAGCAACAATACCAATTGCACTATTTATGGGAATCTACATGCGTTATCTGCGCCCAGGAAAAATTGCAGAAGTTTCTATCATTGGTTTTGTGTTAATGATGGCTGCCATTATTTTTGGTGGAGATATTGCAGCACATCCATATTGGGGACCATTATTTACTTTGACAGGCACTCAATTGACATGGGCATTGATTATTTATGGATTTATTGCGTCAGTTCTACCTGTCTGGTTGTTATTAGCACCACGTGATTATTTATCTACTTTCTTAAAAATTGGTGTGATTGCAGGTCTTGCTGTCGGTATTATGGTTGCAATGCCAATGCTTAAAATGCCTTCTGTTACGCATTTTGTTGATGGCACGGGTCCTGTATTTTCTGGTTCAATGTTCCCATTTTTATTTATTACTATTGCTTGTGGTGCAATTTCAGGCTTCCATGCGTTGGTTTCTTCAGGAACTACACCGAAACTTGTTGATAACGAAGTCAATATTCGTGTCATTGGCTATGGTGGTATGTTAATGGAGTCTTTTGTTGCCATTATGGCAATGATCTGTGCAACTGTGCTTGAGCCAGGCGTATATTTTGCGATTAACGCACCCGCAGCCGTATTGGGTACAACTGTAGAAAGTGCAGCAGAAGCCGTGCGTAATTTAGGCTTTGTTGTGACACCAGAAGCTTTAACTTTACTGGCAAAAGAAGTTGGTGAAAGTACCATTCTGTCACGTACAGGTGGGGCGCCAACTTTTGCTATTGGTATGGCACATATTATTACAGAAATTTTTAATAATCGTTCAATGATGGCATTTTGGTATCACTTTGCGATTTTATTTGAAGCTTTATTTATTTTAACTGCGGTGGATGCGGGTACTCGTGCTTGTCGTTTTATGGTGCAGGATACTGTAGGTATTGTTGTACCTGCTTTAAAAAACTCACATAACTTTGTTGGAAACTTGATTGGTACGGCTGTGGCAGTTGCAGGTTGGGGCTTCTTCGTTTATCAAGGGGTGATTGATCCATTGGGTGGCATTAACAGTCTATGGCCACTATTTGGTATTGGTAACCAGATGTTGGCAGCAATGGCACTGACCTTGGGTACAGTGATTCTATTTAAAATGAAGAAAGAAAAATATGTTTGGGTCACTATTGTTCCAACCGTATTTTTGATTATTACGTGTATGACTGCGGGTTGGCAAAAAATCTTTCATGAAAATCCAAAAATTGGTTTCTTGGCACAGGCAGATCGTTTCTCCGCTGCGATTGCTAAAGGTGAGATTTTAAAACCTGCAAAAACACTTGAAGAGATGCAAACGATTGTATTGTCAAATCAAATTAATGCAGCTTTATGTGCATTCTTTATGATTGTGGCGATTGTGATGATTATTGCTGCGATTAGCGTGATTCGTCGTGCATTGGCAAGTCCTGTTCCAACTGTAAATGAAGCACCTGCTGTATATGCAGAGCCAGAAGATACAGTGGTAACATCAGCCAAACATTAAATCTAAAGAAGAGGTGAGTGAGATGAATTTGAAATTCGCCAAAAGTGGCAAAACGGTGATTTATAAAATCATCAAAATGACTGTGATGTCACAAAAAGATTTAATTTTTAATCCTAAAAATTGGTCAAGAATTGCAACTTTGTGGACACGCCTACAGCAAAGTTTTCGTTTAATGGTGGGTGTTCCAGACTATCAAAACTACTTGGAACATATGAAGAAGCATCATCCTGATCTAGAGGCAATGGATGAAAAAACCTTTCATCGTTATTGTGTTGATGCACGTTATCCAAGTGCAGGAGGGACATTAAAAAAATGTCCTTGCTAATGGTGTAAATCATTTTAAGTCATAAAAAACGGTACTTAAGTGCCGTTTTTTAGTATGTATTCAAACTGAGATATCAGCGATATTTTGATAAAAAGATAGCTGTAATAAAAAAAAGCACCTAAAAATAGGTGCTTTTGATCATGATCAATTAATGACGGTGTTTACGATATTTTCGGTTATATTTACGATCATCATAATGGCGGTCTTCAGATACTTTTTTACCTAAAACTGAACCACCTGCTGCACCTAACGCTGAACCAATATAACCACCTGTTGACCCACCTACATTTTTACCAACAGAGTAGCCACCAACACCACCTAAGCCACCACCAATTGCAGCAGCAGTACGATCACGTTTGTTTGTTGCTACAGCAGCACCACCTGCGCCACCTAATGCTGAACCAATCATTGCACCTGTATTACCGCCCATTTGTTTACCAATAGCAGTTCCTGCAACACTACCTAAAGCTGAGGTTGCTGCAATACGAGTTGAGTTATCAGCATGGGCACTTACTGTAAAAATTGAAGTAATTGCTAAAGCAGAACTTAATAACATCGCATTTAATTTCATGTCTTGCTCCATGTCCTGATTCGGACAGCTTTCTATATCTCTATTTGATGAGCTAAATGTAACAAAAGGCGTCATCAAAAATATGGAGAAGATTTCCCTTTATTAAGGTGTTTAGTATCTGAATGTATGCTTTCTATTAAAATTGTGCTTTAAAGCAGCAAACTTATGCCAATCATGTAGGTATTGTGAATAACTGATGCTGATTTTAAAAATCATCAGTTAGGCATCACACAAAAAATCTAGTGTGAAATCTAAGGAGAAACAGATATAGCGGTGTTATTTAAAAGTCATAATCGTTAAACTAGGCACAATTTTTAAAATGTCTTGCTGTCTTTATTTTAATCTATAAATGATGGTGAGCTTGAGATTGAGATTTTATTTAAATGAAAGAATCGTTACGTTTACGATTAGACCAATTGTGTGATCGACACGAAGAACTAGAAGCACTACTTGCTGATGTAGAAGTGATTTCAGATAACAAGCGCTTTCGTAATTTGTCACGTGAGCACAGTGATTTGAGCGAAATCACCGACGTTTGGAAAAAATATAAGCAAGCTGAAGAAGATATTGTGACTGCTGAAGAAATGTCTTCTGATCCAGATTTTAAAGACATGGCGATTGAAGAAATAAAAGAAAATAAAGCCTTGCTCGAAACTTTAGAAGCTGACCTCAATATTCTGATGATTCCTAAAGATCCCAATGATGCTAACTCTGCATATTTGGAAATCCGTGCAGGAACAGGCGGCGATGAAGCAGCTATTTTCTCAGGTGATTTATTTCGTATGTATTCTAAGTACGCTGAAACACAAAATTGGCGTATCGAAATATTGTCGGAAAATGAAGGTGAACATGGTGGCTATAAAGAGATCATTTGCCTGATTAATGGTGAAGGCGTTTATGGTCGCTTAAAATTTGAAAGTGGCGCACATCGTGTGCAACGTGTTCCTGCAACAGAATCCCAAGGTCGAGTACATACTTCTGCATGTACAGTCGCAATTTTACCTGAGATTGATGTTGATACTACTGTGGAAATTAACCCATCTGAATTACGTATTGATACTTATCGTGCATCAGGTGCGGGTGGTCAGCATATTAACAAAACCGATTCTGCGGTACGTATTACACACATTCCAACAGGTACAGTGGTGGAATGTCAGGATGAACGTTCACAGCATAAAAATAAAGCTAAAGCGATGGCTTTATTAGTTTCACGTTTGGAAAATGCAAAACGTGCGGCTGCAGATGCTGCAACTTCAGAAATGCGTCGAGACTTGGTCGGTTCTGGTGACCGTTCTGAGCGTATTCGTACTTATAATTACCCACAAGGTCGTATGACCGATCATCGAATTAACCTCACTTTATATAAGTTAGATGCCGTGATGGAAGGTGATTTAACAGAGTTACTTGATAGCTTACATCGTGAATATCAAGCAGATCAGTTGGCTCTTCTTGCTCAGCAGAATGGTGGCTAATGAATATTGCACAAGCGCTTGCCTTACGTGGTGAGCCTGAAAGTTATGAGCGTCAAGAAAATGCTTGGTTGCTTGAACATATTACCAAAATTGATGCTTTTGATTTGGTCATGAAGAAAGAGCAAGAACTGACTGCTGAGCAAGAACAACAATATGTTGAGGGTTTGGCGCGTATCCAAGCAGGTGAGCCTCTAGCCTATGTTACAGGTTCACAGCCATTTTGGACTTTAGACTTAACAGTGACTAAAGATACTTTGGTGCCGCGTCCCGACACAGAAGTTTTGGTGGAAACTGTATTACATCTAGATGTGCCTGTAGATGCGCGTATTGTTGACTTAGGAACAGGAACTGGGGCGATTGCTTTATCTTTAGCGAGTGAACGACCTGAGTGGTCTGTGACGGCAACAGATATTTACGAACCAACTTTAGAGGTTGCATTATCAAATGCGAAAAAACATGATTTAAATCATGTGAAATTTTATTTAGGTAATTGGTTTGAAGCGCTTAATCGTCAATATTTTGATGTGATTGTATCTAATCCGCCATACATTGATGTTAAAGATGTACATATGCGTGATTTAGCATCAGAACCTGAGCGTGCTTTGGTGGCAGCGAACCAAGGCTTAGCAGATATAGAACTCATCATTAAACAGGGCAAAAATTGGTTAACCCATCAAGGCTGGATTGCTTTAGAACATGGCTATGATCAAGCTGAGGCTGTACAAGGAATTTTCCAAAAATATGGATTTAAAGAAATCCGTACAGTCAAAGACTATGGTGGAAATGACCGTGTCACTTTAGCGCAGTGGCAAAGTTAATTGTAGTTAATTAAAATGTTAAAAAGGTTGCTTTAAAGCAACCTTTTTAATGCATCAAATTTCATTTTACATAGGAAAATCTTTTAAAGACTCAGCGACTTCAAGTTGAGTAAGTATATTTGTTTCTAAAGCTAAGCATAATGCAACAATTTTTGCTGTATCTGCTAAATGCTCTTTTTGCAAAGCCAGTCCATCTTGGATGGCTTGAAGATTTTCTTTTTGAATATCTAAGGCTTGTGCAAAGTTGGGTGTATCTTGATCAGCAACAAAAGACGAAATTGCCTGATGAAAATCTTGTTGTGGGGCATTTAATATGCCATCAATTAACTCATCAAGATGTTCTGTTTGGGCAGATAAAGAGTGAACAAATTTTTGTACCAGTGAATGCTCAAGCACGTCTGACATTTTATTCATGGAAGAACCTGTAACAATAAAAGCAATTTTGGAAGATAAAATAGCTAAAAATGATATAGCTGAATTTGGTTGAAAAGTAACCCAATCTTGTATTTTTAGCAAACAGATTCAGACGAATGAACAATGCAAAGTTATATAAAATGACACTATTTTTTGCTCTAAATACAAAGTGATTTCTTATACTATTGTTACTCGTTCATAGACTTATGATTGTTCACGATAAGAACCTGGACTGACTCCCGTCCATTTTTTAAAGGCACGATGAAAAGCACTTGGGTCTTGAAAATATAATTCATCACTAATTTCTTGTAAGGTTTTTTGGCTGGTGCTCAGTAGTTCAATTGCAGTATCTCGACGGATTTCATTTTTTAATTGTTGATAGCTCGTTCCCTCACTTTTTAAACGACGTTGGATTGTGGCTTCAGACATGTTGAGCTGTTGGGCTAAAATATTGAGTTCTAACCATTTTTCAGGTGACTGTTGCATGAGGGATTTACGAATAATCGAACTGAGTGCATAAGGGTTTTTAAAACGTACCAATAAGTTTTCGGGTGTCTGACGGATAAATTTATACCAAGATTGTTGATCTTGTTTGATGGGGATTTTTAAATAATTAGCATCAAATTGTAGATAGTTTTCATTACTATCATATTGAATATTTTCACAAAATCTAACTTTATAATCATGATCATCAAGAGGTGCTGCACATTTTAGTTGAATTTTATTGATGATTAAACGTTGACCACTGAGCCAGCAAATTAAACCATGAATTAACATGAAATAAGTGGCATAAGCAAACATATTTTTAGTACTTTTACGCTCATAAATCACAATATAAGCATAATTTTCTTCAATAAATAACGTACTTTGAAAGTCATCAAGGATTGCATTTAAAAACTGTAACATTTGATTGAGTGCAACTTTGACTGTTTCAGCTTGCATCAGCATTTTAGATAATAATTGAAAACTGCCTCTTCGCATTCCATGACTGTCCATGCCAAAAAATTCATCATTCATCTGGTTGGCAATTTCTGTCCAAAGTTGAGCAAAAGCACTGACTGAGACACGGCTTTTAGGAGAATGTAGCATTTCTATTGAAATACCTGCGTTATGAAGTAGCTGGGTTAAATTTAGCTCTTTTTGTTGTGCAGTTGCTAAGGCTTCATGTACCAATGCGATAGAAATTGTTCCTTTGCTATACTGAGGCGGTTGATTATTCATGAGCAATTCCATTATTTTGTAGCACGAAACAATTGTCCAAATACATCAGCAAAGATGCACGTTTTGGAAATTGTACTCAAGCTTAACTATGTTTACTCTGCTGCTTAAGTCGAGTGCATATATTCAAAAAATGAATAGGAAAATAATATGAAAATCGAAGGAAAAGTGTTTGTTGTGACTGGCGGTGCATCAGGTTTAGGTGCAGCAACAGCAAAATTTTTAGTTGAGCGTCAAGCAAAAGTCATTATTGTGGATATGAATAGTGAGCTAGGTCAAGAAACCCAAAAACAATTGGGTGAAAATGCTAAATTTGTCCAACTTGATGTGACAGATGAGACCACAGTTGAACAGTTTTTTAATGATGTTGAACAAGAATATGGACAGCTTAATGGCTTAGTGAATTGTGCTGGTATTGGCCCTTCGGCAAAAGTTTTAGGTAAAAAAGGCATTCATGCATTAACTGATTTTCAACGTGTATTAAATATCAATGTGTCAGGCACATTTAACATGCTTCGCTTTGCAGCAAATTTAATTGCAAAATATGAGTTACAAGCAGGTGAAGAAGACCGTGGGGTGATTATCAATACCGCTTCTGTGGCTGCTTTTGATGGTCAAATTGGTCAAACTGCGTATTCAGCATCAAAAGGTGCAGTTGTGGCGATGACTTTACCTTTAGCACGTGAACTAGCACAGCATGCGATCCGTGTGATGACGATTGCACCAGGCATTATGGAAACACCAATGTTAAAAGCGCTACCACAAAATGTCCAAGATGCTTTAGGGCAAATGGTGCCATTTCCGCCACGCTTAGCAAAACCAGAAGAGTTTGCTTCATTGGTTGGGCAAATTTGTGAAAATAGTTATTTAAATGGTGAAACCATTCGTCTTGATGGTGCAATTCGTATGCAACCTAAGTAGTGCATTAAAATAAGATTTTTCTAAATTTAATCATCTATTTTTATTCATATACTTCTTTGGATTCAATGAAGAAGTATATGAATTTCTCACTAAAAATTTAATTTACCTTTGATTCTCTTGGTTTTTTATAGACCAAGTCAGTCAGTTTTTGCCTAAAAAAGTATATAGAAAGGATGCTGTGATGATTTTAAACGAAGAACAAAAAATGATTCAGGACATGATGCGTGATTATTCACAAAGCAAATTAAAACCCACAGCAGCAGAACGTGATCAAACCTCTCATTTTCCTGCACAAGAGCTCAAAGAATTAGGCGCATTAGGTGCATTGGGAATGACTGTAGCGGAACAATATGGCGGTGCAGGTTTAGATTATATTTCTTTGGTTTTAGCACTTGAGGAAATTGCCGCAGGGGATGGTGCTATTTCAACTATTGTTAGTGTACAAAACTCATTACCATGCGGTATTACACAGCGTTATGGCACAGAAGAACAAAAACAGAAATATTTAACCAAACTCGCAACAGGGGAATGGCTTGGCTGTTTTTGTTTGACTGAACCGCAAGCAGGCTCAGATGCTGGGGCTTTACAATGTAAAGCTGTGCGTGATGGAGATGAATGGGTAATCAACGGAACAAAGCAATTCATTACCACAGGACAACATGCACAGCTCGCAATCGTTTTTGCAGTCACGGATAAAGATGCAGGCAAACGCGGTATTTCATGCTTCCTCGTACCGACAGACACACAAGGTTATATTGTGTCTCGTATTGAAAATAAAATGGGACAACATTGCTCTGATACTGCCACTATTGTTTTTGAAAATTGTCGCATTCCTGCTGAAAACTTATTAGGTAAAGAAGGCGAAGGTTATAAAATTGCATTATCAAACTTAGAATCTGGTCGAATTGGCATTGCATCACAGTGTGTCGGTATGGCACGTGCAGCTTTAGATGCCGCAGTCGAATATGCAAATGAGCGTAAAGCTTTTGGAGTTGAATTAGTGCAACATCAGGCAGTTGCTTTTCGTTTAGCGGATATGGCTACACAAATTGAAGCAGCACGACAGTTGATTTTGCATGCTGCGAGTTTAAAAGATGCAAATTTACCCTGTTTGAAAGAAGCGTCTATGGCAAAACTTTTTGCTTCAGAAATAGCAGAAAAAGTTTGCTCTGATGCCATTCAAATTCATGGTGGTTATGGTTATGTATCCGATTTTCCAGTAGAGCGTATTTATCGAGATGTTCGAGTCAGCCAAATTTATGAAGGTGCTTCAGATATTCAACGTTTGGTTATTGCTCGTGAAGTGACCCGTATTTGATCCCTCATTTTAGAGAGTGCCCCAAATCCAATGATTCGGGGCAATGTTGTCTTTCAGTTAAGGCGCAGGATTAGGTTGTTGACGGTGAATATCTTCAATACCTTGTAAAATTTCATCAGATAAAGTCAGCTCAAAAGCTGCAATATTTTCTTTCAGTTGGTTTAAGTTTGTTGCTCCAATAATGGTACTGGTCACAAAAAATTGTTGCTTAATAAAAGCCAATGCTAATTGTGTCAGACTTAAACCATGCTTTTCAGCAAGCAATGCATATTGCTCAATTGCCCATTCACTTTCAGGGTTACTATAACGGCTAAAGCGACTAAATAAAGTAATACGGGCATCAGCAGGACGGGCACCATGACGGAACTTACCTGTTAGATATCCAAAAGCCAAAGGTGAATAAGCCAATAAGCCAATATTTTCATGCTGTGCAATTTCCGACATACCAACTTCATAAGTACGGTTGAGCAAACTATACGGATTTTGCACACTGACAATTTTTTCTAAACCTAATTTTTCAGCTAAATGTAAAAATTTTAAGGTTCCCCAAGGGGTTTCGTTTGACAAGCCAATATGACGAATACGACCTTTTTGGACTTCTTTACTGAGCGCTTCTAATGTTTGCTCTAAAGGCGTAATGTCAATGTTTTGTTGTGCTTGTTTATTGCCATAACCTAATGTACCAAAGAAATTCGTTGCACGTTGTGGCCAATGTAACTGATATAAATCAATATAATCTGTCTGTAAACGCTTTAAAGAGCCATCTATAGCCGATGCAATTTCACTTTCAATAAACTTCGTATGCCCATCTCGGATATGGCTGCCACCTTGTTGTGGACCTGCAATTTTTGAAGCAATAAACAGCTTATCGCGTTGTCCATTTTGCGCAATCCATTGTCCAATAATTTCTTCAGTTGCACCTTGTGTTTCAGGTTTGGGCGGTACAGGATACATTTCTGCGGTGTCCCAAAAATACAAACCTTGATCTAAAGCATAAGCGAGCTGCTCAAAAGCTTCAGCTTGGGTATTTTGTTCACCAAAGGTCATGGTACCTAAACAAATTTCAGGAACTTCAATACCTGATTGACCTAGTGGATTATATTTCATTGAGATGATCCTTAAGTATTATCGTTAAAGTATGAGTGTTACATTTCTATCTTGAATCAATTATTTTTATAGCTCAACGGAGAGTCACAAGAGTTACACATAAAAAAGCAAATCCGAAGATTTGCTTTTAAAATGAAAAATATAAATTAATTATTCATCATCATGTTCATCTTCATTGAGTGAAGATTCTTCTAAAGATACATCAAAAATCAGAATGGCTTTACCATCTGTTTCAATCATGCCTTGTTCTTCAAGTGTTTTTAGAACACGACCGACCATTTCACGTGAGCAACCTACAATACGACCAATTTCTTGACGTGTAATGCGGATCTGACGACCATTTGGTAAAATCATGGCTTCAGGCTGCGCTGAAAGATCAATTAAACAACGTGCAATACGACCAGAAACATCAATAAATGCCAGATCTGTTACTTTGCGCGTGGTATTTTTTAAACGTCTGACCAATTGTGCAAACACAGCATAACTTAAGTCAGGATATTGTTTGCTGATTTCATGGAAATTCTCATATGAGATTTCAGCAATTTCACAAACATCACGAGTTCTTACTTCAGCAGTACGTTGAGGATTTTGTTCAAATAACCCCATTTCCCCGAAGAAATCTCCTGGATTAAGGTAAGCAACTACAATTTCACGATCATCATCTTCACGTAAAATGATTGATACCGATCCCTTTAAAATTAAATACAGTGATTTTGACTCTGAACCCGCATCAACAATAGTCGTACGTTTCGGAAAACGATTGATGTGAGCACGCTTGAGTAATGCTTTGACAGATTCTGGCAGTTGCCCAGGAGACAAAGCATCTGTACTAAGTTGTGCTAAATTAGAAGACATGCTAAAAAATTCCAAATTGGATAATAACTAGATCATAAATCTAAATTGAACTCGTCACATAGAAGCGTAAGAGATGAAATTCCTTATCAACTCATTTTATGCTAGTGTACAGGTACACTGTAAATTTATAGCTTTTTTTAGGTAGTTGCAATGCAAACTAGCGTACATTGGTTAGAGAATGTTGCTTTTGAAGCAAAATCGGAAAGTGGACATCAGGTTGTTATGGATGGTTCTGCTGAATATGGCGGAGAAAACCGTGGACCACGTCCCATGGAACTGATATTAATGGGACTTGGTGGCTGTGCTTCTTTTGATATTGTGACTATATTAAAGAAATCTCGCCAAGATGTGACAGGTGTTGTATGTCAGCTCAAGGCTGATCGTGCAGATACAATCCCAGCAGTTTTTACTAAAATTCATTTACATTTTGTGGTGACTGGACGTGATGTAAAGGAAAAGCAAGTAGCTAAAGCAGTTGAACTTTCTGCTGAAAAGTACTGTTCTGCAAGTAAAATGCTATCAGATGGTGGTGTTGTGATCAGCCATGATTTTGAAATTATTGCAGCAGAATAAAATACAATAAAAAAAAGCCAAAAACATTTTGGCTTTTTTTTGTTCGAAATTGATAAATTTTAAGTTTAATTCCGAGTGTATACATCAACATTTAATCTTAAAAAATTGATGAAAATCACTAAATTTATTTAAATTGAAAAAATATCAATTAAAATTATTACAAAATGTGTCTGATCTTCAGTTTTCCCTTAAATATGCGCAAATAGCTTAAGTTTTATTGATTTAAAAATAATTGCGGATCAACTCGAGCGTTATTCAAACTCATTCCCCAGTGTAAATGTGGACCTGTTACACGACCTGTTTTACCAACTAAGCCTAAAACCTCGCCTTGCGTTAATTTCTGTCCTTTTACAACATTAATTTTACTTAAGTGGCAAAACATACTGATCAAGCCTTGCCCATGATCAACTAAAACAGTTTGACCATTAAAGAAATAGTCACCAACCCCGACAACAACACCAGATGCTGGAGCAACCACTTTCTGTCCTACAGGTGCAGGAATGTCTAAGCCTGAATGTGGTGCGCGTTCTTCACCATTAAAGAAACGTTTGCGCCCAAAAGAGTTACTAAATTTTCCAGCAGTTGGACGTATAAAGTTTGGAAAATCAGAAAATTGTGCAGGGCTGAATGAGGTATAAATGTCATTTTGTTCTTTGGCTTCTATCGCATAACGGTCAAGTTGTTCTTGCTGCGGATTGACATAATCTTGATTTTTAACATTCAAGCGTTGTTCTGCATATTTATAAGGCTTCACTTCAATTTGAATGGGTTGAGCATTGGTTTGTAGTTCTAATGAGCCTACAGGGGTAGAAAGTGGTATACCAAAAATTGCATAACGTTGAGTATTCGGTTGCGTGATTAAAATCGGTTGATCTTTATATTTTACTTCAGAAATATTTTGTGAAAGTGGGATCACTGCGATGCCACCTGCACGGCGCGAGTCTTGTGGTAGAGCAAAAATTTGCGTGCTTGTTAGTAATCCACAAAGAATTAAGATTTTTTTGATTGAAAACATAAGCTTTTAAAATGTGATAAATTTTTATCAAGTGTAACTTTTGAAAGTGCAAACTCAAGCGTTTGATTGTTAATATGAAATAGCCTAAGTGTATTTTAGTGACTAGGAAAGTTGTGACAAAAGCGTTGTTTTAAAAGGTTTATAAAAAAGAAATGACAAAATCACATGCCTAATGAATTAAGCATGTGATGATGATTGGATAAAAAATTAAGATTTATACGGTTTTGCTCGTCTAAGTTGATGCAAGACTGAAACCAGTAAATCAATTTCCTCAGTGGTGTTATAAAACGCTAGAGAAGGGCGTACCGTACGTTCTACACCAAAACGACGCAAGATTGGCTGCGCACAGTGATGCCCTGTACGAACTGCTATTCCGTATTGATTTAAAACTTTACCCACTTCTTCAGTTTCATAACCTGCTAAGGTAAATGACATGACACTGGCTTTGTTCAAAGCTGTACCAATTAATCTTAAACCTGAAACGCTTTGTAGCGCATGTTGACCATATTCAAGCAAGTCATGTTCATAACGTGCAATATTATGGATACCAATGCTTTCTACATATTCAAGTGCTGCACCCAGACCAACTGCGTCTGCAATATTTCCAGTTCCTGCCTCAAACTTATTCGGTGCAGGTTGGTAGATTACATTTTCAAAAGTCACGTCTTGAATCATATTACCGCCACCTTCCCAAACAGGCATAGTGTCAAGTAATTCAGATTTGGCATAAACAGCACCAATACCTGTAGGACCAAAGACTTTATGTCCAGAGAACACAAAGAAGTCAGCATCTAATGCAGTCACATTGGTTGGCATATGCGAAACAGATTGCGCACCATCAATCAAGACACGAACACCTGCCGCATGTGCAAGTGCAATGATTTCTTGAGTCGGTGTTACGGTACCCAAAGCATTAGAAACTTGTGTAATTGCCACCAGTTTGGTTCTTGGATTGAGTAACTTCACAAACTCATCAATGCGAATTTGACCTGTATCATCTACTGGAATAACGCGAAGTTTAGCGCCTGTTTCTTTGGTCAACTGAAACCATGGCACGATATTGGCATGATGTTCAAGATTTGAAACGATGATTTCATCTCCAGCACCAATATTTTGTTTGCCCCATGATTTTGCAATTAAGTTAATGCCTTCCGTTGTCCCTCGAACAAACACAATATTTTGTGCAGAAGGAGAGCCAATAAAACGGGCAACAACATCACGTGCATGTTCATAAGCATCACTTGCACGTGCAGCTAACTCATGTGCAGCACGGTGAATGTTCGAGTTTTCATGTTGATAAAAATATGAAATACGATCAATCACAGCTTGTGGTTTATGTGTTGTTGCAGCATTGTCTAGCCAAATCAACTGTTTGCCATTTACACGTTCTTGTAAGATTGGAAAATCACGTCGGATTTGCAAAATATCAATGGGTTGATAATTTTGTGCTGTCGTTGGGATTTGTAAATCTTGATCACGTTTAAATTGAGATTGATCTAACTGAGGCGTTGCTGTGAAGTAATAGCCCGATTCAGTTGTTACGGGTTTATCATTACGATCTTTGAGTAAACCTTGAAGTTGATGGTCATCAACAACATGATAATCATCAAAAGCAAAAGGGTTACGCAAAACATCACCAGACTGACTCGTTTGTAATGAATCAGGTTTTGGAATGTCTAAAAAGTAATAAGCTGATGGTCCTGATACATCGTTTGCAAGCGTGGGTGATGCTTGCGGTACTTCACTTGCGCCTGAAGGTAAATGAATACGATTGAATAATGCTGAAGGATCAGGATTATGCGCGCCACCAATCACAGGTGATGAAGACAAAATACGACGTTCAGGATGATCTGCAGTTGGGTCAGCCAAGCGTTGAGTAGAATTAGGGTTAAGACTACTTTGTTGCACTACAGCAGGAATGCGTCCACTCAAAGCCGCAATTGGATCCTTTGGCTGTGGTGGGTGGCTGATACTTGGTGCTGCATGCTCAGGTAAATCTAAGTTTAAACCATGTGAGTTTTGCTTTGGCAAAGCAGAGAAAAACTCTGCTGCCAATTGTGCAATAACCGATTCACTAATCGGTGCATCTGCGGTTGCAGATGCAGCATCAGTAGAAGGTAAATTACTTGTAAGTTGTTGGATAGTCATGGTATTTATCAACCTCCACATCTTCAAGTACAGCCAAAGCATCTTCTGTTAATACAGCTAAAGAGCAATATAGAGAAATGAGATAAGAGGCAATAGCATTCGATTGATGCCCATAAAACGCACAGATAAGCCAGGCGCTTGTTCGCCTGCTAGACCTGGTTGGAATAGACCAACTACACCTTGACGTTTTTCACCTACACGCAGCAAGATGATTTTAGTTTTACCATCTTCTACAGGAATTTTATTTGAAGGGATCAGTGGAATACCACGCCAAGTGATGAATTGAGAACCAAAAAGACTTACAGTTGGAGGTGGAACACCACGACGCGTACATTCACGACCAAAAGCAGCAATTGCATCTGGGTGCGCTAAGAAAAAGCCAGGTTCTTTCCATACTTTACGTAGTAGATCATCCAAGTCATCTGGTGTAGGTGCGCCTGTAAGCGTTGAAATACGTTGTTCATCGGAAACACTTGCTAATAAGCCATACTCAGGATTATTGATCAGCTCACTTTCTTGACGTTCTTTGATGGTTTCAATGGTTAAGCGTAGTTGTTCTTTAATTTGGTCATGTGGGCTGCTATATAAGTCAGAAACACGAGTATGAATATCTAAAACAGTTGAAACACCATTTAAAAAATATTCACGTGGGTTAACTTCATAGTCTACAAAAGTTTGTGGCAATGTTGCTTCATCACGTTGTGTACATGCCACTTGAATATCATCGGTATTACTGACTTTATTTACTCGGTAAATACCAGCTTCTACAGGTGTCCATTGTAATAGATGTGTCAACCATCGCGGCGTAATTGTTGATAGTTGTGGGACAGTTTTTGTTGCATTGGCAAGTTGACGAGCTGCTAGGTCATTTAATGCTTGGCGTGGTGTATCTTGGTTTTTAGCCATGGTAAATCCTGATGTATTTGTAAATGTGTTTGTTTTTTAATAAGTATGAATATGTTAGATAAAATGTCCCTGTGTTCTCCTTTGTATCAGTTTTAATTTGAATCAATCTTTTATTTTTTTCATTTTAAAGCTGTCATGCTGAATGAATAATCTAGTAGATTTACTTCACAAAATCTTCTAATTTTTTATGATTAAAAAATGAACTTTTGTGAGGTAAAATGCTAAGCTTATTCCAAAAAATGCAAATTATTCTTGTTTCCAAGGTAGGTCATGAAAACGCCAACCATTGAAAGCACCACGATGATTATTTTCATCTAAATCGCCTTCAAAACCTTGTTCAATATTGTAAATATTTTCAAATCCTGCATTAAAAGCGACATTTGCAGCAGCAGCTGAGCGCTTTCCACTACGGCAAAGTAGCAGAATAATTTTATCCTTCCCGACTTTATTTTCGAGTTCTTTGGCAAAACGTGGATTACGATTTAATGCTGTACCTGTTGCCCAAGGAATGTGTATGGTGTCCTCAACATAACCTACAAATTTGCGTTCTTCATTTGTACGAACATCAACAATAACAGCAAGATCTGATTGAAATAATGCCCAAGCTTCGTGTGGTAAAACAGTGCCAGTAAACTCTAGATAATGATCTTCTGCGCGCTGTTTAGCTTCAGTCAAAATTTGTTTGACTTTTTGTTCATCTAATTTGATGGTATTAATTTGAGTTGCGCTAGTCATGGTTCACCTTGATCAAATTCTTAAAATGTTATTTCAGAATTTATTGAAAATATTTAGGCTCAATATAATGCTTTTTTATATTCTTAAAATGAATAAAAAATGGATTGTATATTCTTTTTTTAGAAAAGTGATTTTTAAAATTTAGCTTCATTTATATACAAATCTGCTATAGATATACGAATAATTATTATATAAAAACAGATGATTAAAATACCATTTACATAGAAGAACTGAACAATCGAGTGAAACACATTTTATTATTAAAACAATAATGAAATTAGCAAAGACACAGCAGGTAAAGGCATGACCCAATGGAATATTCAAAATATCGTAATAGACTTGCAACAGGCACGTAATGAATGGCGTGCTCAGCAAAAAAAATTAAAAGTTTTTGGTGGCAGGGAGTTGCCATCGAAGGAAGAAATCAAGAAAATTCTTAATGATCTGTGTGGTATTTTATTTCCCATGCGTTTGGGACCACACGATTTAAGGCAGCAAAGTGAAAATTTTTATATTGCGCACACTTTGGAAAAGACATTGTATGCCTTGCTTGAGCAGGTCAAATTGAATTTGAGCTATGATGCAAAATATAAAAAGCAACACGAAGATCTGGTCGAAATTTCAGAAATTGCACAAAATATTGTGACTGAATTTGCACAAAAATTGCCTGAATTACGTCGTCTGCTCGATACTGATGTTATCGCTGCTTATCACGGTGACCCAGCCGCTCGTAGTGTCGATGAAGTATTACTTTGCTATCCTGGGATTATGGCGATTATTTATCATCGTATTGCCCATGAGTTTTATAAAAAAGATTTGTCTTTATTAGCACGTTTGATTGCTGAAATTTCACATTCCAAAACAGGGATTGATATTCATCCTGGTGCAGAAATCGATGAAGGTTTCTTTATTGATCATGAGACGGGTGTGGTGATTGGTGAAACTTGTATTATCGGTAAAAATGTCCGTATTTATCAAGCAGTTACATTGGGTGCGAAGCGTTTTGAAGTCGATGGTGAAGGGCGTTTACAAAAGGAATATGCGCGTCATCCTATCGTTGAAGATAATGTGGTGATTTATGCAGGTGCGACCATTTTAGGGCGTATTACCATTGGTCAGGGTGCTGTTATTGGTGGGAATGTCTGGATTACACAAAGTGTGCCTGCAAATAGTGCGGTATCGCAAAGTTCAGCAACCAAGTCGAAAGTTTAGTTTGCATCAAAAATTCCAATGTCAGTTGTGGCATTGGAACACCTACCGATTAAAATAAAAATTTTGAAGTATTTTTCCATATTTAGTCAAAGCTGTAGATCGATATCTGCATTACTGAAACTCAACATTATCGTTCTTCTAAAATCTCTAATTTATCCTTACGCTAAGAGATAGATACATTAAGAGCAACCTTGAATACAGTCATATATTTTTCTAAAACACTGACTTGAAAAAGAAACATTCAGGACGCATATTAATACTGAAATATATCCTGATTATTTTTTATAAGTTTTTGAAAAATATATTAAATATTTAAAAATTTAAGTTGAAAATTCACAAAGTGTTCCCATTTATTATTCAAGTACAGAATTTGTTGTGAGGAATAACAAGAATGCGATTTGAAAAATTTACCAACCGCCTGCAGCAAGCGTTATCCGATGCCCAATCTTTAGCGATGGGTAAAGACCATACAGCGATTGACGGTATTCATATTCTTTCGGCTTTATTGGAAGAACCTTCAAACCTCAGTTTATTGCAGCAATCAGGTGCAAATTTACCTGAACTGAAAAATAAACTGCAACAAGCACTCAATGATGCTGCAACACTCAGCAATCCGACAGGTGATATTAACTTAAACCCTGAGGCTGTGCGTGCACTCAACTTGGCTGACAGTTTTGCACAAAAAGCTGGTGATGAATTTCTATCAACCGATTGGGTGATTTTGGCGCTCGCTGAAACAGGTGCAACCAAAACATTATTAAGCAGCGTGGGTGTGACGACCGACAAACTACGCAAAGCAATTGAAAATATTCGAGGTGGCGAACAAGTTATGGCAAATAACCATGAAGATCAACGTGATTCGTTAAATAAATACACCATTGACCTGACTGAGCGTGCGTTGTCAGGCAAATTAGACCCTGTGATTGGTCGTGATGAAGAAATTCGTCGTACCATTCAGGTCTTGTCACGCCGCACTAAAAACAACCCTGTACTCATTGGTGAACCAGGGGTGGGTAAAACGGCAATTGTCGAAGGTTTGGCACAACGTATTGTCAATGGTGAAGTACCTGAAAGCCTCAAAGGTAAACGGGTTTTATCACTTGATCTAGGTTCATTACTAGCAGGTGCAAAATACCGTGGTGAATTTGAAGAACGTCTAAAAGCCGTGCTGAAAGATTTAGCAAAATACGATGGTGAAATCATCTTATTTATTGACGAGTTACATACCCTTGTCGGCGCAGGTAAAGGCGATGGTGCGATGGATGCGGGGAATATGTTAAAACCTGCATTGGCACGTGGTGAGCTGCGTTGTGTCGGTGCAACAACCTTGGATGAATATCGCCAATTCATTGAAAAAGATGCAGCTTTAGAGCGTCGTTTCCAAAAAGTCTTGGTCGATGAGCCAAGTGTTGAAGACACCATTGCAATTTTACGTGGCTTAAAAGACAAGTATGCAACGCATCATGGTGTACAAATTCTCGACTCTGCGATTATCGCAGCAGCGAAAATGTCGCATCGTTATATTACAGACCGTCAATTGCCTGACAAGGCGATTGACCTGATTGATGAAGCAGCTTCTCGTATCAAAATGGAAATTGACTCAAAACCTGAGCCATTAGACCGTTTGGATCGCCGTTTAATTCAACTCAAAATGCAGTTGGAAGCGGTGAAAAAAGATGCGGATTCAGTCAGTAAAGCTGAAGTTGAACATCTGGAAAAACAAATTGCTGAAGTTCAGAAAGAATACAGTGATATGGAAGAGGTATGGATTGCTGAAAAACGTTTGGTTGATGGTACCAATCAAGCACAGATTGAGCTCGACAAAGCCCGTACAGCCTTTGAAAAAGCGCAACGTGAAGGTGATCTGGCTGAAGCAAGCCGTTTACAATATGGTGTAATTCCTGAATTGCAAAAACGCTTGAATGAAGAAGAAGTGGCGGAAACTAATGAAGAACCGAAACTGATTCGTACCAAAGTCACTGAAAACGAAATTGCAGAGGTTGTTAGTGCTGCAACAGGCATTCCTGTGTCGAAAATGCTGCAAGGTGAACGTGAGAAATTACTGCAAATGGAAGAATTTTTACATAACCGTGTAGTTGGACAGGATGAAGCTGTGGTTGCCGTGTCAAATGCTGTTCGCCGTTCACGTGCAGGATTGTCCGACCCGAACCGTCCAAGTGGTTCATTCTTGTTCCTTGGACCAACAGGGGTTGGTAAAACTGAATTGACCAAAGCGTTAGGTAACTTCTTATTCGACAGTGATGATGCGATTATTCGTATCGATATGTCAGAGTTTATGGAAAAACACTCAGTCAGTCGTTTGGTTGGTGCGCCTCCGGGCTATGTGGGTTATGAAGAAGGTGGTGTGCTTACAGAAGCTGTTCGTCGTAAACCATACAGTATTGTGTTGTTTGATGAAGTTGAAAAAGCGCATCCAGATGTCTTTAATATCTTATTGCAAGTGTTGGATGATGGTCGTTTAACGGATTCACAAGGTCGCTTGATTGACTTTAAAAATACCGTGATTGTGATGACCTCAAACTTAGGTTCAAGCGATGTCCGTGAATTAGGTGAAAATGCCAGCGATGAAGATGTTCGCGAAACTGTATTGAATGCGGTATCACAACATTTCCGTCCAGAGTTTATTAACCGTATTGATGAGTTGGTGGTATTCCATTCATTGAAAAAATCACAGATTCGTGGCATTGCCGATATTCAGTTGGATCGTTTACGTGCTCGTTTAAATGAACGTGACATTGGTTTAAAAGTCGATGATCAAGCTTTTGATATTCTGATTGATGCTGGTTTTGATCCTGTTTATGGTGCGCGTCCATTAAAACGTGCGATTCAGCAACAGATTGAAAACCCATTGGCTCAAAAAATCTTAGCAGGAGATTTTATCTTAGGTGATACGATCTTGATCGGTGCTGAAGATGGTCATCTGAGTTTTAGTAAACTAAAATTGAGTTAATTCAATCCATTGTATTAACTTTGTGTTACAAATAACAAAAAAGCCAGTCATGTATAAATGACTGGCTTTTTTGTTTTTCATTTCTAAAAATTCATCATTTTTAAAAATGTGTATGATAAAACATCTTTTGATTTTACATAGTGAATTTTCACTTGAAAAATTTATGGTTTTACTGAATATTCAAAGTACTACTTATTTATAAATTTACGCTTATTTGCAAATTTCACCTGATTCAACTTGAAATTGGTAAAGAAGCCCTTTAAAACTGAAATAGCCATATAACAAGGATTAGATATGAAGCTGTATTATTCACCAGGTGCATGTTCCCTCGCTGCCCATATTTTACTTAATGAAATTAATGTTGATTTTGACTTAGTACGTGTTGATTTAAAAACGCACACGACTGAAAAAGGGGCAGATTATTACGAAATTAATCCTAAAGGTTATGTGCCAGCCTTGGAAATCAACCCAGGCTTGATTTTGACTGAAAATGTTGCAGTCCTTCCTTTTATTGCGCAACATGATGCAGGGCAAGATTTGATTCCACCTTCAGGTTTGGGGCGTGCGAAAGTTTTAGAATGGTTAGGATATTTAAACTCAGAATTACATGATGAATATGCCGTGTTTTTTAATCCAGCCGTTTCTGACGAAGAAAAACAACGTGGTTATGCAACCATTGATAAAATGTTGAAATATATTGATGATTATTTAGGTGAGTCTGAATACGATTATTTGGTGAATGACCGTTTTGGACCTGCGGATGCTTATTTATTTGTCCTGACCAATTGGTCGAATGTGATTCATCATGACTTAACACCATTTAAAAATATTGTTGCACTACGTAACTTGGTTGCTGAACGCCAATCTGTACAGATTGCGATGCGTGATGAAGGTTTGATTCCTTAATTTTCAGTGTTATACAGTTTAATTTGAAAAGCACCTTCGGGTGCTTTTTTTAGGTTTGTTGATATAATTATTGATTTTTAGTCAACAATATTTTGCTTAATCTTGTATTTTTCGCAACAACGGAAATCTTTATAGTGCTGTCATAGATTAAGATTTAGAGTTTAATATGAGCAACATTCTGATTATCAATGGCGCGAAAACTTTTGCACATTCCAATGGCGAATTGAACGATACTTTAACTGAGCTTGCAGTATCCGTATTGAGTGAGTTGGGATATGCGGTAAAGGTGAGTCGTGCAGACAGTGCGTATGATGCCAAAGAAGAAGTTCAGAAATATCTGTGGGCGGATGTGGTGATTTATCAAATGCCAGGTTGGTGGATGGGTGCGCCTTGGACGGTAAAAAAATATATGGATGATGTCTTTACCGAAGGTCATGGAACTTTGTATGCCAATGATGGACGTAGCCGTTCTGATGCCTCTAAAAAGTATGGTTCTGGTGGTTTGATTCAAGATAAAAAATATATGTTGTCCTTGACCTGGAATGCCCCGATAGAAGCCTTTACCGATCCTGAGCAATTTTTCCATGGCGTGGGCGTCGATGGGGTTTATTTGCCTTTTCACAAAGCCAATCAGTTTTTAGGTATGCAAGCACTCGCCACTTATATTGCCAACGATGTGATTAAAGCACCCAATATTGCAGATTGTGAACAGCAATATCGTGAACATTTACATCAGGTTTTTGCAACATTGGCAGTTGGATCATTGCATCAGGACGCCGCAACATGTTGATTGTGATTGCGGAAATCCATACACGAGAGGGCATAGAGCATAAAAGTAAAGTGATAAATGCTTTTCGGAAAATCACAGCAACGGTTTTGGCAGAGTCGGGTTGTCATGGCTATGAATTGTTGGTTGATGCTGACACGGATGCAGATTTTCAATGTAAAAATTCTCATGTGATTACCATGCTTGAATATTGGGAAAGTATGCAGCACTTACAGACACATCTGGAAACAGCTCATATGCAGGCATATCAGTCGGAAGTTCAGGATGATGTATTGGAGGTCAAGATTCGGATTCTTGAAAAAGGTCTGATGCTTTAAGGTCAATCAGGATCAGTTTTGATGATGATTGGGGTTTGAACAGTTATTGGGATTTGAACAGTGAGTATATGGCTGATTTTATTTAATCATCTGTTTTAAGAAACCAGGACTGTCTTCAAATTGAATGTGTTCAAGTTGATCTGGTCGTATCGGGATTAATTTTTTCCATGAAATTTGAGGTTGAATCTGATCATCAAACTCATTCGCAAAAGTGGTTTTCAATTTTTGTGTTAAAAAATTTCCACTATAGCGTTTGGATTTACCATCAGTTTTATAGATGAACCAGTATTCAAAACCAATTAATTTCAAGTGTTTATTACGCCACTGAAAGCGATATGTCCAACCTTCGCCGTACCAATTGGAACAACTGTTCATGGCATTAAAACCGACATCCAATATGCCATGTTTTATTGCCAGACCTGCACCTGAAATGGCATCGTTGATACAGTTTTCTTCATCAGGATAAGTCCATGCAGGAATTTTTTTATTCAAATACAGTATATAACTTTGATTATTTTTTAATAAAATCAGTAGTTTTCGATCCTGTATTTGGGTATTTTCTGGCTGAATCAACAGTGCGACATCACTTTGACCATCGGCATTTAAATCACCATTTGCTTTAGAAATAATTTCCCATTGATCAGGAATAAACTTTTGTAAGTCCGCAGGCGTGGCATAACTTATGTTGATGGATAAAGAACTGATTAAAAACAAAGGGCTAATTATTTTTATCATGGTATGACCTCATTTTTCTAATGATTTATTATAAATAAAAAAGGATTCCGAGGAATCCTTTTCCAATATTAAGTCATAAAAGGCTTATTATTAATTATTTAAAGAAATAACCCGTTTCAGGTGAGCTTGCATTTGCCATGCGCTTCCGAGGCATACGACCTGCCAAATATGCTTCACGACCTGCTTCAACCGCTTTTTTCATTGCTAATGCCATTAAGATCGGATTTTGCGCTGCCGCAATTGCTGTATTCATCAACACGCCATCACAGCCCAGTTCCATGGCAATCGCTGCATCACTGGCAGTACCAACACCTGCATCAACCAAAACTGGTACTTTGGCATTTTCTTTAATAATGGAAATGGTGTGCGGATTTAAAATGCCCAAGCCTGAACCAATCAGACTGCCTAAAGGCATAATGGCAACACAGCCCATGCTTTCAAGTTCTTGTGCCACAATCGGATCATCAGAAGTATAGACCATGACTTCAAAACCATCTTCAACCAACGTGCGGGCCGCTTCAAGTGTTGCCGTCACATTTGGATAAAGGGTTTTTTCATCGCCCAAAACTTCAAGTTTAACCAGGTTGTGACCATCGAGCAGTTCACGTGCAAGCATACAGGTACGCACAGCACTGTTGGCATCGAAGCAACCTGCGGTATTGGGTAAAAGGGTATATTTTTCAGGGGGAATCACTGAAAGCAAATTAGGTTGATCAGGGTTTTGCCCAATATTGACACGACGAATTGCCACCGTGACAATTTCAGCACCACTGGCTTGAATCGCCAGATCAGTTTCCTGCATGTCCTTATATTTGCCTGTTCCGACCAATAAACGTGATTGAAAGCTACGTGAGCCAATAATTAAAGGACTGTCTGAATGATTTAAATTTTGCATGGGATGATTCAATCTCTCTATACCCATCAGCCGCCACCAACCGCATGAATAATTTCAATACGATCTTGTGCTGCAATGGGGGTTTGCTCAAGTTTACTTTTGGAAATGATCATTTCGTTCATTTCAACGGCAAAACGTTTGCCTTCAAGGGATAATTCCTGAATGAGTTGCAAGAGGTTTTGACAAGTCGTATCTTGAGGCTCGCCATTTAAGAAAATTTGCATAAAAAATCCATTCCTTTCAAGCAAAACATAAATTTAAACGCTTTATTTTGCGTACTTTAGTGCATTCCATGCCAACAGCAACCAGCCTGCAATCATGAGTGCACCACCAATGGGGGTAATCGCACCGAGACCTCGGGGTAAACCCAATGCCATGATATAAAGTGAACCGCAGAAAAATAAAATACCGACCTGAAGCAGTAGAAAACTGGTTTTAATCGGAAGCTGCGGAATCACTTTGCTTAAGATACCTAGAGCCAGTAAACCCAAGGCATGGTAGAAAAAATAATCTGTTGCTGTTTGCCACCATGTTAATTGTTCAGGTGAGGCAATTTTTTTTAAACCATGCGCGCCAAAAGCACCCAAGATCACGGCAAAAGCAAGATTCAGTGCTGAAATTGCGATCCACATCAGTCAGTCATCTGTATAAATTTGCGCATCACCTTAGCACAATTTTAAGTTGAGGTTAAGGCGGAAAAACACTGTAAAAGTTAATACTTAAATAAAAAATAAAAGGGCAGATCGCCCTTTTATGAAGATAGAAATAAAGTTTTTAGTTGGATGACATCGCCACTTTGATTTTATCCATTGCATTTTTTTCCAACTGACGGATACGCTCCGCAGAAACGTTATATTCAGCAGCCAACTCATGCAATGTGGATTTGTCGTCATCTAGCCAACGACGCTGTAAAATATTACGAGAGCGATCATCGAGCTGTTCCATGGCATCGTGCAGGGCAGAAGTACTTTGTGCTTCATAATCTTCCTCTTCAACCAGTCGTGCAGGGTCATAACGGTTATCTTCGAGATAAAGCGCAGGTGCAACATGGGTTGAACCTTCATCGTCATCATCGCCTTGTGCTTCAAAAGCAGCATCATATGCGGTTAAACGACCTTCCATTTCAAGGACTTGTTCAGCAGTCACATTTAAGTCATTGGCAATGGACTGAGCTTCTTCAAGTGTTAATTTTTTACTTGATTTCTTCAAACTACGTAAATTAAAGAACAATTTACGTTGGGCTTTGGTGGTTGCAATTTTCACAATACGCCAGTTACGAATGACATATTCGTGAATTTCAGCTTTGATCCAATGCACCGCAAATGAAACTAAACGCACACCCATGTTGGGGTCAAAACGTTTAACAGCTTTCATTAAACCAAGGTTACCTTCTTGGATTAAATCACCTTGAGGTAAGCCATAACCTGCATAACTACGTGCGATATGAACAACAAAACGTAAGTGAGACATCACTAACATTTTTGCCGCATCTAAATCTTGATCATAGAAATAACGATCAGCCAACTCTTTTTCTTGTTCGGCTGTCAAAATAGGGATTTGGTTCACAGTGCTGATATAAGCACCCAGATTAACACCTGGCGCAGATAAGGACAGGGGCATCAATTGATTGCTGCTGTCACTCATGAGTTCTCCTTATAGGATAATAGTGGTAATACCATAGCTTCATCTTAATTGTATTGGCATTCATAATTAAGGAAAATTGGGTATAGAAATGTAAACTTTTATTCAATTATACAAGCATTAACATAAAATACTGAATCTTTGTTAATTTAAAATTGAAACACTTAAGATTTTATTAAAAAATGTAGCTCATGATCTGAAATTTGTGTGAATTGGCAAATAAGTTGATGAAGTTCACAATAACGCAAAATGTCAATTTCACTATGTGGATCTGAAGCTTTTAGCAAAATATTTTGCGGCGTTGGTAACTTTTTCAATTGCTTTTTTAAAAGTAAAAGTGGCAGAGGGCAAGGTTTGCCTATGGCATCAATGGTGATGTAATCAGGAGTTAAACTTTCAGTCATTTTATGAGCAATAACATTTATCTATCAAACAATGTTTAGTCTAACAAAGAAAATAACTCAGCCCAATCTTTTTGCGTTAAAGACTTTGTGAAAAAGCATTTCAGCTAAAAGTTAGAGAAAATATTGATGAAATGAAAATATTTATCTCATAATTATCTAAAAAAATTCTATTAATTGTGATTCACCCATGTTAAGCTCCTTGCGTGTTTTAGGAATGGTGCAGTAACAACTGCTCATTTATCTGAATTACAAGTGGATGTAACCGGGATTTTGTTAATAGTCTTACAGAATGATTACAAGCTTTGAAATAAAAAATATTTTAAACTTTGTTTGCTCTGCTGTTTGCAACACCGGGTGGTCCTTTTTTCTAAATAACTGAGGATTAACTTATGACAGCTCGTGAACAAGGCGTTGTTAAATGGTTCAATGATACTAAAGGTTTTGGCTTTATTCAACGCGCTGGCGGTGACGATGTATTCGTTCACTTCCGTGCTATTCAAGGCGACGGACACCGTTCACTTCGTGACGGTCAACGCGTAGAATTCAGCGTTGTTCAAGGTCAAAAAGGTTTTCAAGCTGAAGAAGTTCAGCCTTTAGACTAATTCTTAAGTTTGTAAAAGCTTAAGTGACGCTCCAATTTTAATGAATTGGGGCGTTTTTGTTTTTTAGCTGTGTTTGTTTATAATACTTCATATTTTTATATTTTACCGTTAGAGCACGTATATATGTCATCAGGTTTCGAAACCCTAAATTTACATCCGCAACTTAAGCAAGCGATTGATGCTCTAGGGTTTAAAGAAATGACCCCCATTCAGCAGAAAGTATTGAAATATACGTTGGCTGGGCATGATGCGATTGGTCGCGCTCAAACAGGAACAGGTAAAACTGCAGCTTTTTTAGTCAGTATTATTAATGATTTATTGCAAAATCCTGTGAAAGGTCAACGTTTTCGTGGTGAGCCACGTGCTTTAATTTTAGCACCAACACGTGAATTAGCCATTCAAATTGAAAGTGATGCACGCGAGTTAACTAAGTTTTCAGATTTAAATGTTTTAACTTTAGTAGGTGGTGTTGACTTTGATAAACAAAAAAAGCAATTAGATAAAAATTTTGTTGATATTTTAGTGGCTACTCCCGGTCGTTTAATTGATTTTACTGAGCAAAAAGAAGTTTGGTTAGATCAAATTGAGTTTTTAGTGATTGATGAAGCTGACCGTTTATTGGATATGGGCTTTATTCCATCGGTAAAACGGATTGTGCGTTATTCACCACGTAAAGAACAGCGTCAAACGCTCATGTTCTCTGCAACATTCAGCTATGACGTTTTAAACCTTGCTCAACAATGGTTGTTTAATCCTGTAACTGTTGAAATTGAACCTGAAAAGAAAACCAATCAGGATGTTGAGCAACGTATTTATGTTGTTGAAAAGAAAGATAAGTATCGTTTGTTGCGAGAAATATTGTCTGATGAGCCGATTGAAAAAGTCATGATTTTTGCAAATCGACGAGATCAAGTTCGAAAGCTTTACGATCATTTAAAATCAGATGGTTATAAAGTCGTGATGCTTTCAGGTGAAATCGCGCAAGATAAGCGTTTGAAAATGTTAGATCAATTTAAAAATGGTCAGCACAATATCATGATTGCTACAGATGTTGCAGGGCGTGGTATTCATGTAGATGGCGTTTCTCATGTGGTGAATTTTACGCTTCCTGAGCAGTCAGATGATTATGTGCATCGTATTGGTCGTACAGGTCGCGCAGGTACTCAAGGTGTAAGTATTAGCTTTTTATCTGAAGATGATGCTTTTTATTTACCAGAAATTGAAAAAGCGATTGGACAAAAATTGCCTTTAACACGCTTGGATGGTTATTGCTAAGCTGTTTTTAAAGCGCTAAAAATAAAAGAACCTCTCGATTTTGAGAGGTTTTTTTTATAGGAGTTAAGCATTCGCCTGACAAGTAAAAGTCAATGTTGTTTGATAATCTGTATCTTTTTCAATACCACCTTTACCAATTACTGAACCTAATACACCTGCCGCAGCCGTAATCATTTTCCCTGTTTGTTCATCAAAAACACCTTTTAGCGCGCCATTAAATTCAACTTTTTCATCTATAACAATAGGTGTCGCCTTTTTACCACAAGCATTATTTGCTGCGCTGATCGCATTATTTTTGGAAATGATCTGACTTTTGCCTAAACCAGTCACTTCATATTGGTTGTTTGGTTTTTGAATCGCTTGAGTTTGAGTTGGATTGGAGCTACAAGCCGTAAATAAGAAAGCACTAGACAGCATAGATGCGATAATAAGCGTTTTTTTCATAGGTTCGCTCTAAATAATAAATGATCCTGATATTGCAGCACAGGAATAGAGATAAAAATGCCAAAATATGTATTAAATATGATGTTTTATATGGCAGTCCTGTGAAATAGTCAGAATTGTGTTGAGTAAATTCAGCAAATATCACGCTTTTTTAAAAGTTTATGCTAATCTTGATTCAAAAGGTTTTTATAGAACATGGTCAATGGCAGATTCAAATCTTCAAATTGTGCAGCAAAATATTCATCAACGTCAGTCTGTTGGGCATTTAATTGAGCCTGCACCCAATGCAGAACAATTAGAACTCGCATTTCAAGCTGCTTTAACTGCGCCTGACCATCATCGTTTAAAGCCAACTCATTTTATTGTTGTATCTGCCGATCAGCGTGCAGCTTTTGGTGAGTTACTGGCGGAGGCAGTTCAAAATTTAGGAGAAATGGATCCTATTCAAGTTGAACGTGTAAAAACCCATCCTTTTAGAGCGCCACTTTTAGTTTTGGCGGTGACACGTTTTGTCGAGCATCCTAAAGTTCCTACATTTGAACAAACATTAAGTTCAGGTGCTGCTATTCAAAACTTTTTACTTTCGTTACAAGCGCAAGGCTTTGCAAGTATGTGGCGTA
Source organism: Acinetobacter sp. 226-1 (assembly GCF_030329325.1). NCBI lineage: Bacteria > Pseudomonadati > Pseudomonadota > Gammaproteobacteria > Moraxellales > Moraxellaceae > Acinetobacter > Acinetobacter sp. 226-1. Next base: position 573,946 of record NZ_JACANU010000001.1, read on the forward strand.
GTGGTGCAGTTGTTGAGTCAAAATTATTAAAACAAAAGTTAGGGCTACAACCTGACGATCTTATTTCAGGGATTATTTATATTGGAACTGCGGCAAAAGCGATCGCTCCACGTGCTGAACAAAGTACAGAAGCTCATGTTTCAGTTTGGAAAGCATTTTAAAATTTAAATAAGAATGAACCCTTAATATCAACATCAGTTATGTTTTAGGATAACAATAATGTCAGAGTTAAAATTTTCAGATTTGGTTGAGCCTGTAGTATTAAATCAAAAAACTGCGTTAAGAGTCACTGTGTTAGGGGGCGGTAGTTTTGGTACAGCAATGGCAAATACAGCAGCACGAAATGGTTGTGATACCATGATTTGGATTCGTGATGAAGCTGTTGCTGAGGAAATGAATGCTACACATTTAAATAAACGCTATTTGCCTGATTATCCTTTAGAGCTTAGCTTAAAAGCAGAGTCAGATTTAGAAAAAGCTGTTCGTGATCGTGATATTATTTTAGTGGCAATCCCAAGCCATTCATTTCGTGATGTCTTAAAGAAAATTAAGCCTTTTATCAGTGCTCAGGCGGTTGTGTCATTAACCAAAGGGATTGAGGCGAAAAGCTTTAATTTTATGAGCGATATTATTCGTGATGAGTTGCCAGAAGTACCTTATGGTGTTTTATCGGGTCCTAATCTTGCAAAAGAAATCATGGCGGGTCAGCCTGCGGGTACAGTGATTGCAAGTGACTCTGAACTTGTACGTTATGCCGTACAACAAGCCTTACATAGTGCTTTATTTCGTGTGTTTGGTAGTGATGATGTGCATGGGGTAGAACTTGGAGGCGCATTAAAAAATATTTATGCTGTCGCAATGGGAATGGCGGCTGCATATCAAGTAGGCGAAAATACCAAAAGTATGATTTTGACACGTGCTTTAGCAGAAATGAGTCGTTTTGCGGTGAAGCTAGGTGCAAACCCTTTAACTTTTCTTGGTTTATCTGGTGTTGGTGATTTATTTGCCACTTGTAATAGTCCTTTGAGTCGTAATTATCAAGTGGGTTTTGCATTGGGTTCAGGTAAGTCCTTAGAGCAGGCGACCAAAGAACTTGGGCAAACTGCTGAAGGTATTAATACCATCGTTCAAGTCAATACTCGTTCAAAAGAGCTAGATGTTTATATGCCAATTACGGCTGCATTACATGAAGTGATCTTTGAAGGTGCGCCACCTTTAAATATTGCGGTATCATTAATGAAAAATGGACATCGTAGTGATGTAGAGTTTGTTTTACCCCATCATGAAGTCTAAATTTTTGTCAAACTGAGATAGTGTTGTCATAAAGAATCGGTATAATTCAAAACAAATCAATAAGGAAATTTTATGCAACTGACTTTAGTTCGTCATGGTGAGGCAGTTCCTGCTGTCAATGGGAATGATCATAAGCGTCCATTAACAGCACGTGGTCATGAGCAAGCAGAACAAACAGCACAGTATTTAAAAAATTTGGATAAACCAGATGTGTTTATTGTGAGTCCATTATTACGTGCTCAAGAAACATTAGCGCATCTACAACACTATTTTTCAGATGTCAGTGTGTTGATTTGCGATAAAATTAAACCTGATGATGATGCAAAAGATGCAATAGATTGGTTGTCACAATTGCCATTTGAAAATATTATTGTGGTTTGTCACATGAATGTTGTTGCACATATTGCTGAACAATTAACAGGTGAGAATTTTCATCCTTTTGCGCTTGCAGAAGCTCGTATTTATGAGCAAAGTGTGATTGCTCAAGGTTTATCTACACAACAAAAAGCCTTTATTCCAACAGCGTAAAAGCATTTTAGAACAAATAACACGGCAGAACAAAATTAATGTTGTATTTATGGATGCCAGAAGCCGATGGGGTTTGGCAGTGGTCTCAGGGTGATGCATGGCATAGTGCTGTAAGTCTTGAGCAATTGATTCAAGAGTTGAAACTTCATCAAGGTGAAGAAGCCGTTGTTTATTTTCCAAGTCGTGAAGTGCAAATTTTGCAACAAAGCTTGACGAAAGAACAATATAAAAAACTGGGTCCAGATGGACTAAAATACTTACTTGAAGAATATGTCATTTTACCTATTGATCAGATGAAAGTATTTTCACACTTTCAAGCTCCAGATCAGGTAACAATTTTAGGTATACATCAATATGCTGTAACCACGATGCAGCATTCATTGTCTTTATTGCCTGTAAAAGTGGTTTCTTTATTACCCGATTTTCTTATTTTGCCTGTGCCTGAGGTGAAACAAACTGTGCTTGCTAGTTTGAATGGGCATTTGTTGGTTCGTGAAAATGAGTGGATGGGAAATTCTGTTGATGATTTAGCGTTATATCTTGACTTTTCTGAAAAAGAGCGACGATATAAATATGCTCAATTAACTGCTGAACAACTAGATAGTCTTTTTGCTATAACGACAACTGAATATCTTGAGCAGTTTAATTATCAATTCTTAGCAGCGAAAAAATTAAAAAATCATCCCTTTAATGTGCTGCCTAAAGCCAAAGAGCAAAGTGGTTCGGTTTCTGGGTATTGGAAAGCTTGTGCAGTATTATGTTTGGCTTTAATTTTAGTACAGTTAAGTTTTGATGCGTTACGTTGGGTGAAACTACGAAAAGTTGCAGATCAAACAGCATTGATTGCGATTGATCAATACAAATCTTGGTTTGGTACAAATAGTCGAGTAACTGAGCAAAATATTAAAAGCCAATTTGAAAGTAATTTGCGTTTGAGTCAAAGTGCGAATACACAAGCATTGCAACTTTTGAGTCGAGTTGGACCTATTTTAATGCAGCATCAAATTGTGGCAAATAAAGTCAATTATGATAATACGATTTTGAATATGGATTTGATTGCAACCAGTTCAGATAAATTACAGACGCTAGTGCAACAGCTTAATCAGCAAGGTTTTAAAGCAGAACTTGGGACGATACAGACACAAGGTGCTTCTGTTGTAGGACTGGTGAAAATACAATAATGAAAGCAATAGACAATATTCAACATCGCTTTGATGCTTGGGCAGAAAAAATTACAGATCAGCTTGATAAAATGTCAATGCGTGAACGAGTAATGGTTGTTTTTACTACGATTTTTGTGGTGGTTGCTATCGTGGGTTCAGCATTGTGGTCAACTCATAAAGCAGCAGAAAATCAACAAAAACGGCTGAATGAACTTAAAGATCTTGTTGTGTGGATGCAGAGTAATGTCGTGACAATGAAACCTGCTGATGATTTATCTTTGACCGTGCCTGATAAAATTCAACGTGTCGCACAACAACAAGGTTTATCAATCGCGAGTCAACAAGTGGGTGAGCAGTTTCAAATTGTTGGGCAACATGAAAATTATGCTGTATTGGCAAACTTTTTAACACAAATTGCACAAATGGGTGTAAGCATTGAAAAAATGGAACTCATAAAAGTCGATTCACAGATTAAATTAACAGCGACAGTGCATTAAGCGGTGAAAATAAAGCAGTAGTAAGCATAGCCTTTTTGCCATACTGTGCCTATAATACGGCAACTTAAAAAGCAGTAGACTTTTCTAGCTATGATGTATTCACTTGCTCGCCCATTGTTGTTTTCTTTAGCACCGGAGCGTGCACATGAACTGACATTATCGCTGTTAAAATCAGCGCATAAAGTCGGAGCAATGCGTCAAAAGATTGCGCCTAAACCTGTTACATGCATGGGAATCCAATTTCCTAACCCCGTTGGTTTAGCGGCAGGTTTAGATAAAAATGGTGCGTATATTGATGCCTTGGCTGCGCTCGGCTTTGGTTTTATTGAAATTGGTACAATTACGCCTAAGCCTCAAGCAGGTAATCCAAAACCTCGTTTATTCCGTATTCCAGAAGCAAAAGCCATTATTAACCGTATGGGATTTAATAATGATGGCGTTGATCAGCTCGTTGAAAATGTAAAAGCTGCAAAATTTAAAGGTGTTTTAGGGATTAATATCGGTAAAAATGCCACAACACCTGTTGAAGATGCGGTTTCAGATTATTTGATTTGCCTTGAAAAAGTATATGCTTATGCATCATACATTACGGTAAATATTTCATCACCTAACACTCAAAATTTGCGCTCATTGCAAAGTGGGCATGCCTTAACTGAATTACTTGAAACTTTAAAGAAACGTCAACTTGAACTTGCTGAAGAATATCAGCATTATGTACCTTTAGTATTAAAAGTTGCACCAGATTTAGAGCAAAGTGATATTCAGTTTATTGCTTCACAGTTATTAGAATTTAAAATTGATGGCTTGATTGTGACCAATACAACCTTGTCACGTGAAGGTGTTGAAGGCTTAGCTTTTGGTGATGAAGCAGGCGGTTTATCTGGTGCCCCAGTTTTTGAAAAAAGTACAGCATGTTTGGCGGCTTTTTCAAAATTATTAAAAGATGAAATTCCACTGATTGGTGTGGGTGGGATCTTATCTGGTGATCAAGCAGTAGCAAAGCAACAAGCAGGTGCAAGTTTAGTACAAATTTATAGTGGTATGATTTACACAGGTCCGACTTTAATTAAGGACTGTGTTGACGCTATGATCTAAAATGAACACCATAGATATTGTTATACTTATACTACTGCTCATTGGAGGGCTAAACGGTTTGCGAAAAGGATTTATAAATGCCTTTGCGAACTTAGTGGGTTGGGTTTTTGCACTGATTATTGCAGCAAAATATTCAGCTATTTTCGCTCCCTCCATGGCGATATTAAGTCAAGATCCTGTGGTGCAAAAAATTGCTGCCTTTGCTTTTGTTGTATTAATTATTGTTGTTCTTACATGGATTGTAACAGCGCTACTCAACCGAATTTTAAAGACTTTTAAGCTTGGACCGCTCAATCGTTTAGCAGGTGGGACACTGGGCAGCTTGAAAGGTTTGTTCATCGTCCTCATAACTATGCAAGGCGTGGGACCATGGGTGGAAATTTCACCCCTATGGAAACAATCCAAAATGATTCAATTTCTTTTGCCTTATGCACCTTTAGCAACAGAGCTTTCTAAAGAAGCAGCAAATGAAGCACTTAGCCATATTCATTCTGAGGCACATTCTGATGATGCTTCAAAAACTGAGTCTAAGAATGGATCTTCAGCACAAGAAGATCGTTCAGCACACTCAACTAAGAACCCATTTTATTAATCCTAGCTGGTCTGCGAGGTAGCTATGTGTGGAGTCGTTGGTATAGCCGGTAAATCACCTGTTAACCAAATGTTATTTGATGCGTTAACGATGTTACAACATCGGGGACAGGATGCAGCTGGGATTGTAACTTGTCATAACGGTCGATTATTTTTAAGAAAAGATAACGGTATGGTACGCGATGTTTTCCATACTCGTCACATGCGTGCGTTGTTAGGTAATTACGGGATTGGTCATGTCCGTTACCCAACTGCTGGTTCTTCAAGCAGTGCAGAAGCACAACCATTTTATGTAAACTCACCTTATGGTATTACGCTTGCACACAATGGTAACTTAACCAATGCTGCTGATATTCATGATGATTTATTCAAAACTGACTTACGTCATATGAATACTGATTCAGATTCAGAGGTATTGTTAAACGTTTTTGCACACGAATTGCAAAAATGTGGCACTTTAGAGCCAAAAGCGGAAGATATTTTCCATACTGTTAAACGTGTCCATGAGCGTTGTAAAGGTGCTTATGGTGTTGTCGCAATGATCACAGGGCATGGTATTGTTGGTTTTCGTGATCCAAATGGTATTCGTCCATTAATTTACGGTTCACGTTTAACTGAAAATGGCGAAAAAGAATATATTATTGCTTCTGAATCTGTTGCGATTACTGCGCTTGGCTTTAAAGTTGAGCGTGATATTGCACCAGGCGAAGCAATTTTTATCAATTCGCAAGGTGAATTTTTCTCACAACAATGTGCTGAAGATTCTCGCTATCGCCCATGTATTTTTGAATATGTTTATTTTGCACGTCCAGATGCGATCATTGATGGCATTTCTGTGTATAAAGCACGTTTAAAAATGGGTGAAACCTTAGCGAAGAAAATTTTGCGTGATTGGGGTGAGGAGCACGATATTGATGTGGTGATCCCAATTCCAGATACAAGTCGTACGTCTGCGCTTGAATTGGCAAATGCTTTAGGTGTGAAATTCCGTGAAGGTTTTATGAAAAACCGTTATATCGGTCGTACCTTTATCATGCCAGGTCAACAGCAACGTAAAAAGTCTGTTCGTCAAAAATTAAACCCTGTAGAGCTTGAATTTAAAGGCAAAAACGTTTTGCTGGTTGATGATTCTATTGTGCGTGGTACAACGTGTAATGAAATTATTCAAATGGCACGTGATGCAGGTGCAAGTAAGGTTTATTTTGCTTCAGCAGCACCAATGGTGAAATATCCAAATGTGTATGGTATTGATATGCCTGCTAAAGCTGAATTGATTGCATCACATCGTACTGTTGAGGAAATTCAAGAAATTATTGGTGCTGACCGTTTGATTTTCCAAGATTTGGATGATCTTAAAGCAGCAGTGAAAACCCATAAAGTTCCTGAAGTTCAAGAGTTTGATTGTTCAGTATTTGATGGTATTTATGTGACAGGTGATATTGATGAACAATATCTGACTGACTTAGAAAATAGCCGTAGTGATATGGCGAAAAAGCAAAAAGATGGTTATATCGATGTTAATATCGATGCAGCATCTGTTGATCTAAGTGGAATTAAAGAAGGGGCTTAATGCTGAATCTAGCGTTAAACTTTTAAAAAGCGGGTAATTCCCGCTTTTTTACTTTATGATGTTTGAGCAATCAGCTTAGTGTAATGCTTATTGAGATCCATAGCTTAACAATGTAATGAGGATGTTTACATTGAAAGATGTCAGTCATTATTTAATAAAAAACAAAAATATACTGTGGTCTGCCAGTATTTGTTCAGTTGCTGTACTGATTACAATTTTTATTTTAAATACTGTACTCGGTTTATTGGTTCATTATATTAACCCTTTAGAGTCTATTTTTTGGCATACATTTAGTCCATTGTGTGTTGGGGCTTTATTGGTTGTTATTTTAGGGTCAATTATTTATGAATTTTATGTGTTTCGAGAAGGTGGGCATTCTCTTGCTAAACAATTAAAAGCACGCCGTTTAAGTTTGATTGAAAGTACGCCTGAAGAAAATGTGGCGTTAAAAATTACAGAAAAATTAGCACAAAATTTTGATATTGATTTGCCCAGTATTTATGTCTTACCTGATGAGGTGGGAGTCAATGCTTTAACAGCAGGTTTGCATCCACGAGATACGGTGATTATTTTAACGTGGGGAGCTTTACAAAACTTAGATGAGCTAGAGCTTTATGGCTTGTTAGGACATGAATTTAATCAAATTTTATCAGGTGAAGCGAAGGAAAATACCCGTTTGAAAATTTTGTATAGTGGTTTAACTTCTTTTAGTCAATTAGGAAGTAAAATTGCGAAGCAAGGGTTTAGTGTTTACGAAAAAGGACGACGTCATAAATTTGAGACCAGTTTCGTTGCGATTGGCGGTGTGATTTGGCTGATTGGCAGTATGGGGATTTTAATTTCTCGTTTAATTAAATATTTTACGCTGGGCGGACGTACTTTTTATAATGATTATAAAGCAAAACGTTTGATGTTAAATAATGCCAATATACAAACTTTATTGCGGATTTATGTGCATCATGCGGGTTCTCAGATTCATAGTGAATATTCTGAGTCCATTGCTCATATGTGTTTTGCTAACTCATTAAGCCCACAAAGTTGGTTGAATATTCATCCAAGTATTGAAGATCGTATTTATGAGTTAAACCCAACATTATTACAAGATTTACAAATAGAAAATTTAAAAAAATTACGCAGTCAGCCTCTTTTTGTATTAATGCGTCCTTTAGAAGAGTTGAGTGCAGAAAGTTATACACCGTGGATTTCGCCGCAACCTTTACCTTTGATGCGTTTATCACCGATTAGTTTTGCATTAAATGACGCAATCAAGCCACTAAATTCAGAAGTTAGGCGACAAATGCAACGTCCTGATTTATTACAGCGAGCGATGCAAACTTCGACAGGGTCTCGTGAGGTCATGGTTGCGATTCTCATGATTCGCCAATATCGAGAGTTTATTCCTTCAACAGCGGAAGTGAGTCGCGCGATTGTAGATTCATTGTTGAACTTAGATGGTCGTGTTCATATTCAAATTTTTCACGATGCTTGTGCAAATTTGGGCAATATGCCTGCTACAAGCGCACGTCAGTTTGTCACTAAATTGGCTAAAATTATTCAAGAAGATGGTGAAATAGGTTTGCTGGATGCTTTGCTGATTGAGCGTGTAAAAGCTGAATTGCATTTATTGCCGATGCATACGCCATCTTCTTTAGAAACAGTAAAGCCGCAAATTGTGCGTTTAATTGATGCTTTATTGCATGTGCAGCAAATTAATAGTGAAAACCAATTAGAAGTTCGATATGACATTTTACAACGTGTTTTAACTCGGGAAGAATTGGAATTATTTCGTGAAATTTCAGATGAACCAATTGATTTAAGTGAAATTTTAAATGATATTGCAGGCTTATTATTAAGAGATCGTTTGAGTATTTTGGGTGTTGCAGAAGTTTGTTTGTGGCATGATCGCATCATTACTCAAGATGAGTTAGATGTTTTAGAGTTATTGTATTGGCGTTTAGGTTTTGAAACTGAAGAAATTGTGGATCAAATGCAAAAGAAAAATAGCATCATGATTATTTAGAATGTATCTAAAATCAATCTAGATTTGATATGGTTTATTTTCATTCACTAATACATTGAATTCTATGGGTAAAATGCTTTGTTGTTTTAATGAGCGGACGAAGAGAAATCACAGCAAAAATGTGCAAAGCTCGGTAGAATATGTGCTGAATTAAAGATTGAATAATGTGATGAATGTAAACGTGCAGGAACATCAGCGAAATATTTTAGCTGCTCTTGGAATAGATCTGTGGATTCCAAAGCAGGGTGTGCCTGTGCGCCAATATCCAAAGACTTTATATCGAGACACTGCTGCAAAAGAAATCATTTCAGATGTGCAATTTAAAATTGAGCCAGAGCAAGTTAAGCAAAAAGAGCCAGTTCAAAGTGAAATTTTAAATGTTCCAGAACATATCGTTTCACGAGAAATCGCGTCTGAAGTTGCTGAGCCTGTGCTTGTATCACAACAAGACACGATTGTAGAAAGTAAAGTTGAGCCTTTCCAGTTACAAGCTTTTTGTTTAGAAAGCTGTGTAATTGTCGTAGATGCTACTCATATACAAGCAGAACAACAGCAACTTTGGATGAATATTCAAAATGCGATGAGTGGGGAATACTTTGAATTAAAATGGCCATTTCCACTGACACAATTTCAAGATGGACGCGGCGCTCAAATTTATATACAAGGTTTTTTAGCTGCTTTGAAACAAGATAAAGTGATTTTAACACTTGGCTCTATTGGCTATTTACAGAATGATGAGAGTATCCAATTAGCCAGTTTAGCGGAAATGTTAGCACAACCTTTGCTAAAACGCCGTTTGTGGGGTTTTATGCAAAGTAAGGCAAAGATGAGTAATATTGACTAGGCGCAGGGAAGTACGATGCAAAAAAAAGTTGTGGTATTTAGTAAAATTGATACGGATATTTTAAGTAAGTTAGAAGCGCAATATCAAGTTGTTGTCATTAATCCTAAGATGGGCGATGTCAATGAGCAAATTCGTCAACATGTCGTGGATGCCGATGCAATGATTGGTGCAGGGCGTTTGTTAAATGAAAGCAATTTAGCACCTGCACAACAATTAAAAATTATTTCATCGGTCAGTGTGGGATATGATAATTATGATCTTAACTATTTAAATCAAAAGAAAATTTGGCTGAGTAATACACCCCATGTGTTAACAGAAACAACAGCAGATTTGGCATTTACATTATTAATGAGTGCAGCACGTAAAGTGCCTAGTTTAGATCAATGGACAAAACAAGGTCAGTGGACACGTACAGTGGGTTCGGCTCAATTTGGACAGGATATTTTTGGTAAAACACTGGGAATTATTGGCTTAGGGAATATTGGTGCGGCAATTGCCCGTCGTGGTTTTTATGGTTTTAATATGAATATTTTATACCATAATCGTCGTGAAAAACTAGAATTGGCTCAGCCGTTAAATGCACAATACCGCAGTTTAAAAGATTTATTGCAACAATCTGATTTTGTGATCGTTGCTGTGGATTTAAATGCACAATCAAAAGCGCTTATTGGTGCAGAAGAGTTTGATTTAATGCAAAAACATGCTGTATTTGTCAATATTTCACGTGGTTCAGTTGTAGATGAAAATGCCTTGATCACAGCCTTAAAGCAACAGAAAATTTTTGCAGCAGGTTTAGATGTTTATCAAAAAGAACCTTTACAAAGCTCTGAATTATTTGAATTAGATAATGTTGTGACAATGCCACATGTTGGATCGGCAACAGAAGAAACCCGTCAAAAAATGGTTCATTTAGCCTATCAAAATCTAGTTAAGGCTTTAGAAGGACGAGTACCACATTATGTTGTTAATGAGAAATTTGGACTTTAGAAAGTAGTTTAAAAACTGCTACATTTTGTCTCGAATTTGTTCAAGATCCAATGCTATAGTGATGAAAAGTATTGATTAGAGCATGGTATTGAAAAAGATTTTGTTGATATTAGGGATAAGTATCAGTTGTCTTGTACAGGCGACTGAAAACTTTTATCCCACCACTGCGCCAAAGTTTGAAGTTCCTGAAATTGGTAGTGGTGTGGGCTTAATTGATCAACAAAAAGAAAAGATGATTGGTGAGAAAGTTTATCGCCAAGTTCAACATCAAATGCCAATCGTGCAAGATCCATGGCTTGAAGACCAATTTATGTTGGTATTTTCTAAAATTTTAAGCCAAACACAAGTAGGAACGCCTATAGGGCTTGTCATTGTTAAAGATCCGCAAATTAATGCGTTTGCTGTACCTGGTGGGTTATTTGCACTGAATACAGGAATGGTAACATCCTCAAAAAGTATGGATGAGGTTGTTGGTGTCATGGCACATGAGATTGCACATGTGACACAACGTCATTATAGTCGTTCTCAAGAGGCTTTTAAGGGGCAAGGTTTACTGGCTCTAGCAGGCATTATTGTGGGTGCAGCAATTGCATCTCAGGCTGATGGTGATGTTGGTACGGCGGTGATGTTAGGTACACAAGCTGCATTACTTGACAAGCAACTCAGTTATAGCCGAAATCAAGAACGTGAAGCAGACCGTATAGGAATGCAATTTATGTATGGTGCTGGCTATAATCCTGAGAGTATGGCTGACTTTTTTGAAACAATGCATCGTTCAACAAGTCGTTTAAGTTTTCTACCAGATTTTTGGTTTACGCATCCACTCACAACTGAACGTATGAGCGAAGCCCGTTTACGTGCCCAACAATTTCCACGTGTACTATTTAATCAGCATCAACAGGACTTTGAGATTATTAAATGGTATACCGCAGCAATTTCAGATCAAGCCACGCAGCAACAACTTGATAATTTAGTACAGCAAAAAAGTTATGCAGGCTTATTGGCTGCGAGCGCCTATCATTTAAAACTAGGAGATTATGGAAAGTCGCAAAATTATTTAAATGCAGCAAGCGCTATGGATGCTGATCATAGCTTATTACATTTACTTCAAGCAGATATTTATTTAGGTCAAAATAAATTAGAAGATGCATATAATGCTGTTATTAGCAAACAACGGATCATGCCTGAAAACCGTGCTTTGGGTTATAAACTTGCTGAAGTGTATATTCGCCAGAACAAAGGTAAAGAGGCAGAAAGCTTGATCAATCGTTTTGTCAGTAAAAATAAAATGGATGTTTTAGGTTGGCAACTTTTACAACAAGCCGCAAATCTTGATAAAAATAATCCAATGCGCACAGTCAATGTTTTACGTTACCGTTCTGAAGCGCAATATTGGTCAGGTGATGAGGAAAATGCGATTAAATCTCTTTTGCATGCACAGCGTTTAGCTAAAGAAAATAATGCGATGAGTTCACGTATTGAAGCGCGTTTAAAAGTCATGCAGGATGAGCAAAAAATGCGTATATAATGCTATATAATTTTATTGAATATTCACTTTGTAACAAATATAAATATCTATTTTCAATAGAAAAAGTTAGGCTTAGCACTAATGTAATCTTTCAATTTTTGAAGTATGTTTATGAAAAAAATAATGACTGTAATTGTATTACTAGGTTGTATACAAAATGCAGTTGCAGCTGCAACAGACCGTTATGTGCGAGATGTGGAAAAAATATCAACACAATATACGAGTCAAATGAAGTCTTTTTTAAGAAGTTTAGATCCGCAAATTACCGCATTTAATGCACAACAACAAGTTCAGTATTGCGCTATAGTTAAACAATATGTAGACGATATGTATAAAACAACAGATGAAAACCGTGCAAATTTACCACCATCATATATGTCTATCACAAAACAAGATATTATTTCTAAGGTAAATACTTCACCAGAAATGCAAATTGTGAAAAAGTATAATATTCAGTGTGATTTAAAATAGAAAATGATTGCTAGAAGATTTTGGGCTATTTAATTGCTAATATTATTTCATTGCAAAATAACGATTTTGAAGTGAATTAAATAGACCAAATCAAACAAAAAAGATTTTTAAATATAAGTACTTAAGCGAGTTTTGCTTTGATTTTAGCAGAAACTTGTGCAGGATCGGCACGTCCGGCTATGATCGGACGTAGAGAATTCATCACCTTACCCATATCTTTCATGCTAGTAGCACCTTGCGCTTCAATTGTTTGCGCAATGAGAGAATCAAGCTCGTCCTCTGACATAGCTTCAGGTAGAAACTGAGATAAAACCTCAATTTCGGCTTGTTCTTTACTAGCTAAATCTTCGCGATTAGCGCCCAAAAAGGCTTTAATCGACTCTTTGCGTTGTTTGATTTGCTTTTCAATGACCGCAAGAACCTGAGTATCATCAAGCTCAATGCGCTCATCGACTTCGATTTGCTTGATTGCTGCCTGTAGACCACGAATTACCGTTAACTTATCCATTTCTTTAGCGCGCATAGCGGCTTTTAAAACGTCAGTGATTTGGTTTTTTAAAGTAGTCATTAATTTTGTCCAGTCAGTCAATCATTCACAAATAAATCTTAGTAAAGGCGAGTAGTACGTACTGATTCACGCGCCAATTTCTTTTGGTAACGCTTAACAGCAGCAGCTTTTTTACGTTTACGTTCTTGAGTAGGTTTTTCGTAGAATTCACGTTTACGAACGTCAGCAAGAACACCTGCTTTTTCGCATGAACGTTTGAAACGACGGATAGCTACGTCTACTGGTTCGCCTTCTTTCAATTTAACTTGTGGCATGAAGAATCCTCATTGGTTTATGGATAAGATCTAGGGCTAAATTACCCTTGATCACAAGTGAAGGTCAGTATTTTACTCATTTACATCTCATATCACAAGTCTATAATAGCTTCAGCAATATTTTGATACGGGTAAAAGGCAGTTTAATGATCGTTCTTGGCTTAGAAACTTCCTGTGATGAAACAGGATTGGCGCTGTATGACAGTGAAGTTGGCTTAAGAGGACAGGTACTTTATAGTCAAATTAAACTGCATGCAGAATATGGCGGTGTTGTACCTGAACTTGCTTCACGTGATCATGTACGTAAACTCATTCCATTGATTAATCAATTGCTTGAACAAAGCGATGTGAAAAAGTCTGAGATTGATGCAATCGCATATACACGTGGTCCAGGTCTAATGGGTGCACTGATGACAGGGGCTTTATTTGGGCGAACTTTAGCTTTTGCTTTAAATAAACCTGCAATTGGTGTGCATCATATGGAAGGTCATATGTTGGCGCCATTATTATCAGCACAGCCACCAAAATTTCCTTTCGTCGCTTTGTTGGTTTCAGGTGGTCATACCCAACTCATGGCTGCGCATAGCATTGGTGAGTATGAAATTTTAGGCGAGTCTATTGATGATGCGGCTGGTGAAGCTTTTGATAAAGTTGCAAAAATGTTGAAACTTCCTTATCCAGGCGGTCCAAATATTTCTAAATTGGCAGAACAGGGAAATAAAGATGCTTTTGCATTTCCGCGTCCCATGTTGCATCAAGGTTTAGAATTTTCTTTTAGCGGTTTAAAAACAGCAGTATCTGTGCAGTTAAAAAAATTAGAAACGGAGCTAGAGCAAGGTGAAAACCGCGATGCTGATATCGCAGCTTCATTTCAAGAAGCATTAGTAGATACTTTAGTGAAAAAATCAGTCAAAGCATTAAAGCAAACTGGTTTGAAGACACTTGTCATTGCAGGTGGTGTAAGTGCAAATAAGCGTTTACGCGAGCGTTTAGAAGCTGATTTGGCGAAAATTAAAGCCACGGTTTATTATGCTGAACCTGCTTTATGTACTGATAATGGCGCAATGATTGCATTTGCGGGTTATCAGCGTTTAAAAGCAGGGCAACAGGATGGATTGTCTGTGACGACAACACCTCGTTGGTCGATGACAGAATTGACAAAACCTGAATAAATTCAGACTCATAAAGAAGAGGCTTTTGCCTCTTTTTTTATGCTTGATAAAAATAAGAACGGTATTTTATTATCGCTGAATTAAAAATGATGAAAAATAGCATGATTTGTGAACAAATGGACATTTACCACACATAAAAAAACGTTAAAAGCATCACATAAACGCTAGAATGTTGGAAAACAAATATTAAGTTTAAGGAAGAATTTTGCAAACGAAACATGTATTGGGTGGATTACTCTTTATTATTTTTGCTGCGTTATGTGGTGTATTGATTGCGATTTGGGTATTTAAGCATTTTAATATCTATATTCCACTTGAAAATCAATCTGTAAATATTGATTTAAAAGAACCTTTGCAAGCAAAAGTTAAAATCCATGATGCTTTAAATGTGGATGTTTCTGGTCGTGTAAATGCTGAAATTCCAATCAATGAAAAACTAAATTTACCTGTCACTCAAACTTTAACACCACATGTTTATTTTGATAACCAAGTCCCTATTCAAACGGTTATTCCTGTAAAAGAAGTGTTAAAAGTCGACCAAAATATGCCAATCGATACGAAAGTACAGGTGAGGGTCTTAGGGAAAGATATTACTTTGCCATTAAAGGGGATTATTCCAATAAAAATAGATGTTCCGATTGATTTGCAAGTACCGTTAAATCAAAGGGTACATTTGAAATTTGATGCGCCTGTACGTACAGTTTTAAAACAAAATTTAAATATCCCTTTAAATGCAACATTGAAAACGAATATTCCAATCCAAGGTCATTTAAATGTACCAATCAAATCAACTTTGGATGCAACAGTAGATGTAAAAAACACTTTACCTGTTAAAATTCAAAAGGGTGATTTGAAAATTCCTTTAAATAGCATTCGTTTATCTAAAAATGAACAGACCCCTGAACTGCATTCAGACGCTTCTAAACCTGCATCACAGGCGCAGGAGTAATGTATGATTTTTAATTCTGTACGTACACTGATCTTGAGCTTTATTCTGGTTGTATTGTTGGTTGCAGTATTGTTTTGGTTATATTTGAATGTTCAAGCTTCTTTGCAAGTTTCAGCACACAATGCCGAAATTCAGTTATCTGATTCATTGCCAACACAAATTCATGTTGGGAATTATTTAGAAACTCAAGCAATAGGGAGGTTGGATACAGAGTTAAATATTGATCGTCAGCTTAATTTGCCTTTAGAAGGGCGTTATTTGGCAGATTTAAGTTTTGTGGTGGAAACACCAATTTCTGTAGATATTGATTATGATACCGTGGTAAAAATTAATACGGTGATGCCTTTAGATACAAGTACAGATTTAGTGTATCAAAGTAAATTGTTGCCCAAATTTCCGATAAAAGTTGATATTCCTGTGTCTTTAGAGGTGCCATTTAAGTTAAAGAGAACCTATCAATTGCCTATTAAAATTATGTTTAGTGGTACGGTTATATTTGAGTTTAATGAAATGTTAAATTTATATGTAAAACATAAGTTTAAGCCTGTATTAAATATCAATGACCCGATCACAATGAAGAAAATTGCGAAGTTTAATGCCACGATGTATAACGATAAGCGTCAGTCATTGGCTGATTTAGACTTGCAAATTGATTTACCAATAAAAAATATTCATCCTTAAATATTAGAAAAGTCATCATTAAAAGCGTAGATTTTAATATTTTGATGATGGCTTTTTTATTTTTTAAGATGACATACTCAAAAGATAATATGTTTAATCATGGTGATTTTTTAAACTTGATGCTACTATTATTATGATTAAACTTACTTAATGTAAGTAGATGCATAAAAGTAAGTTATTTACGATAAAGAGAAAATTCAATGAGCACTTATGCACTCACGCATCTGATTGGTCACGTTTTATCAAGTGAATGTCCTTCACGTGAAATTTTGGAACATTTGACAAGTAAATGGTCGGTTTTAGTGCTGCGTTGCTTAAGTACAGGTGTCCATCGTTTTGGTGAGATTCGAAAAAAAATTGAAGGAATCAGTGAGAAAATGCTCGCTCAAACTTTGAAAACGTTAGAGCGAGATGGTTTTATTTTAAGAACGGTTTATCCTGAAGTACCGCCCAGAGTGGAATATCAACTGACTTTTTTAGGGGCACAAGCAGCAGAAAAATTAAACTACTTATTGGACTGGATTGAGAGAAATTTACCTGAAATTTTAGCCAATAAACAAGCTCTAGATAAGTCTTAATTACAACAATAATCAATCATTTAGAAAATAAGGTATTTGAATTAGGTGTAGAATTTATTGAAGCTATTAATCAACGCAATTTTAATGTACGAAAGCAAAAAATTACTTTGTTTAAAGTCAAAATACCTCAAGGAAGAATTTTTCAATAATGTGTTTCAATGACTATTTTACTTTAAAAAGTGTATAGACTCCGTCGTTTTAGATAATGCTTTTGCGGCAAAGTATTAGGGAATTGCTTAATTGCTTTTATTGAGCGGTGTAAGTTGAATGTGGGAAATTTTAGTTAAGCTTTGTTTGATAAGAGAAAATCTATAAAGAATTCCAAGTTGGGTTAAAATTAAAATGTCATCTAAGCTTTGAATAGGCGCAATGGCTAAAATTTCACTTTCTAAACTTTCAAGATAATATTGTTTTTGTTGCATGTATTTCCTGAATGAGTATTTTACTTTTTAAAGCTTCGAACGGCATTTCCTCGTTCTACTAAAGCGTGTTGTAAATGCTGTGCTTGTTTATGATTTGCTTGTTGATTTTCTAATTGTTGCTGTAACTTTAAGGCAATTAACTCTTTTGCTAAGCGTTTATTGGCATGTTGACTGCGTTCAGACATAACTTTGACACTGATACCTGAGGCAATATGTGTGGCATGAATGGCAGAATCTGTTGTATTCACATGCTGTCCGCCTGCACCAGAAGCACGGCAAGCTTGGAAAATAATCGTATCATCGGCAGGAAGTTGTTGTGGTGTGGCAAATTGGCTAATGCCAACAAACCAGTTTTTACGTTTATGATTGGGACGAATTTTACTCTGAAACGTCCATTGAATCGTTCCTAACCACATGTTAAGCCAAGGTTGTGTACTGTCATCAATATTGATTAATACGGAAGAGTAACCATGTTTGGTTTCATTGGATTCAATAATTTCAAACTTAATATTCTGATTTTTCGATTCTTTTTGCATTTCTTGCAGGGTGTATTTTACTGCGAGTTCACATTCTGCGGGTCCAAGCGCAGCACTGATTTGGACAATAGACAATAGAGAGTTCCTTTGAAATAGCGTATTCATTGTTAAAGTTTTGCAGATTTTATAATTTAACTTTATAAACTACAAATGATGGAGTGAAACAAAATGTTGATGAAAAGAAATAATCGGTAAAATTTGTATAGCCTGATTTTAGATTGATATAAAAGTCTTATTTTTTATGAAAATTTATGCATGGTTTTTAGAAAATCAACAAAATAAAGCAAATTTCATGTAATGCTGAAGAATACTATTCGAGAATTTTTTCAAAATATGGCAGAATATACGGTTTTAAAGTATTTAGAGGATTGGCAGCATGCGCTTTGTTGATGAAGCAGTCATTACCGTAGAGGCTGGCGACGGTGGCAATGGCGTAGCCAGTTTTCGCCGTGAAAAGTTTGTACCCTTTGGTGGTCCAGACGGTGGTGATGGTGGTCGTGGTGGTAGTGTATTAATCGAAGCCGACGACAATACCAGTACCTTAGTAGATTACCGTTATACCCGTAAATTTCGTGCTGAGCGTGGTAAAAATGGTGCTGGCGCAAACTGTGCTGGTCGTGGCGGTGAAACCGTTATTTTAAAAGTTCCTGTAGGTACCACAATTGTAGATACCGAGTCAGGCGATATTATTGGTGACCTTATTGAAAGTGGTCAAAAAGTCCTTGTTGCTCAAGGTGGTGATGGTGGTTTAGGAAATACACATTTCAAATCATCAACGAACCGCTCTCCACGTAAATGCACACATGGCATCAAAGGCGAATTTCGTGAAATTCGTTTAGAGCTTAAAGTACTTGCTGATGTTGGCTTACTGGGTATGCCAAATGCGGGTAAATCAACCTTTATTCGTGCTGTTTCAGCAGCAAAACCAAAAGTTGCAGATTATCCATTTACCACGATGGTGCCAAATCTGGGTGTGGTAGATGCTGACAGTCACCGTTCATTTGTCATGGCAGATATTCCAGGATTAATTGAAGGTGCAGCAGAAGGTGCAGGTTTAGGAATTCGTTTCTTAAAACATTTAGCACGTACTCGTATTCTTTTACATATTGTTGATGTACAACCAATTGATGGGTCTGACCCTGCATATAATGCTAAAGCCATTTTGGAAGAATTAAAAAAATTCTCACCAACTTTAGCAAAATTACCAATCGTGTTAGTACTCAATAAGATTGACCAACTTGCAGAAGAAACTCGTGAAGAATGGTGTCAACATATTCTGGATGAGCTTAAGTGGGATGGTCCTGTATTTAGAACTTCGGGCTTAATGTCTGAAGGCACAAAACCTGTTGTGTATTACCTCATGGATCAGATTGAGCAACAACGTGAGCGTGAGCTTGAAGATCCAGAGTATGCAGCAGAAGTTAAAGCATTCCGTGATCAGCTTGAAGTTGAAACACGTGAACAAACCATCGCAGCAAAAGAAGCTTATCGTGAAATGCGTCGTCAACAACGCCTAGCAGGTATGTTGGAAGAAGATGACGAAGACGATGATGGTGATGATGGGGAAATGGAAGTGTACTACGTACGCTAATTTCTAAAAAAGATATTGAGGACAATATCTGCTTAGAACATCAAGACTGAGGACAAGATGATAGAAGTGGTAGATGGGCAACGTCAGCTCAAGGCTTTAAAACGGATCGTTGTTAAAATCGGATCATCATTACTCACAGCAAATGGGCAAGGTTTAGATTTGAATGCAATTTCGCATTGGGCGAAACAAATTGCAGATTTACACAATGCTGGACACGAAATTATTTTGGTGTCATCAGGTGCTGTGGCTGAAGGTATGGTTCGCATGAAGCTAGAGAACCGACCCACCGATCTACCCAGTCTGCAAGCTTGTGCTGCCATTGGTCAAATGGGCTTGATCCAAACATGGTCAAGTGTTTTGGAAAATCATTCCATTCAAACAGCACAAGTGTTATTGACTCATGATGACTTGGCGGATCGTCGTCGTTATCTAAACTCGTGTGATGCTTTGCAAAATTTGATTGATTGGCGTGTGATTCCAGTGATTAATGAAAATGATACGGTTTCTACCGATGAAATTCGTTTTGGTGATAATGACACGCTTGCGGCAATGGTTGCAGGGCAGGTACATGCTGACTTATTGATTATTTTGACTGATCAGCAAGGTATGTTTGACTCAGACCCTCGCTCAAATCCAAATGCAAAACTGTTCGATACTGTTCGTGCAATGGATGAGTCATTATTTGATATGGCAGGTGGTGGTGGTAAGTTTGGTCGCGGTGGTATGTTGACCAAAGTGCGTGCTGCTCGCTTAGCTGCGAAATCAGGTTGCCCAACACTCATTGCGAGCGGTGAAAGTGACAATGTTTTGGCTCGTTTAATGTCAGGTGAACTTTTAGGTACATTGTTTATTACTGATGATGATCGCGTTACTGCACATCAGCAGTGGTTGGCAGCGCATTTACAAACAGCAGGGCGTTTAGTGATTGATGATGGTGCAGTAAAAGCCATCAAAGACAACCACCGTAGTTTGTTGCCTGTGGGTGTGAAAGCAGTTGAAGGGCATTTTGATCGTGGCGATGTGGTTGAATGTGTGGATACGCAAGGACATCGGATTGCGGTTGGACGCGTCAATTTCAGTTCGCGTTCTGCCGAAATTGTCAAAGGTCTAGCCTCTGATAAAGTACATCAAGTACTAGGTGAAGCTCGTTCTTTGGAAATGATTCACCGCAACCACATGGTAATTTATTAATTATCCAAGATCCAATAGATAACTGAAAACCTCGCTTTGGCGAGGTTTTTTTAACTGTAATATTCGTTTGTTGAATTTATTATGTGAAATAATACCATTTGATTAAAGTTAGATAATATAAATTATGGGTTTGCACAGACACAACATACTTTGAAAGGTTTAAATTGCTTTGCGTAGTCAATGCCTCACTTTTCAAGGATAAAAAGTGACAAAAATCCTTTGTTGAGCACAAGCTAAGTCCCTTTACCTGTGCTCAACGGCGACATCCATGTCGCCTCACGATAACATCACCACGTTTAAATCAATTTATGCAGAAAAGAAAAAGCGACTAAGTTATATATAAAGTTAATTTAACAGATTGGAATAAAAACAATGCTTTTGAGCTTGGCTGTATGCATAGAAAAATAAAAAAGACATTTTTTTGTGAATTATACAATTTATTTAACTGACTCTGGAGTTTCATTAAATTGGTCATTTTGTTAAGGAAAAAATCACTTTGGCAGATTTGATCCTATGGATGATCATTTTTATACAGTACATTCAAGAGGTAAAAAAATAATGAATTGAGGAAAATTATGTCATTACAAGGAAAAACAGTATTTATTACAGGTGCAAGTCGTGGAATTGGGCGAGAAATTGCATTACGTGTTGCACAAGATGGTGCAAATGTTGTGATTGCTGCTAAATCAACAGAAGAACATCCAAAACTTGGTGGCTCAATTTACACAGTAGCAAAAGAAGTAGAGGCGATAGGCGGAAAAGCTTTAGCAATACAAGTCGATGTACGTGATCAAAACAATGTTGCACAAGCAATGAAACAAGCTGCTGAACATTTTGGTGGTATTGACATTGTGATTAATAATGCAGGTGCGATTAAGCTATCTGGCGTAGAAATGTTAGACCCTAATCGGTTTGATTTGATGTATCAAATTAATACACGTGCAGTATTGGTTTGTAGTCAAGCTGCTTTACCTTATTTGAAGAAAAGTGAAAATCCTCATATTTTAAATTTATCACCTCCTTTAAATTTAGATGAAAAATGGTTTGCGAGTTATGCGCCTTATACCATTACCAAATATGGTATGAGTATGTTAACTGTGGGAATGAATCAAGAATTTGCTCATTATGGTATTAGTGTAAATTCTTTATGGCCAAGAACAATAATCTCAACTGCGGCAGTTGAATTTTCTTTGGGTGGAAAGGCGTTATTTAGTCGAGCGCGTAAACCAAATATTATGGCAGATGCAGCTTATCAAATTTTAATCAGTCAACAACGTAGTATTACAGGGCGTTTAATGATTGATGAAGAAATTTTACGTGAGTCAGGTGTCTGTGATTTTTCAAATTATCGTTATGCAGACTCAGAAGATGAATTAATGGTAGATTTATTTGTTGCTGAATAAGCTGAAATGATCGTTGGTGTATAAATTGGTGTACAGATGAAGGGTGCAGTGCTAGATGTACCCTTTTTATTTTGAAATAAAAATGAACAAATACACGCAAAAAAATATTTTAAAAGATGAAGAATACGTTTTAGCATTGGAAAGTGACGAAAAAAAGTAGATCATAGACTTGCCCATAAATGGTCGTGGCAGGTTTTTTCTTAAGTCAAAATAAAAGGTGAGATTGAAATTCGTGTTTGAACTGGATTGTAAGTTACTCAGTATTTTTTATTATATTTATAAATTTAAAAGCGTCTCTTTGGCTGCGGATCATTTAGAAATGAGTCAGCCAACGGTGAGTAACATCCTGAATAAAATACGTTTGCATTATAACGATCCTTTATTTTTGCGTATTGGTAATGAAATGGTGCCAACGGAGTTGTCTAAACAACTTTATCCGTTGGTAAGTGAAGCTCTGAGCAAAGTTGAAATTATTAATAATTTTAGTGTTGATTTTGATCAATCTGCATCTCAACAACAATTTACGATTGCCATGACGGATGTATCACATTTAGTACTATTGCCTAAAATTTCACAATACTTAAAGGCACATGCACCACATGTCAAACTGAATGTTAGAGCCATTACATCTGAAACCAGTTATCAAATGGCAAATGGTGAAATTGATTTAGCAATCGGTTTTTTGCCTCATTTAGAAAATGGTTTTTATCAACAAAAACTCTTTGAACAGTTTTATGTTGTGATTGCATCAAAAGATCATCCTCGTTTAAGTGAGCAAAAAATTACAGTTGAGCAATATTTGAGTGAATCACATATTGATATTGATGCAGGCGTTGGACATTACCATATTGCCAATGAGCTCTTAAATTTAGATTTAAAACGTAATGTTTTAATGCGAATTCCAAGTTATTTAGGTGTGGGTTTGGTTGTGCAAGACACAGACTCTATCGCAACAGTGCCTTATTATTTGAGTCAGGTTCTATTATCACGTGGTAATTTGCAAATTTTACCTGCACCAATTTCATTTCCAACGTACTCGATTAAACAGTATTGGCATATGTCTTGCCATCATAAAACCAGTCATCAATGGTTAAGACATATGTGTTATGAAATTTTTAGTCAGGTAAATTCAATGCCATTGCCCAGTCAGTTACTAAATTCAGATCATGATGTTTGATCAATTATTCAGTCTGATGCTCTACATCTGTTAATTTATCTGGTGTCATAAGTGCTTGATTAACATATAGTTTAATTAGACGCTCACGTGAGCCAATCGACTTTTGGTAATAGGTTGAATTTAACAGTAGTGAAGCACCATAGGTCACAGTCCAAATATATGATAAATAATCACGAATAGACATAGTGCTGTTTAAGGCTTTGAGGTGTGCGCCAAAGAGATCTTTTAATTCTAAAATACGTTGTTCACGAATATGATAAAGTTCTTCAAATAACTCTTTGAGTTTACGTTCATTATTGGTTAAACGTTCTTCAATCACATGCAATAAAATCGTGCGATTAGAATTGAGCATATTATAAAGCATGTACTGTGACACATAAACTTTAATATCATGATGATAAGCTTGAGAAATTTCTAATAAACGCTTTTCATTTAAAATAATCAGCTCTAAATATAGTTGGTTTTTACTTTTAAAATGTTTATAGATGGTGCCTTTGGCAATATCAAGTTCGGCTGCCAACTCTGCAAGCGTAATATCTTGGTTATTATCGAGTAACAATGCTTCTGCCATCGTTAAAATTTTCTCTTTGCGTAAAAGAAAATTTTGTTGGCGTACTGAACTCATTTATTGGTTATCCTAAAATTTATAAACAAGAGTAGCTAAAGTATATCAGTTATTTAAAAAATTCTAGTCAACCAAAGCAGTATAAATGCATAAAAATAAATAAAATAATATTCACAAAATATTTCATGTAAAGCAAAAAGCTAAAAAGTCAAGGAAACTGAACCTTAGAGGTCAAAAAATCTGAAAAACATTTCTATTTAGAGTGAAGTATTTTATTGTTTTTATAGTTAATCAACAGCCTAAACCGATGCTATATCAGTAATCTAGTTGGACGTGATTAAAAGATTTGTAATTTTAAAAAGCTTCAAGAACTGAATTTGTTTGAAAGTTGAAAGAAAGGAAAGCAACAATGCCGATTTATAATGCACCGCTAAAAGACATGGATTTTATTTTAAATGATGTGTTTAAAGCTGAACAATTTTGGCAGGGAAATGAAAATTTAGCTCATTTAGATATGGCAACAGCCAATGCAATTTTAGAAGAAATGGCGAAATTTTCGAAAAATGTGATTCTTGATTTAAACCGTACAGCAGATGAAGAAGGTGGAGCGCAGTTTAATCAAGGTGTGGTGACAACACCAAAAGGTTTTAAAGAGGCATTTAAGCAATTTGCAGATGGCGGTTGGATTGGTTTAGGTGCCAATGAAGCATGGGGCGGTCAGGGCATGCCAAAAATGTTGACCGTCCTTGCCGATGAAATGATTTGGAGTACCAATCCATCCTTTATGTTATATCCACTGTTGACGGTGGGTGCGGGTATGGCGATTGATCAGGCTGCATCAGAAGAACAAAAAGCCACCTATTTACCGAAATTTTATACGGGTGAATGGTCAGGTACGATGTGTCTGACTGAACCACATTCAGGGACAGATTTAGGCATTATCAAAACCAAAGCTGAACCTAATGCTGATGGCTCTTATAACATTACAGGCACCAAAATCTTTATTACCAGTGGTGAACATGACCTGTGTGAAAACATTATTCATCTTGTATTAGCAAAAACACCGAATGCACCTGCGGGTTCACGTGGTATCTCTTTATTTATTGTGCCGAAATTCTTAGTCAATGCAGATGGTTCATTGGGTGAGCGTAATACAGTGGGCGCAGGTTCAATTGAACATAAGATGGGAATCAAAGGTTCAGCGACTTGCGTGATGAATTTTGATGCGGCGAAAGGTTTCCTTGTTGGTGAGGAAAATCAAGGCTTGGCTGCAATGTTTATCATGATGAACTATGAGCGTTTATCTATGGGGATTCAAGGCATTGGTGCTTCTGAATATGCTTACCAAAATGCAGCGCAATATGCGACAGATCGTCTACAAGGGCGTGCAGCGACAGGGGTGAAATCACCTGAAAAACCTGCCGATTCTATTTTGGTACATGGGGATGTGCGCCGTATGTTGTTAAATGTACGCGCCAATAATGAAGCATCTCGTGCATTTGCAGTGTATGTAGGTCAGCAGTTGGATATTACCAAGTTTTCAACCGATGCCGAAGCGGTACGTAAAGCCAATGATCGTGTTGCCTTATTAACTCCAATTGCCAAAGCCTATTTAACTGATAAAGCATTGGATTCAGTTTTGGAAGCACAAATGTGTTTCGGTGGTCATGGTTATATTCGTGAATGGGGCATGGAGCAATGTATCCGTGACTTACGTATTTCACAGATTTATGAAGGTACCAATGGTGTGCAGGCGATTGATTTGATTGGTCGTAAAACCATTAAATCGAAAGGTGCATTTATTGCTGAATATATTGCTGAGATTCGTGAGTTTGCAGCATCGATGGATAATAGCCTAAGCATTAAAGCATCTACTTTAGAGGTGTGTCAGCAAGTTGAAGCACTGACTCAGTTTATTATTGAACAAGCACAAACGAATCCTGATTTCTCTAATGCAGTTGCTGTTGATTATTTACATGCGGTTGGCTTGCTCAGTTATACCTATATGTTTGCACGTATTGCACAAGCGGTACAAAATAAGCCTGAGGCGTTCTATCAAAATAAATTAGTATTGGCGCAGTATTATGTAGCTAAAGTCCTACCTGATTTAGCTGCATGTGTGCAACGTATTCAGGCGGGTGCTGAGTTGGTGATGCAGTTGCCTGAAGATTATTTTACAGCGCAGGCGTGATGAATATTCTATTCTTTAAAGAATAGGTAGTTGATTAAGATTATTTTAGTTAAATGAAAATCCCTCCCGACCTCCCTTTAAAAAAGGGAGGGGCAAGAGGAGCGAATGTTGGTTATGGAAAGCTCCCTCCTTTGAAAAAGGAGGGTTGGGGAGGATTAAGTCATTCTTTGACAATCATTTATTAGAATATGATGAAAGATAAATTATGGACAGCATTGAGCAAGTTCACTTGCTCAAGTGCATAACAAAATTGAAAATAGATGGAATAGGTAGATAACAATGATCGTGATTGTAGAAGCAGTACGTACCGCAATGGGCGGTTTTCAAGGTGCATTGTCCGCATGTACAGCACCTGATTTAGGTGCAGTGGCAATTAAAGAGGTTGTGGCACGTGCAGGTTTACAGCCAAATGATATTGATGAAGTGATTTTTGGTTGCGTACTGCCTGCGGGTTTAAAGCAAGGACCTGCACGTCAGGCGATGCGTCAGGCAGGTTTACCTGATACAACAGGTGCAACCACAATCAATAAAATCTGTGGTTCAGGTATGAAAGCAGTGATGCAAGCAGCGGATGCAATCAAAGCAGGTTCTGCAAATATTGTAGTCGCAGGTGGTATGGAGTCGATGTCCAATGCACCCTATTTACTTGATAAAGCGCGTGCAGGTTACCGCATGGGGCATGGCAAAGTGACTGATCACATGTTCCAAGAAGGTTTGGAAGATGCTGAAACAGGCTTATCCATGGGTATTCTTGCTCAGGAAATGTCGGATAAAAAAGGCTATACCCGTGAACAACAAGATGCGTATGCCATCAGTTCTTTAAATAAAGCGGTAGAAGCCGTAAATAATGGCTATTTCAAAGCTGAAATCGTGCCTGTCACCGTATCATCACGCAAAGGTGATGTGGTGGTTGATCAAGATGAACAACCTTTAAATGCCAAAGTCGATAAAATTCCAACTTTACGTCCTGCATTTAAAAAAGATGGCACCATTACCGCAGCAAATGCGAGTTCAATTTCTGATGGTGCATCTGCATTACTCGTGACTTCTGAAGATATTGCTGCTGAACGTGGTCTAAAGCCTTTGGCAAAAGTTGTGGCTTATGCAACCAACTCGCAACATCCTTCAGAATTTACCATTGCTCCTGTCGGTGCGATTGAAAAAGTATTAAAGCAAACAGGTTGGACTGCTGAAGAGGTTGATCTTTGGGAAGTCAATGAAGCCTTTGCGATGGTAGCGATGCTTGCAATTGACGGTTTCAATTTAGACCGTGAAAAAGTCAATATCAACGGTGGTGCTTGTGCATTGGGTCATCCGTTAGGTTCGTCTGGTTCACGTATTATTGTCACATTGATTCATGCTTTAAAACGTACAGGTGGCAAGAAAGGGATTGCAGCTTTGTGTATTGGTGGTGGTGAAGCAACTGCTATTGCGGTTGAATTAATCTAATTATTTTCCTGAAAAATTTAAAGCTCAAGATTTTCCAACATCCTTGTTCGCAAGGGTGATGGGTTTTTACATGCTGTAATTTTTATTTTTTGATGTATTTTGAGATTTTTTGAATGATAAACGGTTTAGAGCGTATTCGTTGTGTAGCTTTACATGAAAAAGTCATGTCTGTAGAAAAAGCGATTACGTTAATTCAAGATGGTGCAGTGGTGGGTTTGAGTGGTTTTGGTGGTGCAGGAGAAGCAAAAACAGTGCCTTTGGCATTGGCAGATTATGCAAAAAACCATCCGTTTAAAATTACCTTGGCAACAGGAGCGAGTTTGGGCAATCGTATTGATGGGCGTTTAAATGAAGCAGATGCTTTGGCGCGACGTTATCCTTATCAGGCAGATCCATCATTACGTAAAGCCATCAATAATGGCGAAGTGATGTATATCGATCAGCATTTGTCAGAACTAGCTGATAATATTCGCCATAAAAATTTGCCAAAAATTAATGTGGCTGTGGTTGCTGCAACAGCAATTACCGAAGATGGTCAAATTATTCCCACAGGTTCATGCGGTAACTCAGCCAATTTTATTGAAATGGCGGATCATGTCATTATTGAAATTGACCATACTATCAGCCCTGTACTAGAAGGTGCACATGATATTTATGTACCTAAAGCACGTCCACATCGTGATCCTATTCCATTGACCCAACCCAGTGATCGTATTGGTACAGTTGGAATCAATGTAGATCCGAGCAAAATCTCTGCAATCGTATTTAATGATATTCCAGATACTTCGTTCAAAATGGATGAAGCTGATGATGAAACCTTGGCGATTGCAAAACATTTGGTTCAGTTTTTTGAAGATGAAGTTGCTATTGGGCATCTGCCTGAAAATTTAGGACCATTACAGTCAGGCGTAGGTTCAATTGCTAATGCTGTTTTTGCAGGCTTTGAGCATTCAAATTTTCATGATTTAGAAATGTATTCAGAAGTTTTGCAGGATTGTACATTTCAATTGATTGATTCAGGCAAAATGAAGTTTGCTTCAGGCTGTTCAATGACTTTGTCAGATGAATGTGCCAAACATGTCATGAATAACTTTGCACAATATAAAGATAAAATTGTGTTGCGCCCTCAGGAATTATCAAACAATCCTGAAATTATTCGCCGTCTAGGTATTATTGCGATCAATACTGCACTTGAGTTTGATATTTATGGCAATGTGAATTCAACTCATGTCACAGGAACGAAAATGATGAATGGCATCGGCGGTTCTGGTGATTTTACTCGTCATGCACATCTGGCTATTTTTGTGACCAAGTCTATTGCCAAAGGTGGAGCGATTTCTTCGGTTGTACCGATGGTGAGTCATTGTGACCATGCTGAGCATGACATTGATATTTTAGTGACTGAGCAGGGCTTGGCAGATTTACGTGGGCTTGCACCACGTGAACGTGCATTGAAAATTATTGAGCATTGTGCACACCCAAGCTACAAGGCAGATTTATTGAAATACTTTAAAAAGGCGTGTGCGCTTGGTGGGCAAACACCGCATGTATTACGTGAAGCCTTGTCTTGGCATGCTCAGTTTGAAGAAACGGGTTCTATGAAACAAGCAGGATAGATCTTGTAGATGTTGAGCTAGATTTTGAAAAATTGAATGAAAAAATGCAATATTTTTTCATTCAATCTGCTGTTGATCGTGCTCAACGTGTTTCCCATAACTGTTTTGCTTGGGTCATGGCAGTTGTATAGTCAGATACAACACCCATGGTATAAAGTGCAATTCCCATGGTTTCAATGACAGCAATTTCGCCATATTCGTGGTGTTGTCGACCTTCCCAAACCGCTTTAAAAACTTCAAGGTCGAGTTGTTCTTCACTTGGGCTACGATTATCAGTCAGTTTTGGCAATTCATATTCATATAATTCGCCATGCTGAATACCGCAAATTAAAGTTTTGGCATCAGGGTTACGTTCAAATTCGCCACCTTCTCCTTTAATCACCGCACTATTTTGGTATCCCAATTTAAATGCTGCATGTTGATGAGAGCTACGATAGGCTGGATGAAAAATCGCTTGCATGGTTGCAGGCGCATTAAATGGGTTAATTAAGCGCGCTAAAGTATGAATTGGAGAACGTAAGCCCATGACATTGCGTAAATTAATCATGTCACTGAGCAATGGTGAAATCACACTTAAGGGTAAAAAGGCAAAATTATGTTGTGCGACTTGGGTTGCGATTTCATCTTCATTTTGACAGATAGAATAGCCTAAGTATTCAAGAACTTGTTCCGTATAAATACGATTAACTGTATGCCCTGAAGCGCCATGCATGACAACTTTATAGCCATGACGCGCTAAAGTTAAAGCAGACAATAAAAACCATGGGAAATGTTTTCGTTTACCTGCATAAGATGACCAATCTAAATCAATTTCTAATGGTTTAAAAGTCAATTGGTCTTTGGTGGCTTGTACAAATCCTGCTAACTCATCTACAGACTCTTCTTTAACACGCAGTAACATGAGAAAAGCGCCAAGTTGTACATCTAATACTTCATTTTTTAAAATCAGAGAAAAGGCAGCATAAGCTTCTTCATAAGTTAATGAACGAGCGCCATTTTTTCCTTTACCAATAATACGAATATATTGGGCAAAAGGATGCTCAAAGTCTTGATATAAATTGCGTTTTGTATTCATAAAATAAGCGTGAAAGAACAGAAAAATAAGTAAAGATACTATGACATAAAAAAGTCAGAAACTGTAAAGCTTATCAGGATAAGACTAAGGTCTAATACAAAATTGATTATTAATTAAACAAAAATTACATTTTTTGCAAGTCCGATGGATTATTTTTTATTAGAATAAAATCGTTTAAATTTTTTAATCTCCTGTTCTCATAGATTTAAAGGTTGTTCTGTTATCACTTTTAAATCTTAATTAAGATCAATAAAATTTTTAATTATATGACTTTTCTGGAAAATGCCATTTTCAGAGGGGTTTTTTATTTTTAAAAATTGATCTTTTGCTGTTTTATGAGAATAACTTGGCTGTGTTTCTGTTAAGAAATGCTACAAATAAAATATTTCTGTCATAGGAAATATCTAAAGAAGTTATCATTATGGCTAAAAAACCTTTGTATAAATCACTTTATTTTCAAGTGATTGTTGCCATTATTGCAGGTGTGCTTGTGGGGCATTATTTCCCGAGTACCACACAATTAGTTAATGGTGTTGAAAAACATATTCCGGGTATTGGTGAGCAGTTAAAACCACTTGGGGATGCATTTATTCGTCTAATTAAGATGATTATTGCGCCTGTTATTTTCTGTACTGTGGTTAGTGGTATCGCAGGTATGGAAAGTATGAAATCTGTGGGTAAAACAGGTGGTATTGCTTTATTATACTTCGAGATTGTTTCTACAATCGCACTATTAATTGGTCTATTGGTCATTAATATTGCCAAGCCCGGTGTAGGCATGAATATTGATCCTGCATCTTTAGATACATCAGGTATTTCAAAATATGTTGAGTCTGGAGCATCCCAGTCAACAGTTGATTTTTTGATGAATATTATTCCAAATACGGTTGTTGGCGCTTTTGCTGAAGGTGAAATCTTACAAGTTTTACTTTTCGCAATTTTATTTGGATTTGCGCTTCATAAATTAGGTGATACTGGTAAACCAGTATTGAAATTTATTGATCAAATTGCACATGTTTTCTTTAATATTGTAAACATGATCATGAAACTTGCACCAATTGGCGCATTTGGTGCAATGGCGTTTACGATTGGTAAATATGGGATTGGTAGTCTTGCTCAACTTGCTCAGTTAATTATCTGTTTCTATCTTACTTGCTTGTTATTTATCTTTATTGTGCTAGGTACAATCAGCCGTGTTTGTGGTTTTAGCATCTTAAAAATGATTCGTATGATTCGTGAAGAGTTGTTGATTGTACTGGGTACGTCTTCTTCTGAATCAGTATTGCCTCGTATGTTGAAAAAACTTGAGATTGCAGGTTGTGAGAAGTCAGTTGTTGGTTTAGTTATTCCAACAGGGTATTCATTTAACTTGGATGGAACATCGATTTATCTCACGATGGCAGCAATTTTTATTGCTCAAGCGACAAATACTCAACTTGATCTTTCTCATCAGATTACTTTACTTGTGGTGTTATTAATTTCATCAAAAGGTGCAGCTGGGGTAACAGGTTCAGGTTTTATTGTTATGGCAGCAACATTATCTGCTGTAGGGCATATTCCTGTGGCTGGTCTTGCTTTAATTTTAGGTATTGACCGTTTTATGTCTGAAGCACGTGCTTTAACCAATCTTGTGGGGAATTCATTAGCAACAATTGTCGTTGCAAAATGGGTCGGGCATTTAGATCAAGATAAGTTGCAATATGCACTCAATAATCCTGAAGAATTAGATCGTAAAATGTTAGAAGAAAGTGCTCAAAAGCATGTTTAATATTTAACTTTCTTTTTTAAAAGATATAAAGGAGGCTTCGGCTTCCTTTTTTACTTTAGAATATATATAAATAGTGGTTATATTATTGGTTTTACTATTCGCTTTATGATTGGATATTTTATGCCTTGTTTCTTAATATCTGGTTTATATATTTAATATTTTGAACTTATTGTATGAGTGTTTATAGTATTATTTGATTTTTATATAAAAATTTTTATATTTTCAATATTTTCTTAACAATTTACGCCTATTTTTGAATATTGGTTTTCATTATTTTTTTGATATTTATGCTGATTTTTAAAGCGTTTAATGCTTAGATGAAAAATGTCTTAATAGGGGGCTGTTCCTTAAAATAAGGACTAAAAAATACGCGTCGTATTGACTTAATGAGTCCTGTACTTAGGTCATTTAGGATCATGACATTTCAGATAGAACTCGTTAATATTCTGAGCGAATAATCCCCAATAATAAGCCCAAAAGGAAGAACCAAATGTTAGCGTACGATGCAGATTTAGAACTATTCAGAGATAACTTCAAACGCTTTATGACTGAACATGTTGCGCCTCATTATGAACAATGGGAAAAAGAAGGCTTAATGCCACGTTCAGTGTGGTCACAACTTGGCGAAAATGGTTTCCTTTGCGTAGACGTACCTGAAGAATACGGTGGTTATGGCGTACCGACAGAGTATTCTTTAATGTTGGTGGAAGAGTCTGCACGTGCAGGTTATGGTGCATTATCGACTGCGATTTCATGCCATTCAGAAATTGCCGCACCTTATATTTTAAATATTGCCAATGAAGAACAAAAACAATACTGGTTGCCAAAAATGGTGGCAGGTGAGGTTGTTGGCGCGATTGGGATGACTGAGCCGGGTGCAGGATCGGACTTACAAGGTATGCGTTCATCAGCCATTTTAAATGGTGACCATTATCTATTAAATGGTTCTAAAACCTTTATTTCCAATGGTCAACATGCTGACTTGGTGGTATTGGCTGCGAAAACTGATCCTCAGGCACGTGCTAAAGGTGTATCATTGCTTTTGGTTGATACGCATTTGGAAGGTTTTAAAAAGGGCACAAACCTAGACAAAATTGGTTTGCATTCACAAGATACGTCAGAGCTTTTCTTTGACAATGTCAAAGTGCCTGCGAACCAATTATTGGGTAATGCAGGTCAAGGTTTTGCATATTTAATGCAAGAACTTCCACGTGAGCGTACAGCAATTGCAGCGACTGCTTTGGGTGCAATTCGTGGTGCACTTGATGTAACCACCCAATATGTGCAAGAGCGTCAGGCATTTGGTCAAAAAATTGGTAGTTTCCAAAACACACGTTTTGTTTTGGCACAAGCAAAAATTGATGAACTTGCTACAGCGGCTTTCTATAACCAAAACTTAGCATTATATAAAGAAAAGAAACTGGATGTTGAAACAGCAGCAGCCTTAAAGAGCTTCAGTTCAGACATGCAAATGAAAGTGATCGACAGTTTACTGCAACTGTTTGGTGGTTATGGTTATATGACCGAATATCCAATTTCACGTTTCTTTGTCGATGCACGTATTCAACGTATTTACGGCGGAACCAATGAAATCATGAAAGAAATTGTGGCACGTGGCATTATTGGTCGTTGATTTTTTAAATTCCCTCATCCTCTTGCAGAGTATACTCCTCATCCCAAAGGAAGAAGGGACTTTCAATATTAGACTTCATGGGTACGTCGATTTGTAATAAAAATTAATTCACAAAGGAAATTCCCTCTCCTTTTCAAGGAGAGGGTTAGGGAGAGGTATAAAATTTTTAAATACGTTCACTCTTTTGCGAATTTTCAATCTTAACTAAACGCCAAAGGCACCAGTCCACGTTGAGCAAGATGACAGAAGTGAGTTGGTAATTGCAATAAAAGACAATAAAGTCAGTTTCATAATATTCATATTCTTTTTCTCATAATTTAAAAGTATTTTGTATCGAAAAAATATAATGAATAGGAGAATTTAGTAAATTTGTCAATCTGTTCATATTTAAGAATAGTTCAAAGTACTGTTAAAAACTATAGTTTTTAAGCCCTTAATACATTTAAACATTCATGAATAAAAACAGGCAATTCCTCAGTTGAACGTGAGGAAATATATAGATTATTGTCATTCACCACTTCTCGATCAAAAATAACTGCGCCAGCCGCTTTAAGTTCCTGAATCATTGCCTCAATCGAAGTCAGGCGACGACCGATAGCAAGCTGTGCATCAATCAACAAGTGTGGACTATAACAACATAAAAAAATAGGCTTTTGTGCATTGGCAAAGGCACGCAGGTAGTCCACAAATCGAGCATCTTGTTTGAGTAGATACGGAGAGTTTCCACCGGGGATCATAAGCGCATCAAAGTCTTGAACTGAAATTTCATCAATACCTAAATCTATACTGACAGAAGATTTACGCTGTTGACTATAAACGATATTTCCTGCAACTTTTTCAATATTTCGTACAGAGTGACTTGCAGCACGAAAAGCTTCGACGGGATGATGATATTCAGTATCTTCGAAATCATGGGTAATCAGAACAGCAATTTTCTTATTCATATTCTATTACTCGAGTTGCGCTTAGCTTATTTATCATAAATCTCGACGTGCAAAATTCTATAGATGCTTTGTAAATAATGTCGTGTATTTTATTTCAAACCATTTTGCGCATAACAATCTAGGTCTAAAACATAGATAAAAGCGGTATTGTGCAACAAAATCAACTGAACTATTGTTATACTGTCAGCGGTTTAAAATTTAAGCCTCCTGTAATTCTAGACTTTCAAAAGGGCGATATAACAATGATCAACGATGATCAAAACACGACTTCTCTCGATCTTGCACAAATCCGTGAAGATATTGATTCTGTAGATCAGCAAATTCAGCAACTCATTAACCGTCGTGCAAGACTGGCGGAAGCAGTTGCCAAAGCAAAATTTGCAGCAGAAGAGAATCCGTTGTTTTATCGTCCTGAGCGTGAAGCACAGGTGTTACGTAATGTCATGGAACGTAATGAAGGTCCATTGTCAGATACCACCATGGCACGTTTGTTTCGTGAAATCATGTCGGCGTGTCTGGCACTTGAAGCACCGCAAAGTATTGCGTTTTTAGGTCCAGTCGGGACTTATACTCATTCGGCTGTGCTTAAGCATTTTGGTCAGGATGCCGTGGTGCGCCCATTGCCAACCATTGACGAAGTGTTCCGTGAAGTGGAAGCAGGCAGTGCGCATTATGGTTTAGTGCCTGTTGAAAACTCATCTGAAGGCGTGGTGAACCATACTTTAGATTGTTTTAAAGCTTCGCATTTAAATGTGATTGGTGAAGTTGAATTGCGTATTCATCATCAATTCCTGATTTCTGCAAATACCCGTAAAGACAGTATTAAACAGATTTATGCACATCAGCAGACTTTGGCACAGTGCCGTAAATGGCTCGATGTACATTATCCGGGTGTAGAGCGTGTAGCGCTTAGCTCAAATGCAGAAGCAGCGCGTCGTATTCGTAATGAATGGCATTCGGCTGCGATTGCTTCTGACGTTGCAGCAAGTATTTATGAACTTGAAATTCTACATGGCAATATTGAAGATAATCCTGAAAATACCACACGTTTCTTGGTGATTGGGCGTGAAAAAGTGCCACAAAGTGGTAATGATAAAACCTCTTTACTCATTTCTGCGCATGACCGTGCAGGGGCATTGCTTGAAATTCTTGCGCCATTTGCCAAACACAATATTAGCTTGACCAGTATTGAAACCCGTCCTGCACTGCCTGAAAAATGGGCGTATGTGTTCTTTATTGATCTAGAAGGTCATGTAGAACAGGACAATGTCAAAGCAGCCATTGAAGATATTCGTCCATTGGTCAAAGAAGTCCGTGTTTTGGGTTCATACCCAGCAGCTGTCATTTAATGGGTTGAAGGTCTTTAAAATATTGTCATGACTCAACCTATGTTTAAAAAAGTTGCATTTATTGGACTTGGACTGATTGGTTCAAGTCTGGCACGGGTGATGGTTGCTGAACAACTTGCTGAAACCATTGTCGCTTCTACGCGCTCTAAAAAAACACTGCAAGATGCCAAAGCATTGGGCATTATTGCAGAGGGATTCAGTGATCCTGCCGAAGCAGTGAAAGATGCAGATCTGGTGGTATTGGCATTGCCTGTACGGGCAACGCAAAAAGCATTGGAAAGTATCAAACCGTATTTGGCGGAAAATGCCATTATTACCGATGTCGGCAGTACCAAAGGCAATGTGGTCGATGCAGCCAAAGCGGTTTATGGTGATGATTTACCTGTTGGTTTTGTGCCAGGGCATCCGATTGCAGGTGCAGAACATACAGGTGTACATGCAGGTAAGGTTGATTTATTTGCCAATCACAAAGTGATTTTGACGCCTTTACCAAGCAGTGCAGATTGGGCTGTCGAAAAGCTGATTATACTTTGGCAGGCAGCCAAAGCTGAAGTGATTTGTATGGATGTCGATAAGCATGATGAAGTGCTTGCGCATACCAGTCATTTACCGCATCTGATGGCATTCAACTTGGTCGAACAACTTGCCAATCGTGAAGATAATTTAGATATTTTCCGTTATGCAGCTGGCGGTTTTCGTGATTTTTCACGGATTGCGGCAAGTGATCCACAGATGTGGCATGATATTTTCTTTGCCAATAAAAAAGCAATTCTGAATGCAGTGGATGGTTTTGAAGCACAACTGAAAACATTGCGCCAACTGATTGAAAATGAAGATTCACAGGCATTGATGGGTTTGCTTGGACATGCACAAGCTGCACGCCAGCATTTCAATCATATGCTCGCCAATAAACCTTTGATGGAGAAAAATAAGGTGACACAACAATTTACCATTTTGCCGGGTGAGAAGACATTTAAAGGTAAATTTACCGTGCCGGGTGACAAATCAGTGTCGCATCGCTCCATCATGTTTGGGGCGATTGCAGAAGGCACGACTCATGTAACAGGTTTCCTTGAGGGTGAAGATGCACTTGCAACCTTGCAAGCCTTCCGAGATATGGGCGTCAGTATTGAAGGACCAAAAAATGGTGAAGTGACCATTCATGGTGTCGGAATCAATGGGCTAAAAGCACCAAAAACAGCACTGTATATGGGCAACTCAGGTACATCTATGCGCTTGCTTTCAGGCATGTTGTCTGCACAGCAATTTGACTCTGTGATGACAGGTGATGCGTCATTGTCTAAACGACCAATGGAACGTATTGCCAAGCCTTTACGTGAAATGGGTGCACAGATTCAATCTACAGGTGAACGTGGTACGCCACCGATTTCAATTACCGGTGCGCAAGCGTTAAAAGGCATTCATTATGATTTGCCAATGGCATCTGCACAGGTGAAATCAGGCATTCTTTTAGCAGGTTTGTGGGCAGAAGGCGAAACATCGGTGACTGAGCCTGAACCAACCCGTGACCATACTGAGCGTATGCTTCGTGCCTTTGGTTATGAAGTGAAAACTGAGGGCAATCGTATTTCCCTGCAAGGTGGTGGAAAGTTAGTCGGTACTGAAATTCAGGTGCCTTCTGATATTTCTTCTGCGGCATTCTTTATGGTCGGTGCGGCAATTACCGAAGGTTCAGATGTGACCCTTGAAGCAGTAGGCATTAACCCGACCCGTACTGGTGTGATTGAAATTCTGAAACAAATGGGTGCGGACATTAGTGTTGAAAATGAACGTATTGCAGGTGGTGAACCGATTGCAGATGTACGCATTCATGGTACTCGTACTTTAAAAGGTATTCATATGCCTGAAGATCAGGTGCCTTTGGCGATTGATGAATTCCCTGCATTGTTTATTGCGGCTGCATGTGCAGAAGGGCAAACCATTTTAACGGGTGCGGCTGAACTGCGTGTCAAAGAATCTGACCGTATTCAGGTAATGGCAGATGGCTTGCAAACCATGGGCATTGACTGCACACCAACAGATGATGGCATTATCATTGAAGGAAAAGGTAAATCTGGTGAGTGGGGTGCAATTTTCACAGGTGGTGAAATTGAATCGCATCATGACCACCGTATTGCCATGAGTTTCTCAATGGCTGGACTACGGACTTCAGGTGAAATTAAGATTATGGGCACTGAAACTGTAGCAACCAGTTTCCCGACTTTTACCCAATTGACTACACAAGCAGGGCTTGAGATTCAAGTTACTGAATAATTTTTCTTGGCTAAGTTCGGTCAAGCGAAATTTAAATGTTAAATCAATAGTCTAAAATTTGTATATTTGTTCGACAACAGCCAAGCAAAAGCTTGGCTGTTTTGTATTTATTGCTTATGCTCAAAGCATAGAACTATAAAGCCTTTGGGATGAAGCAATGAGAACACTACAATTTACAGCGAACTGTGAAAAACATGCACAAAGTAATGCACAGGACGAGAATGCATGCGTTGTGACTCAGGAATATGTAACAGATTTATTGGCGACACAGCTTTCTCAATATGGCTTTAAAGCGGAAACAACACATTGCGAAGAAAATTTAGCCGTCAGTGTGGAAAATCACCCGATTGGTTTAGGTGTGCATTGTCGTTTAAATGAAGCAGGGTTATTAACTTGTCAAATCTCAGCGCATGCAGATGAAGAACAAGTGTG
The DNA here is from genome assembly GCF_030329325.1 of Acinetobacter sp. 226-1. Lineage (NCBI taxonomy): Bacteria > Pseudomonadati > Pseudomonadota > Gammaproteobacteria > Moraxellales > Moraxellaceae > Acinetobacter > Acinetobacter sp. 226-1. The sequence goes on from NZ_JACANU010000001.1 coordinate 612,351, forward strand.
GTTTAAAAAAATAGAAACACAAAGCATGATCAAACAGTTAGCAAATGCGGTGGAAAACACCTTAAAAAAAGATGCTGCCTTTAGTGGTTTTGAGTGGAAAGCTTAGTTCTGAAATGAATTAATCATGATCTAGATTGATCGTGCTTTTAATTCATCTATTGTTTTAGTGCCGTATATAAAGTGAGTATCAAGCATTGATACTCACTTTATAGATATTTCCAATATTTTCAAAACTGATTTCACAATCTAAAAACTTTTGGATCATTGCAGCTTGGGTTTTGGTGTGTTCACTAATCACTTGCGCTGTAAATTCTCCACCTTTGCCTAAAGCTAAAGGCAAGAGCAACTGATCTGCCAGATATTCATCGGCAATGGCATCGGCATGCAAATAAGCTTTTACTTCTTTGGCTAAATCATTGGCAACTTTTTCTGCACTTTTTTTCATTTCACCTAAAGCAGAAAAAACTTGTTGATGATACTCATAATTTAATACCACAAAAGCAGTATTTCCCTGACTAATACCTCGAAAGTTGAGTCGTTTGCGTTGTGTTAAATCTAATTTGTTATTCAAAACTTCAAGTTCACGATCTGCAATACTCGTAGGAATATTTAAGGTTGATGCATATGCAATCATTTCTAAAAGCTTACCTTTGTCCTGAGCAGTATATTTAGTTTGTTTTGTCCATGGGTGAATAGTGGCATTGATCTGACCTGCACCAATCGGAAAAAAACCTGCGTGTTCACAGAAAAAATCCACTGTAATACCCATTTTATGAATCGTTGGTAAAAAACAATGCTCAATAAAATCCGCCGTAGGTGCCATTGGGTTATGGGTTCCACCGTGTATGCTGATTTGACTGACTCGATCTTGCATCATCAGGGCAGGGAGCAAGGTCTGTAAAACCAAAATGGTGCTTCCAGCCGATCCAATGTGAAAATCGTAATGTCCAGTTTGGACTTGTTGTGGCTGAAAATAAAGCTTTTGTGAATGTAATTCCGCACCTTCAACAGTGGCATTACTGATACGCTGTGAAGCCTGTACACAAACTAAGTGTTGGCGCATTAAGCCCGGTTTTTTACGTCCTGCTCGGATATTAACCAGTTCAAATGGAATACCCGTTAGCATGGAAAGTGAAAGGGCAGTACGCAAAATTTGTCCGCCGCCTTCACCTTGAGAACCATCAATTTGGATCGTTTGGTTTTTAATCGCTATGTTCATTTTTTCCTAAACTTTTTTTTGATTAAATATGCTGATTTAAATCGTTGTATGATTCGAGTAAGAGATAAAAAATAATGAATCTAGTACTGATTTTATTGAGCGATCAAAATAAATCGTTCAGCATATATAAAGTATAAAAGGTGACCCTAAAACATCAAATTTTAATGATCTGATGTTTAACTGTATCGTCTAAAAATAGTAAAGTATGTGGAAAAAAGAACAGAATAAATCATTATCCTACTTTTTCAATACAAGGTGGCACAATGGTCACAAGACTTTTTTGTGGATCATACATTTCAATTTGCCAATTTGCTTCCTGAATTTTCATATTTAATTCACGAATTTTCATACTAATTTCATCTGCTTGTTTTTGTAAACGAGCAACAGAAATAATTTTTTTCCACTTTACTTCACTGATATTGCAACGGTTAAATTGTTCACTATTTTCAATAGCTTGCATTAAAATGGTTTGTTTTTCAATTAAATCATCACGTTGATTGATTACATTAATAAATGAACGTCCATCTGATAGTTTGGTACGAGCATAGGTCAGATAAATATTACTGATAATGCCTTGTAAGTCTTGAGAAATAGAAAATGCTTGTTTAATTAATTCATTGGGATCCTCACTTGGTTCTTCACCATCTTTGACTAAAACATTGATATTAATCCGTTGTTTTAATGAAGTGAGTTTTTTTTGATGATCACTTTTTATTAATAAAGCCTCAGCAACTTTCATATTATTTCCCCAGAACTAGCAAACTCATCAATGAGATGATTGAATTAAAATATTCCTAAATACATTATTTTTAAGTTTAAGTATTTAAATTGTGTAAAAATACTTAATATTTAGGTGTTTTTGCAATACTTACTTTTTGGTATTGATTCAGCAAATTTGCATTATATTTTAATTCCAATTGAGTTGTAAGTTGTTCTATCGGATAAATAGGAGAATTGGTTCATATTTTACCAAGTAGTTAATTTTCAAATTATTTTGCTAAAAAATTCATACACATTCCTCTAAGTTGATAGATTGGGTGAACATACTGTCAGTACATGGTTGTGCTAAGTCAGTTGTAACAATGCCTTGTGAGCAAAGTGTTAATTTGTGCTAAGTGATGAGCTGATTTGTAAAAAGGTAAGCTAGCTCATTCGCTTGGCAGCCTCTACGCAACTTCTTTTCAATCCTGCGCTGAGGGAGTAAAGTTGTTATCGGATCTTGCACTCGCCCAGTATGTTCGGGTTTATTCTAAAACAATCAATTGCTTTAGAAATAGGTGAAATATATTGTCAGTACATGGTGATGCAAAGTCAGTTGTCACCATACTTGGTATGTATTGGGTTGACGTATGAAAAGTAATGGGTTGAAGTGTACATAAAGTTGTAAGCTAACCCGTTCGCTTTTCTGAGCCACTACACATTATTTTCAATCCTATGTTGTGAAAGTAGAGGATCTTGTACTCGCCCAATATATTTCATTTTTTGTCATGATGAATCACAACAAAACTTTTAAAATGTAGTCTAAGATTCAAGCAAATCCACTTGCCAATTGGTTGCTTGAATCAACACATTTAAATCACGGAGTTTGGCACTGATATCATCGGCTTGTTTTTGCAATGATGATACTGGAATCACTTTATGCCATTTAATCTCACGGGTACTGTAACGATCAGGCTCACGATGGGTATTACTGATCGCAGAGGTTAAGATTTTATGGCGTTCCACAAACTCGTCACGCTGTGTCAATAAAGCCAACAACGAACGACCATCATTCAGTTTTGCCAAAGCATTGGTTTGATGAATAGCGAATACCAATTTTTGTGATTCCTGCGTTAAAGCAAAGACTTGCTTTAACAATTCGTTTGGATCTTCAGATGGTTCATCACCATCTTGTACCAATACGTTTGCATTGATACGTTGTTTCAGTGAAGCGAGTTTCTTTTGTTGATCGCTTCGGAGTAATAGTGCTTCTGCAAGTTTCATTTTTTATCCTTATAAATTCAATATTTAGTGAATATTTAACACAATAATTTGATATAAATCCTGTTGAGGTAAAGTATTAACTGCAACTGATTGCGCAAACTCTATAACTTCATATAAAGTTTGGTTTTCATGCCAAGTGGTCATGAGGTTGTAATCATTATCTTCAGGTAGATCGTAATTACAAAATTCTAAATAACGCAAATCTAGAGCATCATCCCACATTGAACATTCATGTCCCCAAGCTAAAGCCCAGTAACATTGTTTAGATTTTACAACCCAATTGCAAAAATCATAACGCCATTGCGTATTTACAAGCGGGCTATGAATTGCGATGAGCAATAGATAAGGGCTGTTTGGTAACTCAATTTTAAATAGTTGATTGACCAAAAGTTCATAGGATACGACTTTAATCTTTCGATTCATTTTATTTCGTAAACCTTATGATTCTTGATGAATCGTGAGTAAGTAAAAATTTAAACCGCTTTGCCAAAAATATTGATAGGGTGGTGCAGTTGTGTGCGGACTATTAGGTGTGCGACCAAATAGAGCATTAATTTCATAAATATATCCAACTTTGTCTATATTTTGACTTTGTAATAATTGGCTCAATAGTTGTGCTGAATAGTAATTAGGACTTTCCTTAAGCGCATTATCAACTTCATGTATTGCAAATTTCAAATGAGATTGTAGTTGCTCTTTGGTTCTCGACAAAAATTCTGTATTCATTAACCATGATATGGTTTCAAATTCAGACATATCTGTATTTTCTAACGCATAGGAAAGTGCATGAACAGCATCATTTTGCTGCTCTAAGCCGATACAATAAAACTCTACATAGCTTAATTGCCATGTTTGACACAACAGATGAGTTAACCCTCTAAAATAAAAAGGTTCATCAATTTTCGGAACCACATTTTGAGGAGTAATTAAATTTAATTCCATCATATTACCCCTTCACACAAACAACCTGATTCAGTGTATAAACCACTTCCACCAAATCACTTTGCGCTTTCATCACATCTTCAATCGGCTTATAAGCAGACGGAATCTCATCAATCACGGCTTCATCCTTACGGCATTCTACACCTTGAGTTTGCTCAATCTGATCTTGCACAGTAAACAACTTCTTCGCAGCAGTACGGCTATGCACACGACCTGCACCATGCGAACACGAACAGAATGATTCCTGATTTCCCTTACCTTTGACGATAAAAGACTTCGCACCCATCGAACCTGGAATAATTCCGTACTCACCCAAACGCGCACGAACAGCGCCTTTACGAGTAACAAGTACTTCCTGCCCAAAATGCTCTTCCTTATCCACATAATTATGATGACAATTCACCGCTTCAACTTTGGCATTAAATGGTTTGTTAATAATAATTCGTAAAGCCTGAACCGCAGCTTCCATCATTAACTCACGGTTTTTCATGGCAAAACGTTGCGCCCAACCCACAGCAAACCAATAATCATCAAAATGCTCAGTTCCTTCAACCAAATAAGCTAAATCTTTATCAGGCAAGTTAATGAAATGCTTCTGCATATCTTTACGAGCAAGCTCGATAAAATGGTTTCCAATCGCATTTCCAACCCCACGAGAACCTGAATGCAACATAATCCACACCTGTTGATGCTCATCTAAACAGATTTCAACAAAGTGATTTCCTGTTCCCAAAGTCCCAAGCTGAGTACGGTTGTTGGTATTTTTTAAACGTGGATGTTTGGCACAAATATATTCAAAATCAGTCACCAATTCCGCCCAAACTTGATCTACACGCTCAGGCGCATTTTCCCAAGAACCTCGGTCACGACGACCTCGACCTTTGGTCATTCCATGTGGAATTAAACGTTCTAACTCAGTACGTAAGGCATGTAAATTATCAGGTAAATCAGATGCAGTCAGCGATGTACGAGCTGCCATCATTCCACAACCAATATCCACACCCACCGCAGCAGGAATAATTGCGCCTTTGGTTGGAATCACGCTACCAATGGTTGCTCCGATTCCGACATGCACATCAGGCATTACTGCCATCCATTTATAAATAAACGGCATTTGCGCGGTTTTTAACAATTGATCTTTCGATTTCTCATCGACATGGACACCTTTGGTCCACATTTTAATTGGAACGCCTTTGGTATCCTGAATAATGTTATAGGCACGCTCATTCGCGGCTTGTTTTTCGATTTGTTCAATTACTGACATAGTCATTGCTTTTTCCTTTCTCTAAACCTGCCTGCCAAGCGGTTGCAGGCAGGTGAATTGTTGTTATACATCCCATGATGTATGCAATGTATATTGCGAAGAGCATGCCAACTTTGATTTTATTTGAAATTTAATTTTTAAATAATTGATATTTAATGGTTTAAAGTGTTTATTTTATTTTTAGAGTTTTTATTGTGCTTTTGTTTTCTTTATATTTATATATAAATATATAGTTAAATATAAAAATGGATATTTAAAAAATTATTACTGCATAGAAAATCCAGACGGTGCTCTAAATTGTATGCTGTTTATTATGATACTGAAATGAATGAAAAATATTCAAGCACAGCCCCATTTATATTACAAAGTTTGTCCTTCTTTTCGTAGGCGATGCTTTACTTTTTAAGGATGAGGAATATATTCCGCAAGGTAACAAAAATCCTTTGTTGGACAAAAGGGGATATCCTATCGCCCTTGTCCAACGGCGACATCCATGTCGCCCTGCGATAGCACCACCACTTTAAGTTTCAATTTTGGATAAGATTTACTACAAATTGGTGTGAAACTGCTCAACATACTTTTGAAAAATCACCAAAATCCATGCCAAATTCGGCATGGATTTAAGTTATAGGACAATATTGTCGCTAAGGTTTTTGATTGATCTTGAGATAGTGTTGTTCAAGATGAATATCCAAACGCTCTGCCAAAGGGTCATCCTCTAAAACCTGACGATGCCCGATCAGCAATTTCATATCGGTTGTTTTGCGCTTTTTACTTGGTGGTTTTTCATGATAGGCATGGCATTTTTTATACCAATGATGCGTGGTTAAATAATAACTTTTGATGCGAAGTTGCTCTAAAGCAAGATCGAGATCGTCATCTTTAACGTGGACTTTGATGCTCATAAATCGTGTTTTACAGACTGACACCTGTCTCTTGTGATGAAACAAAAAAAGAAAAGAATAGGTTTATCGACCTACGGCAAAAGTATTGCCTGTGCGTTGATATTGTTGCTTTAAATCAATTTTATACCAAAAATTAGGATGAGTTATAGGCGGTGTACATAGTGCAAAATGGCTTTGTGCCTGACTGATCAGGCGTTTCATTTTACGTTTTTTGCGCTTTAAAATGGCAGCTTGCTCATAAAAGCCTTGGCGCTTTTTATACCAACGGGTGGCTTGTAAGAAATATTGTTTTTGCTGTAATTGATGTAGCGCGAGTTCAATATTGTTATCTGTAACAATAACTTGTATAGACATGATTTGCGTTTTAAAGACTGACACCTGTCTTTGTTTTTGAGTTCAGATATTAAGTTAACAAATTGTTTATTTTTTAACAAGGTTTAATTTTTGAAATTGCTTTTATGATCATTTTATTTGATATTTTAAAATCATTATTTTTAATTGCTTAAATAAACAACAGGATATAAACAAAGTTGCGAAGACAATCGTGGCTCTACCTACTGAGCTACTGTTTCATTTATTTAAAAGTAAAACAGGGTGGAATCGAACCACCGATAAACGGATAATGTAGTCCTCAAGGCATTTTATATCCTGTTATTTTTACAACAGATCAATCATCCATCAACAAGTTGAATGATAAGACATTTATCTTAGCACTTTTGCTTTAAGCGACAGTATGTACATACCGCAGCGGAGTCTAACCGCTGATCTCTAAGTCCCTATGTAGTCCTATCGGCATTTGATGGATCAAAGACCTCAGTATATTTTCATACACTGTCTTACACATAAATCAACAAAATATCAAAGATGTTCGCGCCTTGCCACTTGGCTACCATTACCGAAATAATGGGGTGGATTCGAACCACCGATTACGTCAATTGAAGATGTAGTCCTTGAAGCATTTGATTTACTTTTACCACATTTGCATAAACAAAATATTGAAGACGTTTCGTTGCTCTATCCAACTGAGCTACTGTATGTCTGCCATACAGGATGGACTCGAACCACCGACCTACGCATTAAAGATGTAGTCCTCAACGCATTTTATGCATTTTTACTATTTTTGATCGCCAACAAAGTGTTGATAAAACATGTCATTTGGAAAGAATGTAGTTCTATCGGCATTTGGCAATCTGTTACAACGCGCACAACAAATTATTTTAGAAACGTCTCATTGGGAAAAATGTAGTTCCTAGCGCATTTGTGCGTTTATCTAACACGGTCAATATAGATATCACATTTTTTAGATGAAATATCTCACAATGACAATGTCAAATTTGTTTCACAGAATCAGCTTGCGTGAAGCTGAGACTGTGGAATTTCTATTTTTTCAATTTCGCCAACCCAATGATCTGCATGCATTTCATTGTTGGCAAAACTTTCAATCAGTTTAAATACCGTATCGGAAAATCCACCGATATTCATCACATCTTTTTGCTCAGGCATTTGCGCAGTCGCATAAGGTTGTAAATCGACACATACCAATTTTGCATTTGGATTTTGCTGTTTTAACTTGTTCCAATAAATCATCATTCCTGTTGAGTGTTTTAGTCCTCGTATTTGATCAAGCCATGACTCATTATCCGAAAAATAAATCACCAAATCGACTTCGGCATTTTCTTTTACCAACAGTTCCAATGGTTTAGAACAAGCTGTTCCACCACCACACATATTGGCAAATTTTTTGGCTAAGGCGAAAATATCAATTTCTTCCTCTTGATCTCCTAATGCCTTTTTACGTAAATATTGCTGTACTTTGGTCAGGTTAGACAATTCACGCACTTGGGTATCAAAGGGCATTAAACGTATGTTTGGATTGACATATTTAAATGCACTTGCAAATAAAGCCGCCGCATCAACACAACGTAACTGTGAAGTTGCCCCTTTACGATAACCCGTTACAGGGCTTCCCATTGAACCTGAAACATCAATCGCAATCACCACATTTCCTGATAACTTTGGTACATGGGCAATGGCACGCTGCATGGCAAATTTTAGCGCATTGGCAATTTCATGCGGCATTCCATCGGCAAGCGCAGACCATGCCATCATGAGCTGATAAGGCAAAACCCGACTTTTGGCAATCGCAGTTTCATCCATCAATTTATCCGCAATGATTTTGGTCATGCCTTTAATTTCAAATACACCATGACGTAAAAAAGTATTCAGATTCATTCTGAGCATTTGCCAAGAACCATTTTTAGCAATTTCTGCCCATTGTGTTGCTGTTAAATTCAGATTAGTCAACAACTGCATCGGTACTTTTGGCACTTCAGTCGTTTGACCTAAGCGAAATTGTTCCAATGCCTGAATCTGAGGTGGCAATTGTTCAATAACATAATCTTTCCCTAACACGTAAGCAAAAAATGCATCATGTTGCTCAGTCTTTGGTTTTGGATGCGTCATTTTCAACACATCTGCAAGAGATGGGCTGTTTCCAATATTCGCCGCCATCAGTTGTTGATCATTTGCCGTTAAAATCCAATCATTGACCATGCGTTTTGGCAATGAACCCAAAGACTTACGTCCAATGATTCCTGCACGCATAATCTGTACAAAGTTACGCAATTGTTTTCCGTTATCAATAATGATCGGGAAAAGTTGTTTAAATAAATCGGCATCGAGTTCTGAAAGCAATGCCAATAACACCACAGGCGTATCTTTCATATGTGCATGTTGACGTGCATAAATCGCAGTTTTTGCGACAAATTCAGGTTCAACTTCCAATGCCAAAGTGAGAATCTGATCCAATTGGACTTGGGCATCCTGATAAAAAGTATGGTTCAGGGTTCCTGTTGCCGCCAACTGTGCCAAAGCTGCACGTGATTTTAATGGATAAGCACGACCGCCTGCTTCATTCAGTCCTAATGGTGGTTTTGCCTTCGCAGTGCGAGAGGCAAAAATTGTCTTGTTCGCCATGACAGCATCCTCAAGTTTAATTTTTAATTTCTTGATGAATATATTGCGAAGAGCGTGCCAACTTTTATTTTCAGCATGATTTTATTTTTTAAGTATATGAAAATGAATCATTAAATATTTTGATGTGAATCATTTTATAAAAATGTTAATTAAAAATATTAGATTTAATCTATAAAAATAAATCGTAAAATATAAAAAAAGATAGTTTTATTTGGGGCTAAATCGTCATCGATCAAAGATGACGATTTAAAGCGATTAAATTTTGACAAGAACATGATCTGCGTTGAATTCATAACTTGCCAAGTCTTCAGCCATAAACAATTGCCCTGAATAAAACTGTTGCGCTTCATTCTTCAACATATTTAAACCTTCATGGTCATGATAACGTGCGCTAAAGTGTGTAAGGATTAAATTCGGCAATTGTACCGACTGTGCAAATTCAGCCACCATTTTTGCAGAACTGTGCATCGGTGCAGTGCCGACTTTGTCCAATGTTGCTTGGGTGTAGGTACTTTCATGAATTAAGACGTCGGCATCCTGACAAGTTGAGCTGAGTAATTCAGGTTGATCATTATCTCCGCCAATAATAGCTTTGACCCGATGTTGCTGGATCTCAACGTATTGATTGGACATCAATAATTTTCCATCATATTCAACATCTTTACCTTGTTGTAAATCGCCCCACAATTTACCTTTGGGGATAGACAATGCATTTAAAGCATCAACATTGAGTTTTTTCTGTTGTTGAATCACTTCAATGGCAAAGGCATAACTTTCCACCCGATGATGCAATGCAATGGCTGAAAGTTGAATTGATTCATTGATCTGTATAGCTTGCTGAAGTGTACTGACATCTATAAATTCAAGCGGATAGGGTAGATGTAAATCGGTCAATTGTTGGGTGGCTTCAAACCAAAGCTGAATATTTTTTGGTGCAATGATGGTGAGCTGTTCTTTACGCCCATTCATGCCTGCGCTCGCAAGCAAACCCATCAGACCATAACAATGATCACCATGCACATGGGTAATGCAAATGGCTTGTAAGTGTTGTAAGGATAATTTTGCGCGTTGAATCTGATGTTGTGTACCTTCACCTGCATCAATCAAAATCCAATCTTTGCTTTTACTGTGGCGCACGGCTAAACCTGACACATTGCGGGTCAGCGAAGGAACACCTGAAGATGTGCCTAAAAATGTAAACTGTAACATGGGAAATAAAACCTGAAACTATTTTAAAAATTTGATTGTTTTAAGCAAAAACCAAAGAGAATCCATCAAAAAAGGTCGAGTCAGACGCTGATGGTGTAAGGAGGAGGGCGGTTTTTGCCATCTAAGTATAGCATTGCAGATCATGGAGTGTTAATTTGAGTTCAAAATAAAAATTCAGATCAATAAAAATAAGGTAGGTCATATGCAACAACTCAAGCCGATCCAAACGCAGCATATTCAACATGCACAACAATTACTCTCAGATGTATTGGCTGAACATGCTTATTTAAATGAACAGAAAATGAATGAAATCCAAATGCTTGCAGTGGGTCACATCCATTATTTTGAACTTGAGACATGGCAGCAATTATTAAAATCAATCCATCATCAGTCTTGTTATTTTGCAGATTTTTTAAATTTTTATTTGCAAAATTATCCTGAGATTCAGAAAAAAATGGATCAGCAAATGCAAAAACAACTGCACGTTGTCGAGCAATTTTATCAACAACATTTAAAGGATATCGAGATTACATCAGAAAATCTGTCCGAACATTGGCAGGGTTTGGATGACCTTTTACAACAAAATGATGCACAACCTGATCTAAGCACTCAACAGGAATTGCTCTATCTGAACTATTGGCTACAAACTTTTACACCTTTGGCGGCTGATGATATTCCCTTGCTTTGGAAAGCTTTCCAAGCCTATCCTTTTGAGTTTTTTCCATTGGTGTTGAATATTCCTGTCACAGCACTAAAAGCACAAGATATTGAAATATTATATGATTTATTTGCACAGCAGGCATTAGACTTTGCCCATGATGGACAACGCCCAACTCATTTTATTCAGTATTTTTATGATCAATTTCCTGAATTATTACAACAAATTCCACAACGCTATCTGCAAAGCAATGTCTTGCCTTTAAAAGCAAAATTATTGCTGTGTTTGGCTGATCGTAAAGCTGATTTAAGTGAAATATTACAACAGTTTATTTTGCAGCAGTTTATGCAGTCAGTACAACAAAATGAGCAAACACTGATCGATGCTGCATTACATGCTTTGGCAAAATGTCAACAGATTCAAATTCCAAATACAGTCATGGATAAAGTACGGTCTTTTTTACATGAAGACGAAATATGGTATCTGCCCATGGTGGCTATGCGGACATTGAACGCCTTGGGTATTCGGGATTTATGGTTTAAACAACATTTGCTTGCTGTGTTGGAGCAGGGCTATGGCTGTGATGGTGAAACGCCACAAGGTACAAGTATCGAAATATTAACAAGTTGGGGGAAGGATGGTTTATATGCCACAGACAAGGTCATTCAATTGTTAAAGCAGGCGATTCAGGAAAATGATCAGGACAGCATCATGAGTCTAATTGTATATACGGATGCTGATCCATCATTGGCAGTGCATTTTCAGCCTTTGCTTTGGCATTGGATTGAGGATTTAAGCCAAAAATCTCAGGATGAATGTTGGATTGAAGGGCGAATTTTTCAGACTTTTGCCAAGCTTTGCAAAAGCTTAAAATGGCAACCAAATCCGCAGCAATGGCACAGCATGGAAGTGGTTTTACATGAATTACTTGAATATTTAAGTCCTCAGGACCGAGCGCCATATTTTCAATTATTAGCTCAGGCATTTGCACTTGATAACATGCAGATTCAGGCTTTAAAACAATGGTGTGTTGAAAAAAATAAAGAAAATCAAGTAGAAAGAATGAATAAGTAGAGTTAAAAAGTTATAGCTTGCTAAATCATGGAGCATTGAATGATGAAATATCAAATCAATTTTATGGCATATTTTGATGATGAAGAATGGTTGATTGAAGCAAAAGGCTGTTTGGAAATAGAGATATATATTAATCAAAAGACCTACCGATTTAACTTTTATGATCACACGAGATTAAATCAAGAGATCTTAGATACACTTGCACATTCACAGTACTTTTTTAACGAAAACCTAGTGATCTTAAACGTGGTGAATAGAGCAAACATCATCAATTTTTTAGAAAGTATTGTAGATACAAAATATATGGATAGCTTTAAAGCACAAGGTTAATTATAGTCTTTTGATTGAAACTATAAAATTTTATAGAAAATGCAAAAATCTAAAAAAACAGTCGTGATTGGTTTTGTGGGGTCAACACTTGATCAGGGAAAAAAAGAAGAGCGTTGGCAACGTTGGCGTCCGACCATGAGCTTACTCATGCATGAAGACTTATTGATTGATGAATTGGTCTTATTGCATGATCGAAGAAATAAAGGCTTAATTGATCATTTACAACAAGATGCACAACAAATCTCCCCAAATACCCATATTTCAGGTCATCAGGTCAATATCCGAGATCCGTGGGATTTTTCCGATATGTATGGGGCTTTGTACGACTTTGTAAAATCTTATCCTTTTGATACTGAAAATAATCATTATCTGCTACATATCACCACAGGAACGCACGTTGCACAAATTTGTTGGTATTTATTGGTCGATGCACATTATTTACCTGCAAAACTCATTCAAAGTTCACCGACAGGGAAACAACAACCTGAAGGTGAATATCGCATTATTGATTTGGATTTATCCCGTTATGCCGCGTTAAACCAACGCTTTGAAAATGAAAAAACTGAAAATTGGCAACAACTCAAAGCCAATATCGCCACTAAAAACCAAGATTTTAACCAATTGATTCAAGAAGTAGAATTGGTGGCGACTCGTTCCAAAGCAACGATTTTAATTATGGGGGCCACAGGTGTCGGAAAATCACATTTAGCCAAACAGATTTATCAACTTAAAAAAGAAAAATTTCACTTGGATGGACGATTTATAGATGTCAACTGCGCCACTTTATGTGGTGATGGGGCAATGTCGACACTCTTTGGACATATTAAAGGCTCATTTACAGGTGCAGCCAATGCCCGCACAGGTTATTTAAAAAGTGCCGATGGTGGTATTTTATTTTTAGATGAAATTGGTGAACTTGGGCTTGATGAACAAGCCATGTTGCTCAAGGCTTTGGAAGATAAATCATTTTTCCCTGTGGGAAGTGATAAGGAAGTTTCAGCAGATTTTCAACTGATTGCGGGAACAAATAAGGATTTACGTGAAGAAGTTCAGGCAGGGCGGTTTCGGGAAGATTTGTGGGCACGTTTAAATACATGGACTTTCTTTTTACCGAGCTTAAAAGATCGGGTGGAAGATATTGCACCGAATATAGAGTTTGAATTACAACGCTTTGCCACTCAACACCAATCTCAGTTACGTTTTCATAGTGATGCTTTGGAAAAATATTTAAAATTTGCACAGTCTTATGAAGCAACATGGCAGGGAAATTTCCGTGATTTAACAGCGAGTGTGACACGTATGGCAACCTTGGCGGAAGGCTCACGTATTGGTTTAAAAGAAGTTGAAGCAGAAATTCAACGCTTACAAAAAATTTGGTCTATCAAAGAACATGCAGATTCAATACAGTCCTCATCTTTGAGGGATATTTTAACGGCTGAACAACTTGCTCAAATAGATGAGTTTGATCGGATTCAACTTGAAGGTGTGATTGAAATTTGTCGTAAATCCAAGTCGATGGCGGATGCAGGTCGTCGTTTATTTTCAGTGTCACGTGAGCAAAGACAAAGTACCAACGACAGTGATCGAGTGAAAAAGTATTTAGCCAAGTTTGGCTTGAGTTGGGGAGAGATCGTTAGTTAATTTATAGGTTGAAATGCAATCATATTAAAATCATTATTCACAATATTTTTAATTAATGTATATTGTTTTGCATATTTTTTAAGTACGCATTGATAATATGTGTACAAATCTTAATTAATAAATAAAGTTATATCGAGTAAGTTTTAAAATTTGTTATAACTTTTGGTGTTTATTCAGGATTAATATGTTTAAAAAAATACTCATAGTATTGTAACAATGGTTTAGTTTTTTGGGGAAACAAGATAAAAAAATATCGCTTAAAAATATTGAAAAGCAACCATTAGGACAAGCTACTCATACTTATTCTATGGCATTGATTCCACAACTTAAAAGTGAACATAAAAAACTGGTTGAAATTTATGCGGGAATTCAGAATTTATTTGAAAGTAAGAAATATCAACAAGTTGTTGAACAATTACTGTATTTTAAAGAAGAATTTTCATTGCACTTAATAGAAGAGAATGTAAAATTTTATGCTTATTTAGAAAGTAATTTAGAGCCAGAAAGTGTGCAATTACAAACAATTAAAACTTATCGTAAAGATATGAATCAAATCGCACATGTTGTTGTAAAATTTTTAAAAAAATGGACAGCTCAATCATCATTAAACCCAGTGACTGCTGATGATTTTTTGCAAGAATATGAAAGTATTGGTGCTGCCTTAGTGCAAAGAATTACAGATGAAGAGCAGCATTTATATACTTTATATCATCCACTTTCTTCAATTTAGAGGTAAATTGCCCTTGTGAATTTAGGGCAATTTTATCATTTAACTGACTTATTTAAACATAGGTTGACCATCTACTTTAATCTCAACAGTATCGTCTTTTTTCCAAATAATTCGTGGCGTATCTTCACTAAAACGTCCGCTGGTCATACCTGAATGTTGTAAAGTGATTCCTTGTTCATCAATAACAGCAATACCAATCACATAAGTATAAACAAAGCGACTTTTTGCTTTTGCTGAAACATTGGCATTAAAAACACACTCAACGAGTTGATCAGCGTATTGCATACGCATTTTGGGTTGTAATGAAGCAATAGAAACAACGCCATTACTCACAGCAGAATAAACCGAAAAAACTAAGGCAACTTTTCCACCCAATTTTTTTGCAATATCAGGATGTACTAAAACAGTCTCTTTGCCAGGTTGGGCACTTGATGCTCCTGTAATATCACCTTGATGATGGATGTATGGATAGCTCTCGATAGCACCTTGTTGTGATGGGCACCAGACATATTCCATTTTATTATTTTGTTGTAGCATAAAGCCAACACGTAAATCTAAGTCATCATTATCACTACGACCATCACCATTATCCACCCAAATTGCTTCAATTTTCAGATATTCATGACTGTTTTTGTTGAGATTAATGCGATGTGATTGACCTGTTTTATCAAGTTGAATCTTATTCAGATTTAGAGTGCTTTTTGTATTATTGGGTGGTGTTGAGACTGGAGGTTGAGGTATTGAAGAAGTGGGCTGAGCAACTTCATCTTTTGCAACTTCACCACCAAAGTGTTCAACTAAAGCAGCCAAGCCACCATTAAAACCTTGTGCAACAACACCTAAACGCCAAACATCTTTAAAGTAAATGTCTATTAACATAATGGCTTTTTCTTGGTTAAAGCGCTGCGGTTTAAGTACAAAGTTTGCAACAGCTTGACCTTGAGGATTTTTGATTGTAATAGTACCACCTTGAATCTGTTGCATAGTTGCCTGTGGGTCATCAATAGCAGCACAAATACTAAAACGTTGAGTTTGAGTTAGATTTACTAAATTCAGTTTAAACTGAAAGTTTTGTTGAGGTTGCGCTTGCCAATTTACAGCACCATCAGGTGTCGTGGGCTGATTATAAAAAACCATAAATGCTTCATCATTGAGCTTTTGGTGAGCATCTAAACCAAAACAAGAGAGATCTATTGCAAATGAAGCTTGAATTTGAATATCAATACTAAACTCTTGTTGAATGTTTAACTGTTGTAGTTGTAATTTCTGACCTTGTTGTAATTGCATCATAAAAAATATCCATTTATTTGTGTAAAAATCTGTGAGAAAAATAGATTCTATAAAGCTTAATATTTTTAAATTGATAGAGATAAATTAAATCAATGTTCAATTTTATGACTGAACAATAGAATATTTATTATGATTTTGAAAGTTGTTTTATGCTCAAATTTGTTGCTATTCAAACATAAAACAATACTAGGAATATGAATAAAAAACTATTTTATAGATAAAAACCGCTCAATCGCATGATGCAATTGTTTTAAATAGCCTGTAAAAAAATGATTTGCGCCAGGTAATACAGTGATGAGATGTTTTTGCGGTCTAGCCCAATTTAATACATCAGAAAGCTGTGTAATTTCATCATTTTCCCCATGAATAAATAATAAATCTCCTTGTAGAAAAGGTGTTTGATACTCCCGAATACCACGTACTTTTGCAGTTGGCAAACCACATAAAATCATTTGTTTAGGTTTGTTTGTTTCATTCAGTTGGACAAAACACTTAGCTAAAACATGTGCACCAAAACTAAAACCAGCCGCATAAAAAGGGAGTTGAGGGTGTAATGTTTGCAGATGAGAAATAAGCGTTAAGACATCATCTGTTTCACCAAAACCATTATCATGTAAGCCAGCAGTTTGACCTAAACCACGAAAATAAGGACGATAAACAATACAACCATTTTGAGTGAAAATTTTTGTTAATAAGGTTGGAACTTTATGTTGGGGCGTACCCCCTTGTAGTGGATGAGGATGGCATACTACAGCAAAAGCTTTAGCTTCATTCTCTGGATAATCGACTAAAATTTCGATGTTACCTACCAGACCTTGTATGTGCATAGTGTCAGACATAAAACGTGAATATTATTTAAATGATTTATTTTAACGATTATTGTAGAGGAAAAACATGATTCGCAAAAAAGCAGTGTAACTGTTATATTGCTGTGATGAATTATGAATGCGGAATAGATATGCTTGTTTTAATTTCTCCTGCAAAAACATTGGATTATGAAACAGATTTACCCATAGATCAGTATACAATGCCAAGAGTGTTAAATCATTCAGAAGAATTGATCCAAGTTTGTCGTGAGTTATCTGCCTCTGAAGTTGCGAGCTTAATGAGTGTAAGCGAGAAAATTGCAACACTAAATGTGGAGCGTTTCCGTGATTGGACAACAGACTTTAACTTTGCAAATGCTCGACAAGCTATTTTTGCATTTAAAGGAGATGTTTATACAGGTTTGGATGCTTATAATTTATCTGTAGAAGATATTGAATATTCACAAGAAAAATTACGTATGTTGTCAGGTCTATATGGTTTATTGCGTCCTTTAGATTTAATGATGCCTTATCGTTTAGAAATGGGAACAAAGCTAAAAAATCCAGTAGGTCAGAATTTATATACATTCTGGGGAAATAAGATTACCGATTTAATTCAGCAGGATTTAGAGCAAGCAGGCTCAAAAATTTTAGTTAATTTAGCTTCTGACGAATATTATAAATCGGTTAAAGAAAGTCAGATTAATGCAGAAATTATTAAACCTGTGTTTCTGGATCAAAAAAATGGTCAATATAAAGTGATCAGTTTTTATGCTAAAAAAGCCCGTGGTTTAATGGCTCGATATATTATTCAAAATAAAATTGAAAATATTGAAGATTTAAAAGCATTTAATATAGATGGTTATTATTTTGATGCTGAAAGTAGTTTAGCAGGAGAGCTTGTCTTTAAAAGAGATGAACAGGCGGCTTAATTAATAGTCTGTCTGATGTTATAAGAGGAATGTGTCTAATGCAAAATTATTATGATAAATTTCAACAGTATTGGGCACAGTTTTCTGATTCTATAAATTTAAGATCTATGCAATCAGAATCATTATTTTCGATTCTTTTTCACTGCTATGTTGGTAATTATTATCATACGCACCAACATATTATAGAATGCTTAGAATTATTTAATGAAATCAAGCATCAACTTGAAGATCCAGTCGCGGTTGAGTTAGCAATTTGGTTTCATGATATTATTTATGATCCACAAGCATCAGATAATGAAGAACAAAGTGCTAAATTAATGCAAAAACATTGTGTGGGCATTTTAAAGAAAACTGAACTTGAAAAAGTTGCAAGGTGGATTATTGCAACCAAAAAGCATCTACCTACACAAGAGCATGATTTAAAATATTTATTGGATATTGATTTGGCGATTTTGGGAAGTTCAACACAACGTTTTGCCGAATATGAACAACAAATCCAAAAAGAGTATGATTGGGTTGAAACACAACAATATAAAATAAAACGAAAGGAAGTATTAACGCATTTTTATCATATGACGCCCTTATATCAAACGGCATATTTTCAAGAAAAATTAGAGTTATCTGCAAAAAATAATCTGATGAATAGTATAAAAAATGATATTGGTCTATGATTTTGAAGATAGAATTGAGTTCTCATTCATAAGAATATTAAATCAACTCTAAATTCAGTTAATATTATTTTTTCCTCATTGGTATTTGTTGATTTATTATTTTTGAGTTGTGTTATGGTGAGTTGAATTATAAAGTTTGAATTTTAAGCATCTAGCTTAATTCATAAACTTTTTCTAAATAGTCAAATTGATTTAATATTTGAAGTGAAATTTTTTCTCCTGTTGCCCAAGAGGCTTTTCCTGTTTGTAAGTCAACATCAATAATATCAAGTTCTTTGCATAAAGTACGGTCAGTTGCTAATGTAATAAATTGAGGTGAGTTTTCTTTTAGACACTTTGCAATATAGTGTTGTGTATTGTGATGGCGATAAACATCAATAATTTTAAAACGCATGATTTCCCCAGATTGATTTAAAAATCAAGGACTACTTTAAAATCAAACTCAAAACTTATCAATTGTTAAATGTGTCTAAATATGAAATAAAAATGATAATTTTGTCATTATTTTTCAAGAGAAGTTTGATCTTATCCGAAATATTTCATAGACCTAGATAACAATAACCGACAAAAAAGAATGTTTATATACTTTTAATATATTGAAAATATACTTGAATATTCATTTAAAAATTAAGCTGTTAGTAAATATAAAATAATGCAGAAGGTGTACATATAGATATGGATATTTATGAATATAAGATAGTTCAGGATTTGTTTTTTTAAGTGTTTGAAATAAATATTAAAAAATAAAAAACATCTGTTGGTTATCGGGAATTTTGGCTTTTAGGTTGTTGCTTGTAACAAAAATTGTTAACTTGAATAAGATAATAAAAATTTAGGGATAGGAATGAAAATGAATGGTCAAAGCAGGAAAAATGGTCAAAAATGTCAAAAAGCTTTTTGGATGATAGTCATTAGTTGTTTTTCTACAACAATATTTGCTATTTCCCCTATAAAAGATGATCTTTTATCTGAAAATGTAAATTATGTTGGCACAATAACACCCGTTGTAATTACTGCTGTGAAGAGGGATGTGCAAGAGTCAATTGAACAGCAAAATCAAAAAAATAATCAGTTGGCAGGAAAACAAGCTGATGAAATTAAAAAGGATCATTTAACTTATGTTGTACTCAGTGATCATGAACAACAGAAAAAAGAAACAGAGGCTTATCAACATCAGGCTGATAAACGACCATTATTGCCAAATAAGGCAAAAATGATTGAATATGGAACCAGTGCACAAAATAATTTTGTCAAAGTGACCACGCCTGACAAAATAACGATTTATGTCAGTCGTGATACGCACTAGTTTCATATTCAAATGATGTTAATTAGTTTTGTGGATGAGTGATTTTCCAAGCTTTATGGATTTTTTGGTTACGTTTAAAGTCTAGCCCAATGGTTTCATTGGTAATTTCTTGAACATCAAACATCGCTTCGATTTCTTCATCCATTTCAAAGCCACGATAGTTATTTGAGAAGTACAGTGTACCGCCTGTTTTTAAACGGTTCATTGCACGTTTGAGTAATGATACATGATCACGTTGTACGTCAAATGTGCCATAGAACTTTTTCGAGTTGGAGAAAGTTGGTGGGTCAATAAAGATCAAGTCGTATTGCTCATGACCTTCTTTTAACCATTCAAAACAATCACCTGCAAAGAATTGATGCTGTTCGTCTACATGGTCAACAGTTAAACCATTGAGTACAAAGTTTTCTTTAGACCAGTTTAAATAAGTATTGGATAAATCAACACTTGTCGTACTTGCTGCACCGCCTAAAGCTGCATGCAAACTTGCTGTAGAGGTATAACTATAGAGGTTAAGGAAATGTTTGCCTTTAGCTTCTGCTGCGATGCGTAAACGCATTTGACGATGGTCTAAAAATAGACCTGTATCGAGATAGTCTGTCAAATTCACCAAAATTTTAGCTTTACCTTCCTGCACAATGAAGCGCTTAGAAGCTGTACTTTGTTTGGTATATTGAGTTTTACCTTCTTGACGGGCACGGGTTTTAATGAAAATAGCATCACGTCCTAAACCCGTCACAGCACGAATTGCCGCTAAAGCCAAGTTAAAACGCTTTTTGGCTTTTTCAGGATCAATGGTTTTTGGTGGAGCATATTCTTGAACGTGCAAACGTTCACCGTATAAATCCACAGCAACATTAAAGTCAGGTAAATCAGCATCATAAAGACGTAAGCAATGCACACCTTCTTTTACTGCCCATTTCTTTAAAGTTTGCATATTTTTTTGCAAACGGTTGGTAAAGTCTTCAGCACCTTCAATTTTTTCAAACTGTTGAGGCTGCCATGTTTCAAGGAATGGCTTTGTTACAG
This sequence comes from Acinetobacter sp. 226-1, assembly GCF_030329325.1. NCBI lineage: Bacteria > Pseudomonadati > Pseudomonadota > Gammaproteobacteria > Moraxellales > Moraxellaceae > Acinetobacter > Acinetobacter sp. 226-1. The sequence continues at coordinate 633,316 of NZ_JACANU010000001.1, forward strand.
TTGCAGGTTTAATATCACCAAAACGAATGTAAATTGGCAACTTACCATTCATCAAACGTAAAATTTGCGGATTGTTAAAAGCTAAGACATCGGCTTGTTCAACCGCAGCAGCAATTACGGCAGCATATTGATTTGGGAAATTCTTTTGTAATAATGCTGATAAACCTAAATACAATGCACGATTTGAGGCTTTATCACCCAGACGTTCACCATAAGGTGGATTTGTTACGACAAATGAAGTTTTACCTTCAGCCTGGAAATCAGGCCAATCGGCTAAGGTGCGTTCTTCAATCTGAATTTGATCAAGTACAGCCTCAAAACCTGCTGCAATAATATTTTGCTTGGTCGCTTTAACGGCTTCCCAGTCTGCATCATAAGCATAGAATTTTGGTAAAGGTTGTTCTAAAGCTGCTTGATGACGATCAGCCGCTTCGGCTTTGATCGACATCCACAGTTCATGATCATGACCATTCCAACCGTTAAAACCAAAACGACGAACAAGTCCTGGCGCACGATCAGTTAAAATCATCAGAGATTCAATAATAAATGTCCCTGAACCACACATTGGGTCAAGAATAATATCGGGATTGCGTTCTTTGAGTTTTGCTTTTTGTAGAATAGCTGCGGCTAAGTTTTCTTTAATTGGGGCATCGGTCATATAACGACGATAACCACGTTTATGCAAAGAGTCACCTGATAAATCTAGGCAGTAGGTATGTTCTGTTTTACCCGCAAGCGCATAAATGGTAATTTCAGGCTGTTTAATATCAATACTTGGACGTTTGCCCACAGCTTCCATAAATGAGTCAACAATACCGTCTTTTACACGTAAAGTTGCAAATTGAGAATTAACTTTAATTTCACGCTCAATGTGTAAACGTACAGCAAAAGTACTTTGTGGTGCAAAAATGAGTGACCAGTCAAAGTTAATCGCACCTTCATAGAGTTCTTCGGCAACATCACGAGCATCATGTGTAAATTCAAGCTCATGTGTATGAATAGGCGTTAAGACACGTGAAGCAAGACGTGACCACATGCAGACACGGTAAGCATCTTCAAGTTTGCCTTTAAAGACTAAACGTCCAGGAAACTTTTCAATGTTTTGAATTCCTAAACCTTGAATTTCTTCTTGCAGTAAGGTTTCTAGTCCATCCGCACAGGTGACCCAATATGTAGAAAGACGTGGTTTCGAATTCATGAAAATTTCCAGAAGCAAAAAAGCAAACGAGTATTTTAGCGTATTTTGATGACGAAAACTTGATGAAAACTCATGGAAAAGTATTTTTTTGGAAAATTACAATAAAAAAGCAATAACTGTTGTGGCTTGGCTTGAAATTTAATTGTTGAACACTACTAAAAAATCATCATGTAAAAAGAAATTTTATAACAATGCTGACTTTGATATTTTCTATGTTTATTTTTTCACTTTCGATGTCGATTTCGCCTGGTCCAGTCAACTTAACCATTTTATCGAGCAGTATGAATTATGGTGCAAAACGTACTTTTGCTTTTATTTCAGGGGCAACGATTGGTTTTACTGCTTTGCTTGCTGCGGTATGTTTTGGTTTGTATCAAATTATTGTTATCTATCCTGTTTTATTGGATGTCATTACCATTTTAGGTACGGCTTTATTGGTGTGGATTGGTTTTAATATTTTACGAGCCGAAGGAGCAAACATTCAAACTGAAAATCTAGATGAAGCGAATATTCCAACTTTTATGCAAGGTGCTTTGATGCAATGGTTGAATCCTAAAGCATGGATTGCAGCAGTTGCAGGAACGGCTTTGTTTTCAGCTTCTAAAAATAGTTATGCCTTAGCAATGTTTGTGCTGATTTATTTTGTAGTGTGTTATTTTTCATTGTGGATTTGGGGCGTGGTTGGCGAAAAACTCGCTGATTTTCTTAATGTTGGTAAGCGAACAAGAATATTTAATATGTTGATGGGTGTATTACTGATTGTGATTTCTATCGAAATGTGTTGGACACACTTTTATCCATAAAATTTATTTAAAGTTGGTGAATTAATGTATCCTCAATAAATTAAAAAAATGAAGGTAAATATTCAATGCCAACTAAAAAACTTGTTTAGAATTTCAAGGACAGGAACGTTTAGAATTATGTAGAGAAGAGCGTTATAACACAGCATTTTTATGTTGTGATGGATGTTATTTTGTTTGTTTTTTTGCTAAAAAAAGATTCTTTTGCATTTGTGAATGTATTTAAAATAAAAAGTCATCAAGCAAATTTGACTGAGATTAGATAATTACAACTCAAAGAATTTGCTCTACATTTCTCTTTACGTTAAGAAAATATTGATCTTCTTTACTTATTCATCTCTTCAATTTTTGCTCAGACAATAATATAGAAATGGTATAGAATCCACAGGTGTTTTGCTACAAGACAATGACTTTAAGAGAAGAGTAGATCAAATTTTTGGTGTACTACTAAAAAGTGTTCATCGCTTTAGTGTGAGATTTAATAGATAAATCAAAATATTATAAAGAATTTATTTGATCTCTTAAATTGACCTAAAGTATTTTTTATTGAAGTGGGGAATAAAAATGTGGGAGTTAATCAAAGCAGGTGGTTGGCTAATGCTACCACTCGTTCTGTGTTCAGTATTTACCGTTGCAATCTCAATCGAGCGTTTTATTCGTTTGCGACGTGGTTTAGTTCTTCCTAAATATTTACTGATTCAAAAAAATCAATCCATTCAAACAGTCGTCAAAAATTTAAAATCAGATTCAACGCAGAACCAAAGCGCTTTGGCTTATATTTTCAATGATGGTTTAGATGCAGCAGCAAAAGGAGAGCAATTTGCTCGTGCCCAAATGGAAGCTACAGCATCACGTGAAATTAGTTATTTAGAAAAAAATATTAATTTTTTAGGTACATTAAGTGCAGCAGCTCCTTTACTTGGATTACTTGGAACAGTTGTTGGTATTATTGAATCATTTTTGGTGGTTGACTTAGGTTCAAATGCAAATCCAACCATGATGATTCCTGGTATCTCTAAAGCATTAATTACCACAGCAGCAGGTATGGTTATTGCGATTCCTGCACTTTTTGCATATCGTTATTTTCAACGCCTCGTACAAGAATATGTGGCTGAGTTAGAACAACAAGCCACGTTATTTCATGCAGCTTTGTTTTATCAAGAAAATGACAACGAACAACATGTTGATCAAGAATTTCAAAAAGTCGGTTAATAGGTGGCTTTAAATGAAATTTAAAAGAAAAAGTGTTGAAGATATACACATCAACTTGACGCCCATGATTGATTGTTTGTTATTTATTTTGGTATTTTTATTGTTAACGACGACTTTTAATCAGCAAAGCCGCATTAACTTATCTCTGCCTGATGCACAAGGCGTACCTCCAAAAGACTATCAACATAAAATTGAAGTCGTGGTAGACTCTAGCGGTCATTATGCTGTCAATGGTCAAGCGCTTTCTTCCAAAGAAAGTGCCGATTTAAGTACAGCGATCAAACAATCTGCACAAGATCGTCGTGATCTGATGTTTGTAATCGCAGCTGATGCAAAAGCAACCCATCAGGATGTTATTCGTGTAATGGATGTTGCAGGTCAACTCGGTTTTGTTAATATCAACATCAGCACCAAAGTCCCATCCCGAGGTTATTAATTAGTGAAGCAAGATTTCAAAGTCTATTTACGACTATTAAGTTATTTGAAGCCATTTTGGGGCATAGCGATTTTAGTCGTTTTAGGTTTTGCAATTAATGCAGCAACAGAAGTATCCGTTGCTAAATTGCTAGAAAAAATTATTACAGCGATCCAAAACAAAGATCAAAGCTTTACCAGTCTATTTCCTGCACTTGTGGTTTTACTCATGTTTTTCCGTGGTGTGGGTTTATTCATGGGCGGGTATTTTACAGCCGTGATCTCACGAAATTTAATCTTTAATATTCGTCAGGAAGTTTTTGCAAAGCTACTTAGACTCCCTGCACAATATTATTTAGATAATAGCAGTGGGCATATTACCGCCAAAATTATGTATAACGTAGAGCAGTTAACGGCTGCATCTACCGAATCATTGAAAACAATAGTACAGCAAGGTTTGATTACTATTGGTTTATTGGGCTATTTGCTTTATATCAATTGGAAATTAACCTGTTGTATTTTGGTTTTTGGTCCACTCATTGGTTTGATTATTCGTAAAGCTTCAAAACGCATGCGTAAACTTTCAACCCAAGTACAAAATACGATGGGTGATGTTAACCATGTGGTACAAGAGTCGGTTAATGGTCATTTGGTGGTCAAAGGTTTTGGTGGTCAAACTGCGGAACAGGCGCGTTTTCGCAACCATTCGCTTGAAAATTTAAAGCGTGGCTTGAAAATGGTGGTTGTACAGCAGTTAAATAGTCCTGTAGTACAGCTCATTATGGCGATTGCACTCAGTATTATTATGTGGATTGCTTTAAGACCTCAAATTATTGGTGATATTTCAGCAGGTGAGTTCGTTTCTTATATTACCGCAGCAGGAATGCTCAGTAAGCCGATCAAAACCTTAACTGATGTGAATGAAAAATTACAACGTGGTATGGCAGCCGCTCATTCTGTATTTGAGTTGTTAGATTTATCTGAAGAAAAAAATACAGGCACATTAACGCCAAATTTACAGGGTAATGTCGAGTTTAAACAGGTCAATCTAACTTATGCTGATGGTTATCAAGCCATTTCAGATTTTACATTGTCTATTCACTCGGGACAAACCATCGCTTTAGTTGGGCGTTCAGGTGCAGGAAAATCATCTTTGGTTAATTTGCTGATGCGCTTTAATGAGGTGAGTTCAGGGCAGATTGAGTTAGATGGGCATGCGATACAAGATATAGAAATTACCAGTTTGCGTACTCAAATTGCGATGGTAAATCAGCAAGTTGTTTTATTTAACCGCTCTATTCGTGACAATATTGCTTACGGTCAGCTTGAAAATGCGACAGAAGAACAAATTATTGCAGCGGCAAAAGCAGCTTATGCACATGATTTTATTATGAGTTTACCGCAAGGTTATGATACAGAGGTTGGCGCACAAGGCTTAACACTTTCAGGTGGTCAACGTCAGCGTATCGCCATTGCACGTGCAATTTTGAAAAATGCACCAATTTTGATTTTAGATGAAGCAACCAGTGCTTTAGATAATGAGTCTGAACACTTTATTCAAAAAGCATTTGATCAAGCGATGCAGAACCGTACAACGATTGTTATTGCACATCGTTTATCGACTATTGAAAATGCAGATGTGATTGTGGTTATGGATAAAGGGCGTATTATTGAACAAGGTACACATGCGGCTTTATTGGCAAAACATGGTGCATATTATCAATTACATGAACGTAGCTTTGAGGAATAAATCTCTATGTCTATCGCGCAAATCATTCAAGATGCTTGGAACCGACAAGCAAAGTGGTTGATTGTTTTGCGCCCATTGTCATGGCTTTATCGTTTTGGTTTTGTGGTTAATCGACATTTGTATTTGTCAGGGCTAAAAGAACGTTATCGTGCGCCTGTTCCTGTCATGATTATTGGTAATATTACAGTAGGTGGAAGTGGTAAAACGCCTTTACTGATTCAATTGGTTAAATATCTGCAACAACATCAAGTACGTGTCGGCGTTATTAGCCGTGGATATGGTGGGCAAGGTCCTTTTCCTGCGCAAGTGACTTTAGACTCTGAACCTGAAATGGTCGGAGATGAACCTTGTTTGATTGTGCAATCTACAGATGTGCCGATGGTGGTCGGACCCAATCGTAAAGCAAGTATTGAGTTACTTTTGAAAAATCATCAACTTGACTTAATTATTAGCGATGATGGTTTACAACATTGGGCGTTAGATCGTCAAATTGAGTGGATTGTTCTTGATTATAATCGTGGTTTAGGTAATCAAAAAATCTTACCTGAAGGTTATTTACGTGAGCCGACTTCTCGTTTAGCGCATAGTACGGTCATTGAACATGCACATCATTCACAATCAAAATTAAACATGCATTTACAAGTCGCAGAGCCATATTTGCTTAATCCAAGTTTTGATCAAGCTGAAGTGTTTGATGCAAAACTAGATTATTATGCTGTTGTCGGTATAGGCTTTCCACAACGTTTTTATAAAACACTGGAAAGTATGGGTGTCCAGCAATTTCAATGTCATGAATTTCCTGATCATTATGATTATCAAATTGAAGACTTACAGTTTGAAGATGCTAATCCAATAATTACGACTGAAAAAGACGCGGTAAAATTATTGCCATTACTCAAGCAACATCCAGATTTTCAACGTGAAATTTGGGTTGTTCCTGTCGAGGCTGTGCTTTCAAATTCATGCTACGATATTTTAAAGCAACAACTCAATGAATTAGGCATTGCACTTTCTTAAGGTTAATGAAATGAAACACATTGTTATTCCTGCGCGTTATTCGAGTTCGCGTTTACCTGCTAAACCTTTATTGCTTATTCATGGTCGTGCCATGATTTTACGTGTTGTTGATCAAGCAAAAAAAGTTTTAGATTTTGATGACTTATGTGTTGCAACAGATGATGAGCGTATTGCCGAAGTATGTCGTGCTGAAGGCATAGATGTGGTCATGACCAATCCAAACCATCCTTCAGGAACGGATCGTTTAAGTGAAGTTGCACGGATTAAAGGTTGGGCAGCGGATGATATTATTGTCAATGTTCAAGGTGATGAGCCGTTATTACCTGCAACTTTAGTACAACAAGTCGCGGATTTACTCGTTGCTAAACCTCATTGTGCAATGTCAACTTTATGTGAACCAATTCATCAGTTAGAAGAATTTGAACGTGATAGTATTGTTAAAGTGGTGATGAGTCAGTTGAATGAAGCACTTTACTTTAGTCGTTCGCCAATTCCTTATGATCGTGATGCTGCAAAACAAACGGAAAAATCTTTGCATCAACACGCTTATCGTCATTTAGGCTTATATGCTTATCGTGTGAGTTTATTACAAGAATATGTCACGTGGCAAATGGGTTCATTAGAACAACTTGAAAGTTTAGAACAATTGCGAGTTTTGGAAAATGGGCATCGTATTGCAATTGATATTGCGCAAGTCAACTTACCACCAGGCGTAGATACACAAGCGGATTTAGATCGTTTAAATGCGATGGATATTACACATTTTGAATAGTTGGATAGTTTAATGGGTATGAATGCATCCAATGATCAAGTTTATCCATGGCAAGCACAATTGTGGAATACTCTAACAGGACGTTTTCCACAGTTGGGGCATGGTTTATTATTTTATGGTAAAAAAGGTTGTGGTAAGTACGCTTTTACACAGCATTTTTTATCTTGGGTTTTGTGTTTAAATAAACAAAGTCAAGGTGCGTGTGGAGAGTGTAGTAGCTGTCTTTGGTTAAAGTCAGACACACATCCAAACTATGTACATATCACCACAGATGCTGATAACAAAAAGCAAAATGCTAAGATTAAAATTGAAAAAATTCGTGAATTACTGCCTTTTGTACAGCAAACTGTAGATGGTTGGCGTGTTATTGTGATTGAGCCTGCTGAAGCATTAAATATTGCTTCTGCCAATGCTTTATTGAAAACACTTGAAGAGCCTGGTGAGCGTGTTGTGATTATCTTATTGGCAGAGCATTATTTGAAATTACCTGCCACGATCCGTAGTCGTTTGCAGCATTTTGCTTTAGATCGTATTGCACCAGAACAAGCGCAACTTTATCTAAATGAGCATTTACCTACGGCTTCAAGTCAACAAATTCAGTTATTAATGAATCTTTCAAACCAAATGCCTTTACAGGCGATGAGTTTAGCTGAAAAAGATTGGTTAAATCGGCGTGCTGAATTTGTCCAAGACTGGAAAAAGCTCGTCATGCAAAAAAGTATGCCGATGCAATTTGCAACAAAATGGAATAAAGAACTTAACTTTCATGATTTTGTTGAAATGTTTGAGTATTTATTGGCAGATGTTGTGGCATTTAAGCTGGAGCAAGCGATAAAAAATACAGATTTAGAATTAAATACACTCGCAGAGCAGTATAATTTAGAGGTATTATTTTCAATCTATGAAAGTTTACAACAATCAAAAAGAAACGTTGAGCAAAATGTGCAAACAAATCTAATTATTGATCAACTTTCAATACAATTAATGAATGTTTCATAATTTGGGGAAATAATGATGCAACCACGTATGGGCGGTTTATTACAAGTTGTTATAGCAGATCGAGCAACGCTACAAGCAAGTTATATGCCTTTTGTGCAAGGTGGAGGGCTTTTTGTTCCTTCGACACAAAATGTGAAAATGGGTGAAGAAGTTTTTCTGTTAGCGACTTTACCTGAACAATCGCAAAAAATTCCATTAACAGGAAAAGTAATTTGGATCACACAAAAGCAGTCTGGTAAAAAGCCACAAGGTTTTGCCATTCAGCTTGGTGGTGAAAAAGGCATCTATTACAAAAATGAAGCGGAAAGATTACTAGCAGGAGCAAAGTCTTCTGAGCGTAATAGCTTTACAATGTAAGATGCGATGAATTGAAATGTAGGAAAAATTGTGTTTGTTGATACCCATTGTCATTTAACTTTACTTGATCTTAGCCCTTATGGGGGAGATTTAGACGCAGCGTTACAACAGGCACGTGAGCAAGGTGTGTCTAAATTCATGGCGATTTCTGTGGATTTAGACGATCATATTGCTTTGTCAGCAATAGCAGCACGTCATACCGATGTAGGTTATAGCGTTGGTGTGCATCCTTGTGAAGATGTTGCAACGATGCAGCGGGCTACAGTAGAAAAACTGGTTCAATTGGCTCAATCTGAAAAAGTCTGGGCGCTCGGTGAAACAGGCTTGGATTATTTTCATAGTACTGAATTTATTCCTGAGCAAAAAGAATGCTTTGCTCGTCATATTCAAGCATCAAAAATAATAAAAAAACCAGTGGTGGTGCATACTCGTTCTGCTAAGCATGACACAGTTGATATTATTCGTGCAGAACAATCGAACCATGGGATTTTGCATTGTTTTACAGAGGATTGGGCAACTGCCAAAGCTGTATTAGACTGCGGTTATTACATTTCATTTTCTGGTATTGTGTCTTTTAAAAATGCACAAGATTTGCGTGATGTGGCAAAACAGGTGCCGCTTGATCGTATTTTAATTGAAACAGATAGTCCATATTTAGCACCAATGCCCTATAGAGGCAAAACCAATGAGCCAAAATACGTTCCTTATGTAGCCAAAGCCCTAAGTCATGTATATGATAAAACGCCTGAGGAAATTGGACAAATTACTTCACAGAACTTTGAAAATTTACTCAGACAACATCAAAGTTAATGCTATAGATATAAGATTAAGAAGAGAGTTTATCGAGTGAAGATGGATCGTCAGGCTCAGTTTAGAGCAAGAGAAGCATTAATTTTTCAGGTCGCTGAGCAACTGCTTTTAGAAAACGGTGAGTCGGGTATGACGCTTGATGCGTTAGCGGCTGAATTAGATCTTGCAAAGGGAACACTTTATAAACATTTTCAAAGTAAAGATGAACTTTATATGTTGCTCATTATTCGTAATGAGCGCATGTTATTGGAAATGATTAAAGACACAGAAAAAGAGTTTCCTGAACAATTAGCATTTTTTATGTTGCATCATTTGCATCATCCTGAGCGTACAGTGTTATTTCATCAGATTGAAGAACGTTTGTCGACGACAGGGCAAGGGATACATCATTTATTTCATGAGCTTTATCAAGTTCGTAAACAGCGACTGCGCATTATTATTCGTATGACGGATCATTATTTGCTAGATATAGACAGTCAAATGTCAGGGCGAGATTATTTAGCCTCTATTTGGTCTATTACGCATGGTGGTGCAGCAATTTTAAATTCTAGCTTTTATCAGCGTTATTTAGGTTCACGGGATACTTTGCGTATTGCATTGATTGACCAAGCTTTATCGATGCCAAAGCATGCTCAATCTACTGAGTTGAAGGTTTAACGATTATGTTGAAACGACCACGATTAAAAAATCAGCATGGATTTACGCTGATTGAATTAATGGTGGTCATTGTCATCATCAGTATTATGGCATCTCTAGTGGTTTTAAATATTGGTGGTGTGGATCATCGCAAAGCTTTACAAGCACGTGAATTTTTAATTTTAGATTTAAAAAAAATTAATCGTGAAGCCAATGATCAGGCTTTAATCTATGCGTTAGAGGTTTTACCTGCAACTGATGTTGCACCTTTTCAATATAAATTAGTACGATATCAACCTGTAATAGAAAATGCAGAGCAAAACTTACGTATTGTTGAAGAAAAACGCTGGAAAGATGTCGCTAATTTTCAAATGCGTAAATTACCTGAGCGTGTTTCATTTTCTATTCAAAATCAAGAGCATCGCTATATTAATGCAAATAATGATGACTTAATTGGAACAAATGCCCCTAAAGTTATTTGGTTTGGTAATGGTGAAGCTAAACCTGTCAAAATTCAAATGTATTATGACCAAAAAGCAATTGGTGCTTTGATTGATATTGATTATTTGGGGAAAGTGACCGATGAAGAGTAAAGGTTTTACCTTGATTGAGGTCGTTGTTGCTTTAGCCATTTTTGCAGTTGCTGCAATGGCTTTAACCAAAGTCGCAATGCAATATACACAATCTACAGCAAATTCAATTTTAAGAACCAAAGCTCAATTTGTTGCTCAAAATCAGGTGGCTTTAATGGAAATTAACCGTGAACAGCTCACAGGTACACAGTCTGAGCAAATCACCTCGCAAGGTCAAACATGGCAAGTAGATAAAAAATCAGAGTCAACTATTAGCCCGAATGTTAAAAAAATTGAAATTCAAATTAGTTTATATAATCCTGATAATAATAAAGTTGAAGCAGGCATTAGCCATACTATTTTCTTTAATTACCCTCAACAAACGACCGAATCTTAGACTGAGCGACCCATGCGAATAAAAAAAATCAATTTGGGATTTACACTGGTTGAGCTTTTGGTGGCAATCGCAATTTTTGCAGTTCTTTCTGCATTAGGATGGAAGATTTTTGATTATCTTGTGAAGGTCAAAGATCGCAATGCAATGCATGAAGAAAATCTCGGGCAGTTACAAGAAGCGTATCAACAAGTACAAAGAGATACCTTGCAAATCATTCCTGTGACAGCGAGTTTTGGGCAACAAATACTGCCTGCAATAAGTTTGGAAAATCAAAAAATAAGCTTTAGTAAAACAGGAATGACGGATCCTCTAAAGCAAGGCATTTCTACATATGAACGTGTAGAGTACGTTTATAATGCACAAGATAAAAAACTTTATCGTTTAAAATATGCAAATCTGAATCTACCTAATTCTGCACAGCCTTTGTCGAGTGTATTGTTGAATGATGTTGACCAGTATCAAGTGACTTTGTTAAATCCAAATGAGTTAGAGCGTTGGCCTGATGAAAATACATTTAATGAACGCCAGTTACCACGCGGCATCAAAATTAAAGTGATGATTCGTGATGTTGAATATGAATGGGTTTTTAGTCTGTTAAATACAGATTTTCTAAGGGCTGAGTCAAAACAATAAGCACGATTTAAAGAGACGTTCATGATCAAGCAGCAACAAGGAATCGCATTAATTACAATTTTGGTGATGGTCGCATTAGCAACCATTATTGCTGCGACAATTGCAAAGCGCCAATACACCACCAATGAAAATACTGCTTATGTGATTCGTCAAAATCAAGCGCTAAATTATGCAAAAAGTGCTGAGGCATTTTTTTCTGAGCTGTTAATTCAAGATGCGCAAAACAGCGCTAATGTTGATCATTTACAAGAATTGTGGGCAAAACCCATGCCTGCATTTCCTATAGAGGGTGGTTTTATTTCTGGAAAAATCAAGGATGAATCTGGAAAATTTAATCTAAATACTTTACTCAAAGCAGATGGTAAGCCAAACGAAGAAAATAAGTTGTACTTTGAGAAATTGTTAGTGCGTGTCGGATTGCCTGCCGAACTCAGTGCTTCTGTGATCGATTGGCAAGATGCTGATGATTTACCTTCAGGTTCGATGGGTGCGGAAAGTAACTATTATAATGGTTTGCAGCCATCATATTCAGCAGCCAATCATGCTTTTTTTAGTGTAGAAGAGTTACGACAAGTCCGTGGCTTTGAAGGGAAAAATTACGATTTAATAAAACCTTATGTTACAGCTTTACCTGATATTTCCACTAAAATAAATATCAATACAGCACCTGCATTGTTACTTGCAACCATTGATCCTAAACTTGACCTGAATGCGATTGTGGCTTTATTAAAACAAAAGCAAGCCAAAATGGAAAATTTTAATAATGTTCAAGACCTTTTAAGTTTGGATCTTTTTAAGGGAATTTCATCTGAAAACAGTCAACTGGCAAATAATCTATTTGATGTAAAATCAAATTACTTTGTAGGGGAAATCGAAGTTGCTTTAGAAAATAGAAACCGTCAAATGAGTAGTCATATGATGCGTAAAAATAATACAGTTGTGGTATATGCTCGAAATTTAGCACCATTTTAATCATTTATTTTTGCAAAGCTTTTCACTTTTGCCTAAAACTATATTTTCTTTGCTGAATAATAGACAAAATCATGTGGTTAATTCTTCCTCATACTTTTTGCCAATTGCAATGAACGTTAAAATTAATCCTCAGCGTCGGCGTTTTGCTTTATAATCTAATTTCTTGACTATTCTTTTTGTATAATTTGACATATGTTAATTCGTAAATTATTTAAATTTGAAAATGCGCATATCGTGCGTAACTGTACTTCGGATCGTTGTAAACGCTCGATTCATGGGCACAGTTATAAAGTCGAATTATTGCTGAAAGCCTCAAAGCTAGATCATGGTCAAATGGTCTATGATTTTGGTTTGTTAAAAGGTGTGATTAAGGACATTTTTGATAGCTTTGATCATGCGATTTGCTTTTGGCAGGATGACAATCCGGATTATATTCAAGCATGTAAAACCTTTAGTGCGCGTTGGGTTGCATTACCTGTATCGCCTTCAGCAGAACAATTTTCACGCATATTTTTCTACTTGGCGCAGCAAGTTTTACAGTCAACGATTACCCAAAATGGGGAAGGTGATGTTGAAGTTTACTCTGTAATCGTACATGAAACAGATACAGGCTATGCACAAAGTTTTCTTGAAGATATTGAGAATGAGCAAATGGGTGTGTTGAGCCTTGAGCAAATTATTTTTTCTGAGCAAGTTCAAGCCGAATGGAATGACCCTGAAATGTATGAAAAGTTAAAACAGGGCGTGAAATTTCAAAATCCAGAAGTAGATTTGCAAGTCAAACTGTAATCGATGCAGTGGTATATTTTAAATTTAACACCTTCGGGTATTGAAGATTGAGTGAAATAGTAAGGATGGAACAGGATGCAATTGACTGAACAAGAGCAAGCAAAATTAAATCAAGTTCGGTTAGATGAGAGTTGGAAAGCAGGCTTGGCAGAGTTTCTGCTCAGTGCAAAAATGGATCAATTACGTGAATTTTTAAAATCACAAATTGCCGAAAATAAACAAATTTATCCTGCAAGCTCATTGATTTTTAACGCTTTAGATACTACACCGTTACATGCAGTAAAGGTTGTGATTCTTGGGCAAGACCCATATCATGGACCAAATCAAGCCCATGGTTTGAGCTTTTCTGTACAAAGAGGAGTTGCATTGCCTCCGTCTTTACGTAATATCTTTCATGAGCTAAATACTGACTTAGGTGTAAGTATCTCTAAACACGGGGATTTGACCAAGTGGGCAGAGCAAGGCGTGCTTCTTTTAAATAGTGTACTGACTGTAGAAGCAGGGCAGCCAACATCACACCAAAAACAAGGTTGGGAAAATTTTACAGATACTGTAATTGATGTAATTAATGAGCAATGTGAGCATGTGGTTTTCATTTTATGGGGAGCCTATGCGCAACGAAAAGGGCAACGTATTGACCAAACGAAACACCTTGTATTAAAAGCTGCACATCCATCTCCTTTAGCAGCAAATCGTGGTGGTTTTTTTGGTTGTAAAGTGTTCTCTAAAACCAATAATTATCTTAAACAAAATGGCATTGAGCCAATCGACTGGCAGCTGGACGCATGACAAACTCTCCTGAGATCAATAACTATCATCCTGATTTAATCATTGAAGAAGCAGTGAATGGTTGGCGAATTATTCGTTTAAATCGCCCAAAATCTTTACATGCTTTAGATGAGTCTATCGTGGCAGCTTTATTAAAGTTGTTTGAAGATTTTCATAAAGATGATCAGGTTAAGGCAATTTGGCTTGATTCAACAACACCTAAAGCTTTTTGTGCTGGTGGTGATGTTCGAAAACTGCGTCAATTGGTAATTAATAATGAAGTTGATGCAGCAAATCAGTTCTTTAAAACTGAATATGCACTCGATTTACTTTTACATGACTATGCTAAGCCAATCGTAGTTTGGGGTGAAGGCTATGTCATGGGTGGTGGCTTAGGTCTATTTATGGCTGCACCATTTCGATTAGTAACACCATATTCACGTTTGGCGATGCCTGAAGTGAATATTGGTTTATATCCAGATGTAGGTGCAACGCGCTTCCTTGCAGATCGTGGTCCTGTTGGTTTATTTACAGGTTTGACAGGTTCAATTATGACTGCGGCAGGTGGATATGGTATCGGATGGGCAACGCATATTTGTGATGCTCAACGTGATGTTGTATTAAAAAAATTAATTGATATTGATTGGGATCATTATCCAGCAGGGGACTTTAGAGCATTAGATGATACGCTAAATAGTTTACATCGACCTGTATCTCCTGGACCGTTGCAAAATTCTCTTGATGTTATTCATAGTGTTTGTCGTGGTATTAATTTTGAACAAGACTATGAAGCCATTGTAGGATTGAGCGAGGCACGTAGTGATTGGCTGCGTCAAGCGAGTGAAAACTTACAAAAAGGTTCACCAAGCACAGCAGCAATTACTTGGTTGTTGTGGCAATGGGGACGTCAAGTGCATCCATGGAGTGAAATTTTTGAATTAGAAGCGCAAATTTCTGATTGGAAAATTCGTCATCCAGACTTTGTTGAGGGAGTGCGTGCACGCCTTGTTGATAAAGACTTATCACCAGAATGGGAACCGACAGAAAGTATGACTTTAAAAGGCATATTGGCGAAGAACCCACCCATCACAACAGTTGAAAGTTGGAATGTTTTATTAAGACAATATGGTGTAATTGCTTAATATTCCATGATTGATGAACAAAATAAACAAGATGAAAAATGGATGCAGTTTGCTTTCGAGCAAGCTGCTATTGCGGCTTCTCAGGGGGAAATCCCTGTAGGAGCTGTTTTAGTGAGTGAAGGAAAAATAATCGGACAAGGTTTTAATACACCTATTTTAACACATGATCCTACTGCACATGCTGAAATTCAAGCAATTCGTCAAGCTTGCCTAGCCATTGAAAATTATCGTTTACCTATAGATGCGACTTTATATGTCACTTTAGAGCCTTGCACAATGTGTGTGGGGGCGTTGATTCATTCGCGTGTGCAACGTGTTGTATTTGGCGCAAGTGAGCCTAAGGCGGGAGCTTTAGTTAGTAGTCGAAAATTATTGGAAATTGGTTATTACAATCATATTTTTGAATTTACTGCTGGGTGTTTGCAGATGCAATGTTCGCAACAGCTTTCTGATTTTTTTAAAATGCGCCGTGAGCAAAAAAAACAATTAAAGTTACAACAAAGATGCTTAAATCAAAATCAAAACTAGTCTAAAATAGCACTGAATTTTAATGACAATAAGAATTGTCAAAATAACTAAAGTGAAAAGGAAATAGAATGAATTCGATTAAAGTTAAACAAGAATTTAATGCCCCTATAGATCAAGTCTTTGATTTACTTTCAAAACATGCAACTTATAATATTGCATTTTCACCTGTACAAGTCGTACGTGTAAAAGACTCGGCTGATCCTGAACGTCCTGATGGTTTGGGTTCAATTCGTCGTATGGGTTTTGGTCCAATTAAACCTGTTCAAGAGCAAATTACATTGGTTGATGTAAATAAGCGTATTGAGTATAAATTAATTAATAATCCATTAATTAAACATCATATTGGTATTCTTGAATTTACCGAATTGGCGCAAAATAAAACTCGTGTCGATTATACGATTGAATTACAAGCACGTGCGCCATTTGTGAGTAAATTAATACTTGCACAGCTTAAACTTGCGATTACACTAGGTTTTAAGAAACTGGCAAAATCTGTTTAATTGGAAGTTTAATGACCATTCAAATTATTACGATTGATGGACCAAGTGGTTCAGGTAAGGGTACATTAGCAGCAAAACTTGCTGAGCATTATCAATTTCATTTATTGGATTCGGGTGCAATCTATCGTCTACTTGGATTTTCATTGTATAAAAAAGCTTTATTAGATGCTCTAAATGAAGAAAATACATTGCAACAATGTGAAGAAATTGCAAAAAATTTAGATATTAAATTTGTGACAGAAATAAACTCAACGACGCAAATTTTTCTAGATGGCGAAAATGTGACAGAAACGATTCGTACCGAACAGGTCGGAGAGTTTGCTTCAAAAGTTGCAGCAATTCCTGTACTTAGAACTGCACTTTTTGAGCGTCAACGTGCTTTTGCGCAAGCGCCAGGTTTAGTTGCAGATGGTCGTGATATGGCAACCTCAATTTTTCCAGAAGCACAAGCGAAAATTTATTTGACTGCTTCAGCAGAATCACGAGCGACACGCCGAGTAAAACAGTTGCAGGCTATGGGTTTGGATGTTAAAATAAACGATATTTTGTCTAATATCCAAGCGCGCGATAAACGAGATATGGAGCGTACAGTTGCTCCATTAAAGCCAGCTCAAGATGCTTACATCATTGATAGTTCCGAATTGAACATTGATGAGGTATTCAAATTGATGACTGATTTTATCGATGCGCGATTAGCAAATTAACAAATTTAGTGGAAGCATAGCTTGATCAGTTTTATACGGACTATGTGGAGACTTAACTGAACCGGCCTTGTCTGATCCAAGACCGCTGACTTTTCTAGGTATATCATGACCGAATCTTTTGCAGCCCTCTTTGAAGAAAGCGAATTAAACCTCAACGTTGAAAAGGGTGCAGTCATCCAAGGTATCGTTGTTAGTATCGATTCTGACTGGGTAACTGTTGATACTGGCCTTAAATCTGAAGGTGTTGTATCTCGCTCTGAATTCTTAAACGAACAACGTGAACTTGAAGTTCAAGTTGGCGATACAGTAGACGTTGTTGTTGAAGCGCTTGACAACGGTATGGGTCAAACAGTTTTATCACGTGAAAAAGCAAAACGTGCTGAAACTTGGACTAAACTTGAAAAAATCTTTGAAGACGGCGAAATCGTTACTGGTGTTATCTCTGGTAAGGTTAAAGGCGGTTTCACTGTTGACATCGGTCCAGTTCGTGCGTTCTTACCTGGTTCACTTGTAGACACGCGTCCTATCCGTGATACAACTCACCTTGAAGGTAAAGAGTTAGAATTCAAAGTAATCAAACTTGATGCTAAACGTAACAACGTTGTTGTATCTCGTCGTGCAGTAATGGAAGCTGAATCTTCAGCTGACCGTGAAGCGCTTCTTTCTCAATTGGAAGAAGGTCAAACAGTTACTGGTACAATCAAAAACCTTACTGACTACGGCGCATTCGTTGACCTTGGTGGTATTGATGGTCTTCTACATATCACAGATATGGCTTGGAAACGTATCAAACACCCTTCAGAAGTTGTTGAAGTGGGTCAAGAAGTTACTGTTAAAGTACTTAAATTTGACAAAGAACGTAACCGTGTTTCTCTAGGTCTTAAACAACTTGGCGAAGATCCATGGTTAGCGATCATGAACCGTTATCCTAAAGGTTCTATCGTTAAAGCGCGTGTAACTAACTTAACTGACTACGGTTGTTTCGCTGAAATCGCTGAAGGCGTTGAAGGTTTAGTACACGTTTCAGAAATGGACCACACTAACAAAAACATCCACCCATCTAAAGTTGTTCAGATTGGTGACGAAGTTGATGTTATGGTTCTTGAAGTTGATGAAGAACGTCGTCGTATTTCTCTTGGTATCAAACAAACTCGTGCTAACCCATGGGAAGAGTTTGCTAAAGCTCATGAGAAAGGCGAAAAAGTTTCTGGTACAATCAAATCAATCACTGATTTCGGTATCTTCATCGGTTTAGCTGGTGGTATCGACGGTCTTGTTCACTTATCTGATATTTCTTGGAACGAACAAGGCGAAGAAGCTATCCGTCGTTACAAGAAAGGTGACACAGTTGAAGCAGTTATCTTATCTGTAGATGCTGAAGGTAACCGTATCAGCCTTGGCGTTAAGCAATTGAATAGCGATCCATTCAATGACTTCTTAGCTGCTAACGAACGTGGTGCTTTGGTTAAAGGTACTGTAACTGCTGTTGACGCTAAAGGCGCAACTGTTAAGTTAGCTGACGAAGTTGAAGCTTCTTTGAAAGCATCTGAAATCAACCGCGATCGCGTTGAAGATGCAACTAAATTCTTAGAAGTTGGTCAAGAAGTTGAAGCGAAAATCATCAACGTTGACCGTAAATCTCGCTCTATCAACTTGTCTATCAAAGCGAAAGACGAAGCTGAAGAGAAAGAAGCTGTAGCAAGCTTAAAAACTGCTACAACTGCTCAAGACAACGGTCCTAAAACGATCGGTGATTTGATCAAAGCTCAAATGAATCACTAAGAGGTGTTGTTAAAAAGTATTATTAAATGTAATTAATTAATACTTTTTATACAAATACTGTAAAAGGTAGCGTAGTATACGATCACTGCGCTACCTTTTTGTATTTAAAAAGGATATTATTTAAAGCAAGCTAAATAGCATTCAAATTAATTGAGGTCGTAGATGACAACTGAAGCATTAAACAAATCTGACTTAATAGAAAGAATTGCACTTAAAAACCCACACTTGGCTGAGCCATTGGTTGAAGAAGCTGTTAAGATTATGATTGATCAAATGATTGCATCGCTTTCGTCTGATGATCGTATTGAAATTCGCGGATTTGGTAGTTTTGCTCTACATCACCGTGAGCCACGTGTAGGTCGTAATCCTAAGACAGGCAAATCAGTAGAAGTTGCAGCTAAAGCAGTACCACACTTCAAACCTGGTAAAGCATTACGCGACGCAGTAAACGAATCTGCAAATAAATAAAAATTCGAAAATGGGGTGATTATGCGCTATTTCTTAGTAGCATTACTGTTAGTAATATTTGGCTATGCGTTAGCATTGGTTTTACAAAATCCAGCTGAACTGCCTGTGGACTTATTGTTTACCCAAGTTCCTGCAATGCGTTTAGGCTTATTGTTATTACTAACCTTAGTACTCGGTGTTGTGCTTGGACTATTGGTTGGTGTGCAGATTTTCCGTGTATTTCAAAATGCTTGGGAAATTAAGAGATTGCGCAAAGACATTGACCATTTACGTAAAGAGCAAATTCAAAGTGCTCAATTGGCAGCCGCTGAGGCAGCAGCAAGTGTACGCCATGAAAAAACAGTGATGGATGTATACGCACAAGATAAAAAACTTTAAATCATTATAATGCTATAGATCCTCAATCATTTAAAATAATGAAAGATTGAGGGTCTCATTATTTTAACTAATCATACATTATATCTGCATTAAAGAAGATTAAGGCTTTGTGCAGCTCTTGATTATCCTTATAATAAGCCATCTTGTTGTGATGGAAAGAACCCCTTGAGTATTATTGTTGCCTTAGATGCTAAAAGCCAATATGACGCACTAAAAATTGCTGATCAATTGGATCCATCACTTTGTCGGGTAAAGGTGGGTAAAGAGCTATTTACTCATGAAGGATCAAGTATAGTCAAAGCTTTGCATGATCGTAAATTTGAAGTATTTTTAGATTTAAAATTTCATGATATTCCAAATACTACAGCACAAGCTGTATGTGCTGCTGGCGACATGGGCGTATGGATGGTGAATGTTCATGCTTCTGGTGGTCGCAAAATGATGGAAACTTGTGTAGAGCGTTTAAAGGCTGGTAATTATAATACACAGTTGATCGCGGTTACTGTTTTAACTTCTATGGGGCGTGAAGACTTACGTGATATTGGCTTAGATATTGAGCCTTTTGAGCAAGTTCAACGTTTAGCTCAATTGACTAAAGACAGTGGTTTGGATGGTGTAGTATGTTCTGCACAAGAAGCAAAAATGTTGCGTGAAACATTGGGGCAAAACTTTTCTTTAGTGACACCAGGCATTCGACCAGCAGGTTCTAATGCAGATGATCAAAAGCGTATTGTAACGCCTAAACAAGCGATGCTTGATGGCTCTACGCATTTAGTGATTGGTCGCCCAATTACTCAATCAGAAAATCCAAGCCAAACTTTAAAAGATATTTTGGCAACATTGTAATGTACTAAATATTTAAATCACGATTCAATGTGGATCGTGATTTAAAATCTATAAAAATTAAATTTGATTACTTTTTTCTAAATTACATTTTCGACATAAAATCTGTAAATTATTTTCTGAGTTAGAACCACCTTTAGAAAATGGAATAATATGATCAAATTCTAAATAAGCACTTGAACTACATTGTACACATTTGCCTTGGCATTTTTGCCATACTGCATTTTTAATATTTTGTGGAATATGTCGGGTGTTACCTGAACTTTGTGAAAAGTCTAACTGTCGATGAAATCTTTTAATTGCGTATTCAATATAAGCTTCAACAATATTTGAATCTTTGCCAATATGATATTTACCTGAACCTTTTTTGGTTTTTGCTATAATTTCAATATATTCAGAAAGAATTTCAACAGCAATAATATTTGAAATAAGAAGCTCAAAAGCTGTACTTGCTTTAAATATAATCCGCTCACTCGTAATAAATAAGTCACCAACAACATATTCTTTTTTGGTTGCTTGAATACCTACTTTTTTTTGATGTAGATAAACAAACTCAGAATTTTTGACAATAATTTCGGTGGTTTGAATTGTATTTACTTGACCTTGTTTAATTTGTGTAATCTGTTTCGCTATGGAAATTGTACGATTAATTTGCTTGAGAAGTGTTGGTTCAGGATGTAGAAATTGGCATAATTTTTTAATCAATAATTCATTTTCATGTGAAATAGTGCCATCAAAAATAAGAGAAGCAAGTGTAAAATTAAAGAAATCTTCGATAGCATTTTTGGCACGTTGTACTAACTCTTTACTATTTAATTGGTGCAGTGTTGCAAATTGTGTCAATTTTTCTATTTCTTGATTGCTCAGTATGCCATCCGCTAAAGCAGTTTTGAGCATATTGACAAACTTAACTTCATTGGCTTGGCGTAGCATGATTAAGGCTTGTTCTAAAGTATTTTGTGGTACCTGTAGAAACTGTGCCCATTCTATGATTTGTTGTTTTGATTTATGTTGCGAGACTTGTAATAAAAAGCTTTTAATTTCTTGTTCAGAATAGTTCAAAGCATCAGCTAAAGTAATATTTTTATCTGTACAAAATTCAATAAGTTGTTGTTGGTTTTGTGGGCTGATATTGTGTGTTGCAAAAATTTGTAGGAGTTGTTTTTGAAACTCTTTTATATGTTTTCTTTTTTCTAAGGCTTTGAGTGGAGCACTAAAAATGTCTTTTAAAATATGACTTGTAGTTGCTTGCTCGGATGAAGTATTTGGTGGTTCTACATGTGCTGGGGGAGTCGGGTCAATATGAGTCGGTTGTTCATCTGCAATTTCAACACCAAAATGCTCAGCTAGAGGCTTCAGTCCACCATTAAAGCCTTGTGCGATCATTTTAAATTTCCAGAGTTCTTTATAACGGTAAAATTCTCCTAAAATAAGTGCAACTTCACGATGATTTTGTCCAATAATTTTAGCCTGTGCTAAAGTTTGTTGTTGATTTTTCACTTTTAAAAGGAGATGAGAGATATTTGAAAAATTTAATTGTTCATTTGCTAGTGTTGCACAAATTGCAATTCTATGGATTTGTGCATCAATTTTATGTAGCTGTAGATGAAATGAAATAATGGATTTTTGTTCTAAATAGATGGAATGATTTTGATTATTTAATTGCCCATAAAAAATCATATCATCATCGCCACGTACTTTGTTCGTTTGTGTAGCGAGGCTATAAGCGCTGAAATCTAAGGCTGTTGAGTCAATGCCGAAAACTTGAATTTCTAATGTTAATGCAGTCGTAGGAACTATCGTGTTAGCACCTGCAATTAAATCCACTTATTTTTCTCCTTTAAATGAAAATACTTATTTAATTTTTGTTTTGTGATTACACGCTACAAATAAGCAAATAATTTATAAAAAACTCATCAAAATCATAATGACATAAATATAATACGATTACTATCGAGATTATTTGTCAAAATAAAAAGGAAAAATAATGACTAAAAATAAATCTATTTTTATTGTTTTGCTGTTAATGTTAGTGCTTATACCTGTGTGCCAAGAATTGTATAAACAAAGAATTTATAATCAGGCGATGAAGGAATTTTGTGTGCAGTCACATTTGCGTCAATCGATGAATGAGATCTTAATAATCATTGCTCAACATGAGATGCTTAAAATTTATAAACACGCTGTGAACAAAATGATCATTTTTCCAAAAAAGCCTAGTTTAGATACTGCGCTTTGTCAGTTAGAGATTAAATAAAATCGAGTGATCAATATTCGTTATTCTCTAGCTGAATATGAGCGCGAAGACTTATAACGCTGCTAAAATACTCACAGCAATAGGCGCAAGTATAGATAACACGAAGCCACTTACCATTGCATGAGGAATAAATTCATTGCCACATGCCTGTTTAACCATAGGTAACGTCACATCCATTGCTGTTGCCCCTGCGGTTGAGATTGCAGAGCGTGGATAGCGCCAGCCGATGATATACATCGCTAAAATAGCAAAAATTTCCCTAAATAAGTCATTCATTAGTGCAATGCTGCCAAGATGTGCATTTTTCAACTCAGTAACGACAATACCTGTCATGGAGTAAAAGCCATATCCTTGAGAAAGCATGATTAAGTCTTTGAGATTAATGTTGTTGATGAGTAATGAGCATACAACTGCACCAATAATTGAACCAATAATACAGCCAATAGGTACTAACATAATCTTCCAATTGAGCCATGAGCGATCAAGAGGAGAATAGGCTAAATCTAAACCAATCAGTATCATAAAAATTAATAACAAATACCATGAACTAATGTGTAATTGATAATCAAATGCTGAAAATAACTCAGATAATCCATAGCCAAATGCGATCGCAATAAAAGCATAACTAATATTAATTAGAGAACCAATGAGGAGTTCACTAGATACACGACCTTGAGTCGGTTGAAAGCCAATTAATTTAAATAAAATATAACAACAGATAAATGCACCAGCAGAAGTTGCTAAAGAAATGGTAATAGCATCACTGAGAATTTGTGCAGGTTGAGCAATAGTATGCAAGGTTTGAGCAAACTCAATTGCAATCGCAACCAGTAAGATATAAGTAAAATAAGGCAACACTTTGAAAGCTATTTTTTCGAGCCACTGAGGTAAGCGTCGTGCTAAAATAAAGCCTAAAAATAAGCAAAATAAAAGTTGAAAGATAAGCCAAAGAGATTGCATAAAAATGGGTAAATAATCAGTATTTACCCATTATAGCCAAAGTTTTATGCAGCACGTGAATTTTTGTTTGACATTTGTTTTTTACCTAAGAGTAAATAATCTGCTGGATTTGCAGTTCGAGTTTGCATCCAAAATTTCCATGTATACGTTGGCCAAAGTGAGAAGTTTTTCCCACCATCTTGTTGATACCAACTAACACAGCCTGACTGCCAAACGGTACCTTTGAGCTGCGCTTGTACTTGATCATTAAATTGGTCTTGCACTTCTGGTTTAATGACAATCGCTTGGGTCTTGGTTTTGTTGACAAGGTGAATAAGCTGTAAAATATAATTGACCTGAGATTCAATCATAAAAATAACAGAATTATGCCCAAGTACCGTATTTGGTCCTAACAACTGAAATAAGTTAGGAAAGTTTTTAGTGGTCACACCATAATAGCTTTCTGCACCATCTTTCCATGCATCTTTGAGTTCAATGCCATTTAAACCGTAACATTCAAATGATTTTAGATAAATACGTGGGTCAGTAATAAAGCCTGTGCCATAAATTAAACAATCAATTTGGCGTTCTTGACCATTTTTCATGATGATACTGTTTTCAGTAAGCTCTTGAATGGCATCAGTCATTAATTCCACGTTTTCACGATTAAAAGTTGGAAAATATTTATTGGAAATCAAGATGCGTTTACATCCCATCACATAGTCAGGAGTCAATTTTTTAGCAATAGATTTATCTTTCACTTGGAATTTAATAAAAGCTTCCGCTAGTTTTTGACCATATTTCATAATCTTAGGTTGTACAATAGGAACAACACGAGACTCATTTGACCAATACAAACGTGCGCGATGTAGTTTTCTAAACCATTCGAAGCGTTTAAATAAATGTTTATCTAATGCATTATAAGCGCGTTCGTCGCGTGGAATAACCCATGCAGCAGTACGTTGTAAAACGTAAAGATTTTTAACTTTTGCAGCAATTTCTGGAATGTATTGAATGGCACTGCCACCTGTTCCAATAGATGCAACATTCTTTTGATTAAGGTTATATTTGTGGTTCCATTGTGAGGAGTGAAAAACTTCACCTTTAAACTTTTCAATACCTTTAATTTTTGGAATTTGTGGTACATGTAAAGGACCCGAGGCAAAAATAACAAATTGTGCTTCTATTTTTTGCCTATTGTTTAATACTAAATGCCAATGACCTTGTTGTTCATTATATGTGGTTGAAATAACTTCTTGCTTAAACTGAATATATTTTTTAAGTTCATATTCTTTAATAAGATCCTGAATATAATCAAAAATCTCAGGTGCTTCAGCATAGCGTTTAGACCAATCTTTTTTAGGTGCAAAAGAGAGCGAGTACATATGAGATTGGACATCACAGGCAGCACCAGGATATTGGTTTTCACGCCATGTGCCACCAACATCATCGGCTTTTTCTAAAATAATAAAGTCATGGATATTGGCTTGTAATAGACGAATAGCCATAGCTAAGCCGCCAAAACCTGCACCAATAATCGCAATTTGAGTTTTTTGAGTGGGTTCATGATTCGCGTTTGCTGCACACATATTTTAAAACCTATTCTTTTGATTTTAGTTGAGCTTAACTGAATTTTTAAAAAACAGACATGATTCAACAAACAAAAAAATTGATCAAATCGGCAATTTAAAAAAGTTCAAGAATATAGTAAAAAACAAACAGTGAAAAATATTGTAGATATGATGAAAAGATCAATACTCGGCTTAATGTATTTAATTCAAGGTATGCGTAATGCAGGTATTGATGTGGATGAACGCCTTGCGAGTATTGGAATTCAATCCGATGCTCTAGATCCAAGTTCAATTATTCATCCGAGCTTAGAGTGGGATATTCAAAAAATTATTGGTCAAGGTGTGCAGCCTGAAACAGGATTGTTTATTGGGCAGCATTATGCTCTTGCGGGTTATGGTCCATTATTAATGTTATTAGTAACATGTAATAGTATTGGTGATGCAATCAAAAATGGTATTCGATTTCAGGGCTTAACGCATTTATATGGAGTTTTAGATACCATTGAAAATGAACATCAGGTTGCTTTAAGTTATCAACCTGTTGATCTAAAATCTGAAATGGGGCTTTTACGTGCCCAATGTGAAATTTCAGGAACTTATAAATTTTTGCAAGATATTTATAAAATGATGGGTTTAATTGTTCCTGATTTACGTGTTGAGTTACCATTTAAACAACCAGAAGATCCTGACACATTACAAGAGTTTTATCATTACTATGGATCAAATTTGCATTTTGATTGTCCATCAGCTGCATTTTGGTTGGATAAATATGTTATAGATGTCAAAATTTCATCTGCTGACCCAATAACGCATCGTGTTTATGAGGTGAAATGTATAGAGGAGATTCAACGTTTAAGTGCAGTTGAACATCAGGTTCCAGTGTTAATTCAACGTGTAAATGATTATTTAGAGTTACAGCAAGGTGTTATGCCAACGATGGCAGAAACTGCACAGGCTTTAAATTTACCAGAGCGTACTTTACGTCATCAACTGCAACAATTAAACACCAGTTACAAAATGATTCGTGAGCAATTAATCAAACATAAAGCATTGCGTCTGATTGAATATAAAGAATATTCAATAGAAATGATTGCTGAATTGTTGGGATATTCTGAGCCTGCGGCATTTAATCATGCATTTAAACGTTGGTTTGGGCAAAGTCCACGCCAATATGGCAAATAGCCTAAGTTTACGTATAGCAAGAATGAATTAATGACAAAGTCTTATTTATCAAATTCTAATTTTCGCTATACTTCCATTAGCCCCTAAAAGTATTAAAGTAATATGTTAGACAAAAAAACAGCACACAGCACCGCATTTACGCCTTTATCTCCTGCGGAACGTTACGCTCAGGCTTTATCATCTGGGCAGTTTTTACCCGATGAAGCACAGGCGCAAGCAGTGCATGAGCTAGATCGTGTTTGGCAAGAGTTACTAAGCCGTTATAAAGCTTCTAAAAAGGCTTTTCGTCGCTTTCGTCGTCAAACAGCACCAAAAGGGGTGTATATGTGGGGCGGTGTGGGACGTGGTAAAACATGGCTAATGGATCAGTTTTTTGAATCAATACCATTTCGTCGAAAAACCCGTATGCATTTTCATCACTTTATGCAGTTTGTACATAAAGAGTTAAATAAACTTTCTGGTCAGCGTAATCCACTCGATTTAGTTGCAGATCAAATTTACAAAGATGCAGTGGTGATTTGTTTTGATGAGTTTTTTGTGTCGAATGTAACAGATGCAATGATTCTCAGTGATTTATTTCAAAAGCTATTTACACGTGGCATCACATTGATTGCAACATCAAATATTGCACCTGATGGTTTATATAAAAATGGTATTCATCGCGATCGTTTTATTCCAACGATTGAAATGGTGAAGAAAAATTGTGTCATTTTAAATGTTGATGCAGGGGTAGATTATCGTTTACGTGTATTAAAACAAGCACAATTGTTTAAGTCACCTTTAAATGATGAAAATAAAACATGGATGGCTGAACGCTTTAATGCTTTAGTATTGTCACAAACCATCTCTAAAGATTCGATCATCATTAATAATCGTGAAGTCGAAACGCTTGGGCATACAGAAGATGTTTTGTGGTGTGAATTCCGTGAACTTTGTATGAAACCACGTAGTCCATCTGACTTTATTGAAATTGCCAATATTTATAATACAGTTTTGGTTAGTAATGTGCCGCATTTGGATGATAATTTATCGGAAGGTACGCGCCGTTTCATTTATCTAGTCGATGAATTTTATGATCGTGGAGTGAAATTATTATTGACTTCTACGGACTCTATTATTGAGATTTATGAAGGCGAAAAGCTTGCTTTTGAAATAGAACGTACCCGTTCACGTTTATTAGAAATGCAGTCAGATGAGTACTTGCAGTCCGCACATCGACAGATTCAGGCAAAAGAGTTACAAGTTGAATAAGATTAAAAAGAGCACTCAAAAGAGTGCTTTTTTATGGAAATGTGAAATGATTATTTACAGGCTTTTGTCGACATTCTTTGTTTTTCATGGCTTAATCAAAGACGAGAAAAAGTATATAGATATTAAAATGATCAAATAAATGAACTTTTGGCACTTAAGTCTAATTTCGACATTTTAAAAACTTTATACACTGTGGAAAGGGTATTCAAATTGTTGATGTTATTTGCATCTTAAAACTGTATTTAATTGAATGATGTTGGTATGTATTCAAATTAAAATGCTTACTATTTAGGAATGTGATATTACTATTCAGCAAAGTATAAATAGGTATACTAAGAATCTCTTGTTATAAAAAGTAGCAATATCAGGAAAGACAATGACTGCACGTATTCAAAAAGGCAAGTTAGCGATTGCTAAAGAACTCTACGATTTTATCGAAAATGAAGCTTTACCAGGCTCTGGTTTAGACAGTGAAAAATACTGGAAAGATTTTGAGCAAGTTGTTGTCGATCTTAGTCCAAAAAATAAAGCACTATTGGCTAAGCGTGACGATATTCAAGCTAAAATTGATCAATGGCACCGCGACAATAAATTTGAACTCGAAGCTTACAAAGCTTTCCTTACAGAAATTGGCTACTTATTACCAGAAGTAGAAGATTTCCAAATCACGACAGAAAATGTCGATGAAGAAATTGCCTTACTCGCAGGTGCACAATTGGTTGTACCAGTACGTAATGCACGTTACTGCTTAAATGCTGCCAATGCGCGTTGGGGTTCTTTATACGATGCACTTTACGGTTTTGACGTGATCTCAGAAGAAGATGGCGCAGAAAAAGGTAAAGGCTATAACCCAGTTCGTGGTGACAAAGTTATCGCATTTGCAAAAAACTTCTTAAATGAAACCTTCCCACTTGCAACGGGTTCACATACAGATGTGACTAAGTATGCAGTGGACGGCAATAAACTTGTTGTGAGCCTAAAAGATGGCGCTACAACAACTTTAGCAAAAGAATCACAATTTGTTGGTTTCAATGGTGAGCCATCTGCTCCAAATGAAATTGTACTTTTAAATAATGGCTTACACGTTATTATTGAAGCTGATGCAACAAGCCCGATTGGTAAAACTGATGCGGCAGGTGTCAAAGATCTTGTACTTGAAGCTGCTGTTACAACGATTCAAGATTTAGAAGACTCAATCGCTGCGGTTGATGCTGAAGAAAAAGTAGAAGGCTACCGTAACTGGTTAGGCTTGATGAAAGGTGACCTTTCTGAATCTATCGAGAAAAATGGCAAAACGGTTACTCGTACATTAAATAAAGACCGTACACATAAAAACTTGATTGGCGGTGAGACTAAGCTTCACGGTCGTTCTTTAATGCTTCTTCGTAACGTAGGTCATTTAATGACGAATCCTGCGATTCTTGTAGATGGTGCTGAAATCTACGAAGGAATCATGGATGCATTAATTACACCATTATTGACTTTCGCTGACATTAAAGGTGAAAACGAGAACAAGAACTCACGTAAAGGTTCTATGTATATCGTAAAACCAAAAATGCATGGTCCTGAAGAAGTTGCATTTGCGGTTGAATTATTCGAACGCGCTGAACAAGCGTTAGGTTTACCTGCAAAAACCTTAAAAATCGGAATTATGGACGAAGAACGCCGTACTTCTGTAAACTTGAAAAACTGTATCGCGCAAGCAAAAGATCGTACGATCTTCATTAATACAGGTTTCATGGATCGTACAGGTGATGAAATCCATACATTTATGGAAGCAGGTCCATTCGTTCGTAAAGGCGAAGTGAAAGGTCAAATCTGGTTCCCTGCTTATGAAAACCGTAACGTGATGATCGGTCTTCAAGCTGGTTTACGTGGTAAAGCACAGATTGGTAAAGGTATGTGGCCTAAGCCAGATATGCTTTTAGACATGTACAAAACTAAAATTGAGCATCCTGAAGCTGGTGCAAGCTGTGCATGGGTTCCATCACCATCTGGTGCAGTCATTCATGCGATTCATTATCACCAATGTAATGTTTCAACTCGTCAACAAGAGTTATTGAAAACTGAGCCATTATCTTTAGATGATTTGTTGACTCCGCCTTTAGCGACAGACACAAATTGGACTGATGAAGAGAAAACCAAAGAACTTGAAAATAACTTACAAGGTATTTTGGGTTATGTTGTTCGTTGGGTTGACTTAGGTGTAGGTTGCTCAAAAGTTCTTGATATTAACAACGTTGGCTTGATGGAAGACCGTGCGACACTTCGTATTTCTTCTCAACACGTTGCTAACTGGTTACGTCATGGTATTGTGACTAAAGAACAAGTTGAAGAAGTATTTAAGCGTATGGCGAAGATCGTGGATGAGCAAAATGCAAACGATCCGCTTTATACACCAATGGCACCAAGCTTCGATGGTTTTGCTTATCAAGCAGCTTATGACTTAGTGTTTAAAGGTGCTGAGCAGCCATCAGGTTATACTGAGCCATTGCTTCATGCTTACCGCTTGAAATTGAAAGGTTATACAGGTGACTAATCTGTAAGCGATAAAAAAACCCTGACTTGTCAGGGTTTTTTTATTTGAGTGCAATAACATATTTATGGTTTAGACTTAGATAAAGTACAAATTTACACTCATAGAAATCTTAAAAATTTATTTCACCATACCCAAAATAGCTGTTTGTGTTTTACATACTTCAGTCGCTTCTTCTTTACTCATTTTATTGACTTCATCCTCAAAAGCCTTTTTCTGATTTGTGATTGCTTCTTCAGAGATACCACTAGTTTTTGCCATTTTTTCAATGTGTTGCCATGATTCTTCACATTCTTTTGGCATTTTATTGCTGCTGCATCCACTTAGAATAATACTAATCGCTGTCAGTGCTAAAAAGATTTTTTTCATTGTTAATTCTCGATTTAAGCTTCAAATACATGAATATTTTGTTATGCGTTTATGATGTTAACAGCACTTTTAGAAGATGTCTTGTTATAAAATGCAGCGAAATATTAAAAAAGGCATTCATGAGAATGCCTTTTTGTATCATCCATGACTATTGAATAGGTGGATGTTGAAGTTCGTTTAGCTCTTTACGACTGAAGCCTCGAGATATGAGAACTTTTTTAATACCCAAAATAGTATCTTCATCTTTCGCTTTAGATAAAGCCAAAAGAAGCTGATCATTGGATTTACAAGAGCAATCATTTTCCACGCAAGCAATTTGATTTTTATGCTCATTTTGCTGCGCATCTTTTGTAAACAGCTTTTGCCAAAAACTCATAGAGCCTTCTAATGCAACCAAACATAGCTTGAAATATAGAGGGTTTAAAATAAAATACAAGCTATGCTAAGGTCTAGCTTGAATAAAAAACACGAATTTTAACGATTATAAATTAAAAATTTAACGGAATGATGACAGCTTTTTTATGATTAAAAAATTAAGCCATTGATAAGTAATGTGAATATTGTTGTTTAGAAAATAGGCTACATCAATGTAGCCTAGCTTAACTTTGAAATAAATTGTTTAAATCTTTTCGAGCAAGACCCCAGATTCGACATGATGTGTATATGGAAATTGGTCAAATAATGCAAATTTTTGAATTTTATGTGTTTGTGTTAAAACTTCTAAATTTTCAAATAATGTATCTGGATTACATGAAATATAAAGAATACGCTTAAACCCTTGCAGCAGTTTTAACGTCTCTAAATCAATGCCTGCGCGTGGTGGATCAACAAATACAGTTTCAAATTGATAACTCGAAATATCGATTTCAGCTTCTTGTAAACGACGGAATTCACGTTCACCTTGATAAGCTTGGGTAAACTCTTCAGCAGAAAGGCGAGCGACTTGAATATTATCAATTTGGTTCTGCTCAATATTCCACTGTGCAGCATAAACGGATGATTTTGCTAATTCTGTTGCAAGTACACGATTAAAATGTAGCGATAACGGAAGTGTAAAGTTACCATTGCCACAATAGAGTTCTAATAAGTCTTGTTGCGAGTTTTCTACAGCATTACAAGCCCATTGCAACATTTTTTGGCAGACTTGGGCATTGGGCTGAGTGAAACTACTTTCAATTTGTTTGTATTTAAATTTTCGGTCAAATACTTGTAATTCTTCTACAACAAACTCATCACTTAAAATAACCTTTTGACCACGACTACGCCCAACAATTTTGATTTTAAGCTTGTCAGCAAGTTGCTTGGCTAAAGTTTCCCATTCTTCATGAAGTGGGGCACGATAAACCAATGACACCAGCATTTCACCATTGAGCGTTGCAAGAAAATGAACCTCGAAAAGGCGTTTTGATAAAAGCTCATGCGCTTTAAGTTCTGCCAATAAAATCGGCATTAAATCATTAATACTTTGATCAGCAATAGGAAATCCATCAATTCTGACAACAACTTTTTGCTGATCTGCATCACGTTCAAACATGGCGTAGAACATATCATCTTCAGTATGCCAAATTCTAAACTCTGCACGCATACGGAAATTTTTTTCAGGAGAAGCAAAAACTTCCAATTCAGGTGGATTAAATTTGCTAAATTGATTGTGAATACGCTCAATTTTGGCATCGAGCTGAAGCT
Organism: Acinetobacter sp. 226-1; assembly: GCF_030329325.1. Classification (NCBI taxonomy): domain Bacteria; kingdom Pseudomonadati; phylum Pseudomonadota; class Gammaproteobacteria; order Moraxellales; family Moraxellaceae; genus Acinetobacter; species Acinetobacter sp. 226-1. The sequence goes on from NZ_JACANU010000001.1 coordinate 665,548, forward strand.
GATAAGTTGAAGTCATAAAAGTAAAGGATACAAGTTTAAAGCAGATAGAATGGTAACAAAGATTAGCCAAATTAGCTGCAATAAACTGAGTTTAGCTGAATGAAAAGCTATCTTTTTGTTAAATGTTCAACTAAATAATCAATAAAGACACGCACCGCAGGTAATAAGCCACGTCTAGAAGGATAAACAGCATGAAAAATTCCTTGAGGAACTTTCCAATTTGGTAATACTCTGACCAATTCGCCAGAACGAACATAATCTTGAACAACTGAGTCAGGCAATAAAACTACACCACAGTTTTGACTCGCAAGTTTAGCTAACATCATGAGGTCTGAACCCATGACAATAGGCGTAACTTTCACTTTTTTCTGATGATTATTCTCATCATATAAAACAATTTGCTGTTCTGAATGCTCATCAATCATGCTTAAAATACGATGCTCTGATAAATCTTCTGGACTTTTTAAGGAACCAAATTCATTTAAATAAGCTTGACTTGCAAATAAATGTTGCTCAATACGTTCAAATTTTCTCAATACAAGATTTGGATCATCATCAAGATTGTCGCGTACACGTAAAGCAAGATCAATCCCTTCATTGATGATATCTACGCGACGATTGCTGACCAATAATTGAATTTTGATTTCAGGATATTCTTTTAAAAACTGCGGTAAAATACGAGAAATTTCATTCTGTGCAATTGAAACAGGCACACTGACTTTGATTAAGCCACGTGGTTGTGCACTTAAGTGGTCAACCAGATCATGCGCAGATTGGGCAGCATTCATCATGACTTGAGCATAACGATAAATATTCATCCCGATTTCAGTGACAGCAAAATGTCGAGAGCTACGTTGAATCAGTCTAACTTTTAAATTTTCTTCTAAATTATAAACACGACGACTTAGTTTTGACTTTGGAATATCAGTTGCACGTTCTGCTGCACTAAATCCGCCATGCTCAACAACTAAAGCAAAACAATAAAAATCATCTAAATCGGTGAGCATGTGTTTTCCAAAATTGCAGTAATTATATATTCTAAAAGAATTTAGCTGATGAATGTCAACAACTAAACTGTTTGTGCTTGATTGGGTAGATTAAGTGCTTTTTTTAATAAAGCTTCAATATTTTTCACATTAAAATTTAGCTATTTTGCAGTATTTCATAGACTTTTTTATATTCCTCTAAACGTTGCAGGTCTCGTTGAGTGGGCTGAGGAATACGTGTTAAGTCCATATTGTCCATCACATCGGCAAGTTTAACAATTTTTGCAATTGGGTTTTTCGCTGCACGATAAGCAGCTTGGATACGTGTTTCTCCAGATTTTTTAGTTAATGCTAGAATAGCATCGATTGTATCTTGGTTGAACCCGAGTGAAATTAAATCGACAATGGTTGTATCAGTATCTTCTAAAATATCATGTAAAACAGCAACGATTTGCTGCTGAGGATGATGGACTTTGAGCATTAAACGTAATGGATGAAAAATATAAGGTTGACCACCTTTATCAAGTTGACCTGTATGCTTTTTTGCAGCAAGCGCAATAGCTTTCTCAATTGTTGACATAACATCCTTATGTATTGATTTAAATTAAGTAAAAGTACGTAGACTATTCGAATTTTTTTTGAACTCGTTTAAACTATAATTTTATTGTGTGCTTTTAAAAATGACTTTTCAATTGATTGACGTAAATAATTCTGGACAAAATGTAACATGCCCTCATTGTCAGCATGCTGTATTAGACTGGTCGCAAGAGCAATATATTCAGCCTTGTGAGCATACTTTATTTATTGCAATGGATTTAGGTTTTGAATTTATCTCTGATGCTTTTGAACAGACGATGCCTCGTAGTGTAGATGAAATTCATGCACATGATGAGCAGGGACTTCATATATTGAATGAATTAACACAAGCTACATTTAAAGATTATCAAATTTATAAAATGGATTTAGGTGTTGAAGGTTTATATCGCTACATTGGTTTTAGTCAGGTTGCCTTGTAAGGTTATTTTTACTGAATTATTTTTAAATAAAACTAAATAATCATATAAAAGGTCAATTAATTTTTTTACATTTTTATGATGGAAAATTATTATTTTTGTGCAAATGAGACAAAATGACCTAATACATGATGAATAAAGTCAGTTTGTTTGATGGAGTTTCGCTTAAAATATGTGTGCAAATTATAAGCCTGCAACCTTGCAACAAATTTATGATTTAGGATTACCAAAAATTCCGTTTGAATATCAGGAGGAGGTTTATCCAAGTTTTCAGACCCCTTTATTATTTAAGTCAGATACAGGTTTAGAATGGCGTCTAGTCAATTTCGGATTGATTCCTAAATGGGCAGAAAATCGTGATATTGCAAAGCACACTTATAATGCACGAAATGAAACATTGCTTGAAAAAGCAAGTTTTCGTGATTCATTACTAAAAGCAAAATTAGGTCTAATTGCTGTGACCGAATTTTATGAAGCTAAATATATTCATGGAAAAGCACAGCGTTGGGGCGTGCGACGTAAAGATGGTCAGGCATTTTTATTGCAGCATTGTATGAAATTACCAAGCTAAATGAAGAAGTTATCCGTTCAACTTGTATGATTACAATGGATGCTATAGATCATGCAATGATGAAAGAGTTTCATGAACTAGGTAATATTAAGCGTTCAGTCGTTGTCATTCCGCATGAAAGAATCGAGCAATGGCTTGCATGGAAAAACCCAAATATTATGACATTTATGCAGGGTTTTCCTGTGGAGGAGTTTGAGTGCTTTTATTGTCCCCAACAACGTCAAGCAAAAAACTCTCCACAGTTAAACATGTTTGATGATTTATAAAGCAGAGCGCTTTATAAATTAACGTGATAAATTTTTAAAAATATGTTTCAAACTTTCCATCATTTTTTCAATTTGAAGTGGGGTTAAACCTTCAAAAGATTGCTCTAAAACAACACTCATTAAATCATTGATTTTAATTGTCATTTGTCGGCCAGAGTCGGTTAAGTTTACTCGTGTAATACGTGCATCTTGACTACAAGAATAGGTATTAACTAAGCCTTCATCTTTTAATCGATAGACAATTTTAGTTGTGGTCGACATTTTTGAAACAATCATGTCTGATAGTTCAGAAACACTTGCGTCTGGTTTAGACTCAAGTGCTAATAATAAACGACGTCTAGAATTATCTACACCATACTTTTTTAAGGCATGGTCGACATTAAGTACATACTGAGAATGAACTTGTGTAATCCAGTAATATGGAAAATTTTCCAAATTAAAATTATCAGTTGTTGGTAAAAATTTTGAATATTTTTTGGTCATCAAAAAGATTCCTTGTTTTTTCTAATTATTAACCAGATGTAATAACAATTGTAATAGTATTGTAAATTGATACCTAAAATCAATACAAAAATAAACAAATAATGCTAAAAATAAAGAAATACTATGAAGTTTTACTTTATAATTGTTTAAACTCTGTTACTTAGTGTAAGTATAAATTTATCATTTTTGAGTTTAATCATTTGTCATTTGAGCTTAATTTTAAGTAGCATATTGCATGATGCTTACTTTCTGGACTAAATAACTCAGCACAAGAATTTCAATAGTTTTGCTATTGTTTGATCTTTCAAGTCCAGTTTTTAGTGTACTGTTCTTGTTTTGCTTTTTGGCTATTTATCTAATTTTAATGAGGGGTATGTATTAAAATTAATCCCATTCATAAGCTATTTTAATATTTCTATATAGGGTTTAGGTTTGTTTCAACCTAGATACCGTACACTTACGCTATTTAAAAAATTATTCATATAATAGAGTGATTTACTTCACTTATACATGAATACTTCATTAAAAATAATGTGGGTGAAATATCAATCATGTTCGTGTGATATTTTAATTAAAAAAAGGTACTCTTAGACTTGGCTTTACAAACAAAAATTTCTGTCTAAAATGTCATAAAAAATAAAAACACATATATTTATTAAATTTATAGAATTAGAATACAAGGGCTTGAAATAAAATATTAGATGATTCTAAATCAATTTTACTGATTTAATTAAATGAAACTATTTATTTTTTGAATTTTAATTTGGTGATAAAACACGAAATTTATTTTTATTTGTAAAATAATAAAAAAAATAATTACAAAATATCTAGATTGTGCATAATTAAGAGCAATATAGTTGAAAAGGTCTCATTCATGGATCCGTCGCCGTGTAGGTTAAAATTTAAGTTTTGTATAATGAATAAGAATAAAGAGCAGGAGATCTAATAATGGAATTTTTATTAGATCCTGGTATTTGGGTAGGTCTACTCACTCTAATTGTTTTAGAAATTGTTTTAGGTATTGATAACCTCGTATTTATTGCCATTCTAGCTGAAAAATTACCGCCTGAAAAACGTGATAAAGCACGTGTTATTGGTCTTTCTCTCGCTTTAATCATGCGTTTAGGATTGTTATTTGCAATCTCATGGTTAGTTACGCTAACTCAACCTCTTATTACGGTTTTCGATAAGACCTTCTCAGGTCGTGATTTAATTCTTTTATTTGGCGGACTTTTCCTCGTCTATAAAGCCGTGACAGAATTACATGAAAAAATGGAAGGCAAGCCAGAAGTTCATGTCACCAGTAATGTTGTCTATGCAAGTTTTACGGCTGTTGTTGCTCAAATCGTCATTTTAGATGCAGTGTTCTCTTTAGACTCTGTAATTACTGCCATTGGTATGGTAGATAATATTTATGTGATGATGGTTGCTATGGTTGTTGCTATGGCTGTAATGTTGTTGGCTTCAAAGTCATTAACTGCATTTGTAAACAGACATCCAACTGTTGTCATTCTATGTTTAAGTTTCTTATTGTTAATTGGTATTAGTTTAATTGCAGAAGGTTTTGGTTTCCATATTCCAAAAGGATATATCTATTCAGGTATTGGTGTTGCGATTTTAATTGAGGCATTTAACCAATTTAGTAATCGAAATGCTGAAAAACATAAAGCAAAAATTCCTTTACGCCACCGTACAGCCGATTCTATTTTAAAGCTTATGGGAAGTAAGTTAGATACAGATGTGTCAGCATCGCCTGAAACCATAGAAGCGAAAAAAGCCTTTGTAGATGAAGAACGTTATATGGTGGGAGGGGTTTTAACACTTGCTGAACGGAGTGTTGCCTCTATTATGACACCTCGAAATCAAATTTCTTGGGTAAATTTAGAGGATGATGCTGAGAGTATTCGAAATCAAATTTTGTCTGTACCACATAGTTTATTTCCTGTATGTCGTGGTCAGTTAGATAAAGTCGTAACGATTGTGCGTGCAAAAGAGCTAATAGATGCTTTGGATGAGCCTGAACAATTACAAGCGTTATTGAAGCGTCAGCGCCCAATTTTTATTTTTGAAAAAATGAAGGTGATTGATGCAATTCATACTTTACGTACTTCAAAAGGTTCACTGGTTTTAGTCACGAATGAGTTTGGTAATATTCAAGGTCTGATTTCACCATTAGATGTGTTTGAAGCTATTGCAGGTGAGTTTCCTGATGCAGATGAACAGCTTGAACTGGTGAAAGTTGATGACACAACATGGAGAGCATCGGGAATGCTTGATTTGTATCAACTTGAATTAGAGCTAGAAACAGTCGATTTAGTTCAAGAAGATTCAGACTATTTTAGTGTGGCTGGTTTAATTTTTGATAAAACTCAGGGTAATGTCAAAGTTGGAACGCATATTGTTCAAGAGGGTGTTGATTTTGAAGTTTTAGAAATGGATGAAAATCGCATTAAGACCGTTAAAATTACTCGACCTGATTGATTAGATTAAATAAAAATGCCTCAATAATGAGGCATTTTTTGTAAGAATAAAAAGACACTGAACGAGGATTACAGCATTCAGTGTTGAAACTGGGTTAAGCGGCTATTTCTTTTTCAATCATTGACCAAATATTTTGATGTGATTTTTTGAACATCAGCATATGTCCGATAGATTTATGCCCTAAATCTTGTGGAACGAGTTCATGCATTGTTGTTTTAGCATTTGGATAAAGGCGTAGGAGATCTTTAACATTGGCTTCAGTTGCGATTTCATCATCTGATGACCAATACACCGAAATAGGGCAGGTAATATTTTGATGATAATCTTCAAAAATTGTTTTACCTAAAGCATTCTCTACATAACCTGGACGGCTACAAAATTGTGCCCATTGTTTTGCAACATTTTTCGGTAAATTTTCACCCATTCCCATCATTTTTGTTGCGCCGTAGCCTTTAAAAAAACTCGAAATTGGAAAAATAATATTAAACATAACAGGTGCAAGTTGTTTGGTGCGACCTTTCAAGCCTTTGACATGTCCAGTTGAGCCTGAAATTGCAATGACTTTTGCGACTTTTGCATAATTAGGGGCGATTCCAAGGAGTTGACCGCCTGCACTATGTCCAACAAGAATGACTTGTTCTTTTTGTGTTTTGACCAAAAGCGCATCAATGGCAGCAGGAATATCAAGCTGTCCCCAATCTTGAATACTTGCTTGAGATTTTTTTAATGGACCATGTAATGAAGCACCAATACCACGAAAATCAAAGACCATAACTTGATAGCCTTGTTCTGCTAACCATTCAGCAAAAGAGCGATAAAAGCTTTGCACAATCCCTGTAGCGGGGCAAATTAAAATAGGTAAGTTTTGATTTTTTTGCGTATTTTCGTAAAAGGTTGCACTTAAAGTATAACCATCTTTACAAGTAATATTGAGTTTTTCAGAGTTTTGCATGGTTGATTCAAAAATAATTATGAACTTGTTTCTACAATATACAAGTTCTAAAAAGAAACTTGATTAAATTATGACTAGAGAGTCAAAAAATAAATGAGAACATGGGTACACTACAAGAAAATGGAATAGGGTAGTTAATTCAATAATGGATGTAATGCAATTTTCAAATGCGGTTAAGTTCGCAATTATTTTTAGTGGTTTATATCTTTGGGTGGGTATGCTGACAGGTGTATGGAAATATGCACAAATCCGTAATTCTGAACAATCACGTGCGCACTATTATGTGGATATTGCACATCGAAGTAGCTTGCTTTATGCACCAGCAACGTTGATTTTAGCTGTGCTTGCATACTTTTCGATTTGGTCAGACCTGATAAATTTACTTTGTGTACTGATTAATTTGATTTTTTTTACTTTTTCGATTGCAAGTTATGTCGTACATGGTTGGTTAAAAGATACGACAAACCAATTTAAACAACCGCATAAAATGGGGAATAAAAGTTTACCTAACTGGTTGATGACAAGTGCGATGATACTTTTGGTTTTGGGGGAGGTATTGGCGACTGGTATTTTAGTTTTGGGTGTGATCTTCGGTTTTTATTTTTAAAATTAGATGCAATTTGTAGAATACTTTTACTTCAAAAAAGATGGATGCTAAGCATCCATCTTTTATTTAATACTTGCTGCTTTGGCTGATTTACGGGTTTTGTGGTCGATCAATTCCCATAGACAAAATGCGGCAGAAACGAATAAAGCGTATACAAAAAACTCAGGTTTTAAGTTGCCTTGAACGAGACCATGTAAAAATAGAATAGTCATCAAAGCTAAAGTTGTGCTTAAGTAAATGACCAGTTTTTTGTTAGCCTTCAAAGAATTAATGAAGACTTGCTTATTTGAATGTAATGATAACATCCTCATCCCTCCTGTCTGCTCGACAAAAACCCCATTGTTTTAGTCTGAATTGCTTGGTTGATCCTTACCATAGCAAATTATTATTTTGAATGCAAATATCTCTATTATCCTAAATAAATGTGACATATTTATGACAATATTACATTAGGTTATTTATTTTTAAAATAGGTTAAATTTTAACCATAAATATCATTTCTGAGATAAATAGTCTGCTGAACTTATATAAAAGTACAACATAATAAAGAGAATGAAAAGTGCTAATTAGACAAAAGACGAATGTTATATTATTAGGTAATATTTATAAAAATCATGATATTGTATTGCATTTTTTGTTTAATCTTGTTGCAAACAATAAAAGCTCATTGGGTAAATGTAACGTTTATTGTGTACTGTTAAAATCTCTATTTGGGTAAAATAAGATTTTAATAACAAACATTAAAAGATCTATTTTTTAAGTCTGTCGATTGCAACAAAGATAATTAAAATGGCACAAGAAGGCAGTAACCAAGCCAGATTTTGCTGATTTAAAGGTAGATGTTGAATTGCATCAGGTAAAATATTGGCAAAAGAAGTCACTTTGATTCCTTCAATAATACCAAAGACAAAAGCAACAGCAGTTACAGGCGCAATCACTAAACTTGGACGATTAAAATATTTCCAAAAAAAGCTCAACATGATCACCACAATTGCAGGTGGATAAATTGCACTGAGTACAGGGACAGACACAGCGATCAGTTTTGTTAAACCAAGATTAGAGATAATTAAAGAGAATAAAACGAGGATAAATACTAAAACTTTATAAGGAATTTTAGTCAGTTGGGCGAAATATTCAGCACATGCACAAGTCAAGCCAATTGCAGTCACCATACAAGCCAGAAAAATCAAAGCTGTCAGGAATAAAGCACCAAGATCACCAAAAGCATGTTGTACATAAGCATGTAAAATAACGGCACCATTGGTTGCATTTGGTGCAACTTCATGGCTTCCTAAGCCTAGCTTAAATAAACTTAAGTAAACTAATGTAAGCCCTACGCCTGAAATTAAACTTGCAATGATTGCATATTTAGTCACCAGTTTTTTATCAGTCACACCACGTGAATGAATGGCATGAATAATGACAATACCAAAAACCAAAGCGCCTAATGTATCCATCGTGAGATAACCATTCACAAAGCCTTCAGAAACAGGACTTGTAATATAGCCATCAATAGCAGGGGGAATAAAGCCCGCAGGAATCATGACTGCTGCAATCCCTAAGATTGCTAAAGAAATAATTTTTAACGGTGCGAGGACGTGACCTACTGTATCTAGCAGTTTATTTGGATATAGTGAAACTAAAGTCACAACTGCAAAATAGATGATACTGTAAATCATCAAACTATAGCTTGAGTTACCAAAATAGGATGAAAATCCGATTTCATAGGAAACTGTTGCAGTACGTGGTGTTGCAAAGAGTGGTCCAACAGATAAATAGCAAACCACAGTTAAAATTAAACTTGCAACTTTACCTAAAGGTGAACTTAAAAGTGCAATTGAACCTTCAGTTTTAGAAAGTGCCATGATGGTAATTACGGGTAAACCAACAGCAGTGATTAAGAAACCAAATGCTGCTAACCAAACATGTTCACCTGCTTGTTGCGCAACAATAGGTGGAAAGATAATATTGCCCGCCCCAATAAATAAGGCGAAAGTCATAAACCCTAAAGCAATAATATCCTTAGTACGAAGACTTGTCATAGGAGAGTTAGGATTACAAAAACCGTAGATTTTAGGGGAAAAGTCGAGCTTTTTGTATTTTATTTTATGAACCTTATTAAAAAAAATTATATAAGGGCGGGAAATTTAGGAAAAAGGTTAAGTTATCTTAATGAAAATAATGTGCTTTTTAATGAAATTCAAAAAAAATAATATTTTAAATATTTGAATTATTTTGTTTTTAATGGCAATTCACTTCGATATTTTAAGTGATTTATTTGCATAATTGACCCAATACAATGATTTAATTTCATCGTTCTATTTGTCCATTTTTTTTCTATAGCGCCTATAATGGTGGCTTACATTTGAGGGCGGATGACATGAAAGCTTCTACTATCACGATTAAAACCGAACAGGACATTGAAAAACTAAGAGTGTCTGGACGTTTGGCTGCTCAGGTTTTAGAAATGATAGGTCAATATGTTAAACCAGGTGTAAGTACCGAATATTTAGATAATATTTGCAATGATTTTATTGTGAATACTTTGAAGGTCATTCCTGCGAATGTTGGCTACTATGGTTATACAAAAACCACATGCATTTCTCCAAATGAAGTGGTTTGTCATGGGATTCCATCGGCAACAACCATTTTAAATGATGGTGATATTATCAATATTGATGTTGCGATTATTAAAGATGGTTATTTTGGTGATACCAGTCGTATGTACTACGTCGGAAATGTCAGTCCTGCTGCAAAAAAGCTAGTCGAAACGACTTATGAGGCGATGGTAGCGGGTATTCATGCTGTAAAACCAGGGGCAACTTTAGGTGATGTCGGCTATGCGATCCAAAGCGTTGCACATCGTGAAGGTTATAGTATTGTTCGTGAATATTGCGGTCATGGAATTGGTAAAGTTTATCATGAGCAACCAAACGTGCTGCATTATGGTCAACCAGGACAAGGTTTAAAGCTGAAAACGGGCATGGTGTTTACCATTGAACCTATGGTTAATGCAGGTAAAGCGCGCGTAAAAGAGTTAAAAGATGGTTGGACTGTGATCACAATGGATCGTTCGTTATCTGCGCAATGGGAACATATGGTTTATGTGACAGAGACAGGTTTTGAGCTACTTTCACCGTGGCCAGAAGGTACAGGTCAATATCCTGAAATTTAAAACTAAAGTCGAATATAAGCCATCAAATGACTGAAAAATGAATTTTATGTCTTAGTCTTTATTGCTTTTTAAGATTCGACATCGTGCTGCTCTACATTGTCACAATAATTTAAGAAAACTGAGGTTTTTTATTATTGTTTTAATGTATTTGTTTAAATCATGTTCGAAAATTAAAATAGTGATTAGTTTCTCGTTGTTGTTTCTTTGTTCAATTTTTCCAGCTTATCCATCCTAGGATAAGCTTTTTTTTTGTTTATAATCTTGCTGAGAATTTTTAAATAAACTTAGAAAGCGATGAAAAAATATCAAATGCAGTTTTTACTGATCTAATGGATCAAATTTGGCTTAACTTTTTACAACAGGCGACACCTGAAGATATTTATCAATCTGTGATTAGTTCTAATTGGGATGGAAACCAATATTTACTGAACTGGATTTTAGATCATGCTGAGGTTGATCAAGCGGTGATTTTAGCGATCTATTGGATGAGCGGAGTACGTTATTTAAAGCAATATAAAAATCGTGAAGAAGTATTAGAAAAAGCAAGTTGGTCAGTTGAAAGTTATGATTATTTACAGCAGTTAGAACAAAAATATCTGAACGGTTTTTGGAAAAATCAAAACTTTGCTTATGACCCAAGTCATGATCATGATGAATATAATTGGGTCACTGAATATGCTGAGATTGAAATACAACAGGAAATACCTGAAAAAATGTTGCAAGTGTTAGAAGGAAAGCATTTAACACGCAGTTCAAAATTTGAGGATGGTTTGCCAGAACCTTTTTTATCACAAGTTTGGGCATTATTTGACGAATATGAAATTGAAGATGAGCTAGATTAAACATAAAGCATTCAGGTGTTGTATTGATGTAATATAACACCTTGATAAAATTATGCTTTAGTTCTAAATTTTAAAATTATAGAAACAGCTAAGCCAAACAGTAAGCCCCAAAATGCTGAGCCTATACCAAAGAATTGTACACCTGAGGCACTAAATAAAAAGGTGAGTAATGCTGCTTCACGGTCTTCAATATTGGTAAAAGCAATTGAAATGTTATGTCCGATAGTACCAAATAATGCAATGCCTGCTAGAGCTGTAATAAATAGGTGAGGAAAGGACATTAAAATACTGGTGAGTGTGGCTGCAAATAAGCCCATAATGATATAGAAAATACCACAGCTCATGCCTGCGATATAACGTTTTTTAGGGTCGGGATGTACTTGATCATCTAAACTAATCGCAGCACTAATCGCAGCAATATTGACACTAAAACAGCCAAAAGGTGCAAGAATGGTTTGGACGAAACCTGTCCAACCAATTAAGTGTTTTACGTGGGGTTCATAGCCGTAACTTTTAATCATGGCAAGCCCTGGAAGATATTGCGATGCCATGTTAATGACAAACAAAGGTAAGGCTAAACCAAATAAAGCAGACCAAGTAAACTCAGGTTTCATCCAAATTGGTTGTGCTAAAGCGAGGTGAATATTTGCGCTTTTAAACTGCATAAACAATGGGCAAATCATGACACCTAAAATAACGGTAATAACAATACAGTAGCGTGGAAATAGACGTTTACTGATGATGTAAATCGCTAAAATGGAAAGAATAAATCCCCAATTTGCTTCCATACTGGCAAATATTTCTATACCAAATTTAAGTAATACACCTGCAAGCATAGCGCTGGTTAAGCTTTGAGGAATATAAGTCAGTACTTTTTCAAAAATGCCTAAAAAACCTAAAATTGCAGTCAGTAGCCCACACACTAAAAAAGCGCCAATGGCTTCATAGAGTGTATAGCCACTGCCTGAAGCAAGAATAAGTGCTAAACCCGCAGTAGACCATGACGTAGCAACAGGATATTTAAATTTCCAAGATAAAAATAATCCACATGAACCAATTGCTAAGCCTAAAGCCCAAAACCATGAAGTGATTTGTGCTTGTGTTGCACCAAGTAGTTGAGCAGCTTGAATAACCAAGACTGAAGAAACACTAATACCAACCAGAAAGGTAATAAAGCCTGCGAAGACAGCGGGGATTGAGAAATCTTGAAGAAGTTTTTGCATAATCCGTTGCGAAGATTTGAGTTGAGCGAAAAAGTGTGTAAATCATACACCTTTGGGAGAGTTGCAAAAACAGGCTTTACATGAAAAATTCTCACATTGTGAATATTTATTATTTTTAGGCACTTACATTGTTGAAAAAGCCAGTTTTAAGCCAAAGCCACAAAACAGTAATCCAACTGCGGCAACGCCAATGGCTGCAATTTTATAACGACGGTTAAAAAAGTGTGCCAATTTAACGCCAGAAAAAATGAGAATACTTAAATATGCCATACTGGTGATTTGCACCACAATCGAAAGAATCGAAAAACTAAGTGCAGGATGAGTATAGTCAGGGTCTACAAACTGAATAAAAAAAGACAAATAAAAGAAAATTGCTTTAGGATTCAGTAAGCTAATGGTCAATGCGCTTCTAAAAGGATGAATATTTTTTTGCGTGATGGCGTCAGCAGCTTCAATATTTTGAGCGTGGGTATTTAACCAAGTATGATAACTCGCAATAATTAAGCGAATACCTAAATAAGATAAATAAGCTGCACCAATGATTTTTAATAAAATAAATAACCAAGGGAAATTATGTAGTAAAGATGCTGCGCCTAGAACAGTACATAAAATTAAAATTAAATCGCCAGTAAAAACACCCAGTGCTGCCAAATAACCAATTTTAATTCCAAAGCGCGATGCAATAGACATAACATAAAGTGAATTTGGACCAGGTAAAATCACAATAAAAATTGTGCCGATAATAAACGTTACAATATCTGTAATACCAAACACCAGATGCTCACTTTATATCTAAAGGTAAAAAAACCGAGTCAGATTATAAGCCTAAACTCGGTTTTGAGCATAAAAATGCAGAAATTAATTTAGATTTATTTAAGCCTGAATTTCAGCATCTAAACCAAAAGACTGACGCAATAAACTTTGTAATTGTTCACGTGCTTTGATAAAACCATCAATTCCAGATTGTAATAATTGAAATGCCATAAGGTCATTTTCAAGTTCTTGTTTAAATTGTGCTTTTTCTAGCGCAATATAAGTATGCTCTTGGTGTGCATGTGCATGATTTTCAGAAATTTGTGCTACAACAGTACGCGTATCCTGTTCAAGTTGTTGTAATAAACTCGGTGCAACAGTTAATAGATCACAACCTGCTAATCCGAGTACTTGATCAATGCTGCGGAAACTTGCTCCCATGACTTCTGTTTGAATATCATGCTGTTTATAGAAATGATAAATTTGTTTCACTGACAATACGCCGGGATCTTTATCAATAGTGTAGTGATCCACATTTTCAGCTTTTTTATACCAATCTAAAATACGACCCACAAATGGTGAAATAAGAGTGACATTTGCATCAGCACATGCTTTTGCTTGGTGTAAACCAAAGAGTAAAGTCAAATTACAATGGATTCCTTCAGCTTCAAGTACTTTGGCTGCTTGAATACCTTCCCAAGTCGAAGCGATTTTGATCAAAATACGATTTTGATCTACGCCATAGTCTTTGTACAATGCTAACAATTCTTTGGCTTTAGCAATCGTTGCTTCTGTGTCATAAGAAAGGGCAGCATCAACTTCGGTAGACACGCGACCTTCCACAATTTTTAAAATTTCAACACCTAATTTGACTGTTAAAATATCAATTGTGCGCTCAATGAGTAAATCTGCTTGATAACCTTCTTGTTTTGCTTGTAGATAAGCCGACTCGATTAATTCTTTACTTTCAGGCTGCTGTGCTGCTGCTGTAATTAAAGATGGATTGGTCGTTGCATCTAAAGGGCGAAATTGTTGAATGGCAGTTAAATCACCTGTGTCGGCAACAATAGTGGTGAGTTGTTTTAATTGCTCTAATGCAGATTGTGTCATTGCTGTTTAATTCTTAGAAAAAATACATGTAACTTTATTTATAACACAATGAGATTTCATCGAAAGCGGTTTTGGTGTTTTAGTATGCATTATTTTGTATGAATTCGTTGATTTCTGATGTGATTAATCAAAAAACGAGCAGCTTGTCCTAAATGACTTTCACGATTCCAAACCAAATCGACGTAATATTCAAACTTGGGCGTAAAATCTGCCAAATTTAAAATTTTGAGATTTTTTTTGTACTGACTATTTTCCTCAAAAATTTGTAAAGGTAAAACGCCCCAACCTAAGCCTTGTAAAATCATTGAACATGCCAAATGATGGTTATCTGTACGCCAGTAATTTTTCGAATACAGTAGTTCGGGTTTAATGGTTTTATCTCGGCTTGCCACCACGATTTGCCGACTTTGTAAAATTTCCTCGAAAGTCACCACATCATTTTGTGCAAGTGGGAAATGCTGTGCAGCAACAGGCACTAAAGCTTCACGTTTAACTTCAACAAATTGTTCACGACGTTCTAAGATTTCACGTTCAAACATTAGAGCGAGTTGTGCGGTTTGGTTAATCAGCATTTTTAAAGCATCTTCTTGCGGTGCAGAAAAAATATTGATTTGTAAAGTTGGGAAATGCTCAGCGAGTAAAGAGATATATTCTGTCCAATCGGTATGTAAAAGCTCGGTGACAACGACAATATTCAATGACGTTTCTAAGCCATTGGCTAGAGCCAAAGCTTGCTGTTTCCATTGATTTATTTCAATCAGAAGTTGTTCTGTTTTTTCATATAAAACATGTGCTTGAGGGGTTGGAACAGGTTCACGCCCAATGCGCTCAAAAAGTTTTAAATTTAAATCTATTTCTAAATTTGCAATGGACATGCTGATGGCAGAGGGAACTTTTGCAAGTTTACGTGCAGCCGCAGAAAAAGAGCCACATTCCATAACGGTTTTAAAAACAATCAGTTGTTCTTGGTTGATATTCATACTTTAGGGTCTATCTATCAATTTTATTGAAAGAATCTAACTTTATTATTCACTATTATAAAAATAAAATTGCATTTGTCGAATAAATTTGAGTATTGAAAAATGTTGATTTCCAAAAGAAGGATTATTCATGCGCTCAGCTATGAAATCATCTTATTGGTGATCATTGCGATTGCATTGAGTTTTATTTTTGAAGTTCCTATGGAAGTGACGGGAACTTTAGGTGTAGCGATGGCAGTTACATCTGTGGTCTGGAATATGATTTTTAACCATTTTTTTGAAAAATTGGAAAAGAAACATCAGTTTAAAAGAACAATTGGTGTGCGTGTTTTGCATGCAATTGGCTTTGAAGGTGGTTTGATGTTGGCGACCATTCCAATGGTGGCATATGCGATGGATATGAGTATCTGGCAAGCGATTTTGCTTGATTTGGGCATGACCTCGTGTATTTTGGTGTATACCTTTATTTTCCAATGGTGTTATGACACGATTGAAGCACGTTTAGGTTTTCAGCCTGCGCATTGATGATGTGTTATAGCGTGAAGAGAAGGTATGCGTATTGCATGCCTTTTTTTATTTTAAAAAAATAATAGGATATAAAAAATGATTCAAGAATTTTTAAATATTGAAGAAAAGTATAAAGTTAAATTCCCAACGCGCTATTTACAGATTTTAACGCAGTTTGAGTATTATTGTTTATATATTAAAAATGCGCATGATATTGATTTGTATCCTATTCAGAAATTATTTTCTAAAGTAAAACAAGAGATATTTGCTCATGAATATTTGCAAATTTGGCAGAGTGCTCAATCCGATCAATTTATAAAAACTTTTGTATTTGCTCGTTCAGGAGATGGTACTCGGCTTTATTTTAATTTAGTGGATATGAGTATTTGGGAATATTGGTTGGATGAAGGGAGTGTCAGACAGGTGTATAAAAATTTTAAAGATCTGATGTTAAATGCAGAATTGATTGATCAAGAGTGATAATGATTGTGTTAGAAATAAAACGCTTAGCAGTAGATGATGAAGAGTTGGTTTATTTAAAATCTCATCCAACGAAGAAAAATAACAAGCTTTTAAAATATCAACTTTATTTGTTAGCGCATGCTCAGGTAACAGATGAAGAAATTCAAACATTTCAAACAGAGTATGCAATTGATTTACCTATAGAATATCAGTTATTTCTAAAGCAACATAATGGTGGTCGACCGACACTAGACTGTTTTGGTGATGAGGTCATTAATTATTTTTATGGTTTGTTAGATTGGAAGGATTCATTTGATAGCGTACAACATGCAATGAGTGATCGTTATCCTAAAAGTATGTTGCCAATCGCTTCAACAGGTGGAGGTGATCATTTGTTATTGGGTTGGAGAGATGAATTTAAATCTAAAATTTACTATTGGGATCATGAGTTAGAGCATGAGGAAAGTGGTGAAAATTATTTTGAAAATATCAAGTTTGTTGCAAATGGATTGCATGAGTTTTTAGAAATGCTCTACGATCTTGATGAAGAATAGAAAACCCGAAAGTTTTCTATTCTTAAATTTAATGGTCTAAAGCTAAAAATTATTCATTTACTGCTTTATTGCTTTCATCTTCTTCATCATCGTCAGCAGAGTCCATACCTAACTCTTTGAGTTTACGCGTTAAGGTATTACGTCCCCAACCTAATAACTCTGCTGCATGACGCTTACGACCGCGTGTTTGTTGCAGTGCAGCATTAATCAATGTGCGTTCAAACATCGGTGTGGCAATATCAAGTAATTTCATCTCGCCATTTTTTAACTTTTGTACCGCCCATTGCCCAAGTAACTCATCCCAATGATGTACTGCAATTCGATCAATACCACCTTGCGCTTTGTTTTGCTCATCGGCTTTATTGAGCGGGATTTGTTTTAACTCAGAAGGCAAGTCCTCAGGATAAACTTCACGTCCTGTGATCATCACTGTGAGCCAACGGCAGGTATTTTCCAGTTGACGGACATTTCCCGGCCAAGGCAATTGTTTAATATAATCTTGAGTTTCTTGGCGTAAGATTTTTGGGCTAACACCGAGTTCTTTGCCTGCGCTTGCCAAGAAATGTTGGGCAAGCATCGGAATATCTTCCGAGCGATGAGAGAGTTTTGGAATATGAATACGAATAACATTGAGGCGATGATATAAGTCTTCACGGAAACGTCCATCATGGACAAGTTTTTCTAGATCTTGATGTGTTGCTGCAACAATACGTACATCCACACGCACAGGAATATGTCCACCAACTCGATAAAACTCACCATCTGCTAAAACACGAAGTAAGCGTGTTTGAGTTTCAAATGGCATATCGCCGATTTCATCTAAAAATAATGTACCGCCATTGGCTTGTTCAAAACGTCCTTGACGTTGAGTATTTGCCCCTGTAAAAGCACCTTTTTCATGTCCAAAAAGTTCTGTTTCAATCAAATCTTTTGGAATGGCTGCCATATTTAAGGCAATAAATGGTTTACTACTGCGCGGTGAGTGACGATGTAGCGCATGCGCAACTAATTCTTTACCTGTGCCAGATTCACCATTGATTAATACTGTAATATGCGATTGAGATAAACGTCCAATGGCACGGAAAACTTCCTGCATGGCAGGAGATTCACCAATAATTTCAGTCGATTGGATCGGTGTTGCTTTTGCTGATTCTTGTTGTTGTAGTTTATTAATATGTAAAATAGCACGATTTACCAATGCTAAGGCTTCATCAATATCAAAAGGTTTAGGTAAGTACTCAAAAGCACCTGTTTGATAACTTGATACAGCAGACTCTAAATCTGAATGTGCTGTCATGATGATAACAGGCAAGTCGGGATAACTACCTTTAACTTTGCCAAGAAAAGTGAGCCCATCAATACCCGGCATGCGAATATCTGTCAGAATCACATCAGGTGCATTTGTTGGAAGTTGCTCTAAAGCAGATTGAGCTTCCTCAAAACTCGTCACATCAAAACCTTCTTCTTTGAAGGTTTTTTCTAAGACCCAACGCATTGCGCGGTCATCATCAATCACCCAGATTTTATTATGTGACATGGTTAGACTCCCAAGGTAAATATAAGCTAAAGACTGTTTTTTTAGGAATCGATTGACATTCAATCATTCCATTATGTTGGTGCATGATATTTTGGGCAATGCTGAGTCCTAAACCTGTTCCTTTCGCACGTGTGGTCACTAAAGGATAGAAAATTGACTCAACAACTTCTTGTGGAATACCTATACCATTGTCTTCAATATCAATGCGAATCGTTGAGCGATGAAGTACACCATTGATTGTGACAAGACGTTGAATACGAGTACGTAAAATGAGTTCAGGTTGATGATCTACAAAAAATTCTTTATTTTCAGTAATTGCTTGTACTGCATTAACACAAATATTGAGCATGACTTGAATAAGCTGATCACGATCTGCTTTCACTTCGGGTAGAGAAAGATCATAGTCACGAATAATTTTAATTTTTTTCTTGGTTTGGTTGGCAACCAATGAACGCACGCGTTCCAAAGGTTCATGAACATTCACCAACTCATAACTTGGAAGTTGACGAGAACCTAACATCGTATCTGCAAGATTTCTTAAACGATCCACTTCACTAATAATAATATCCGTAAACTCGGTATATTGCGGGTCGTTTAAACTACGAGCAAGAAGTTGAGTCGCACCACGAATACCGCCCAAAGGGTTTTTAATTTCATGTGCAACGCCCCGAATCAGTTGGCGAGTGATTTGATGCTGCTGCGTTAAACTTTCTTCTTTAGAAATTTTTAACATGCGATCAATCGGATTGAGTTCAATGAGCAATAAAGGGTGATAAGGTTTGTCAGTATTAATTTGTGAAACTGAATAATCCACATGAATATCTTTAAAGTTGACATTAATCGTCGCTTCACGGCGAGTATAAGCTTGACCTGTTTTGAGTGAGTTGGTTAAAGCGTCTAAAGTGTTAAAACCATCATTGGGTGCATGTAAAATATTCATGACAGGTTGACCTGCCGCCCGTAGTAAACTGATGTCAAAAAGTGCTTCGCAAGATGAGTTTAAATAAAAAATATTTAAATCTGAGTCGATCAAAAGAATTGCAGTGGTTAAATTATCCACAAGTAGTCGATAGTCAATGCTTGGGTATTGATCCATTAGCTGAACTTTCCTGTTTTAAAATAGCGCAATGGCATCTGCACCTCATTTTATTTTCCCATAAATTGGGTGACTAATTTAAGATAAATCGTCCTGATATAAAGCAAAATGCACGCCAACTTTATTGAGTTGCACAATTTTTTTACATGGGTCTTGAAAATTGTGCAAAAACTCACTTTTATTTTCTATTCTGTTCGTCATAAAGTGATAAATAATTATATCAGTGTTCCAAAATGGTGCATTGTAAAAAAATGATAAAAAGTTTGGTTATATTTTGGTGCAAGTTGTAAAGAGTGTGGTTTTCACCTGTTTTTATGCTCGGAAAAGACATACAATACGCGGATTCTAGTGGAGCGCAGATTCATGAAGTCCCCCAAAGTCGGTTTTGTTTCTTTAGGTTGTCCTAAGGCATTGGTAGATTCCGAACGAATTCTAACTCAGTTAAAGACTGAAGGTTATGATGTTGCATCAGATTATGATGGTGCAGATTTAGTTGTTGTAAATACCTGTGGTTTTATTGAATCTGCAGTACAAGAGTCTTTAGACGCGATTGGCGAAGCCATGAGCGCAAATGGTCGTGTCATTGTGACAGGCTGTTTGGGTAAAGATGAAGACAAAATTCGTGCGATGCACCCAAATGTCTTGAAAGTGACAGGTGCAGCAGCATATCAGGAAGTGATGGAAGCGGTACATCAGTACGTTCCTGAGCCACCAAAACATAATCCATTTATTGACCTTGTTCCAGAACAAGGGATTCGTTTAACACCGAAACATTATGCTTATTTGAAAATATCAGAAGGTTGTAACCACCGTTGCACATTCTGCATTATTCCAAGCATGCGTGGTGATTTAGTTTCACGTCCAGTGGGTTCAGTTTTAACTGAAGCACAGGCATTGAAAAAAGCAGGTGTGAAAGAAGTTTTAGTCATTTCCCAAGATACTTCAGCTTATGGTTTAGACACCAAATACAAGTTGGATTTCTGGAATGGTCAGCCAGTAAAAACTAAATTTTATGACATGTGCGAAGCATTAGGTCAATTGGGTATTTGGGTGCGTTTGCACTATGTATATCCATACCCACATGTGGATGCTGTTATTGATTTGATGGCTCAAGGAAAAATCCTACCGTATTTGGATATTCCATTTCAGCATGCAAGTCCACGTATCTTAAAGTTAATGAAGCGTCCAGCGCACAGTGAAAATACACTAGAGCGTTTAAAATTATGGCGTGAAAAATGTCCTGATTTGGTGATTCGTTCAACTTTTGTGGTAGGTTTTCCAGGTGAAACTGAAGAAGACTTTGTGATGTTGCTTGACTGGTTGAAAGAAGCACAACTTGATCGTGTAGGTTGCTTCACTTACTCACCAGTTGAGGGTGCAACAGCAAATGACTTACCAGATCATGTACCAGAAGAGATTAAACAAGAGCGTTATGAACGCTTTATGGAAGTACAGCAAGCAATTTCGGCAGCAAAACTGCAAAAACGTATTGGTCAAACCATGACAGTGCTTGTTGATGATTTGGAAGAAGAGTTTCCTGTTGCAGTAGCACGCTCTTATGCTGATGCGCCTGAAATTGATGGTAATGTTTTTGTTGAAGATATTGATAAGTCTCTAATTAAAGCAGGTGACTTACTTGAAGTCGAAATTACGGATGCAGATGAATATGATTTATTTGCAAAACTAATTCGCATTCAAACTGCTTAAAAATTTGAAACTTAAAAAGAATTGAAAGTATAGAGGTTGGAGTTTTACGATGTTAGATTCAAAAAAACCACGTTTTGAACGTATTTTGTTGAAATTATCAGGCGAAGCACTTGCTGGCAACAAAGACATGGGAATTGATGCTCAAGTCTTAGATCAAATGTCTTTAGCAATTGCACATTTAGTTGGTCTAGGTGTGCAAGTTGGTATCGTTGTAGGTGGTGGTAACTTATATCGTGGTAGCCAATTGCAAAAAGATGGTTTAGTTGGACGTGTAACTGGCGACCAAATGGGGATGTTAGCGACTGTAATGAACGGTTTGGCATTACGTGATGCATTAGTACGTCGTAATATTAAAACACGTTTAATGTCTGCTTTACCAATTGGTGCAGTGGTTGAGTCTTATTCAAGTCGTGATGCGATTCGTCATCTTACTCAAGGCGAAGTTTGTGTGTTTGTTGCGGGTACAGGTAATCCATTCTTTACTACAGATACGGCAGCATGTTTACGTGGTATTGAAATCGAAGCAAACTTAATTTTAAAAGCAACGAAAGTAGATGGCGTTTATAACAAAGATCCAAGTAAATATGACGATGCAGTTAAATACGATACTTTAACATTTGATCAAGTTTTAGATGAAAAGTTAGGTGTAATGGATTTAACAGCAATTTGTTTATGTCGTGATCATAATGTGCCACTTCAAGTTTTTGATATGAATAAAGCAGGCTCATTGCTTTCAGTTGTTATGGGTGAAAAAGAAGGAACTCACGTTACAAACTAATGTACGTGAGTGAATAAGCTCTTTATACTACTGCAATTTTACGTTATAGATATTTGATAAATAAGGAAGATCATATGATTAACGATCTTAAGAAAGATGCTGAAGACCGTATGAACAAGTCACTTGACTCGTTAGAACACGGTTTTGCAAAAGTTCGTACGGGGCGTGCGCATCCATCAATCCTCAATGGTGTTATGGTTCCTTATTATGGTTCTGATGTTCCATTAAACCAAGTTGCAAACATTGGTGTGGAAGATTCACGTACTTTATTGGTACAACCATTTGAACGTACAATGGTCAATGCAATTGATAAGGCGATTCGTGAGTCAGACTTAGGTTTGAACCCTGTAACTGCTGATGCAATTCGTGTTCCAATGGCAGCATTGACAGAAGAAACACGTAAAGACATGTTGAAAGTTGCACGTAATGAAGCTGAAAACGCTAAAGTTGCGATTCGTAACATTCGCCGTGACGTCTTAGGTGATATTAAATCATTATTAAAAGATAAAGAAATTTCTGAAGATGATGAGCGTCGTGCAGGTGATGACATTCAAAAAATTACTGATAAATATGTTGCTGAAGTTGATAAACGCTTAGCTGCAAAAGAAGCAGATTTGATGAAGGTCTAAGACGTATAATGACCACATCTGAAGACAACCATCTTCCAAAACATGTTGCCATCATCATGGATGGCAACAATCGTTTTGCAAAAAAGAAACAATTGCAAAAAGGCGATGGGCATCGTGAAGGCAAAAGTGTCCTAGATCCGATTGTTGAGCATTGTCGCAAAGTGGGTGTGCAAGCACTGACTGTCTTTGCTTTTTCAAGTGAAAATTGGAATCGTCCACAATATGAAGTGGATTTATTAATGAAATTGTTAGAAGAGACAATTCATGAGCAGATTCCACGCATGGAAAAGTTTGAAATTGCTTTAAGATTTATTGGTGACCGTAGTCGGCTTTCTCCAGAATTATGTGAATTAATGTTGCATGCTGAACAAAGGACTGCTAAGTTCGCTCACATGACTTTAACAATTGCAGTGAGTTATGGTGGAATGTGGGATATCGCACATACAGCCCAACAAATTGCACAATTGGTAAAAGATGAAAAAATTGATGTGAATCAAATTAATGCTGATTTATTTGGTCAAATGATCAGTTTGGGAGATTTAGCTCCTGTTGATTTGTTGATCAGAACAGGTGGAGATTTCCGCTTATCCAATTTTTTACTTTGGCAGGCTGCTTATGCTGAGTTGTATTTTACTCAAACTTTATGGCCTGAATTTACCGTCCAAGAATTAGAAGATGCGTTTAATGTTTTTTCAGGTCGTGAACGACGTTTTGGAAAAACCTCTGAACAAATTGAACAAGAGCATATAGAGAATTTATAATGTTAGAGCGGATAATTACCGCATTGGTTTTGGTTGCAGTTGTACTCATTTGTATGTTTGCCACAACTTCTCAATACCCAATGTTAGTGTTAATGATTATCGCAGCAGGAGCAGCAGGTTATGAGTGGTTTAAACTTATGCCTCATCAATCTGAAACTGTGCGTAAATTAAAGGCAGCTGCTTTTGGGGTATTTACCGCTTTAATTTCTGGTTTGGCTTTATACTTTAATGATTTAGCACTCATTTTATGGAGTGCATCAGTTTTAACATGGTTATGCAGTTTATTTTGGGTTAAATCTTATCCTGAATATGATGGTTGGTATAACACCACGCTCAATATTGTTGGTTTGGTCTTGATCAGTGCTGCGGTTACAGCCATTTTTAGTGTGTGGAATAGCTCGCCTTGGTGGCTCATGTATTTGTTCCTCTTGGTTTGGGGGGCAGACAGTGGTGCCTATTTCGTAGGGCGTAAGTTTGGTAAACATAAACTTGCTCCTGATGTGAGTCCAAACAAGTCTATTGAAGGCTTGGTAGGTGGTATCGTTACCGTCGCTATCATTATCATTTTTGTGCAATATCGATACTTAGAACTCACGCTTCCTCAACATATTCTTTTCCTTATTCTCTCTATTATTACTGTATTTAGTTCAGTGCTTGGCGATTTATTTGAGTCTATGATTAAACGTCGTGCTGGAATTAAAGATTCGGGACGTATTTTGCCTGGACATGGTGGTGTACTAGATCGAATAGACTCCTTGCTTGCCGCGGCGCCGATTTTTGCAGCAGGGTTGTATGTATTAAAACTTATTGGTGTAAATTTGTAGATGTCACAATCTGTTAGTATCTTGGGTGTTACGGGGTCTATTGGTCGTAGCACTTTAAAAGTTATAGAACAACATCCTGAAAATTATTCAGTTTTTGCAGTATCAGCACATAGCCGTATTCAAGAATTGAGTGAAATTTGTAAACTATATCGACCAAAAATTGTTGTTGTACCTTCAGGGCGTGTAGATGAGTTACAGCAGCTTTTAAAGCAGGCTGATTTACCAGAAATTGAAATACTAACGGATGAAGCAGGTTTAATCGCTATTTCAGCACATGCTGAGGTAGATGTTGTTATGGCTGCAATCGTTGGGGCTGCGGGTTTGATGCCAACCTTAGCAGCAGTAAAAGCAGGTAAGCGTGTTTTATTGGCAAATAAAGAAGCTTTGGTGATGTCGGGTGATCTGATGTTACAAGCTGCTCATGAAAATCAAGCTTTATTATTGCCTGTAGACTCAGAACATAATGCAATTTTTCAATGTCTGCCTCAACATTATTTACAAATAGAGCGTAATGGTGAGCCGAAGTTAGGTGTAAAGCAAATTCTCCTTACTGCTTCAGGTGGTCCATTTTTAAATCATAGTTTTGAGCAACTTCAGCATGTTACCCCTGCTCAAGCGGTTAAACATCCCAACTGGTCTATGGGGCAAAAAATTTCGGTAGATTCAGCAACTTTAATGAATAAAGGGCTAGAGCTTATCGAAGCGTGTCATTTATTTTCAATTCAAGAACAATTTGTTACAGTTGTCGTCCATCCACAAAGTATTATTCATTCAATGGTTCAATATGTAGATGGTTCAACTTTGGCTCAAATGGGTAATCCTGATATGTGTACGCCAATCGCTCATGCGCTTGCATGGCCTGAGCGTATTCAAACACATGTTCCTCCTTTAGATCTATTTGTACATTCGCAATTGAATTTTCAAGAGCCTGACTTAGAGCGATTTCCTGCGTTAAAGTTGGCACGTCAAGCCATGAAAGCGGGTGGATTGGCACCTGCGATTTTAAATGCTGCGAATGAAATTGCGGTTGCAGCATTTTTGTCTGAAAAAATTCAATTTTTACAGATCGCACAAGTTGTTGAGCAGACATTGAATGCTATAGAAAATAGTTCAACAGAATCAATCGAAAAGATTTTACTGACCGACCAAGTTGCTCGAAATATTGCAACTGAATATATTTCGAAATTGGAAAGCTAATTTATGAATGTCCTTTTTATCATTGTTGCTGCCATTTTTCTTTTAGGTCCGCTTATTGCAATACATGAGTTTGGGCATTATTGGGTTGCACGAAAACTGGGTGTAAAAGTTTTAGTGTACTCAATTGGTTTTGGTCCAACATTGTTTAAATGGACATCAAAAAAGTCAGGTATTCAGTATCAACTTTCGGCATTACCATTAGGTGGTTATGTCAAAATGTTGGATGAGCGTGAAGGTAATGTTAGTGCAGAAGATTTACCCTATGCATTTAATCGTCAGTCGCCTTGGAAACGTATTGCCATTGTCGCTGCTGGTCCTTTGATTAATTTGATTTTTGCAATTTTATTGTTTTGGATTTTATTTTTACCTGCACAAGAGCAGTTAAGTACACGTGTAGGTAAAATTTTACCCAATACACCTGCTGCAATGGCTCAAATGCAACAAGGTGATAAAATTTTAGCAATTGATGGAACTGCAACAACAACATGGGAAAAGCTAAATTATGCTTTGGTTGATCGTGTTGGAGAAACAGGTCATATAGAGGTTCAGGCTGAGCGCCAAGGTCAAATAAAAACTTTTGAGTTGCCAATCCAAGGTTTTTTAAAAGATCAAAGTCAGTCACCTTTTGATGTTTTAGGCTTTACACCTTATCGTCCTCAAATTCCTGCAACGATCTATAAGCTAAGTGAAGATGGTGCTGCAATTCGTCAAGGAATGAAAGAGGGTGATCAGATTATCGCAATTAATCAAGTCAAAATGAAAGACTGGTTTGATGTGGTTGATGTGGTGCAAAAGTCGCCTGAAAAGTTACTTAAGGTTGATGTATTACGCCAAGGTCAAGTGGTTCATTTAGAAGTGATGCCACAAGGCAAGCGTGATAATATGGGAAATGTCACAGGAATGCTTGGTGTACAAGCTCAATCTGGTCAGGCAAATATTCCTGCTGAATATAAACAAACCATACAATATAATCCTGCTGAAGCTTTTATTGTTGCTGTTGAAAAAACAGGTCAGATTTCTGGCATGATTTTAAATTCGATGGTGAAAATGGTACGTGGTTTAATTGGTTTAGATAATCTATCTGGTCCAATTACAATTGCTAAAGTTGCAGGTCAAAGTGCAGAAATGGGATGGCAGACTTTTATCTCGTTTATGGCGCTGATGAGTGTGAGTTTGGGGATTTTAAATCTCTTACCTATTCCTATGTTAGATGGCGGTCATTTGGTGTATTACTTTATTGAAGTTTTACGCGGAAAACCTGTTTCTGAACAAATACAATTGGTTGGGTTGAAAATTGGTATGGTACTGCTTGGAAGCATGATGCTTTTAGCAATATTTAATGATTTTATGCGTTTGTAAACGCGATAGTGAAAAATTAACTTACTGGAAAATAATAGGCATGCAGCACTCACATTTATTTATGCCCTTGGCACTCGTTAGTGCGATGGCAGCAGTACAGCAAGTACATGCAGCAGATGAATTCATTGCGCGTGACATTCGTGTAGATGGTTTAGTTCGTTTAACCCAAAGTAATGTGCTTGCTTTGTTGCCCATCAATAGTGGGGATCGTATTAATGATCCTGCAATTGCGGACGCAATTCGTGCATTGTATGCCTCAAATTCCTTTGATGATATTCAAGCAACTAAGGAAAATGATGTTTTAGTTTTCAAAGTGGTTGAACGTCCAATTATTTCTAAAATTGAATTAAAAGGCAATAAACTCATTCCAAAAGAAGCTTTAGAAGAAGGCTTAAAAAAGATGGGATTGTCTGAAGGTGAAGTGCTTAAAAAGTCATCTTTGCAAACTTTAGAAACCGAGCTAGAACAGCAGTATTCACAGCAAGGTCGTTATGACTCTGATATTACGGTTGAAACAGTTGCACGTCCAAATAACCGTGTTGATTTAAATATTAATTTCAACGAAGGTAAACCTGCAAAAGTTTTTGATATTAATATTATTGGTAATACCGTATTTAAAGATGATGATATTAAGCGTGCTTTCGCTGTAAAAGAAAGTGGCTGGGCGTCTGTTATTACACGTAATGATCGCTATGCACGTGAAAAAATGTCAGCAAGTTTGGAAGCTTTGCGTGCATTGTACTTAAATAAAGGCTATATCAATTTTGATATTAATAGCTCAAATTTAAATATTAGTGAAGATAAGAAAAACATTTTCATTGAAGTTTCTGTTGATGAAGGTGAGCAGTATAAATTTGGTCAGTCAAAATTTTTAGGTGATGCTTTATATAAGCCAGATGAATTAAAGGCATTACAAATTTATAAAGACGGTACAACATATTCACAAGAAAAAGTAAATGCTGTAAAACAGTTGCTGCTGCGTAAATATGGTAATGCTGGTTATTATTATACTGAAGTGAATGTTGTACCTGAAATTAATAGTGAAACACATACTGTTGACTTGAACTATTATGTTAATCCAGGTCAACAAGTAACCGTACGTCGTATTAATTTTACAGGTAATACTAAAACAGCAGATGAGGTTTTACGTCGTGAAATGCGTCAAATGGAAGGTGCTTTAGCAAGCAATGAAAAAATTGAATTGTCTAAAGTACGTTTAGAGCGCACAGGCTTTTTCAGTAAAGTTGATGTAAAACCTGTACGTTTGCCTAACCAACCAGACCAAGTTGACTTAAATATTGAAGTGGAAGAGCAGCATTCAGGTACAAGTACTTTAGCTGTGGGTTACTCACAAAATGGTGGTATGACATTCCAAGCAGGTTTAAGCCAAACAAACTTCTTAGGTACAGGTAATCGTGTTTCTATCGATTTATCTCGTTCTGAAACTCAAGACTATTATAACTTAAGTGTGACTGACCCATACTTTACGATTGATGGTGTTAGTCGTGGTTATAATATGTACTACCGCAAGACAAAGTTAGATAATGACTATAACGTTAATAACTATGTCACAGACAGTTTTGGTGGTGGTATTAACTTTGGCTATCCAATTGATGAAAATCAGAATATTAGTGCTGGTTTAAATATTGATAGTACCAAAGTCACAACAGGTCCATATGTTTCTACCTATGTACGTGATTATTTATTATCAAATGGTGGTAAGGCAACAGGTAGTTCAAGCTATTGTCCTTTGGATGAAAAGGGTGATTCTCAAATGGAAGACATTACTGAGAAAGATCCTGAAACAGGTAAAGATATTATTACAGGGATGAAATGTAAGGTTGAGGAAATCACTTATAATAATGCCTTTGAGGGTGATTTTTTAACGTATAGTCTTAACGTTGGTTGGTCTTATAACACATTAAACCGTCCGATTTTCCCAACTAGTGGTATGTCACATCGTATTAACGCAGAAGTTGCTTTACCGGGCAGTGATGTTGAATATCAAAAAATTGTTTATGACGCGCAAGCTTTCTTACCTTTAGGTAAAGACTTTGTACTGCGTGGTTATGGTAAGTTAGGTTATGGTAATGATCTACCATTCTATAAAAACTTCTATGCGGGTGGTTATGGCTCGGTACGTGGTTATGATAATAGTACTCTAGGTCCTAATTATCCTGGGGTTGCTTATAACGAAACCAAGACCAAAGATTATGACTATGAAGAAGTCGGCGGTAATGCTTTAGTACAATTTGGTACTGAATTGGCTTTACCTTTACCATTTAAAGGGGATTGGGCACGTCAGGTTCGTCCTGTAATCTTTGCTGAAGGTGCGCAAGTTTTTGACACCCAATGTAATATTAAATCAGATTCAACTTTGTACTTTGGTTCAAATAGTACAGGTGTGAATGCTAAAAAATATTGTGAAGACAATTTTGGTTTTGAGCCAGACAATATGCGTTATAGCGTCGGTGTAGGCTTTACTTGGATCACAATGATTGGACCATTATCATTGAGTTATGCATTCCCATTGAATGATAAACCAGGTGATGAAACTAAAGAGCTTCAATTTGAAATTGGTCGAACTTTCTAAGTTCGATCAGTTCTTGATATGATGAAATCAGAAATTTACCAAGGGAACATTATGAAAAAAATAGTCGGTGCTATTGTTGGTTTGGGTTTTGCTGGCTTAGTAAATGCAGCAGGTTACGGTGTTGTTGATATTGAAAAAGTTGTTGAAGGTAGTACATATTTAAAACAACAAAATGCCAGTTTAGAGCAGACAATTAAGCCACAAACAGCAAAACTTGAGCAGATTTCTAAAGATATTCAGTCTTTACAGCAGCAAGCACAAGCAAAAGGTGCGAATCCAGAACAAATTCAGAAACAATACCAAGCAAAAGTGACTGAGTATCAAACGATTCAGCAAAGTGTACAAAGTAAAGCGCAAGCAACAATACAGGCAACGAATACTGTTTTTGAAGCACGTGTGAAGCAAGCTGCTGAACAATTGCGCCAAGAGAACGGTTTAGATATGGTTTTGAATAAAAACTCTGCTTTGGCTTATGACGCAAAGAATGATTTAACTGCTAAAATGATCCAAAAGGTTAATGCAATTAAATAATCAATGACATCTCATCAATTTTATCTCGATGAATTAGCTCAACTTGTTCAAGGTGAGCTAATTGGTCAATCTAAATTCAAAGTCGCTGCTTTAGCAAGTTTAGAGCAAGCTCAGGCTCAAGATATTTCCTTTGTAAATGGCGAGAAATACTTGCAAGAAGCACAAGCTTCGAAAGCTGGAGTATTAATTGTCACTGCTGCATTAAAAGACCAGCTCAGCCATCATCAAAACTTCATTGTTGTCGATCATCCTTATTTAGCCTTTGCAATTTTAACGCATCATTTTGAAGATAAGGTGTTAAAACGCGGTATTGAAGTGACTGCGCAGATAGCTGATTCAGCTATTATTGCTGAAAATGCTTATATTGGTCATTATGTGGTGATTGGTGAGAATTGCGTGGTTGGCGATAATACCGTCATTCAATCACATGTTCATTTGGATCATGATGTTGAAGTAGGAGCAGACTGCTTTATTGATTCTCATGTGATGATTACAGGTAAATCTAAACTTGCAAATCGTGTGCGTATTCACTCGAACACCGTGATTGGTGGAGAAGGTTTTGGTTTTGCACCTTATCAAGGAAAATGGAATCGAATTGTTCAATTGGGTTCTGTTCGCATTGGTAATGATGTTCGTGTTGGTTCAAATTGTAGTATAGACCGTGGTGCTTTGGACGATACGATCATCCATGATGGTGTTATTATTGATAACCTTGTGCAAATCGCACATAACGTGCAAATTGGCGAAAATACAGCTATTGCTGCGAAGTGTGGTATTGCGGGAAGTACGGTGATTGGCAAAAACTGTGTATTTGCAGGGGCAGTAGGTGTTGTAGGTCACATAAATATCACTGATAATGTGACAATTACAGGAATGTCAATGGTCTCAAAGAGTATTTCTGAAGCTGGTTCTTATTCTTCAGGGACTGGGCAATTTGAAACAAATAAGTGGAAAAGAACGGTTGTACGTTTAAGACAATTAGCAGATGTGCCATTGACCAAGTTAGTTAAACAAATAGATCATATGCAGGCTCAAATTGAGTCCATTGAATCAACTTTAAAGTCGCGTAAATAATTATGACTGAGTCTAAACCTCTACCTTTTACGGTTCCTGAATTACCTATGCAAACCCAAACGATTCGTGAGTATTTACCACATCGTTATCCGTTTTTGCTTGTAGACCGTGTAACTGAAGTAACGGAAAATGGCATTGTTGGGTACAAAAATGTATCGATCAATGAGGAATTTATGCAAGGTCACTTCCCTGGTTATCCAATTATGCCAGGTGTTCTGATCGTGGAAGCGATGGCACAAGTGTCTGGTGTTCTTGGTTTTATTATGAATAATGAGAAGCCAAAACCTGGTTCATTATTTTTGTTTGCTGGAGCAGAGAAAGTACGTTTCAAAAAACAAGTCGTTCCAGGCGACCAACTCGTGTTAAAATCTGAATTACTTATGCAAAAACGTGGCATTTACAAATATTTATGTACTGCTAGTGTAGACGGCATGGTAGCAGCAACCGCTGAAATTATCATCTCTCATCAAAAATTAGAGCAGGCATGAGCAACACAGATCTAATCCATTCTACCGCTATTATTGATTCTTCTGCACAGATTGCATCTGATGTGGAAATAGGACCATATTGTATTATTGGACCCAATGTAACCATTGATGCAGGAACTAAACTGCATTCTCATGTGGTGGTAGGAGGGTTCACTCGTATTGGTAAAGACAATGAAATCTTTCAATTTGCGAGTGTTGGTGAAGCTTGCCAAGATCTTAAGTATCAAGGTGAAGAAACTTGGTTAGAGATCGGTGACTCAAATAAAATTCGAGAACACTGTAGTTTGCATCGAGGAACTGTTCAAGATCATGGGCTTACTAAAATAGGTAGCCATAATCTCTTGATGGTTAATACCCATGTTGCACATGACTGCCAAATTGGTGATCACAATATTTTTGCGAATAATGTCGGTATCGCAGGACATGTTCATATTGGTAATTATGTGATTGTTGGTGGTAACTCAGGTATTCATCAATTTTGTAAAATTGACTCGTATAGCATGATTGGCGGTGCTTCACTCATTTTAAAAGATGTGCCTGCTTATGTGATGGTTTCAGGCAATCCAGCACATGCCTTTGGAATGAATGTCGAAGGTATGCGTCGTAAAGGTTGGTCGAAAAATGTGATTCAGGGTTTACGTGAATCATTTAAATTGATTTATAAAGAAAATTTAACGACTGAACAAGCGATTGCTAAAATTACAGAAGAAATTCTTCCTGAAGTACCCGAAGCTCAGCTTTTATTAGATTCTTTAATTCAATCAAAACGTGGTATTGTGCGTTGAGTTATTGATAATTTGAAATGCTATAAAAAAGACATCTTAGGATGTCTTTTTTATTTTTAGAGATTTATGCCTATTTTTTTAACTATTTTTTAAAAAATTAGCTTCTTCTGAATCAGGGAAAGCAGAGAGTAATTTGTTTTTATAGACATTTGCTGTTTGTGGGTTTTTATTTACTTCTGTTGCAATACTATAAAGACGATAGAGGGCACGTGGGGCTTTTGATGAATTCCCATATTTTGCTGCCACAACTTCATAATTTTTTTTAGCTTCTTCATAGTTAGGTGGGTCAATCGCAAGATTGAATTCGGCTAACCAAAAATAAGCATTTCCTGTGTAAATACTGTTTGGGTTGTTTTTAATAAAACTTTGCATCGGTTCAATTGCTTTTTTTGCTCCTCCTTGTTTATAAGCTTCTAATGCAATGGAGTAAGCTGCTTTTTCTAAATCCTGAGCACTGCTGGTATTTCCTTCACCTTGTACAGATGGCTCTGTTGGAGTTTGATTCTTGGGTGTGGTTGCTATAGGTGCGGTTTCATTGGATTGATTTTCTGTAGGCTTTTGCTCTTCTGGAGTGGTCTCATCAGAAGGGGTTTCATCCGTTGACTCTGTATCCGCTTCTAGTTTCTGTGCCATTAACTCAAGACGTTGGTCTAAGTCTGTATAACGATTGGAAAGTTCTTTATTGAGTTGTTCAATGGCATTGTCTTGTTCTTCAAGTTTGCCACGTAATTCTCGAATTTGATTTTCTAATTGTTGGTTCTTTTGCATCAAATCCCAATTCATATTGCCTGTAATTGGGGCTGCTGGACCAATTACATCACTTGCATTTTGACCACTTAACCCTCTGGATTCGATTGGGACAGCATATAAAGTCGCAGAAGTTAAAAGTGCGATAGAAAAGAGAGCCTGCTTTTTTAGCATAATGTAGAATCCATAAAAGTCACTTTATTGACTTTATTTCTAGTGTAGAAATAGTCATATCATTAGAGAATGGGTTTTATTTAAAACGGCTCAGCGGGGAAAAGCAAGATACTTTTACAATGTTCTAGCATTTCTTTGAAAAAGGGCTTTATTTTGCTGAAATATGAAGAAATGACTGCAAAAACTAAATTTATAATACTGTTTTTATTCATATTGCTGATGAATTAATCAAACAGTCATAAAAAATAAGAAAAATAGAAATGTTCACTTGCAAGATGTTAAAAAATCTCTATACTCTGTTCTTGCAATGGTAGCCCTGCTGGTGGCTTCGCAATTGTACTCTGAAAACCCCGCCAGGACCGGAAGGTAGCAACGGTATCAGAAATACGATGTGCCGAGGTTTTGCTAGTAGGGCTGCCACCATATTCTAAAATAATTATTCCTTTATTATCATTTTTTAATTTTAAATTCATCATTTTATTTTTAATCTTCTGATACCTTTCTACGAATCGCTTTCATAATCGCATCCATTTCAAAGCCTCGATATTGTAAAAAACGAATTTGTTTTGCTTTGATTTTGGCATCTTGTGCAACTTCAGTTCCATATTTTTTAACTTTAAGCTGATATGCTTGTTCGTACCAGTCAATTTCAGTTAAGTCTTCTGTCACCAAGTCTTTATCTAATTGTTTATGACGTAAAGCCATTTTAATGCGATTTGGACCTTTGCCTTGTCGTACTTGACTGCGTACTGTCATTTCTGCAACACGTTGATCACTCTGGTAATTTTCTTGAGCTAACTCATCGACTAATTCAATCACTTCATCTCTGTTGGCTGCATATAAACATAATTTTTCAATGAGATCTGCTTTGGAATATTCTTTACGTGTGAGGGTTGCAAAAGCATAAGAACGTAGTCGAGTTCCTGTTAAGCCTTCTTGTGCTTTGGTTTGCTTTTCTGCGGAAAAATTTAAATGTGTTTCTGATGGAGGGGCGGGAACAAGATTTTCTTCTTCAGAAAACTGCTGTTTTAATGCGGTGTAATTGAGCATTTTGGGAAATTTAGGTGCAGTCATAATAAAAAATAAAATCCTCAAATTAGGAACATAAATTGTAGTGCAATTACCGCTTAAGAAAAAACGCCCGTTGTGGGCGTTTCATCTTTTTGATTTCATGAATCAGTATTAAGCATCTAAAAACTCAGCTTCTTCATCTAGCTCTTCTGTTATAGGTGCTGCATTTGAAGTGGTGAGTAGTTTTTCACGAATGAGCTTCTCGATCTCATTTGCCATGTCTGGATTTTCTTCCATGTGGCGAATCGCGTTATTTTTACCTTGACCGATTTTATTGCCATTATAAGAATACCAAGCACCTGCTTTATTGATGATATCTTGTGCAACAGCAAGGTCTATCAGCTCGCCTAAATGGTTCACACCTTTACCATATAGAATTTGGAACAGTGCTTCACGGAAAGGAGGTGCCATTTTGTTTTTCACCACTTTCACACGCGTTTCTGAACCAATGATTTCATCACCTTCTTTGACTTGACCAATACGGCGAATATCAAGGCGTACAGAAGCGTAGAATTTTAGTGCATTACCACCAGTTGTTGTTTCTGGGCTACCAAACATTACGCCAATTTTCATACGAATTTGGTTAATGAAAATCACCATACAGTTTGAACGTTTTGCATTACCTGTGATTTTACGTAATGCTTGGCTCATTAAACGCGCTTGTAAGCCCATATGTGAGTCACCCATTTCACCTTCAATTTCGGCTTTAGGTGTTAATGCAGCAACTGAGTCGACTACGATCATATCAATTGCACCTGAGCGTACAAGCATATCTGCAATTTCAAGTGCTTGCTCACCGTTATCAGGCTGAGACACAAGTAAATTGTCAATATCTACACCAAGTTTACGTGCATATTGTGGATCAAGTGCATGTTCAGCATCAATAAAAGCACAAGTTCCACCTGCTTTTTGGCATTGGGCAATCGCTTGTAAAGTCATGGTTGTTTTACCTGAAGATTCAGGACCATAAATCTCAACGATACGACCTTTTGGCAAGCCGCCAATACCTAATGCAATATCAAGCGTTAATGAGCCTGTAGAAACAGATTCAACGGCTTGTACGGTATTTTCGCCTAAGCGCATGACTGTGTTTTTACCAAATTGTTTTTCAATTTGACTTAATGCAGCATTTAGCGCTTTACTTTTGTTATCATCCATCTTGAAACCTCAAAACTATGTCTATATCACTACTATCTTAAGTGGATGTCTTTAAATTTGATCTTCGTCCACAGAAGCAATAGTGACAGAAAATTATCTATGAATCTATGCAAAATCGCTTATCTACGACATAAGATGTCGCGCAGGCAATTTTAGATTTTATTCATCATGATATGACCAAGATTGCTCATAACCTGAATCATTTTCTTGTTTAAATTTGCTGATTTCTCGGCGGTCTTTTTTACTTGGTCGATGCTCAGGTCGAGCAAGATTATGCAATTTTCTTTGGGTTGAAATCAATTCCCGACGTGCAATACTCAGCTCAGTTTCTTCATAAAGTTGTTGAGCAATGGGGGCAGCACCACGTACATTCGATAATGCTTTGACAAGAACCGTTTTTTTATCAAAACCTTGTTGAATGGTCAGTTCCATACCAACTCGAATTTCTTTGGATACTTTGATACGTTCACCATTATGATGAACTTTGCCACCTTCTATTGCATCTTTTGCGATAGAACGAGTTTTGAAAAAGCGCGCAGCCCAAAGCCATTTATCTGCACGAGTTGTTTCATTTTGATTATTTTCAGTTTGCTGATTTTTAGGCTGTTTTGACATCGACATCCTTCAATTGGTCTTGCGTTAATAAAGGTAAAAGTTCAGTTAAGTCATTAATAGATGGATATTCAAGTTCTAAGACATGGCGTGCTGCTTTTAAACTTGAGGGCTGACGAATCGTAACTAGGCGTTGAATGCCAAATTTTTCAGCACCCTGTAATACAGGCGTAGTATCATCAATCAACATCGCATGTTGAGGGTCAAAAGGATGTTGCTGTTGTAAAATTTGCCAAAATTCTACAAATTCTTTGGCATAACCAATATCTTCACTACTCACCATCACTTCAAAATAAGGGCTTAAATCAACATTTTCAAGTTTTAACTGAAGTCCTGCGCGATCTGCATTGGTCACTAACCAACAACGATAGCCTTGTGCTTTTAATTGTTTAAGTAATTCAAAGCAACCTTGACGAGGTGCGATTTTATGTTGAAAGTCAGCTTGTAGTTGAAGTACATCAACACCAACTTTTGCAGTCCAATACTTTGAGGAATACCATAATAAGGTATGCTTATGCTGCTGATAAAATTCGTGTAAAGTGTGATGGCTTTGTTCGAGTGAGCATTGATGCGTGGCTGCGTGACGTTCTGGAAGTTGATGATTCCAGATCAGATCATCAAAAGCCAAATCAAGAAGCGTACCGTCCATATCAAACATGATAATCGGTTTTATACAATCAGACATAAAAATAGGTTTAATCCATGTTTATTAAAACTCAAGCACCGCAAGATGAGCAAATTTTAAAATTAGTCCCAATCTTGGCACAGGCAACTCAAATACTGTTAGAAGAATACCAAAATTATTGTGCAGGGCGCGAGTTTAATATTCATGAAAAAGATGATCATTCACCTGTGACACAAGCAGATTTAAGAGTAAATGCATTTTTACTACAACAATTGGCGATTTTAACCCCTCATATTCCTGTGCTATCAGAAGAAAATGATCATTCTGAACGTCATCATTGGACAGAATGCTGGTTGCTTGATCCATTAGATGGAACCAAAGAATTTATTCACGAACGAGATGAATTTACAATTAACCTGAGTCTTATTCAAAATCATCAAACGGTTTTCTCTCTGATTGCTGTGCCAACTGAGCAAGTCATGTACGTTGGCTATTTGACTGAACTTCCTTATAAATATTCATTTTCACAACAGACATGGTTGCGTTATAGCAAATTTAAAGATATCGCGAATGATGCAATTCAAGTGGGGTTAAGTCATAGCAGTAAAAATCCTAAATATCAGCAATATATTGATTATATTGAGCAAGAAACGCCAGTCATTAAGCGTGAAGCGGGTAGTGCTTATAAATTTTGTATGATGCTTGAAGGTGAAATCGATATTTACCCACGTTTTCATCCAACCTCAGAATGGGATACAAGTGCAGGACAGGGCTTGTTAGAAAGTATCGGTGGGGGACTGGTAAGTCTAAAAGCTCAGGCATTTACTTATAATCAACGAGCAACAGTGCTTAATGATGGTTTTATTGCATACCGAGATCAGGAAAACCAAAAAATTGCATTAGCGGCGCTTACAAACGTGACAGGCTAAGATTGAGTGTTTTGTATCTCATGGTATAGTGAGGCATGATGAAAAGATAAATATTGAGTCTGTATGGCACTTGAGCTATTGCCTAAAAGCATGTTGAAAGCGATTGATTTATTGCCTGATACAAAAACACCTGTCACTTTATTTACACGACATTCGATTCGTGAAATTGTAGATGGGCAGGGCTTAGCAGGCTATGATTTGCAATTGACTACCCAAGGGCGAGATCTGGCGCAATCATGGGGTGCTTATTTGACAGAGCAGACAGATCGTATTATTCAGCATTGTATTTCAAGCCCAATTCAACGTTGTGTTGATACAGCAGCACTGATGATAGAAGGTGCTGATTTAATTAACCAACCCCATAATACGCATCGTATCGAGATTGTGGAGCAAGGCTTACTTGTAGAGCCAGGAAGTTTTGTTTTAGATATTAAGCAAGCAGCCCCTTATTTTCAAAAACAAGGTGCTTTAGGTTTTATTAATAGCTTTGTGAATAATGCTTTACCGGGCATGAAGCATCCTATCTCAGGGGTGGTTGATGTTTTAGAGTTGATTTATAACACGCATCCACAAAATGCGCAGGGTTTAAGCCTTGCTGTAAGCCATGATACGATTTTAGCGGCTATTATTGCGGTAATTTCAGGTCGTCATCATGTTACTAAAGTCGATTGGCCGCAAATGATGGAAGGTCTATTTGTCTGGTTTGAGGGTGATACATTTGAGGATTGTCTTTTAAAATGGATTTGGCGTGGTGAGGTCAATCAATTGTCTATTCGAGATTTTCAAAAGTTGGAAAATTAGATCATTTTTTAAGAGAGTGTTGTAATTTATCTATTTATATTTGTATGAAAGATTCATTCTATAAGTTGTTATTTTAGATATTGAAAATTTTATAAATGTAAATAATTTATATAGAATTACTATGCAATGTATTGAGTGGATAACAAGATTTACTCATTTTTGAAAAATGCTAACGGATATGATTTAAAAATGAGATGAAAATATTTAAAAATAAAACCATACAATATTTAGGCTGTTTTCTTTTGTTTATTGTTGGATGGCAGGTTTGGCGAGTTTATCCTCAGTCTGTTATTCGATTACAACAAGTGCAACAGGATCCACAGAAAATAATCATTCATCTACAATCTTCCAAGGATTTTGGAACACGTGGTTTTTTTGAAATAAATAGCCGTTTATTTTGTACAAATGATAAAAAATTAAATTTAACAGCATGGTCATATACGCCAACAGGAGCAGAATATATCGGGTTGATTGAAAAACACCTGCACGATTTGATGCAAAACAGCAAAAATATATTTATCAAATAGAGCTTGAGTTAAATCATTGGCAAAATAAAGAACGATTAAAGCAACCATTACAATGTCGTGTAATGACGGGACATTATTTAAGGGGTTTTATACGTTCAAATGTCATTCAAGTTCAATGGTAAATCAGTAAATTTCAGGCACAAAAAAAGCCCTAAAAAGGGCTCTTTTCTATGCAACAATTTAGTTAGCTAATGCTTTAACTTGTGCATTCAAACGGCTCTTATGACGAGCTGCTTTGTTTTTATGGATGATGCCTTTATCAGCCATACGGTCGATTACTGGAACTGCAGCTTTATAAGCTTCAGTTGCAGCAGCATATTCACCAGCTGAGATAGCTGCGATAGTACGCTTGATGTAAGTACGAACCATAGAACGTAAGCTTGCGTTGTGTTTACGCGCTTTTACGTTTTGCTTAGCACGTTTTTTTGCTTGAGCAGAGTTTGCCACTCGTGCACTCCTTGAATTAGATTGGTCTGGGCGGGCTGAAACCACATCTGAAAACCAACATCAGAGGATTATCACCAGCCCGTAAACAAGTGCCATATTGTGATTAAAGCACAGCCTAAAGTCAAGTCTTGACTTGCTTTGGCAACATTATAGATGCAGAAACTTTTTAAATAAAACGTTAGATTAGTAATAAATTCAGGAGATTGATTAAAAAATGGCTTATTCGATTAAAAATGCAATTATTATTGGTGCAACAGGTTTAGTTGGGCGTTGTCTGGTTGAACAACTCAACCAAGTAACTTGCTGTGAAAAAATAACAGTTGTTGTGCGTCGAAAAGATGATGCCTTTGCAAAACACCCTAAAGTAGATCAGTTACTTTTAGATGACTTTTTATTGCTGAATGATCAAGATGTAAATGGTTATAGTCATGCATTTAGTTGTTTAGGTACAACCATTAAAAAAGCAGGATCAAAACAAGCATTTTATAATATTGATTTTGAGATCAATGCACATTTTGCTGATTTATTGGAAAGCACCGAAACTCATTTGCTGCTCGTGAGTGCTTTGGGCGCAAATCCATCTTCTTCAATTTTTTATAATCGTGTTAAAGGAGAATTGGAACAATATATTGAGAAACTTGGTTTAATGCGTGTTTCGATTATTCGTCCATCATTATTATTGGGCGAGCGCAACGAAAAACGGTTTTTAGAAGATATCTCTCAAAAGACCTATCAAAAATTTTCACATTTAATACCAAATACGTTTAAATATAAACCTGTGACAGCCGAGCAAGTGGCTCATACTATGGTCGAGGCTGCGCAAAATCAAACTCATCAATTTGAAATATATGATAATTTAAGCATACAAAATGCCAAATAATGGAGAATTAAAGTGACTTCAGTACCCTTTGTAACTTGTGATTTATTAGATGATAACCCTGAAAAAGCCATTCAAACTTTAATTCCATCTTTAGATGGAAAGTTCTTTAAAAGTTATGGCGCACGTAAAACATTTGGTGGTCAGATTGTGACTGTAAAATGTTTTGAAGATAATTCACGTGTTAAGGAATTATTGGCTACAGATGGAACTGGAAAAGTTTTGGTGGTTGATGGAGGTGCTTCTATGCGCTGTGCATTGATGGGCGATATGATTGCTGAGTCTGCTGTTAAAAATCACTGGAATGGTGTTGTAATTTATGGCTGTGTGCGTGATGTTGATGCTTTAGCAAAGCTTGACTTAGGCGTACATGCATTGGCTTCAATTCCACAAAAAAGTAATCGTAAAGGCATTGGAGAGGTTGATATTACGCTGTATTTTGGTAATGTAAGCTTTAATTCTGAAGAATATATCTATGTAGATAACAACGGAATTATTGTTTCAAAAGAAAAATTAGTTGATTTATAAAATAGGGTCATCCCAAAGGATCGCAAAATGGTACATCATCAAATTAAAGTTGTACAAGCTTTAGCTTCAGCCATTACAGAAGGTGGTCGTGGTGCAAATGGAACAGCATTTCCAAATCAGCCAGAAAAGGCATTAAAGCTCTATGAATTTGAAGGTTCACCATTTTGTCGTCGGGTTCGTGAAGTGATGACACTATTGAATCTAGACTATGAAGTTTATCCTTGTCCTAAGGGCGGCACAAAATATCGTAAAATTGTAAAAGAATTGGGTGGAAAAGCACAATTTCCATTTTTTGTAGATGAAAATACAGGTGAAAAACTGTATGAATCACAAGATATTATCCAATATTTGTTTAAAAATTACGGTAAATCAGGAAAAACACCAAAAAAATATACACATTATCCAAAACTTCCATTGGTTGCATTTGCAGGTACTTTAATTAATGGCGCGCGTGGCGTTTGGATCAATAAAAAAATTATTAATCGTAGTGCACCTGAGCAGTTGGTTCAGCTCTGGGGATTTGAAGCAAGCCCATATACACGTGTAGTACGTGGTGTTTTAACAGAGCTTGAGATTCCATTTGTATTTCATAATGTGGCAAAAGAGCGCTGGCAAGATCAAGGTCCTTCGATTTTACGTTTGAAACCAGGTAAATACGAAGCACTAAAAGGCGGAAAGCGTGAAAAGATTGTCTCTGTTATGGGGCGTGTGAAAAAAGATATTCAAGTGCCTTATTTTGAAGATCCAAATACAGGGGCAAAAATATTTGAATCTGAAGCAATTATAAATTATTTACAACGAAAATATGGTGCTTAATCATATTGATATTATAGTTGAAAATGGGAGTAAATTTACTCCCATTTTTCATAGCGTATAATTTTAAGAAATACTTAAATGCCTTTTGAGTGAGGCACTCACAGGATAAATCCGCTCTTTTGGCAATAATTTTTCCGCATGTTTATATTGACCTTCACGACGAAATTGAGCCATTTTTTGCACCTTTGGACTGATATCCTCTATGCTTAGAATTGCATTATTAAAT
Organism: Acinetobacter sp. 226-1; assembly: GCF_030329325.1. Taxonomy (NCBI): domain Bacteria; kingdom Pseudomonadati; phylum Pseudomonadota; class Gammaproteobacteria; order Moraxellales; family Moraxellaceae; genus Acinetobacter; species Acinetobacter sp. 226-1. Next base: position 707,410 of record NZ_JACANU010000001.1, read on the forward strand.
GAATGGATTAAAAAACGACTGATGCCAATCTGAATACTGCGATGCTCTAATTTTGCACCTTTCAAATTACGTTCAGGATCCCATTGGATATGCACTTGCGCTTGCTCAAATATGTCTAGCCATGGTTGATCGTGTTGGGGGTGAAATAAACTTGGATCGGTATGTACACTTTGACTCAACAATATTTCCCAAAAATCACGTGGGATACGAATCGCAAGAATATGTTCCTGACCTGATTTATTTGCCCAATTGCTGCGTCCCATCAACCATAAAAATGACGGTTTAATCCATGTCATTCTTTGAAATGAAAATGGAGAAACAAATTTTTGCTGTTGAAAGGCAAGTTGCGCGATCTGTTTGTTATAGGCTTGATAGACCGTAATGCTGTCACGGTCATATACTGCACGAATTTCATGATATGCAGGCATAATGAATCTCACTTAAAAATTTAATCAAGTTTTTGAAAATTAAAAAACTGATTTAAACAAGTGGAAAATGATTTACCGCTTGGCAAACAATTAGATTCATCATGATAAAAATGTAAAATAGAGAAATTTTGTGTGTATTTTATTCAAATATAAAACTTTAGCAAGTATAAATAGATGGGATGTTGATGATAAATTCTAAAGAAAATTTACTTTTACTTGCTCAATATAATGTATGGGCAACACAACGTTTGGTGGAAGCCTTAAAGCCTGTTTCAGATCAACATTTTTATCAGGATACGGGGTTATTTTTTAACAGTATTTTTGGCACGCTCAATCATTTGCTTTTGGGTGAACATCGCTTGTGGTATGCAAGATTTGCCTTGAACCAATCTCCTGTTTCAGCGCTGAATCAAATCGTTCATTCTGATAGAAACCTTTTGCTGAATGATTTAAGGCAGAAGTCAAATCATTGGGTGATATGGTTAAATCAATTGGATGAATCGGTATTGCAGGGCAATTTAAATTATAAAACAGCGTCAGGACAGGCGATGTGTTTGCCATTTGCTGCAACATTGCTGCATGTGTTTAATCATGGCACTCATCATCGTGGGCAAATCACGGCTGCCATGACTGCATTGGGTTATGGCTGTCCCGAGCTTGATTTGGTGTATATGTTGATGGAGTTGCAAGCAGAATAATCAAGAGGTAAATATAAAGTGTAGCTGATATTTTAAGCTATATTTTTAGATTTTCTCAGTAAAATACCCATCCATATATGGAGTGGCAACCAAATAATGCAGATTAAACCAAGCCAAATATGTGTCCATTTGATATTTTCATGCCATTCTTCAGGACTATAGTATAGACGTGTTCCTGTCAGCGCTAAAATGCTCATCAACACAAGCATGCTTAAGCCTGTGAGCATGTTCCGCTTTAAATTTAGTGCAATACGGATATGTACAGCAATGACTGAGCCGAAAATCACTAAAAAAATGGCTGCCGAAATACCATGTGTTTTTAGTACATTGACTGTAAAATCGCTCGGATCTTGCATTTTCCAGTCCTGCGTATATGCAAAATAGAGTCCGCTTAGCGCAAGAATCAGCCAGATAAAATAGAGCAAGTAGCGTTGCAGAAACGGAATTTTTAAGCTAAATGTCATGGCAATACCAAATCAATTTATAGAATGAATGCCTGTGCCGAAAATAAAGGCAAACAGGGGTGTTGTAGATTTTGAGTGATCGCAACAACTTTGGTCAGTGCATCGGCAATACAGGCATTTGGTGCGATCACACTAAAACTGTGGTCGGTATCCAATGCATGGCGTGTATATGGGTTGACCAAAGCATTGATCCATTGCCCTTGATTTTTGGCTTTGGAAAAATAGCAGGCAGAAGTGGCAATCGCACCATTTGCCAATTCTCCACAGACATATAATTGCTGAGGAGCCTGAGGATCTCGAATAAAAATTTGTTCAGCAATATTCCCTAAAACACGTAAATCTCCACCTGCATTGACCACTGCATTTTTCACGCCATGTTTACGCAGGGAGTAAATCGCAATATCAATCGCAAAGCCTTTGGCTATGCCGCCCAGATCGAGCACAATTGGAGCTGTAAACCGTATCTTATTGGCAGAAAGACAATGTAAATGTGCCTGTGACAAATTCATTTTTTCAGGGTTTACGATAGGGAGATGCGTAGGCAACAATTCCCAGTCCATCAAAGTATTGGCAACAGCACAGTCAAATATGCCTGAAGAGGCTGTAAATACCCGTTGAGCACGTTGTAAAACAGCATAAGTCCATGGATGAACCCGCACCGCTTGTTGAAAAGCACTGCGGTTGATCTGTGATAACTCACTTGCAGGATCATGAAAGCTCATCAATTGTTGAACTTTTTCAATACAGGCAAATGCTTGATCGATGATTGAATGTGCCGCATGAGGCATGAAGTCATCATACAGTTTGATTTCAACCATGGTGCCCAATAAAGGTTTGGCTCTTATACTGTTAATGTTGCTAATACCAAATGATGAAACTGAAGAATACGCTTGACCCCATCTGTGACATGTTTAGAAGATAAGGTGGCACCACTGATATTTTTAATGTCTTTATTCAAGGCAACAGGTGAGGACAGCGTTTTACCCACAAATTGTTGACGCCATGCTGCATCACGAACCTGTCCACCATAAGATTCATTATATTCCAGAATTTCAACTTGTTTGACCGCACCTTTGGCGGTCAACGCAACAGCATAGGTTATCATTTCATGTTTACCCAATACCTGATCAATGACCAACCAACCTCCATCACTGCTTTTATAAACCTAATCAGCTTTGAAGGGATAAAAAATTCCAGAGGATTTTTTGAGGCTTTTGAGTTGATCTTCACTGAGATGGATAAGTATTTTTTTTAGTGCAAGGTTTGGGAACATCAGTTTCTGTGCTTGTTCTGCACTCAGATAAACTGCAGAATGTGCAACGATCGGGCTAATACTCAGCAGCGCTGTTGCATAAGGCATCCATTTCATATTGATATCTCGACTGTTAAATCAAAAGTTATAACCAAACTTTAAGCGGAACTCATTTTTTGTTTTTTCAATCAAGTGCAGATCTCGATCATCCTGTTCATCAAATTTTTCACGCCCGCCCCGTAATTGTGGAAACCATGTTGCAGTCAGCCAATAATCCTTAGAGCCATAGTGTAGAGAAGGTCCCATAAACCATGACCAACGCTCTTGCCCAACTTCGGTTTCAAACTCTGTTTCATACTGTGTTTCAGCACCTGCATACCAGTTTGGGGCAAAACGATAACTCAGACCTGTTCCAAGCTGTAGTTCAAGCTCCATTTCAGGTTTGGTTGGCCATTCAAAATTTTCAGGTAAATTATTGATTGGACTGCGTTTCGCATAGGTACCTTCAAACATAAGATTGCCAACCCAAACCAGACTTGCGTCCATAAAGTATTTTTGTAAAATTAAATTATTTTCAAAGCTGAGTGTATCTTTGTCCTGACCTGAATGTGGGTCAATCGTGGAATAGCTGAGTTCAAATTGATTGGAAAGTCCCACGGTTTCACTTACAGGGCTCAGGAAATTATATTTTCCACCCAATTCCACACCACTTATTTTGAATGCAAATTTTTTGTCTTCAGGCATATAACCATCAATGACAATGCCAGAGGTGTCCAATGACATAGCTTTTAAGGCAACGGAAGCATTAAATTTATCGGTGATTCCGCGTTCATATTCCGTTTTATAATCAAAAGCAGAGTAGTGTCCCGCACCTTTATCACTGCGATTGGTCACCCATTGATAAAGCTCTTGTCCACCTTTAGGTAAAGTTTCAGCACCTTTTACATAACCAAAAAGGTTTTCATCTGCCCAACTGTTTTGGAACAGTCCAAGTATGATGATGCTCAAGCCAATTCGTTTCATATCTTCCCCAGAAGGCTTCGTCTACATTTTTGATAGACGTAAGATTGTTAATAATCATTATCATTTCAATTGTGAGCGGATTTTATTTTTCAGTTGAATGATGGTCAATATCTGTTCGGCATAATTCAGGTCTAAAAATAGTTCTTTGCGCTATTTTTATTGATAAATATTTGATAATTAAAATTAAACAATTACATTGATAATTCTTGTTATTTTGGCAAAATTAAGATGTAAATATTGTGATTGATTTTAAGTTAATCTTAATAATAGTGGTTTAAATGCAGATTGAATCGAGTGATCAACTGAGACATAAGTGCGGTTAAATTGACAGGCGAAGTGATTGATTATTTTGTTTAAAAAAAGAGAAGGGAATAATTTTACATTGTAAAAAATGAAAATAAACTCCCTCCTGTGTAATGCTCAGAAGCACAAATGATTCAGGTAATGGCAGCAACATAATGAATCATTTTGTGTCGATTGATCGTGACAGATTCATTTAATATGATTAATTTTAGCCTAAGCATTAAGCGTGATTGATTTCCACGACCAACTGATTAATTAAATCCTGAGCTTCCAATGCACGGATTTGCGCAACATTTGTACCCGCCCAAAATGCACCATAACCAAAATCACCTTGTTTACTTGCCAGTGCATTGAGTTGTTTGGCAAGATCATAAGCATAAGGGTAGGGTGCAAGATCAACCCGATCAGGAACATCAATTTGTTCATGCCAATGATTTATTAAACCACGGGCAGGACGTCCTGAAATGGTGGCTGTAATTTGAGTCAAAGGCTGATTAAACAAGGCTTGACGATAAGCTGCATTGGCATTGGATGATTTACATTGTACAAATGCTGTGCCAAGTTGTACTGCGTCTGCACCGAGTGCCAGCATGGCTTTGGCTTGTTGACCATTCATGATGCCACCTGCCGCAATGATCGGCAGGCTACAATATTTTTTAATCAACTGCACCAGATCCGAAGTTTTAATGGCAGCATCAATGGATGGATTGAAAATACCACGATGCCCACCAGCTTCTACACCCTGAGCAATAATTACATCGATCCCTGCCGCTTCGATGGCTTGAGCCTCAACTAGATTGGTAGCTGAAACCATGGTCACAATACCTGCATCCTTAAGCTTTTGAATCTGATGTGGATGTGGAATACCAAAATGAAAACTGACTGCTTTAGGTCTAGTCTCCAGACACAAATTCAGAAAATCATCATTGTCTTTAAAACTTGGATAAATGCATTGTAATTCTGTTGGCGGTACAGCATTCAGTTGTGCAAATTGAGGGCTTAAGTAATCAATCCAAGCTTGATTGGCTGCGCTGTCACTTTCAACACTGTCATGACAGAAAAAATTTACCTGAAATGATTTTGGGGTTAAAGCTTGTGTTTGCAAAATCTGCTGACGTGCTGTTTCAACCGTATTTGCACCAAGACCTAAGGAACCCAATGCATTCTGTTCCGAAACTTCAGCAGCGAGTTGAGGTGTGGAAACCCCTGCCATTGGAGCAAGTAAAATAGGATGCTGAATCCCCAATTGTTCCAATAATGTCATATCCATGTGCTCCGTATATTTTATTTTACTTTGCCCAAGCTGAAGAAAATTAGCAAATTATACTCAGTATTTTTTATGAAAATATATATTAAATACATCTTATAATATGTTGTTTTAGACCGCTGTAAAATGCATGACATTTTTGAGCTTTTCTTGACAGATATATCAAATGTATAAGCTGAAATAGATGAGCTGTACTGATTTAAGAATGGATATAAAAAAAGCCCCTTGATGTAAATCAAGAGGACTTAAAGTTTTAACATTTGGACTGAATATTTAAGTTTTTAATATCAGCCTATACAACAGTTAGCAACCTGTAAGTTTAGTTGCTTGAGGTTTTTCATTGGGAAAGAAAAATGGACGAATTTTTACCCCAATAGCATTACCCAAAAAGGCAAAAACAAGCCATAACCAACCATGCAAACTGCCTGAAGCAATACCACTGAAGTAAGCGCCGATGTTACATCCATACGCCAAACGTGCGCCATAACCCAACAATAAACCACCAACAACAGCAGCAATAATGGAGCGTTTCGGAATGTTCAGGTTCGGTGCAAATTTACCTGCAAGACTTGCTGCCAATAAAGCACCGAGCATGATGCCAAAATTCATCATTGAGGTAATATCAAACCATAAAGATTGAGAAAGTGCTTTAGCATTGGCAGGCATTTGCCAATATGCCCACGAAGCAACATCAACCCCAAGTAGACTTGCAGATTTGGCTGCCCAGACCGCCAGAGCAGAGGTCACGCCCCATGGACGACCTGCCAAAGCAAGTGTGGCAAAATTTAATAAAGTTAAGATGATGCCACCCCAAATCAAAGGCCATGGACCACGTAAAAAACGGAACCAACCCTGATGAGAGCTTGCTTTTTCAACTTCAAGTGAGCCATGACGCTTTTTCTCAAAGTAAACGGTCAGACATGCGATCACTGCGAAAATCACGAAATTGAGCAGTAATGCAGGCACAACACCTAAACTTGTCACCAGTGAAACAGGTGCGAAATGTGGTAAATCAAACCACCATTGTAAATGTGTTGTCGCAATCAATGAACCCAGACAAAAGAAGATCAGGGTAATCACCATGCGGGCACTACCGCCGCCGACTGTATAAAGTGTACCCGAAGCACAACCACCACCGAGTTGCATGCCGATTCCGAAGATAAAAGCACCAATCATGACAGACATGGAGACAGGACTGACATTACCTTGCACAGATTGACCAAATAATTCACCAGCGCCTAATGCAGGGAAAAATAGCAATACTGCAAGCGCCAACATGATCATTTGAGCACGAAGTCCACGACCACGACGTTCATTTAAAAACACACGCCAACTTGAGGTAAAGCCAAAAGAAGCGTGATAGAGAGTCATGCCCAAAGCACCACCGATAAGAAATAATAAGGCTTGATTCAGCCCAACCACGGAATAAGCACCGAAAGTACCTAGAATTAAAAGAACAAGAGCGACCCAAACCGAGGCATTCGATCGGTCAGATTTTGCAGCAACAATAGACATAGGAGAAGTATAAAAAGCTGAGTAAGTGAGAGAATTTAAGCGACTAATTACGAGATCATAGATTTATAATACATATATTATTGAGCAATATATTGAGAATAATTGATGAGTTAAATCAGTAATTTTGATTAAATTATTTTTATAATAAATGAGATGAATATGATAGCTGCACAAATATTATAAAAAACTCCCGTGGGAGTTTTTTATATAGTATGAAAATATTAGTTTTTAGCAGCATCTTTTACATTAGCAGCGCCTTGTTCAACAGCACCAGCAGTTGCAGCAGTGGCATCTTTAGCAGCATCTACAGTCGCATCAGCAGCAGTTGCAGTTGCATTAGCTGCATTTTCAGTTGCATTTGCAACATCATGTCCAGCTTGCTCAGCAGCATTTTCTAAATGTTCACCAGTAGAGGCACCAGTTTCAGGAGTTTTGTCTTTATTACAACCCACAAGTGCAACGGTAGCAGCAAGACCTAAAGCAACAAGTAATTTATTCATTTGTTTTACCTTCTTAACCTATTATTTTTTAAATCCATAACAATGGATATTGGCAATATAAACAAAATCATGAGAAAAAAATATTTAAAATTGTTAATGAAAAAATGATCATTAAAAAAGCCTCTTATCAGTAAAGATAAAAGGCTTTTTTAATAGAGAATTTAAATGAAATATCTTATTGTCCAGAACGAATAATATAATCAAAGGCAGATAAAGAGGCTTTAGCACCTTCACCCGCAGCAATGATGATTTGCTTATA